>JBHEMX010000066.1:0-81097 GCA_046262355.1 Actinomycetota bacterium | reverse complement strand
GATCTACACGCACGTATCCAACGAGCGCCTGAGGTCGGTGTATGAGCGGAGCCATCCAAGAGCCTGAGGCGGCGCGCCGCCAGGCGGCCGCGGACGACGACAGCCTTACGTCGGCGTGGGACGACTACAAGGGGAGTGGTTCGAGCGAGGCGCGCGACCTTCTCATCCTTCATTACTCGCCTCTCGTGAAGTACGTCGCCGGCCGGGTCGCGGTGGGGTTGCCGGCGAACATCGAACAGGCCGACCTCGTCTCCTACGGCATCTTCGGGCTGATCGACGCGATCGACAAGTACGACCGTGACCGAGGCATCAAGTTCGAGACTTACGCCATCAGCCGTATACGCGGCTCGATCATCGACGAGCTGAGGGCGATCGATTGGGTCCCGAGGTCGGTGCGTTTCAAGGCGCGCGAGGTCGAGAAGGCATATACGAGCCTCGAGAACAAGCTCAAGCGCCCGCCGTCGGACGCGGAGATCGCCGCGGAGATGAGCGTCACCACCGACGAGCTCAACCACATCTACACGCAGCTCTCGACCGTCTCGCTCGTGGCGCTCGACGAGCTCATGTCCGTGGAGGGCGAGAGGGGCGACAAGCTGTCGCTCGTGGAGACGCTCGAGGACACCAAGACGGCCGGGCCGGTGGACACGGTCGAGGCGGAGGAGATGAAGTCGATCCTTGCCGAGGCGATCAACAGACTTCCGGAGCGAGAGAAGATCGTCGTGACGCTGTACTACTACGAGGGCCTCACGCTCGCGGAGATTGGCCAGGTGCTCGGGGTCACGGAGTCGCGCATTTGCCAGATGCATACGAAGGCCGTGCTCGGCCTGCGAGGCAAGATCGCGGAGGGGGCCGGGACGGACTGAGCGCGGCCGCCGTCGGGAGGTCGCGGCCGAGAGTCGTTGCCCGAACCGGCCGTGTTAGCCTTTCTGAGCAGCACAAATACACACATCCGTCCTTCCTTCGGCGTGCTCAACGTCGGAGTTTCGGTCCCGGGGGAGATCCCGGGTTGACGGGTGGAGGGACCGGGCCGCGCCCGGCACAACCGAAGGAGCGTGAATCACCATGCCTGTCGTGACCCTGCGACAGCTTCTAGAGGCCGGCGTGCACTTCGGCCACCAGACGCGTCGCTGGAACCCCAAGATGAAGCGCTTCATCTTCACCGAGCGCAACGGGATCTACATCCTGGATCTCCACCAGACGATGTCCGGGATCGAGAAGTCCTACACGTTCATCCGAGACCGCGTCGCGGCCGGTGGGACGGTCCTGTTCGTGGCGACCAAGCGCCAGCTCCAAGACGTGCTCGAGAAAGAGGCCCAGCGCGCCGGCAGCCCCTATGTCAACTTCCGCTGGTTGGGCGGGATGCTGACCAACTTCCGCACGATCCACGACCGCATCAAGCGCATGCGTGAGCTCGAGGAGATGGTCGCGAGCGGCGCCCTTGACGGGCTGCCGAAGAAGGAAGGCCTGCGCATCCGGCACGAGTACGACAAGCTCCGGCGCAACCTCAGCGGCATCCGAGACCTCGATCGCCTCCCGGACGCGATCTACATCTTGGATACGAAGAAGGAAGAGATCGCAGTCCGGGAAGCTCGCAAGCTGGGCATCCCCATCGTGGCGGTGCTGGACACGAACTGCGATCCCGAGGAGGTCGACTTCGGCATCCCGGGCAACGACGACGCGATCCGCTCGGGGGCGCTACTCACGCGCATCGTGGCCGACGCGGTGATCGAGGGCAAGTCGATGCGTCCCGACAGCGCCGAGGGCGCAGCCGCGGGGATGCAGGTGGCCAAGGAACCGGCGGAGGTCCTCCCGACCGCTGAATCTCAGCCTAAGGCCGAATGGGAGCTGCAGCTCGAAGCCGAGGAGGAAGCCGAGCGGGAACGAGCGGAAGATGCGCCGGCGCCGCAGGAGACGACCTCGGGTGGGCAAGCAGGCCGGTGAGCACGACGATCTGCACATAGGAACGGAGACGAGCATGGCTGAGATAAGCGCGCGCGACGTGAAGGCGCTCAGGGACGCGACCGGCGCCGGGATGATGGACTGCAAGAAGGCGCTCGAGGAGGCCGGCGGCGACCTCGACGGCGCCAAGCGGATCCTGCGCGAGAAGGGCCTCGCGGATGCGGCTAAGAGGACCGGTCGCGCCACGAGCGAGGGCGTCGTCTACGCATACATGCACAAGCCGGATCCCAACTACCCTCCGAAGCTCGGTGTCCTCCTCGAGCTCAACTGCGAGACTGACTTCGTCGCCAAGACCGAGGGCTTCGAGAGACTGGCCAAGGACATCTCGATGCACATCTCGTTCTCGGATCCTTCCTGGACGAGGCGCGAGGAGGTGCCGCAGGCCATTATCGACGAAGAGTCATCCATCTACGCGAAGCAGGCGAAGGACTCCGGCAAGCCGGAGCAGGTGGTCGAGAAGATCGTGACCGGCAAGCTCGAGGCGTTCTACAAGACCAACGTTCTGCTCGAGCAGGAGTGGATCCAGGACAAGTCCAAGTCGATCGCCGTACTGATCGACGACGCGAAGGCGTCGATGGGAGAGAACATCTCGATCGGACGCTTCTGCCGCATCCGCGTCGGCGAGGAGAGAGGGGCCTAGGAGGCAGTGGATCCCTCCGGATCGACGCCGAGATACTCGAAGGTCCTGCTCAAGCTTTCCGGCGAGGCGTTCGCCGTCGAAGAGCACGGCTTCGGCATCGATCCACGCGTCGTTGCCTCGATCGCGCGCCAGGTTGCCGAGGCGAAGAACATGGGCATTGCACTCGGGATCGTGGTCGGCGGCGGCAACATCATCCGGGGACTGTCCGCATCGGCTCAGGGCACCGACAGGACGACGGCCGACTATATGGGGATGCTGGCGACAGTGATCAACGCGCTCGCGCTGCAGGACGCTCTGGAGAAGGAGGGAGTGCAGACGCGCGTGCAGACGGCGATCTGGATGCAGGAGCTTGCCGAGCCCTACATAAGACGAAGGGCGATCCGCCACCTCGAGAAGGAGCGCGTCGTCATCTTTGCCGGAGGAACCGGAAACCCCTACTTCTCGACCGACACCACGGCCGCGTTGCGCGCGCTAGAGATGGGTGCGGATGCGATCCTCAAGGCGACCCACGTGGATGGGGTCTATGACTCCGACCCGCTCCTCAACCCCGACGCTCGCTTCTTCGATTCGGTCGACTACATCGAGGTCCTCCAGCGCGGTCTCAAGGTGATGGATTCGACCGCGATCTCGTTGTGCATGGACAACGGGCTGCCCATCATCGTGTTCAACATGAAGGCCGGCAACCTGGTGCGGATCCTGTCCGGGGAAGAGGTCGGCACGCTGGTGCACTCAGAGGCGACCGCCTGAGAGGAGAGGCCCGTGGCCGAGAACAAGAGCGAGGTGCTGCGCGACGCCGAGGACAAGATGCGCCGCGCCGTCTCCGTCAATCGGGAGGAGCTGTCCAACATCAGAACCGGTCGTGCTTCGCCCACGCTGCTCAACCGGGTGGGCGTCGATTACTACGGGACGAAGACGCCGGTGAACCAGATAGCCAACCTCTCCGTGCCCGAGCCGCGCATGCTGATCATCTCTCCCTACGATCCGAACTCGCTCAGCGCCATCGAGAAGGCGATCCTCGCATCGGACCTCGGCATCACTCCGAACAACGACGGTCAGGTCATCCGCCTCGTGTTCCCCGAGCTCAACGAGGAACGACGCAAGGAGCTCGTCAAGGTTGCGCACGTGCGTGCCGAGGAAGGACGGGTCGCGATAAGAGGCGTGCGACGCCACGCGAAGCAGGCTCTCGAGAAGATGCGCAAGGATGGCACGCTCCCGCAGGATGAGGAGCGCGGCGCCGAGGGGCAACTGCAGAAGCTCACGGATCGCTACGTCGCCGAGGTCGACGAGAATCTGCAGCGCAAGGAACGAGAGCTGTCAGGGGTCTGACGCTCCACCGAGCGCACCACTGAGGGACGAGAGATCATGGCCGGCGCGCCGGAAGCCGGAGCGGGCGATGACGGTGGTGCGTCGCGCGTGAGACGAGCGCCGCGTATGGGCCGCTCTCTGTTGCAGGCGGCGGCCAGCGCCGGCGCGCTACTGGTGCTCGTTGCCGTGGCCTACCGTCTCGGAAGCTTCCCCTTCTTCCTGCTTGTGTGCGTCGTGGTTCTCGCCGCCCTCGCCGAGCTGCTCGGCGCGCTGCGGGCCGGCGGGCGCCGGCCGGTTGTGGCGTGGGGACTCGTGTGCGCGAGCGCGCTGCTCTTCGCCGCCTACTCTCAGAGGACTTCGCTCATCGTCGTGGCGGTGGCCGCGACCGCGGCGGGCTCGTTGCTGCTCGCGCTGCGACCCGGCCGCGGTGCTACGCCCGCGAGCGACGCTGCGTGGACGCTTCTCTCGGTGGCCTGGATAGGGGGAGGAGGCGCCGCGGCGACCTACATCCTGCATCTCGAACCGGACGGCAGTTCGCTGTTGATCGCCTTCATCGTAGTGGTCGCTCTCGACGACACCACGGCGTTCATCGCGGGCTTCCTCTTCGGGCGGCACAAGATGGCGCCTTCCATCTCACCGGGCAAGTCGTGGGAGGGCTTCGCCGCCGGACTCGTCGTTGCCGTGCTGGGCGGAGCCGCGGGCGGCGTTTTGCCGACCGGACTGGAGTGGCTCCAGGGCGCCGGGATGGGGCTCGTCATCGGCCTCGCGGCACCGGTAGGAGATCTTGCAGAGTCTCTCGTGAAGAGGGAGCTCGAGCTAAAGGACTCCGGGAGGTGGTTGCCGGGACACGGCGGTTTCCTGGACCGCCTCGACGCGATGATCTTCTGCGCTCCGCTCGTCCTCATCTATCTGAGGTTGTTCGCCGCCTGAGTGCGAGGAAGGGAGACAAACGCGCGGCCGGCTCGGCGGGCGCGCAGGACAAACGCGCGGGCGACTCGGCGGGCGCAGGACAAACCGGCCGGGTTAGCCGCCGAGAGGTGTGACAATCTCATGATGACCACAACGAGCAAGCGGCGCATAGCGATCCTCGGATGCACGGGCTCCATAGGACGCCAAGCGATCGAGGTAGTGCGCGCACATCCCGAGCGCTTCGAGATCGTGGCGCTCGCCGCGAACACGGATCAAGCCGGGCTGAGCGCCCTCGGCGACGAGTTCGCAGCGCGCGCCATCGGACTCGGGGATGAAGCCGCAGCGCGCCTTGCCGCGCTCGATGAGGTGGATGTTGTGCTGAACGCCGTGGTGGGAGCGGCGGGCTTGCGCGCGTCCGTCGCGGCCCTGCATGCAGGAAAGGTTCTTGCGCTGGCCAACAAGGAGAGCATGGTTGCGGGCGGCGAGCTATGCCGCGCCGCCGCGCTCCAAGGAGGCGGCTCGATCGTTCCCGTCGATTCTGAGCATGCTGCGGTCGCGCAGTGCCTCGAGGGTCGCGACCGAGCGTCGGTGAGACGGATCGTCCTGACTGCATCGGGTGGCCCTTTCCGTACGCGCTCCGATCTGCGTTCCGTCATGCCCGCCGAGGCGTTGGCGCACCCCACGTGGAACATGGGTCCGAAGATCACCGTTGACAGTGCATCGATGATGAACAAGGGACTGGAGGTCATAGAGGCGCACCACCTGTTCGGCTTCTCCTACGACGACATCGGTGTCGTCGTTCATCCGCAAAGCGTCGTACACGGGATGGTCGAACTTTGCGATGGCTCCGTGTTGATGCAGGCCGCCGTCGCCGACATGCGCATTCCGATACAGGCCGCGCTGGATGCACCGATGCGTTCTCCGTCGCTCGCCTCCCGCATCGACTTCACGTCGCCGGTCAAGCTCGAGTTCGAACCCCTGGACGAGCAACGGTGGCCTGCGGTCGCACTCGCCTACGCCGCGGGCCGCGCGGGAGGCACGCATCCGGCCGTGCTGAACGCGGCCAACGAGGAGGCGGTAAGCGCGTTCCTTGCGGGAACCGTGCCCTTCGTGGACATCGCGCGCATCGTCGAGGAGGTTCTGAACCGGCATCACGGGATCGCCGAGCCCGCCCTCGGCGAGGTGATGGAGGCAGATCTGTGGGCGCGGTGCGAGGCGAGACGGACGATGGACCTGGTAGATGCCAAGCTCGCATCCATCGCGGTAGAGGGCGGGTAGCGGGATGGGTGTGTGGTTGTTCGTCGTAGCGATCCTCGGCGTCGTGATGGTCCATGAATCAGGTCACTTCCTCGTGGCGAAGGCTTTCGGCTTCCAGGCGACGAAGTTCTTCGTCGGCTTCGGACCGACGCTGTGGTCCTTCCACAAGGGCGAGACGGAGTACGGGATCAAGGCGCTGCCGCTCGGCGGCTTCGTGAAGATCACCGGCATGAACCCCTACGAAGAGGTTCCCGAAGAGGATCGAGCGCGCTCTTATCCCAACAAGCCGCGCTGGCAGCGCGCGCTCGTGCTCGTGGCGGGCTCCGCTACGCACTGGATCTTGGTGTTCGTCGTGCTTGTGCCGACCCTCATGTTCATCGGTCTTCCGTCGAACGAAGGCAGCAACCAGCTCTATGCGGTACAGGGTTCGTCGCCCGCGTCCGAGGCGGGACTCGAGCCCGGCGATCGCATAGTCGGCGTGGGGGGACGCACCACGGAGTCGTGGGCCGAGATCCGCGGCTACATCCGCACGCACGGCGGTGACGAGGTCACGTTCACGGTGGCGCGCGCGGGCGAGGCGCGCGAGGTCACGACCGAGCTGTGGTGGGCGCTGTACAACGCGCGCGGCCGGCCCATCGACTTCGCGCCGACGCGCGCCGAGCTTCCGGAGGCGAAGCCGGGCCGGTCAACCGTCGGCTTCCTGGGGGTCTCGCCGGAGCAGGCCTACGAGACCGAGAGCTTCCTCGGCGCGATCGGGGGCGCCGGGGGCATCACCGGGCGCCTCACGCAAGGAGCCGTCAAGAGCATCGGAGCGCTCTTCACGCAGATCTTCGACGGAAGCCTCGTGGAGGCGATCACCGACGAGGGTCAACGTGCCCCCGACGAGGGAGCCGTGGGCCTCGTGGGCGCCGGGCGCGTCGCCGGAGCTACCGTCGCGGCCGGCGATTACCTGAACTTCATCCTGCTCCTCTCGGGTCTCACGATCGGCATCGGGATCTTGAACCTGCTGCCGCTGCCTCCGCTCGACGGTGGGCATCTCGCGGTGGTCGCCTACGAGGCCGTCACGAAGAGAACGGTCGACCTGCGCAAGCTCATCCCGATCGCTGCGGCCGTCATCTCGTTCTTCGTGCTGCTGTTCCTCGCCGTGCTCTATCTAGACCTCGCGCGCCCGATCGAGATCCCCTTCTAGAAGGGTGGTGCTTTTCTCGCCATCAATGCTCGCGATCCGAGCCGGGGCTTGAGAGGATTACACGACGGTAATTCTTCTTCTCGGAGGACTCGCTGTGACCCTTGGCCTGGGGGAGCGGCAGACTGATCTCTTGGACGACGCCAAGCGCTTCTGCGATGACGCGGTCGACCCCGCGTCCATCTATGCGCTGCTTCATCGCGAGCGCGACCAGCTCTTTCCCGATGAGATGTTCGAGGACCTCTTCACGACCCGGGGGCGGCGCTCGATCCCGCCGTCGATCGTGGCCACGGTGATGGTGCTCCAGCGAACGAGGGCTGCTCGGACCGAGAGGCGGTGGACCGCTTCACCTTTGATCTGCGCTGGAAATACTCAGCCGGGTCTTGTCCTGTTGTTGATCCTGGCCGAATTGTGATCGTTGCCCAGCGGCTCACGCCCGCATCGCTCTATTGCTTCAGGTTCTCCAGCCGGGCGGCGAGATCGTCCTGCACCGCAGCATAAGAAGCGTCGCCTGCAACGTTCTGGAGCTCATACGGATCGACCGAGAGGTCGTACAGCTCCTTCTCGCCCGTGTCGAGCTCGACGTACTTGTAGCGGCTGGTTCTGATGCCCCAATAAGGTGGCGCCGCACTTTCCTTGCCTTCCACGGTCTCTCCCAGCCACTCCAGCAGGACTCCCGTACGCCAACTCGTGGCTGTGCCCCGTAACAGCGGCAGAAGGCTGCTCCCGTCCTGGGCGATCGTGGGGCTCGTGCCGGCGAGATCCGTCAGCGTCGAGGCTATGTCGACGTTGCTGACCAGTTGAGATACCTTTCCGGCCGCAACCAGGGGATCGCGTATGCGAAGAGGAACGGCCTGACACTCCTCGTACTCGCAGGGCTTCACGTGGGTTCGGTGCTCGCCCAAGGTGTGACCGTTGTCCGACATGAAGATCACGACCGTCTCGTCGAGGATGCCCTGACTGCTGAGTTCGGCAAAGAAGGCTTTCGTCGCATCGTCCACGGAACGCAGGGTTCTATACTGATCGCGCCGATCTTCGTCGTTGTTCTGCTGCTGACGCTCGGTCAAAAGGGGCTTGGAGCTGATCCATTCCGGCTTATCCGACACATCCGCCTCGTTGAAGTTCGGGCTCCGAGGCATCTCGAGGCCCGCAAACTTAGATGCATACTTGGGCGCGGGGATGACAGGCTCATGTGCAGCGTACGGCGCGAAGTAAAGGAAGAACGGTTTCGCGGCCCCTCGCATGAACGTCAGGGCCTTGTCCCTGAGAACGTCCGTCGAATAGTCCGATCCTTTAGATCCGTAGGACACGAGCGTCCCGTTGTCATTGAGCGTGTAGTCATAGTAGCCGGCCGTGCTCTTGAATGCCGCCCAAAAGTCCCACGCGGGAGGGATGTAGGTTTCCCCTCGGTTGAACGGATAGCTGTTGAGGTACTTACCCACGAGCGCCGTCTCGTATCCCGCTGCGTCGAGCCACGTCGCCACCGTGGCGGAGTCGTCGAATCGGTTGCCCTGATGGTTGTTCTGGACTCCGGTGTGATGCGCATACTGGCCGCTCAGGATCGTGGCCCGGGCAGGGCAACAAAGCGGCGTGTTTACGAATGAGTTGGGGAAACGCACCCAATGGCCTTCCGGCTGGCTCGAGACGTAGGGCATGGCCTTTCCGTTGAGTTCCTGAACGGTTTGATCATCGGTCAGGATGACCAAGATGTTTGGGACCGGTGCATCTGCGCTGCGCGCCGGAACCTCGCTTTCGGGCGGCAGGGCGACGAGAACCAGCAGCAGCAGCAAGACCATCGCTGCACAGATCACGCTACGAAAGGCGTATCTCACCATCACCATTCCCTCATCCCCCCACGCATGCTACAGGACCACTGTACGAGTGACATGGCGCGTGGACAGACGAGCCGTGATGGTTTCCACGAAGGCGCGGAGGGCCGCCCGTGGGCGAATGCCTCCCTACAATCACAGCACGAAGCGGAGGGCTTAGGCCGCCGCGCTGTAGGGCTCCGCCAGACACTCTGTGTTCTCGCCGTGCTCTATCTAGACCTCGCGCGCCCGATCGAGATCCCCTTCTAGGAAGCGTCCCGGACCCCGCCGCGGCGTGGCAAGCGGCAGGGGCTCGACCCGCCCGTCGTCCACTCGCAGGGCCCGGTCGCAGAAGCGCAGGGTGGCCCGGCTGTGGGTCGCAACGAGGCAGCACGTCCCGCGGGCGGTCGCGTCTTGCAGCGCCGCGAAGACCCGCTCCGCCGAGGCCTCGTCCTGGTGCCCCACGGGCTCGTCGGCGAGCAGCAGCCGAGGCGTCAGGACGAGGGCGCGCGCCAGAGCGGTGCGCTGCTGCTCTCCGAGGGATGTCTCGCTGGGGCGGCGCTGCCCAAGCTCGATCAGCCCGAGCTGCCGGAGCAGCTCGTTCGCCCGCAGGGGGTCGACCCCTTGCGCCCCGAGGCGCAGAGGGAGCCCGACGTTCTCTGCCAGGCTCAGCTCGTCGAGCAGACCGAGGCGCTGCGGAACCACCGCGAGGTCGCTCCACGGCAGCCTTGCGGGGTCGAACGAGCCCCCCTCCCACAGCAGCGAGCCGGAGTCGGCGACCTCCCATCCCGCCATGACGTTGAGCAAGGTCGTCTTTCCGGAGCCGGACGGGCCCACCAGCGCGACGAGCTCTGCGGGCCTCAGCGAGAAGCTCACGTCGACGAGGGCATGCACGGTCTCCGGCCCCCGCCGATAGGACTTGACGAGCCCAAGCGTCTCCACGAGCGCCGTCGAGGTCACGGCGCCCCTCCCTCACGGCGCGCCTTCATCACCTGCCCGCCTCCGTCACGGAGCCGTGGTCGAGGACGATGCGGCGCTGGGCGCCCTGGGAGACGGCAACGTCGTGCGTCGCAACGATGATCGCGCTGCCCCGCCGAGCGAGGTCGCCGATCACGTCTACCAGGGCACGAGCCGAGCGGCCGTCGAGCTCCGCCGTCGGCTCGTCGGCGATGACGACCGCCGGCGCTCCGATCACCGCTTGAGCGAACGCCACACGCTGCTGTTCGCCGCCGGACAGGTGGCGAGGCAGGCTCGTCGCGCGCGGTCCCAGCCCCAGAACCTCGAGGAGCTCGTCGACCTCACCGCCGCCCTCCCGGGACCTGAGGCGCGCCGCGAGCCGGAGATGCTCGATGACGGTGAGGTACGAGATGAGGTTGTCGGACGGGCGCTGGAAGACGTAGCCGACCAGAGCGCGGCGCGCCCGCCGGAGCCCGCCGGGCCCAAGACCGGAAAACCAGGCACCTCCGACCTCCACCTGACCAGAGGTCGCCCGTTCGAGTCCCGCGAGGATCTTCAGCAGCGACGACTTCCCGCTGCCCGAGGGGCCGAGGACCGCCGTGACCGCACGCTCGGGGAACTCCGCGTCGACCGCGTCGAGCGCCCTGACGTGGCCGGCCGCGCTGAGATAGATCTTCACGACGTCGCTACAGCTCGCCGCCAGCTCAGCTCGCAACGCGCAGCACCTCTGCTACGTCGGCCCGAGCAGCCGCGCGTTGCACCCACCAAGCGCCGGCCGCGGCGGCAAGGAGCGCCAGCACCCCGATCAGCGCGATGGCGCCCAGGGGCAGGCGCAGGAGCGGAGCGGGCGGCACGCTCGGAAGCGGATCGATCTCCGCGAGCACGAGGTCGGCAGCGAGCACGGACAGCGCCGTTCCAAGTGTGAAGGAGACCGCGAGCATGGAGGCGAGCTCGACGGCGACGGCGACGGCGTGCGCGCGGCGCGCCAGTCCCATACGCGCGGCCAGGGCGCCGGCCACGACGCGCACGCTCTGGCGGGCCTGGAGGTAAAGGATCATCCCGACGAGGGCCATCGCTCCGGTCGCTCCGCCCAGTGCCTGCAAGAAGCCGAACGACCACGTCGTCGACAGCAGCGAGGGGGCATCGAGCACGTCGGTGACCGTAAGCGCCGGTCCCACGGAGAGACCCGCGCCGCCGAGCACCCGCAGCACCCGCTCGGGGTCGCCGTCGACCCACAGCTCGGCCCTCGCACTGGCGCCCGCGAGGCTGGTCCCGCCCTGCTGCCTCGCGGGCGCCAGTAGAGCCCTCTGAGAGAGGACGATCAGCGGCCTGGTGGCAAGGAAGCCGGGCCACGAGCGAGCCGTGGCGACGATCTCCAGCGCGCTCGACGAGCCTGCATGGTCGAGCGTCGGCCGCCTCGGAACGCGGCCGCCCACCGCGATGGCCGGAACGGCGTCGCCGTCCTGGGGCCTCCAAGAGACGCGCTGCACGAGTTCCTGGAGGCTCTCGGAGGCGAAGCTGCCGTCCCAGAACGCGGCGTCGGCGAAGGTCGCGGGATCGATCGCAAGGACGTCGACCCCGATCAGCGACGGCTTGAGACGTGCGCTGGGGACCTTTGTGACCAAGGTCGCGGGGAGGTCGAGCCCTTCGGGGATCGTGGGACTGGGAGGCATCGGCACGGCGACGTCGCTCCCGATGATAGTGAGCGCCTTAGCCGCCACGGTGGCGCGCCCCGACGCCGCAAGGGCGCCGGCGTAGACGAAGACCCCGACCGAGACGGCCGCCAGCGCCACAAGCGTAAGCGCGATGCCGGAGGCCGCCGCGAGACGGCGCGCCGCAAGCAACAGTGGCGTCGGCATGTCGGTGCCTGCACTGCGGAGCCGCGGAAGAACGCGGCGCAGCGCCCTCGTCGCGACGCCGGACGCGCCGGCGACCAACATGAACGGAAGCGCGAACACGAGGATGTCGACGGCGACGGGAGCGGTGGCGGATCCGGCGGCCCCGGCCGGCGCATCTCTCAGTCGGCGCAGCGTTGCGATCGCCAGCGCCACGAGAGCGACGTCCCAGGGGATGGCGGCCAGCGCCGAGCGCAGCGTCGTGGCGCGCGTGCCCGAACCGGTATCGAGCGCAGCGGCCGTCGCGACGCCGAGGAGCACAACGCCGAGCACCACGGCAGGTGCGACGATCGCCAGCGCAGCACGGAGCGCGCCGCCTCCGAGCACGGCGCTGGGCCCGAGGGCTTTCACGAGCAAGGCGCACAGCCCCCAGCCGACGACTCCGCCCCCGAGGGAGGGGAGCAGCGCCTCGAGCGACGCCCGCGCCCCGAGCACCGTCGGGCTCACACCCCTGGTGAGCAGCAACCCGTACTCGACGCGGCGTCGCTGGAGCCCGTAGACGCCGGCGGCCGCGGTGACGCCGAGCGCGAGGAGGGTCCCGCCGAGCGCGAGGAAAGTCACGGGGGTGCGAGCGCGCTCGACACTGTGCTCGACGTTGCGCCCGATATCGAGCAGCAGGCTGTCGGCGGCCCGCTCCGGGAACAACGCGCCGAGCTCGCCGCGCCCGGCCCGGATATCGCGTATCAGCGTACGCAGGTCTTTCTCCGCATCCTGTGCTCCCTCGAGGCTCAGCCCCTCCCCCTGCACCGGGAGCTCCCACCGGAACAGTCCTTCTCCTCCGAGGTGCCCGCTCAGGGCGGCGAACGTGCGCAGGTCGGTGAGCGCGAACGCGGGGGTGCCTTCGGGCTCGTATTCGGGAGCCAGCAGGTCCCAGAAGGGGTCGGGCGCGACCGTGCGCAGGTTGCGGTATACGCCCTCCACGCGCGCCGGTGCCGCAGCCCCGAGCACGACCTCGTCTCCCGGACAGACGCCGGCGCTCTCGGCGACCGAGTCGGCGAGCCACACGGCCGGCCCTGCGCCGGTCTGCTCGGCGCGTCCCGCGCAGCGCCGGAACGGTGCCGCCGCGGCCTCGTCGCCCACGTGCACCTCGCCGCCTTCGAGCCCGGCAACCATGTCCACGTGACCGGTCGCACCGCTGCGTGTGACGAGCCGGGCGTCCACGGCGCGCCCGCCTCCGCCGGGTGCTTGCACGGTTGTGGTTCTGCCGAGGACCGTGACCACCGGGGCCCCCAGGTGGGCGCTGCGCGCCGCGGCCCGCCGCAGCGCCTCATCGCGCGCGGCGAACGCGTCCCACGCGGCGAGGCCGCGCGCGTCCTCGCCCGAGAGGGCCCCCGGCTGCCGGACGATCAGCCCGGCTTGCCACCTCGAGACGTCGCCGATCCTGTACTGCACGGCGCGGCTCGCGGCCGAGGAGAGGAACAGGGGCGCCGCCGCGCCGGCCACGCCTAGGACGGTCGTGGCCGCGACGATCCCGAGCAGCACGCCGGGGAAGTGGCGCAGGGCCACAGGCGCCTTCCGCCACAGCGGCGCGCCGCCGGTCATCGCGTTCTCGTGCGCATCCGCCCTCCTCGTCCCGGCGGCCGCACCGCAGGGGAGCGTGCCGTCCCTGGGGCGGCAGGCTACTACAGTTGTAGTACGAGGCGGAGGAAGCGCTCCCAGCGCTTAAGGTGGGAGCGATGTTCGAGCGACGGCACACGAGGAAGATCTGCGTCGGCGGGGTGGAGATCGGAGGCGGCGCGCCGATCTCGATCCAGTCCATGACGACGACGAAGACCGACGACGTCGGTGCAACGCTGATCCAGGTCCACGAGCTCGCTACCCAGGGCGCGGACATCGTGCGCGTTGCCGTCCCGCATGAAGGCGATGCCAGGGCGCTTCCGGCGATCGTTGCGGACGGCGGCGTGCCGATCGTCGCCGACATCCACTTCTCGGTGCGGCTCGCGCTCATGGCGATCGAGGCGGGCGTGCACGGACTGCGCATCAACCCGGGCAACATGCGCAACGCGGCGCACGTAAAGGACGTGGCCGAGGCGGCGCGCGACGCCGGCATCCCGATCCGCATCGGGGTCAACGCCGGCTCCCTCGACCGCAAGCTCATCGCCGAACACGGCCGCCCAACCTCCGACGCGCTCGTGGCCAGCGCGCTGAACGAGATCGGGTTGCTCGAGCAGCACGGCTTCACGGACATCAAGGTGTCGGTGAAGCACCAGAACGTAACGGAGATGATCGCCGCGTACAGAGCTCTGGCGGCAAAGACCGACGTGCCGCTGCATCTCGGCGTGACCGAGGCGGGCCCGCCGAAGCAGGGCATCGTGAAGTCGGCGATCGGCATCGGGACCCTGCTCGCGGAGGGCATCGGGGACACGATCCGCGTATCGCTCACCGCGGAGCCGGTCGAGGAGGTCAAGGTCGGGAAGCAGATCCTGCAATCGCTCGGGCTGCGTCAGGACACCTTCGACCTCGTGGCGTGCCCGTCCTGTGGGCGCGCCGAGCTCGATGTGTTCAGGCTCGCAACCGACGTCGAGGCGGCGATCGAGAAGATGGATCTCCCGCCGATGCAGATCGCGGTCATGGGCTGCGAGGTCAACGGCCCGGGAGAGGCCCGCGACGCGGACATCGGTATAGCCGCCGGCCCCGGGCGTGGGCTGCTGTTCTCCAAGGGCAAGCAGATCGGGTGGGTGCCGCACGACCGCCTCGTCGAGGCGCTACTCGAGGAGGCGGAGCGGGTCGCGGCCGAGATCAGGTCGTCCGAGGGGCCCGTCGAGGGCCGCGCCACGGTGCTCACCGGAGCGGCGCGCCGCACCCCGCCCATGGACATCGGCAAGGCCCCGAGCACCGGTTAGGTGGGTGGGCCGGCCCGTGGTCGGAAGGCCGGGGGACGGATCGGGAACCCCGTTACCTGCGCCCCGCGTTGGGCCGCTTGCCGTGGTTCGCCTTCTTCTTGCGGCGAGCGCGCCGCTTGCGACCCTTCACAGCCATGCCCGGTGTCTACCACATGCGCCGAGTAGCGGTCGGCGACGGTCCCTGTGGTAAAGTGAAAAACCGATCTGAGCAGGACATTTGGCGTGATCCGGGCTGGTGGGACCGCCAGACTGGTGGGACTGTTATGCGTGCAGCGGAGCCCCTCGAACCGAGGGGCTCTATTTGTGAGGAGGGGCATGGGCGCGCTCGAGGAGGTTCGAGACCTCGCCGAGGCGGTCGCGCGCCGACGCTCGCTCAGACTGTGGGACGTCGAGCTCGGGGGGCGCGACGGCAGGTTGATCATGCGCGTCTACGTCGATTCCGACACGGGGGTCGACCTCGACACGATCGCCGAGGTCTCCGAGGAGATCTCCAGGGGGCTCGACCTGCGGGACCCGATCGCTGGGCGCTACGCGCTGGAGGTGTCCTCGCCCGGCCTCGAGAGGACCCTGCGGCGCCCGCAGCACTTCACGCTGTCCGTGGGCCACAGGGCGATCGTCAAGACTCGCCGGCCGGTCGTCGGCGCCAGCAACAGGTTCGAGGGCGAGATCGTGGACGCGGACGACGCCTCTGTGCGCATGCGCGTTGAGGAGGGAGCCGACGAGGTCGTCGCGTTGTCCTACGACGACATCAAGGTGGCGCGAACGGTGTTCGAATGGAGCTGATGCACCGGTGACGGTGACGAAGACGGAAAGGGATGGATCATGAAGATCCCTCTGGACTCGCTGAGAGATGTCGAACGCGAGCGCGGGATCTCGTACGAGACCCTGCTGGAGGCGATGGAGAAGGCGCTTGCACAGGCCTATCTGCGTATGACGAACGCGGACGAGACCATGCGGGCGCGCGCGGTCATCGATCGCGAGCAAGGCGACGTCACCGTTTTCGCACAAGAGGTCGAGGTAGACCCGGAGACCGAGGAGGAGAACCTCCTCAAGGAATGGGAGGATACGCCCGAGGACTTCGGGCGCGTCGCGGCCCAGACGTTCAAGCAGGTCATGGCCCAGCGACTGCGCGAGGTCGAGCGCGACATCACGTTCGGCGAGTACTCGGGGCGCGAGGGAGACATCGTGACCGGCATCGTGCAGCAGCACGATCACCGCTACACGATCCTCGACCTCGGCAAGACTGAGGCGCTGATGCCGCCTCAGGAGCAGATCCCGCACGAGCGCTACGAGCACGGGATGCGCCTCAAGGCCTACATCTACGAGGTCCGCAAGTCGGCGCGAGGGCCGCAGATCCTCGTGTCGCGCACCCATCCGAACCTCATCAGAAGGCTGTTCGAGCTGGAGGTGCCGGAGATCCTCGACGGCATCGTAGAGATCAAGGGAGTGGCGCGCGAGCCGGGACATCGCTCGAAGATCGCCGTGGTCAGCAACGACCGCAACGTGGATCCGGTCGGTGCGTGTGTCGGCTCGAAGGGATCGCGCGTGCGCATGGTCATGAACGAGCTGCGCGGCGAGAAGATCGACATCATCAAGTGGACGGACGACATCGACGATTTCGTGTCCAACGCGCTGTCTCCGGCGAAGGTAAAAGAGGTGCGCCTCCAAGACGACGGGCAGACCGCGCTCGTGATCGTGCCCGATTACCAGTTGTCGCTGGCCATCGGCAAGGAAGGTCAGAATGCACGCCTCGCGGCTCGCCTCACCGGGCTGCGGGTCGACATCAAGTCGGAGAGCCAGTTCCGGAGGGAGACCGAGTTGCGCGAAGGCATCCTTGCCGACGCGGCCGCGGGAGAGGCAGAGCAGACGCCGTCGGAGGACGGCGACAGGACCGGGACTGCGTAGCGCCGGGAAGGCCGCGCGCCGCGCACCGGAAGAAGGCCGGCTCGGCCGGGTGAGCGAGGCACGCTCCGTGACAACTAAGATTGGCTCTGGTCCGATCCGGACCTGCGTGGGCTGCCGCCGGCGGCGCGGTCAGGCCGAGATGTTGCGGGTAGCACGGAGCCCGGATGGGACCATCGCGGTGGATCCGAAAGTGTCAGGTGGGCCCGAGCGCAGCTCTCGTGGCGCGGGCCGGGGCGCGTACCTCTGCGCCGACCGAGCATGCGTCGAGCAAGCGATGAGCCGCAGGGCGCTGCGCAGGGCGTTGAGGTGCGAGATCGGGTCCCCGGCGAGGTTGAGGGACGAGTTGATCGAGAGGATCGCGTCGACGTCCGGCGCGTCGCGCGGCGATGCGGCGGCCGGGCGCAGGCACGGCGAGGAAGGAAGACATGGCTAGGCCGAGGGTTCACGAGGTCGCCAAGGAGCTGGGGCTTTCCTCCAAGGAGGTTCTGGCCCACCTCGAGCAGATGGGCGAGCCCGCGAAGAGTCACTCATCGACGATCGACGAGACGCTCGCCGAACGCGTACGACGGGAACTGGGCAACGGAGCCGGCGCGCCGTCCGAGGCCGCCCCCACCGAGCCCGGCCCCACCAAGTCCGGCGCGCGCCCCGTGCAGGACCCGGATCCGGTGGCCGTCGAGGCCGCGCCGGAGACGACCTCGCCGCGGCCCGCCCCGGCCGATGTTCCGCCGCAGGACCCCGACTCCGTGGCCCCGGCGCAGGACCCCGACCCGTTGGCCGCGGCCACCGAGGACGCGGTCCTGGTCCATCGCGGCGTCACCGTGCAGGACTTCGCCGACAAGGTGGACCGCTCGCCCGCCGACATCGTGCGCGTGTTGCTCGGCCTCGGCGAGATGGTCACGGTGACGCAGTCGATGAGCGACGAGGCGGTGCTGTTGGTCGCCGACGAGCTCGGGATCGCCGTACGGGTGGTCGAGCCCGAGATGGAGGAGGCGCTCGAGGAGGCCGCGGACGCCGACGGCGCCGAGGATCAGGCCTCGCTGCAGCCGCGCGCCCCCGTGGTCACGGTCATGGGCCACGTCGATCACGGAAAGACCTCGATCCTGGATGCGATCCGCAAGACGGACGTGGTCGGCGGGGAGGCGGGTGGCATAACACAGCACATCGGCGCCTACCAGGTGCACCACGGCGGCCGCGAGGTCACGTTCATCGACACTCCCGGGCACGAGGCGTTCACCGCGATGCGCGCGCGCGGCGCGCAGGTGACCGACGTGGCGGTGCTCGTCGTCGCGGCCGACGACGGCGTCAAGCCACAGACCGTCGAGGCGATCGATCATGCCAAGGCGGCGGGCGTCCCGATCGTCGTCGCCGTCAACAAGGTCGACAAGCCCGAGGCGGACCCCACGCGCGTTCGTCAGCAGCTCTCGGATCACGACCTGCTTCCCGAAGAGTGGGGAGGCGAGACGGTCTACGTGGACGTGTCGGCGAAGCAACGCACGAACCTCGACAGTCTCGTCGAGATGATCTTGCTCGCCGCCGACGTTCAGCTCGACCTCCGTGCGAACCCCGACGCGCCGGCGCGCGGCCACGTGATCGAGGCTCATGTGGCGAAGGGACGCGGTCCGGTGGCGACCGTGCTCGTCAAGCGGGGAACCCTGTTGCAGGGCGACGCGATCCTCGCGGGCGTCGCATGGGGGCGCGTCCGAGCGATGCGCGACGAGCGCGGCCAAACCGTCGAGCAAGCGTCTCCCGGCCAGCCGGTACAGGTGGACGGGTGGCAATCGCTTCCGGAGGCCGGCGACGAGTTCCGGGCGCTCGACGAAGAGCGGGAGGCGAAGAGCATCGCGTCCGAGCGTGAGCAGCACCGACGCGCCGCCGACCTCGTGTCCCAGCGGCGCGGCGCGTCGCTCGACCAGCTCCTGCTCGCGACGGGAGAGGGAGAGGTCACCGAGCTCAATGTTCTGCTCAAGGCCGACACGCAGGGATCGGTCGAGGCGCTCGACGGGCAGCTCTCGAAGCTCGACCAAGGACTCGTCAAGATCACGGTTCTACGCAAGGGAGTCGGTGGGATCACGGAGAACGACATCACGCTCGCGCAGGCATCCGAGGCGATCGTGATCGGATTCAACGTCGTGCCGTCCGTCCAGGCGAGGGTCTTGGCGGAGGAGTCGGGCGTAGACGTCCGCACGTACAGAGTGATCTATCAGGCCGTGCAGGACATCGAGAACGCATCACGCGGCCTGCTCGCGCCGGAGGTGCGCGAGGTCCCACTCGGGCAAGCCGAGGTGCGCGCCACCTTCAGAGTGCCGAGGATCGGGGTGGTCGCGGGTTGCATGGTGACGGATGGAGTGATCCGCAGGAACGCGCCCGCGCGCCTGGTTCGGGACGGCACCGTCGTGTACGAGTCGAGCATCTCGTCGCTCAAGCGCTTCAAGGACGACGCGCGCGAGGTAGCGACGGGCTACGAGTGCGGGATCGGGCTCGAGGGCTTCCAGGACGTCAAGGAGGGCGACATCATCCAGGCGTTCGAGACTCAAGAGGTCGCCCGGTAACGTCCGGCGGCGACGCCGGAGGTCGTGGCGGAGATGTTCATCGGTGTCGGTCGCTTCGAGATCTTCATCCCGGCCAGCGTCTCGCTCAAGGACAAGCGCCAGGTATTGCGCTCGGTCACCGCGACCGTACGCAACAGGTTCAACGTGTCGATCGCCGAGGTCGAGTATCAGGACCTGTGGCAGCGCGCCGCGTTCGGGGTCAGCTGCGTGGCGGAGTCGATGGGCCACTGCCGCAAGGTGCTGCAGGAGGTCGAGAAGGCGATCGGGCGCGCCGCGATCGACGGGGCCGAGATAGTGGACCGCTTCGTCGAGGTGGTCGCGCTGGAGGACCTGTGAGCCTCGAGTGGGTGAGGGATCCCGTATACGGCAACGTGGCACCCATCGCTCGGCATGGGGGAGTGGTGTGAAGCAACGTCTCGAGAAGGTGCAGAAGCTCGCTCGCCAGGTGCTGGGCGAGGCGATCCAGGACCTGAAGGACCCGCGCATCGGGTTCGCCACCGTGACCGCGGTGAGGATCTCGGGCGACCTGCGCCACGGGCGTGTGCTCGTGAGCGTCCTGGGCTCCGACGAGGAGCGCAGGGAGACGATGGCCGGGCTCGAGAGCGCCAAGCCGCATCTGCGCTCCGAGCTGGGACGCCAGGTGCGCATGAAGTACCTGCCCGAGCTCACCTTCGAGCTCGACGAGGGCACCGACAGGGCCGAGCGGGTCGAGGCGCTGCTGCGCCGGGTGACGACCGAGGGCGCGCCGGACGTGCAGGAGGACGAGGCTTGAGGTACGAGGTCGAGGACTGGGACCGCGCGCTCGAGGCACTCCGGCGCGCCGACGCCATAACGATCGCGTGTCATGTCAACCCCGACGGCGACGCCCTCGGCTCTCTCCTCGGAGCCTCGCTCGGGCTTCGCAAGCTCGGCAAGGCCACCTATCCGACGTGGGGCGACGCGGCTCTCAAGGTGCCGGCCGGCTACTCGTTCCTCCCGGATCTCGACTCGCTGGTCGAGGTCGAGCGGCTGCCCCAGACGGCCACGTTCCTCGCGCTCGACTGCGGCGCGGCGGATCGGCTCGGCGCCCTCGAGGAGACGGCACGGCGCGCCGAGACGGTGATCAACGTCGATCATCATCCCGGCAACGACGACTTCGGCACGAGCAACCTCGTCGTGACGACGGCATCGTCGACCGCGGAGCTCGTGACCCTGCTGCTCGGAGACCTCGGCGTCGAGCTCGATCGCGACATCGCCACCTGCCTCTACACCGGGATCGTCACCGACACGGGCCGTTTCCAGTACGCCAACTCATCGCCGGCGACGCTGCGCATGGCCGCGGACCTTCTCGCCTACGGCGTGCCGGCGCCGGAGATCGCCCAGGAGGTCTTCGAGTCGTCGCCTTACGGCTACCTCAAGCTCGTGGGGCGCGTGCTCGAGCGCGCCCACCTCTTCGAGGCCGAGCGCTTGGTGTACTCGTGGGTCACCCTCGACGACCTCGCCGCCAGCGGCGTGGCGCTGAACGAGACCGAGAAGCTGATAGATCTCGTGCGCTCGACGCGTGACGCGGACGTTGCGGTGATGTTCAAGCAGCAGGCGCCCGGAAGCTATCGGGTGAGCATGCGCTCGAAGGGCCCCAGCGTCGGTGCCATCGCGCGCGCGCGCGGCGGAGGCGGGCACGAGCTTGCCGCCGGTTTCGAGACCGACGACGTGGACGCGGCCGTCGAGGCCATCAGGGAGGCGCTTGCCGCCGGTCGCGCCGGTGCCCGGCGACAGGCGAGCGTCGAGGCGTGACCGACGGCGTCGTGGTCGTCGACAAACCTTCCGGGATGACCTCGCACGACGTCGTGGACGAGGTGCGGCGGCGCCTGAACACGCGCAAGGTCGGGCACGCCGGCACGCTCGACCCCGACGCGACCGGGGTGCTCGTGCTGGGGGTGGGGCGCGCCACGCGCCTGCTGTCCTACGTATCTGCCTCGGACAAGAGCTATCGGGCCGCGGCGATCTTCGGCACCACGACGACCACCCAGGACGCCTCGGGGGAGGTCGTGCAGCGCCGAGACGCCTCGGGGCTGGCGCGCGCCGATGTGGAGGCCGCGCTCGGGAGCTTCGTCGGCGACATCGAGCAGATCCCGCCGATGGTGTCCGCGGTCAAGGTCGGAGGCGAGCGCCTGTACCGCAAGGCCCGCCGCGGCGAGGTGGTCGAGCGAGCGGCTCGGCGCGTGACGATCCACGGCGTCGAGCTCGTCGACTTCCGCGCCGGGCAGGAGCCCGTGGCGACCCTCGAGGTGCACTGCTCCGCCGGCACGTACGTACGCACGCTGGTGTTCGATCTCGGCGAGACCCTCCGCTGCGGGGCGCACCTCGCCGCCCTGCGACGCCTCGAGGCAGGGGGCTTCTCGGAGGCCGAGGCGGTGGCCCTCGGCGACGTCGGCGCGCAGCGCCTGCGGCCCCTGACCGACGTCGTGCGCGCTCTCCCGCAGCTCGAGGCGGATGAGGACGCCGCCCGGGGGGTGGCTCACGGTCGCCCTCTCGCGGGCGACGGCGGAGTGGCTGAGGGCCGTCCGGTGGCAGTCGTGCGGAACGGCGCGCTCTTGGCGGTCTACGTTCGGCGCGGGCGCGCGCTGGTCGCCGAGCGCGTGCTGAGCTCGTGAGGACCCTGGTGGGGCTCGAGGCGCTCGAGGCGCCGGAGCACGGGAGCTCGCTCACCATCGGGACTTTCGACGGGGTCCACCTCGGGCATCGAGCGCTCATAGCGAGGGCGCTCGCTCGAGCCTCCGGAGCCGGCGCCGCGGCCACCGTCGTCACGTGGGACCGGCACCCCGACGTCACCTTGAGACCCGAGAGGACCCCGCCCCTCTTGACGCCGCCGGAGCGCAAGATCGAGCTGATCGCCGAGACCGGCGTCGAGGTGGTCGTGGTGCTCCCGTTCGACGAGGAGCTGTCGCGCTGGTCGCCGGAGCGCTTCGTGGCCGACGTGCTCGTCGCCGGCCTCGGGGCCCGCCATGTGTCGGTGGGGGCGGGATGGCGCTTCGGGCGGCGCGCCTCGGGAGATGTGGCGCTCCTGCAGCGACTCGGCGAACGTCATGGGCTCGAGGCGGAGTCGGTCCCGCTTGCGCAGGTGGGCGGCGCGCCGGTGTCGTCGAGCAGGGTGCGCGCGGCCGTCGCCGCCGGCGATCTCGATCTGGCGCACTGCCTGCTCGGCCGGCCCTTCGACATGCAGGGGATCGTCGTGCACGGCGCCCACCGGGGGAGGTCGCTCGGCTATCCCACCGCTAACCTTGTCTCCGATCCTCGGTCGGCTCACCCGCCGCGCGGCGTCTATGCCGGCGTGGCCGTCGTCGAGGGCTCGCGCCGGGCTGCGGCGATCAACGTGGGGGTCAATCCGACCTTCGGGGGCGAGGAGGCGACGACCCCACTCCGGGTGGAGGCCTACCTGCTGGACTTCGACGGCGATCTCTACGGACGCCTCCTGCGGGTCGAGTTCCACAGGCGGCTGAGGGACGAGCTGCGCTTCGACTCCGTGGCCGAGCTCGTGGAGCAGATGGCGCGCGACGTCGAGGAGACGAGGGAGCCGACCTGCTAAGATGAGGCGTTCCCGCGGGGCACGTCTCGGTGCTCGCGACAGACCAGCCCAGGAAGGTTCACCTACGCGCATGGCTCTGATCAAGGATGAGAAACAAGGGATCATCACAGAGCATGCGCGCGGCGAGGGCGACACCGGATCGCCCGAGGTCCAGGTCGCTTTGCTGTCACGGCGGATCTCCGAGCTGACCGAGCACCTCAAGACCCACCCCAAGGATCACCACTCCCGTCGCGGTCTGCTGCGCATGGTCGGGCGCCGGCGCCGGCTTCTCGGCTACCTCCAGCGAGAGGACATCGAGCGGTACCGGAGCCTCATCGCACGTCTCGGTCTGCGCCGGTAGTGGTGCGACCGCTGCGGCGGTCGTTGTACGGAATGGTGACATGGAGGGTGCCGGCTTCGGTGTCGGTCCCGGCGCCTCGGTCGGTTATCAGTTGAGGGCTCGCGGGCCGCGCGCTGCGGTCCCCCAACTGAGAATCGGCCCGGCTGGCTCTCTCCCGGACATAGCTCGCGGCACCGCCGCGGGCGATCCCAAGGAGGGATCTGTATGCAGCCGGAAGGCACATCTGTAGAACGCAAGATCGGCGATGGGTTGTTCCGCCTCGAGACCGGGCACCTCGCCGGTCAGGCGGGAGGGGCCATCCTCGCCTCGATTGGCGAGACCACGGTCCTCGCGACCGCCACGGCCTCTGCCCCGCGCGGCGACGCCGATTTCTTCCCCCTCACGATCGACGTCGAGGAGCGCATGTACGCCGCGGGCAAGATCCCGGGCGGTTTCTTCCGCAGAGAGGGGCGGGCGACGGAGAAGGCGATCCTTACGGCGCGCTTGATCGACCGCCCGCTGCGGCCGTCGTTCCCCGACGGCTTCCGGCACGAGGTCCACTGCGTCGTGACCGCGCTTGCGGTGGACGGCTCCAACCCCATGGACGTGCTCGCAATGAACGCGGCCTCCGCGGCCTTGTGCGTGTCGGACATCCCCTTCGACGGTCCCGTCGGCGCCGCGCGCCTGTCGCACATCGATGACGGATGGGTCGCGAACCCGACGGTCGAGCAGCAGGAGACGGCCACGATCGAGCTCGTCGTCGCCGGACGGATGAACGACTCCGGCGAGGTCGACATCATGATGATCGAGGCCGGCGGGTCCGAGAACCTCTTCGATCTGGTGAACAGGGGGGCGACACGCCCCGACGAGGAGTTGCTGGCGGATGGGATCGAGGCGGCCAAGGGACCGATCTCCGAGGCCATCGCGGCGCAGCGCGAGCTCGCCGAGGCCGCGGGCAAGCCCAAGGGGACGACCGCGGGTGACGACCCCGACTTCCCGCTGTTCGCCGATTACAGCGACGAGATCATGTCTGCCGTCAGGGGCGACGTCGAGTCCGACGTGCGAGAGGCGATAGCGATCCGCTCGAAGCCGGAGCGGCGCGCACGTCTCGCGGCCATCGATGAGGCAGTCGTCACAAGGTTCCTCGAGCAGGTCCCCGGCGGAGACCCAAAGCCCGTGCGCGCGGCACTGCGCTCGCTCACGAAGCAGCTCGTTCGTCGCAGGATCGTCGACGAGAACGTTCGCCTCGATGGGCGCTCGGTCGACGAGGTGCGGCCGATCTGGACGCTGGTCGGATTGATCCCGAGGGTCCATGGCTCGGGGCTCTTCACGCGTGGCGAGACGCAGGCACTGTCGATCACCACGCTCGGCATGCAGCGGATGGAGCAGATGGTCGACGATCTCTCTCCCGACGAGAGCAAGCGGTACATGCATCACTACAACTTTCCGCCGTACTCGACCGGCGAGGCCGGGTTCATGCGTGGACCGAAGCGCCGCGAGATAGGCCACGGCGCGCTCGCCGAGAAGGCGCTGCTGCCGGCCATCCCGCCGAAGGAGATCTTTCCCTACGCGCTCCGCGTCGTGTCCGAGATCTTGTCCTCCAACGGATCGACGTCGATGGCGAGCGTCTGCGGATCGTCATTGTCGCTGATGGACGCGGGCGTCCCGCTGCGGGGCGGCAAGCACGTCGGCGGGGTTGCGATGGGCCTCATCGCGGAGGGCGATCACTACGTCCCACTCACCGACATCCTCGGCGACGAGGACGCGTTCGGCGACATGGACTTCAAGGTCGCCGGCACCGAGGAGATGGTCACAGCGCTGCAGTTGGACACCAAGATCTCGGGCGTCCCCGCCCATGTCCTCGGCGACGCGCTGCGGGCGGCGCGCCGAGCGCGCCTGCACATCATCGAGCAGATGAACAAGTCGCTCACGAGCCCGCGCGCGGAGCTCGCCCCGCTCGCGCCGCGCGTCCTGGCCGTGAAGATCCCCGTCGACAAGATCGGCGAGGTGATAGGTCCTAAGGGCAAGAACATCAACATGATCACCTCTACGACCGGCGTGGAGGTAGACATCGAGGAGGACGGAACCATCCGCATAGGTTCCACGGACCAAGAGTCTGCGGAACGCGCCGCTAGGCTCATCGAGGACATCGCCAATCCTCGTTTACCCGAGGTTGGTGAGCGCGTCCTGGGTTCGGTCGTGAAGACGACCACCTTTGGAGCTTTCGTGAACATCTCTCCGGGCCGCGACGGCCTCGTGCACATAAGCAAGCTCGGCGAAGGTCGCATCGAGCGCGTCGAGGACGCGGTCAACGCGGGGGATCAGATCGAGGTCGAGGTGACCGACGTCGATCCGCAGGGCAAGGTGAACCTCACTCCGGTGAGCTGGCTTGAGCGCCAGGTCGCGGCGGGCAAGACGCTCGAAGAGGCGCGCGCTGCTGCGGCCGGCGGCAGCGGACCACGGCGCGACAGGGACCGCGACAGAGGTCGCGGCGGACGCGACCGACGAGGTCCCGGTGGCGGCATGCGGCGGGAGAGGGCGCCCAGGCGCGGCGACGGCGAGGCCTGAGCTCTTTGAACTTCGAGCGGACCACTCTCGACTCCGGGAGTATGGTCGTAACAGAGCGCATGGAGGGTTTGCGCTCCGCCTCCGTCGGCTTCTGGTTCGACGTCGGCTCGCGCGACGAGCCGAACCCACTGGCGGGGACGTCCCACTTCCTCGAGCATCTCTTGTTCAAGGGAACGCCGACGCGCTCGGCCAAGGACATCGCCGATTCGTTCGACGCGGTCGGAGGCGACATCAACGCCTTCACGAGCAAGGAGTACACCTGCTACTACTGCCGGGTGCTCGACGACGACATCCCCATGGCGCTCGAGGTGCTGGCCGACATGCTGACCGCTTCGAGGGTCGATCCCAACGAGCTCGAGTCGGAGCGCAAGGTCATCCTCGAGGAGATCGCCATGCACGAGGATGCGCCCGACGAGCTCGTGCACGACCTCTTCTACCGCTCGATGTGGGAGGGGCACGCGCTCGGGCGCCCGGTGCTGGGATACAACGACACGGTGGGGCACGTAAGCCGCGACGAGGTGGTCGAGTACTGGCGCAACCGCTACGCGCCCTCGAATCTCATCGTCGCGGCGGCCGGCAACATCGAGCACGACGCGCTCGTCGACCAGGTCCAGCGGCTGGTGCCCGACGGCGGCGGCGAGCGCACTACGCGCGACGAGGCGCCGCCCAAGCCACAGCCGGGCGTCGGCGTCTTCAAACGTCCGACCGAGCAGGCCCACATCGTGTACGGGACCGAGGGACTCCACCGCAGCCACCCGGATCGTCATGCCCTGACGCTTCTCGACACCGTGGTCGGCGGAGGCATGTCGTCGCGCTTGTTCCAAGAGGTTCGAGAGAAGCGAGGCCTTGCTTACTCCGTGTACTCCTACAGGTCCTTGTTCGCCGGCACCGGAACCTTCGCGGTCTATGCGGGCACCACGCCTCAGAACGCCGAAACCGTGATCGACATCATCAGGAAAGAGATAGCCGATGTGGTCGACAACGGGATCAGCGACGCGGAGCTCGAGCGCGCGAAGGGGCATCTGAAGGGCTCCCTGGTGCTGTCCTCCGAGGACCCGGGCAGCCGCATGAACCGCCTCGGCCGCCAGCAGATGACTACAGGCGAGATCCTGTCGATAGACGAGCTCATCGACGCATTCGATCGCCTCGAGATGAGCGACATAGAGCGGGTAACGGAGGCGGTGCTCGCATCGGGCCGGTTCCGCGCCACCATCGTCGGTCCCTTCGACGAAGGGGCGTTCGACCGCTACGCGGCGTGATGTCGCCGAAGACCAGGATCGGCATCGTCGGAGCGGGCGGGCGCATGGGCGCGACGGCGTGCCGGGCCGTCGAGGGCGACGACGACCTCGAGCTGGTGGCGCGCGTCGGCAGAGGTGATCCGCTCGATGCTCTCGTCGCGCGCGCCGTGGACGTCGCGGTCGACTTCACGACGCCGGACGCCGTCAAGGACAACGTCCGCTTCTGCGTCTACAACGACATCCATGCGGTCGTGGGCACGTCGGGCCTGACCGAGGAGGACGTCGGCGACCTCGACAAGTGGACCGCCGGCAGGCGTTCCAACGTCTTCATCGCGCCCAACTTCGCGATCGGTGCGGTGTTGATGATGGTCTTCGCGACACACGCGGCGCGCCGTTTCGACAGCGCCGAGATAGTCGAGCGCCACCATCCCAACAAGGTCGACGCACCCTCGGGGACCGCCCTGAGGACGGCCGCGCTGATGAGCGAAGCGCGCGGGCGTGCGTGGGCGAGCGCAGCGGGACGCGAGTCGCGGCGAGGCGCTCGCGGCGGGGACGAGGGAGGAGTACGCATCCATTCTTTGCGCGTCGCGGGCTCGGTCGCGCATCAGGAGGTCATCTTCGGGGGTCAGGGAGAGACGCTCACGATCCGGCACGACTCAATCGATCGTTCGTCGTTCATGCCCGGGGTGCTTCTCGCGATCAAGAACGTTGCGTCGCTCGACGGCGTGACCGTGGGCCTCGAACGGCTGCTCGAGCTCTGACCTCATGCCGTCGGCGCGTTCCTCCCGGCCGGCTCGCCGGCTGCTCTGCGCGGCGCTAGCGCTCTTGTCGATCACTGCATGCTCCGGCCGGGCGGAGCTGACGCCCTCGGGCAAGGGGCTCCCGGGTGCGTCTGTCAGGTTCCCGTCGAGGACCGAGCCGGGGTCGGTTCACACGGCAACGCTGACCGTCGACAACCCCGGGCCCGGGGACATCGCCACGCTCGCGGTTTCCTTCGGGCGGGTCGGGGGACCGGCCGCGCAGGGCCTGCCGAACCCGCTGGTAGATCCGGGCAGGACGCCGGACTCCGGCTCGATCGTTGCGGTTCGACCCGCGCCCACCGGCGCGGCGCCCGATGTCGTCTACCGCTTCGGCCCCCTGAGCGAGGAGGGCACCACCACGATCGAGTTCGAGGTGCGGGTCCCGCGCGCGCCCGGCTTCGCGGCCAGCTCGGTCACGGTCTACGACGACGTCGAGCCCACCAGAGCGCGCGGCCTCCCCCTCGAGACGACCGTGGAGGGGTAGCGTGACCGAAGAGGATCGCAGAGAAAAGAGGAGGTAGGACATGGCTGAGGCGAGGTTCGGAGAGGTGATCACCGCCATGGTCACGCCGTTCGAGCCGGACGGCTCGCTGAGCGTGAAGGCGGCGCGTTCGCTCGCGGCACACCTCGTCGACCACGGGTCCGACGGCCTCGTCATCTCGGGCACCACGGGGGAGTCCCCGACCCTGGGGCGCGCCGAGAAGCTCGCGCTTTTCGAAAACGTCGTCGAGGAGGTCGGCGAACGCTGCACGGTCATAGCAGGAACCGGCTCGTACGACACCGCGGAGTCCATCGAGCTGACGCAGGCGGCGGCCGGCCTCGGCGTCGACGCGTGTCTCGTGGTCACGCCCTACTACTCCAAGCCCCCGCAGAGTGCCTTGAGGGCCCACTTCGAAAGCATCGCGGACGCGTCGCCGGTCGACCTCATCCTTTACGACATCCCCGGACGAACCGGCAGGCGGATCGAGCGCTCGACGATGATCGAGCTGGCGCGCCACGAGCGCATCGCTGCGGTGAAGGACGCAGTCGGCGATGCGAGTGAGACCGCGCGGCTGCGCTCGGAGCTGAACGCCGCGCACCTAGATCGGTTCGAGATCTACTCGGGCGACGACGTGCTCGTCCTGCCACACGTCGCGGCCGGGGCCGTGGGAGTGATCTCGGTGTGCTCGCACCTCGTCGGAGACAGGATCAAGGAGATGTTCTCGCTGTGGCGCGCCGGGGACGCGCGCGGCGCGCGGCGCGCGTACCTCGAGCTCATGCCGTTGATCGACGTCGTCATGGGCATCACCACGAGCCCGATCGCGGTCAAGGCCGCGATGGGCTTCCTCGGCATCGATGTCGGCGGGCTCCGCCCGCCGTTGGTCGACGCAACGGAGGACGAGAGAAGAGCGATAAGGGCCGCCATGGAGGCGACCGGGCTGCTGTGACCACGGGCGCAAGCAAGAGAAGAGCGGCCGGCTCGGCGGGCGCGCAGAAACAGAGAGGAGCGGCCGGCTCGGCGGGCGCGCAGAAACAGAGAAGCCGCCCGGTGCGGGTCGTGTTCCTCGGCGGTCTCGGCGAGATCGGACGCAACATGTTCGTGGTCGAGGCCGAGGGACGTTTGGTGGTGATCGACTGCGGCCTGTCCTTCCCCAACGAGGAGATGTACGGCGTGGACCTGGTTCTGCCCGATTTCAGCTACGTCGCGGAGCGCGCCGGCGTGTGCGACGGGGTGATCCTCACGCACGGCCACGAGGACCACGTAGGCGCGCTGTCGTGGTTCCTTCAAGACGTTCCCGTCCCCGTCTTCGGGACGCCGCTGACCCTCGGCATGGCCCGAAGGCGTCTGGATGAGGCCGGTGTGGATGCGGACCTGCGCGAGGTATCCGCTCCCGGGACCCGTCGCATCGGCCCCTTGGACTGCACGTTCCTTGCGGTGTCGCACTCGATCCCCGACGCCCTATCGATAGCGCTCGACACGAGCGAGGGCCGCATCCTGTACACGAGCGACTTCAAGATCGACGCCACGCCGATCGATGGGCGCAAGACGGACCTCGACGGTTTCGCGCGTGTGGGACGCGAAGGCGTGGACCTCTTGATGTCGGATTCCACGAACGCCGAAAGAAGTGGTCGCACGCCCTCGGAGGCGATCGTCGGTGACGCGCTGCGAGAGATATTCGCCGGCGCCCGGCGCCGGATCATCGTCGCCTGTTTCGCGTCGAACCTCCATCGCATCCAGCAGGTATGCGAGGCGGCCGAGGGCATCGGACGCAAGGTCGCGTTCGTCGGCAGGGCGATGGTCGCCAACGTCGAGGTCGGACGGGAGCTGGGCCACCTCCGGGTGAGTGAAGACACGGTCGTGGAGATCAGCGATATCGACTCGCATCCGCCCGACCGCACGGTGATCGTGTGCACCGGCTCCCAGGGCGAGCCGTTGTCCGCGCTCTCGCTGATCGCGGCCGGCGAGCACAAGGCGGTGCGCGCAGAGGAAGGTGACACCGTGATCCTTTCGGCGAGCCCGATACCGGGCAACGAGTCGGCCGTGCACCGCGTGATCAACTCGCTCTACCGAGCCGGGGCAGACGTCTACCACTCCGAGACCAGCGCAGTGCACGTCTCCGGTCACGCGGCGGCCGACGAGCTCGCGCAGCTCATCGAGCTCGTGCGGCCACGCCATCTCGTGCCGGTGCACGGCGAGTACAGGCACCTCGCGCTGCACCGCCGGATCGCCGAGCGGGCCGGCGTCGCGCCCTCTGCCATCACCCTCGTCGAGGACGGTGACGTCCTCGAGCTGCGCGACGGCCGCGTGCGACGCGGCGACCGCATAAAGGCGGGGCTCGTGCTCGTCGACGGCATCGGTGTGGGGGACATCGGCCCCGTCGTGCTGCGCGACCGGCGATTGCTCGCGGAGGACGGCTTCCTGCTCTGCGTGGTGACCATCGACTCGCAAACCGGCGAGGTCCTCGCGGGACCCGACCTCATCAGCCGCGGGTTCGTGCACGTGGACGAGTCGCGCGCTCTGCTCGACGATGCCGCCGACCGGGTTGCGGAGGCCCTCGCGGCGCTCGAGGCGGATCAGGTCACCGAATGGGGCTCGCTCAAGAAGGCGTGCAGGCGCTCGCTCGGCGAGTTCATCTGGCGCAGCACGCGGCGGCGCCCGATGATCCTGCCGGTGATCATGGAGGTTTGAGGCAGTGGCCGTCGACCCCGTCGAACCGGCCGAGGCTCCTCGACGGCGCTCCGCAAGAGGGGCCGACACGCGCCGACGGATCCTCGCCGGCGCGCGCCGCGTGCTCGCGGAAGAGGGCATCGAGCGCTTCACCACGCGCCGGGTATCGGAGCGCGCGGGTATCTCGCACGGTATGTGCCACTACCACTTCAAGGACAAGCTGGATCTTGTACAGGCCCTGGTCGAGGACGCTCGCAGCGACTGGGTGGAGCCGCTCGAGGCCATCGTGCAGGGACCGGGCAGCGCACACGACAGGGCGCGACTGGTGATCGATTGGATGGCCGAGCCCGCGACGATCGAGGTCATGCGCGTCCACCTCACACTGTTCTGGTACGCGCTGCGGAACGACGCCGTTCGCCGGCGTCTATCGCAGGAGTACGGGGGCTGGCGGGCTCCCTTCATCCGGCTGTTCGAAGACCTCGCGCGTGAGCGCGGACTCGAAGACCTCGATGCCGCGGCGGTGGGGGAGGCATTCGCCTCGGCCGCGGACGGCCTCGTTCAACAGCAGTCGCTGGATCCCGATCTCGACACGCACAGGCTTCTAACCGCTCTCTTCAACCGCATCGCGGGAGCCGGAGGTCACGACCCGCGATCGAGCAACTCTCGATAAGCGTCCCAGAAGGGGAGCCTGCCCGAGGCGACCTCCGTCCAGACACGGTTGAGGCCGCGCGTGCCGAAGCGTCGTACCAGCGAGACGCGCTCGAGATCGACGACGTCGGGTATCAACTCCTCACCGTCGCCCGCCTGGAACAGCACTCTCCCCTCTGGATCGACGCCGATGCTGCGCCCTCCCCCGACCGTGAGCGACGCATTGACGTTGACCACGAAGCACTGATTGAAGAGCGCGTTGGCTCGAGCGATGACGAGTTCCTCGGCGCGGTCTGGAGTGGAGGTAAGCGAAGGCTGCACGATAAGCTCGGCTCCCTGGAGCGCGAGCGCCCGAGCGACCTCCGGGAACCAGCCGTCGTAGCAGGTCATGATGCCCACCCGGCCTATGCCGGGTAGGTCGCAGACCGTTGGGATGCCGCCTGCGCAGACCGACTCCCACGGTTGCCACGGAACGAGCTTTCGATGGGTCGCCACGAGTGCGCCGTCGGAGGCGAACACGAGCGCCGTGTTGTAGACGATGTCGCCGTCGCACTCGAAGATCGTTCCCGCGACGACCGCCGTCCCCGCCGTCCGAGCGACCTCGGCGACGCGCTCGGACAGCGGGCCGGGGATAGGGGTGGCCACGTCCTCGACGAACCCCTCGGGGCTCGCGCCGGTGAAAGGATCGTCTCCCGTGAGGTAGAGCTCGGGAAAGACGATGAGGTGCGTCTCGGGCCAGGCCTCGACGATCGTGCGGACCTCGCGCTCGAACTTCTCTAGCGTGGCGATGGGGTCGAACGTCACGGGTCGGACCTGCGCCGAGACCATCGTTACGGGGCGTGACACACGGCGTCCCTCCTGATATTGACCGAGCGCTTGGTCAAGTTTATCATTGGGCTTGCTCCGACGTAGCCGCGCGGTTCGGAACTTCCGGGGGCAACATGAAGGCATCCAGCGCAAGCAGAGGCGACCTCGTGACGGGACATAGGCGCGCGTTGTCGCGCCGCGGGTTCCTCGAGGCCGCGGGGCGCGTGGGCGCCGGTGCGGCCATCGGGGGATTGCTGGCGGCGTGTGGGATCGCAGGATCCTCGGATGGAGACGAAGGCGCGGACCGGTCCGCCGAGGAGCTTCCGCCCCTCGCCGAGGAGCTCGTGATCGCGCACTGGCCCCTGTACATCGACAAGGTCCGAGGCAAGAGCCCGACGCTACAGATGTTCGAGAGGTCCACGGGGATAGACGTCACCTACAAAGAGGTCATCAACGACAACCAGGAGTTCTTCGCGACGATCAGCGAGCCCCTGTCGCAGGGACAGGCGACCGGGTGGGACATCGTCACGCTATCGGACTGGGTCGTCGCGAAGATGTGGCGCGCCGGGTGGCTCGAGGAGCTGGACCACTCGCTGCTTCCGAATGTGAAGAAGAACCTCGGGGATCTCTTCCGCGATCCGCCCTACGACCCCGGCAACGCGCACAGCGTCCCATGGCAGGGAGGCATCACGGGCATCGCCTACAACCCGAAGCTGACGGGCCGCAAGCTGACCGCCTTCGCAGACCTCTGGGACACATCCCTGGCGGGACACGTCGGCATGCTCACCGAGATGGTCGACACGATGAACCTGACGTTGCTGTCGCTCGGGGTCGATCCACAGCAGGCGACCGTCGACGATGCAGCGCGGGCGCAGAGGCGATTGCTGGAGCTTCGAGACAAGGGCATCGTTAGGGACTACTACGGCAACGACTATGTAGACGGGCTCGCGCGCGGCGACCTGTGGGCGACGATGGCGTGGTCCGGAGACGTCTTCCAGCTGCGGCTCAACGACCCCGATCTCGAGTTCGTCGTTCCCGAGGAGGGAGGGATCCTGTGGTCGACCCCGCTCGAGATCCCGCAGGGAGCGAAGCATCCGAGGGACGCACACGTGTTCATGGACTTCGTGTACCGGCCCGACATCGCGGCGCAGATCACCGAATGGGTGGGCTACATCTCTCCGGTTGCGGGGGCTCGCGCCGTGGTCGAGGAGCACGCGGCCGCGGCGCAGGGCGCCGACGCGCGCTACCTCGATACGCTGGCGAAGAGCCCACTCGTGTTCCCCACACCCGAGATGGAGGCGAAGCTGCACTCCTACAAGGTGCTGTCTGAGGACGAGGAGGCGTCCTGGAACGACCTCTTCCAGGAGGCCATGCAGGGCTGAGCCGCGAGCCGCGTCCCGGCCCCGAGCTCCCGTATCCCCAGGCACTGCGCTGTTACTTGTGTTAACTATTGTGTAGAGTTGTTCCTCGTTCCTGACCCGAGGAGCAACATGGCCACGCGCACCCGCCGACCAGCATCCAAGCCGCGCCGCCGCGCGCCCAAGCGCGCGCCGGCGCGCGGAGGGGCGGCGCGCCGTCCCGCCGCGCGGCGGAGGCCGCCGCGTCGTCGCAGCCGCGCCGCCCCGGTGGTGAGGGGCGTCGCCGGTGGGATCGGCTGGGGGCTCCGGGCGGCTCGGGGCGCGCTGGTGGCGCTGCTGCACGCGCCGGCCGAGGCATGGGGAGCGCTGGCGCTCCTCGGTGCCGCGCTGGTCGGCTCCGGGATATACGGATCGGGGGCCGGGCCGGCCGCGACCGCCGCCGAGGGCATCGCCGCACTGCTGATCGGGCGCGTGCGCAACCTCGCGCCGCCGCTGATCATGCTCTCCGGGATCCTGTTGATAGTTCCTCGCACGCGCCGCCACGTGGGCCGCATCGCGGTCGGCGCCACCTGCTGTCTGGTCGCAACCGCGGGCCTGACACATCTCGTCGCCGGCAACCCACAGCTGTCGGCGCCGCTGGCGCGCCTCCAGAAGGCGGGAGGGATCGCCGGCGCGATCGCGGCCCGTCCGGTCGCCAACGTGATCGGGGTGTTGCCGGTGTGGATCCTGCTCTTGGGGCTGCTCGGACTCGGGGTCATGGTGGTCACGCGCACACCGGCGGCGCGCGTCGCCGGATGGGTCCATGCGGGGGCCGCGAACGCCGTGGCGTTCCTCAGGGCGCTTGCCCAAGGAGGCGACGAGGGCCCCGGGCAGGAGCCCGGAGCCCTCGACGAGGAGACGATCCCCGAAGAGGCCGAGGAAGACCCGGACGAAGAGCTCGAGGAGCCGTCCGGGCGCGACGGCGAGGCGTCCGCCGCCGCGCGACCGCGTCAGCTTGCGATCCCCGTCGGAGACGCCAGGACATACAAGCTTCCGTCGCTCGAGCTGCTCCGGCCCGGCGACGCGCGCGAGGTGTCGGCCGCCTCGATACGCGCGGCCGTCGACGTCCTCGAAGGAACCTTAGCGGAGTTCAAGGTAGACGCCGCGGTGACGGGGCACACCGCCGGCCCGACCGTCACGCGCTTCGAGATCGAGCTGGGCGCCGGTGTCAAGGTCAACAGCGTCTTGTCGCTCGCCAACGAGATGAAGTATTCGCTCGCATCCGGCGAGCTCAGGTTCGTCGCACCGATACCGGGGCGCTCCGCCATCGGCGTGGAGGTCCCGAACCGCGCCCGGCAGCTCGTCACACTGGGCGACGTTCTCCGTTCGCGTCAAGCGCAGAGCGACAAACATCCACTGTCGGTGGCCCTGGGTAAGGACATCTCGGGCGAACCCGTGCTGGCGAACCTCGCGGAGATGCCGCATCTGCTCATCGCAGGTGCGACGAACTCGGGTAAGTCTTCTTGCATCAACTCGATGATCACGTCCCTGTTGACGCGCTCGCGGCCCGAACAGGTACGCATGATCCTCGTCGATCCGAAGAGGGTGGAGCTCAACCACTTCGCCGGCGTTCCTCATCTGATAACCCCGGTTGTGACCGTTCCGAAGAAGGCTGCCTCGGCTTTGAACTGGGTCGTGCGCGAGATGGAGATGCGCTACGAAACGCTTGCGCATTGCGGCATGCGCAACCTCGAGCTGTACAACGAGGCTGCGGCGCGCGGCGCCGTGGTCAAGCGCACCGACGACGAACCCGATCCCGAGCCGCTGCCGTACATCGTCGTCATAGTGGACGAGCTCTCGGACCTCATGATGGTGGCGCCGCGCGACGTCGAAAGCGCGATCTGCCGCATCGCTCAGATGGCACGAGCGGTGGGCATCCATCTCGTGATCGCGACGCAGCGTCCTTCGGTCGACGTCGTCACCGGTCTCATAAAGGCGAACATCCCGTCGCGACTTGCCTTCAGCGTTGCTTCGCAGCTCGACTCACGGGTGATCCTCGACCAGGGCGGTGCGGAAGCGTTGATTGGCAACGGCGACATGTTGTTCCTGCATGCCAACGCGTCCAAGCCGCTGCGCGTGCAGGGCTCGTGGGTGACGGAGAAGGAGATGGCGGGCGTCGTCGGCTATTGCCGGCGCCAGGGAGAACCTGACTACGTCGAGGACGTGACGACCGATGACGCCACCGCCGATCTCGGCGGGGCGGCGGGCGACGACGACCTCCTCGACGAAGCGCTCGATCTCGTCGTGCGGTCACAACTAGGCTCCACCTCGATGCTCCAGCGCAAGCTCAAGGTGGGGTTCGCTCGCGCCGGCAGGCTCATGGATCTGCTCGAGCAACGTGGTGTCGTGGGCCCCTCCCAGGGGTCCAAGCCGCGCGACGTGCTCATGACCGCGGATGAGTTGGATGCGTCGCGCGAGGCGACCGAGCAGACGGGCTGACGGTCCTTTTCGGGCCCGGAAGCGGCGCACGGCAAACGGGTTCCTATAATGGGTGTTTTCGTCGATCAGGTTGAGCAAGCGACCTCAGGAGCGCTGTGACCGAAGCGAGAACCGCCGGCGACCTCCTCAGGGCCGCCCGGCGCAGGCGCCGGGTGAGCATCGAGAGGGCCGCCGAAGAGACGCGCATAAGAGCGGACTATCTCATGAGGATGGAGTCCGACGAGTTCGATTTCCTCGCGCCCGCGTATGTGCGCGGCTTCTTGCGGTCCTACGCGCGCTTCCTCGGTCTCGACCCCGAGCCGTTCGTACGTGACTTCGACGGGCGTTTCGGCAGCGGTCGCACGGATACGGGACAGATCGCCGCGCTGGACCGGCGCGTCCGGAGCGCGCCGAAACAGCGCAACAAGGGAAGTCGTTGGTCGATCGCCGCGTGGGTTGCCGCCGTCGCGCTCCTCTCCCTCGGCATCATCGGCGTCCTGAGCTCGCCGGAGCCGAGCGGACGCGGGACGGATCGGCTCGCGCAGCTGGATGAGTCTCCCTCGCCCGAGGCGACCAGGACCGAGTCGCCGTCACCAACACCCACGCGCAGTCCGAAACCGAAGGACAACGCGATCGCGTTCGACGACGGCATCGACGTGGAGATCGTTGCGTCGCGCGCGGACTGCTGGGTCACCGTGACTGCGGACGGCGCCACCGTGTACACCAGCAGCCCCTCCATGGCCGTCGGCGAACGCGCCGGGCCGTTCCATGCCGAGGAAAGGATGGACATCGTCCTCGGGAACGCGTACGGCGTCGATCTGATCGTGAACGGCCGCAAGCTCGGGCGCCTGGGGGGCCAGGGCGAGGTCACGACGATCAGTCTTCCCGCAGACGCCAAGAGCCTCTCTTAGGTGCATCGCGCCCAGAGCCCGAGCGCGTGACGCGCGTTGCGGTCGTCACGCTCGGCTGTCCCAAGAATGCCGTCGACTCCGAGGGCCTCGGCGGCCTGCTGGCCGCGGGGGGACACGAGGTCACTGACCGGGTCGTGGGCGCCGATGTCGCCCTCGTCAACACGTGCGGCTTCATCGATCCGGCCCGGCGCGAGACCATCGCAGAGGTGCTCGACCTCGTCGAGCGCAAGGATGCAGGAGATCTCAAGGGCCTGATCCTGACGGGCTGCCTGGTGGCGCGCTCCGCGGACGACCTCAGTCGATCGCTGCCCGAGGTCGACGCGTTCGTGGACTTCGTCGCCTATCCGAACATCTCGGCCATCGTGGCCGACGTCGCCGCGGGACGGGAGAAGCGACGGATCCACGGCGAGCCGGGCACGCGCTTCGATCCGGCGTGGTGGGACGCGCCGATGGCGGCCGGTCCGCGGCTGCGTTTCGGGCGCACGCCGTGGGCCTACCTCAAGATCGCGGAGGGCTGCGACCGTGGCTGCACGTTCTGTGCCATCCCGCTCATGCGCGGCAAGCTGCGGTCACGTCCCGGCGAAGTCGTAGAGCGCGAGGCGCGCGGCCTGGTGGGCCTTGGCGTCTCCGAGCTCTCGCTCGTCAGCCAGGACTCGGTCATGTGGGGCCGCGACACGGGCGGCGGCACCTTGGTGGAGCTGCTCGGCAGGCTCGCCGCCATCGAGGGGCTCAAGCGCCTCCGGCTCATGTACCTGCACCCCCAGGGAGTGAGCGACGAGCTCGTGGACGCGCTGCTGGCGTCCGACGTGGTCGTGCCCTATTTCGACCTCTCGCTGCAGCACGTCTCGCCGTCCGTCCTCAGGCGCATGGGGCGCTGGGGAGGACGCGGTCGCTTCGAGCGCTTGATCGAGCGCATCAGGGCCCTCGATCCGAACAGTGCCGTGCGGGCCACGTTCATCATGGGCTTCCCCGGTGAGACCGACGAGGACGCCGCCGAGGTCGAGGACTTCGTCGCGGACACGGATCTGGACTGGGTCGGCGTGTTCACGTACTCGCGCGAGGAAGGGACACGCTCTCACGACATGGCCGACCAGGTGTCGCCCGCGCTCGCGCGGGAGCGCGCCGAGCGAGTCGCGGCCGCGGCGGAGGACACGATGGAGCGGCGCGCCGAGACCCTCGTGGGCGCAAGGCTCGAGGTGCTCGTGGAGCGCCTCGACCTCGACGATGGGTTGTGGACGGGGCGGTCGGGGCGCGAGGCGCCCGAGATCGACGGAGAGATCCGCTTCTCGACGAGCGCGAGCGTGAGCGTCGGCGACTACGTCGAGGTCACGGTGACCGCGACCGACGGCGCGGACCTGGTGGGGGTCCATCGAGGTCGATCCGGCAGGCCATCCGAGCCCGGTGGCTCCATGCCGGACGAGGGCGCGGTCGCGAGCGCGGAGGGCCGGGCCTGAACGCCGAGATCATCGGCGTGGGCACGGAGCTTCTGCTCGGGCAGATCGCCAACACCAACGCGCAACACATCTCGGCAGCGCTGGCTTCGATCGGCGTGGATGTGTACTTCCATGCGGCGGTCGGCGACAACCTCGATCGGGTCGTGGCGGCGCTCCGCACCGCGACCGGGCGCTCGGACGTCGTGGTGATCACCGGAGGGCTCGGCCCCACGCCGGACGATCTCACGCGAGCGGCGGTCGCGGCCTATCTCGAACGGCCGCTGCGAAGAGACGAACGACTCGCGCAGATGGTGGCCGCCGTGTTCGCGTCGATGGGTCGCGACATGCCGGAGGACAACCTGCGCCAAGCGGACCTGCCGCTTGGCGCGCTCCCGATCGACCCGGAGGGGACGGCTCCGGGCTTCCACGTCACCGACGACGGCGGGCGCCTGCTGGTGGCGCTGCCGGGAGTGCCGTGGGAGATGAAGGCCATGCTGGCCAAGGCCGTGCTGCCGCTGCTGCAGAGCACGACCGGCGCGGCGACGATCGTGAGCCGGCAGGTCCTCGTGACCGGGCTGGGAGAGTCCGCCACCCACCAGCGGATAGCGGACATCGTCGCAGCGCAGTCGAACCCGTCCATCGCCTACCTTGCGGGCGGCGGCCTGGTGCGGGTGCGGATCAGCGCCAAGGCGACGGACGAATCGTCGGCACGAGCGCTGATCGCACCCGTCGAAGAGGCGATCAGGACCCGGCTGGGGAGCGCCGCCGTACCCGGCGAGGGCAGCACGCTGGCGCAGGCCGTGGGAGACATGCTCTCGGCGAGGGGGATCACGGTGGGGGTCGCCGAGTCTCTCACCGGCGGCCTAATCGGGGCCGCGTTCAGCGCGACCGCCGGCTCGAGCGCCTACTTCCGAGGCTCGTTGGTGGCCTACGCGAGGGACGCCAAGTCCCGCGTCGCAGGCGTCGAAGAGGCCGTCCTGGAGGGTCCCGGAGCGGTGAGCGAGGCCGCGGCGCGCGCGCTCGCGGAGGCCGCGGCGAGGATCTTCGAGGCGGACCTCGGCATCGCCGCGACGGGCGTGGCGGGTCCCGCCGAGCAGGAAGGCAAGGGGCCGGGAACCATCTACGTAGGCGCGACGTTCCGGGGCCGGACCGAGGCGCGCCTGGTGCGCGGCTACGGGGATCGTGACAACGTGCGAACCTTCGCGGTCTCGGCGGCGCTGGACCTCGGACGCAGGATGCTCGACCCTGCCGGATGAGTCGCGTCGAGCGACTGAGGCTGTTCGTCGCGGTCGACGTCCCCGCGGAACATCGGATCGCCGTCGCAAGGGACATCGAGCCGCTCAGGCGTGCGCTCCCGGAGGCGCGCTGGACGGCGCTCGAGAGTCAGCACATCACGCTGAAGTTCCTCGGGTGGACCCCGAGCGACCGCCTCGAGGTGATCGAGCGAGCCGTGCAGCGCGCGAGCGCGGCGCACGAGAGGGCCGAGGTGTCGCTCTCGGGCATCGGAGCGTTCCCGTCGGAGCGCCGCGCGCGCGTGCTCTGGGTGGGGCTCGACGACCGGCGGGGGCTGCTCGCGCGCATCGCCTCGGATCTCGAGCGCGCGCTGGAGCCGCTCGGCTATGCACGGGAGAAGCCTCGCTTCACCCCACATCTCACGCTCGCTCGGCTCAAGACCCCGGCGCGCCTCGACGACTCGGCTACCGAGGTCTCGTGGGGCGACGCCGGACCCTTCCTCGTCTCGAGCGTCGTTCTGTATCGCAGCCGTCTGAGCGCCTCGGGAGCGCGCTACGAGGCTCTGCGCGCCTTCGCTCTACGATGACGCCCTCGCGCAGATGGCGTCGTGCGCTTCGGTTTCGTGGAGCTGCGGCTGCATCGCATAGAGCTACAAGCGGCGGAGGGCAACGGCGCCAGCATCCGGGTCGCGCAGAAGCTGGGGTTCGTACGCGAGGGCCTGCGGCGCGCCGCGGGGAGGGGAATCGACGGCCGGCACGACGAGTACATCTTCGGCCTGCTCGCCCACGAGTTCGCCGGCGCGCCGTAACGACGAAGCGATGGGCGGGGACCGCGCCCGAAGGGTCTCCGAGCGCGCCACGATCTAGGCTCGCGTGGGCGGCCACGAAGAGGGAGGCTCAGATGGAGGACAAGATCCATCCCGACGTGCGGATCGGACATGTGCACCTCAAGGTCTCGGACCTCGAGCGCGCCGAGGCCTTCTACCGGGACGCTCTCGGCTTCGAGGTGACGACTCGATACGGCGCCGAGGCCGTGTTCATGTCCGCGGGCGGCTATCACCACCACATCGGGCTCAACGTTTGGCAGAGCAAGGGCGGCGGGCCTCCTCCGCCCGGTGCCACGGGGCTGTTCCACCTCGCGATCCTCTATCCGAGCCGGGTCGAGCTCGCCGGAGCCCTGCGCAGGCTCCTCGATCACGACGTCAGACTGGACGGCGCCGCGGATCACGGCGTCAGCGAGGCGCTCTACCTGAGCGACCCGGACGGCAACGGGATCGAGCTCTACCGCGACCGGGAGCGGTCCGAGTGGCCGCGGCACGCAGACGGGTCCCTGGGGATGACGACGGAGCCGCTCGACGTCGACGGGCTACTCGCGCTCGCCCGATGACGCCCGCCGCCGGCGCGCCCCGCGCTCGCCCTTGACAGAGCTTGGCTTGCCTCTAGACTTCGAGCGGCGCGCCGACCTCAACAGAGCGGCACAGGCCGGGCAGCCACTGTGGACGCTTCGGATAAGGCGAACCCCGCAGGGAACTCGCGACGCTGTTGCCGGCGGCGCCGGACCTTAGTCGGGGGCTACTAGTAACGTAGTAGGTGCACAGCGTGGATCTGACAGGGGGGAGCGCAATGGTCCGGATGAAGGCTGGCAAGGCGCGCAGGACGTGGCTGCGAGTGGCGGGCGTGGTATTGGCGGCCGGCCTCCTCTTCCCGCTGCTGGCCCCGGCGGCGTTCGGGCAGGACAACGGCGAGGGCCAGGGCGGGGACGACAAGCTGTCCTTCGTGTGGGGCGACGACAACGACCTCGACTCGATGAACCCCTTCGTCGCGGTCGAGGCGCCGGCGTTCACGGTCTTCTACCTGACCTACGACCTCCTCGTGAACCTCGACAAGGACGATCTCTCGCCGAGCCCCGGGCTCGCCGAGTCGTGGGAGACGAGCGAGGACGGGCTCACGTGGACCTTCAAGATCCGTGAGGGTGTGGAGTGGTCCGACGGCGAGCCCCTCACCGCTCAAGACGTCGCCTACACGTACAACCGGATCATCGAGGAGAAGCAGGGCTGCTGCATCGACTACCTCAGGCTCGTCGAGACGGTCGAGGCGCCGGACGACACCACCGTCGTCATCACGACGGAGAAGCCGACCTCTCAGCTGCTCTCGGCGATCGTGTTCATCCTGCCCGAGCACATCTGGTCCGACATCGACAAGAAGGAAGCCAAGACCGTCGAGAACAACCCCCCGGTCGGCAGCGGCCCCTTCCACGTCACCGAGTGGAAGAAGGGCCAGTTCTTCACCATGGAGGCCAACAACGACTACTGGGGCGGCGACCCTTACATCGACGAGTTCGTCTACCGCATCTTCAACAACTCGGACGCGGTCGTGCAGGCGCTCAAGAGCGGCGAGATCGATTTCGCAGCCTCTCTGTCGGCCAACCTCTACGACTCTCTCAAGGGCGATCCCAACCTCGGCACGCATGAGGCGAACATCCCGAGCTTCGACGAGATCGGGATGAACGTAGGCGCCGATGCCCAGTACCCGAACAGCGACGGACATCCGGCGCTCAAGGACGTGGCCGTGCGTCGGGCGATCTCACACGCGATCGACAAGGAGACGATCCTGGACCGGGTCGTACGCGGCTACGGCGAGGTCGGCCAGACGATCGTGCCGCCGTTCTCGGCCGCCTACCACTACAAGCCGCCCGAGGACGAGATCTACGACTTCGACCTCGAGGAGGCGAATCGGATCCTCGACGAGGCCGGCTACGAGGACACCGACGACGACGGCGTGCGCGAGATGCCCGGAGGGGGTCGACCGCTGGAGTTCAGGTACTACGTGCGCTCCGAGGACAACAGCACGACGACCACGAGTCAGTTCGTGAAGGGCTGGCTCGAGGAGATCGGCATTGCCACGAACGTGAAGGCGCTCGGCGACACGAAGCTTACCAACGTGATCTACGAGGGCAACTACGACATCTTCCACTGGGGCTGGTTCCCCGACCCCGACCCCGACTTCATCCTGTCGATCTTCACCTGCGGCCAGAGGCCTCCGGACGGCATCTGGAGCGACAGCTTCTACTGCAACGAGGAGTACGACGATATGTACCTCGAGCAGAAGACCCTGATCGACGTCGAGAAGCGCGCCGAGGTCGTCAAGGAGATGCAGCGCATCGTCTACGAGGATGCGCCTTACGTCGTCCTCTACTACGACTCGGACCTGCAGGCCTACAGCAAGGAGTGGACCGGCTTCCAACCTCAGCCCGCGCCCGACGGGGACCTTCTGAGCGGCTACGGGAACTACGCTTTCACGACACTGCGACCGGCATCGGCTGAGGACGGCGCGCAGACCACCGCGGCCGACGAAGGCATCTCGGCAGGCGTGTGGGCCGTCGTGGCCGCCGTCGGCATCATCGTCGTCGTCGGGATCGTGATGTTGCGCAGAAGGACCGCCGACGAGGATCGCGCCTGAGGCGCGGCGCGAAGAGACGGGAACGGCTGTAGATCGGGGTGGGGACACGCCGATACCTTGCGAACAAGGTATTCCAGGCGTTCCTCACCTTGATCTTCGTACTGGTCTTCAACTTCTTCCTCTTCAGGGTGATCCCAGGTAACCCCGCGCAGATCCTCGCGCGCAACAAGTTGCTGCCCTCGGATGCGGTGCGGAGACTCGAGAAGGACTTCGGCCTCGACAGACCTCTGCCGACGCAGTTCGCCTTCTACATCGAGGACACCCTCACGGGGAACCTCGGCATCTCGTACACGTTCCGGCGTCCGGTCGGCGAGGTCATCAACGAACGCATCTGGCCCACCGTGCTCCTGATCGGCGTCTCGACCATGGCATCCACCGTGCTCGGCTTGTTGATCGGGATCTACGGCGGGTGGCGGAGAGGCAGCACCTTCGACGTGAGCTCGCTGGGGTTCTCGCTCGTCTTTTACTCGATGCCGGAGTTCTGGCTGGGGATCTTGCTGCTGATCGCGTTCGCGGCCGGGTCGGGTCCGTTCCCATCTCTGTTCCCGACCGGAGGCATCGAGAGTCCCGGCGGACTGACCGGAGCGGCCCACTACGCGGACGTCTTCAATCACATGTTCTTGCCCGCGCTCACGCTGACGCTCGCATACATAGGTGAGTACGCGCTGATCATGCGCTCGTCTCTGCTCGACGTCGCGTCCGAGGACTACGTCACGACGGCGCGCGCCAAGGGACTGCGTGAGGCTCTCGTGCTTCGAAAGCATGTCGTGCCCAACGCTCTGCTCCCGACGGTGACGCTCGTGGCGCTGAACCTCGGCTTCATCGTCTCTGGCGCGATCACAGTTGAAACGGTGTATTCGTGGCCGGGACTCGGTCTCCTGACCGTGCAGGCGCTCAACGCGCCCGACTATCCGCTGCTTCAGGGACTGTTCCTGATCTTCAGCGCCGCGGTCATCGTCGCCAACCTCGCGGCCGACATCGTCTATACGTATCTCGATCCGAGGGTGCGGGAGGCCTGATGAGCGCCTCTGTGAACGAGACGAGGGCCGACGGTCCGGGGACCGACCCGTCGGCGCGCGTGCTTGCAAGTCCTCGCAGGATCGCATGGACGCGTCGGCGTCGCTCTCTCGCGCGTACGTGGAGGATCTACCGACGCAACAAGATGGGCATGGCAGGGCTCATCCTGCTGCTGCTGATAGTCGGAATGGCGGTCTTCGCTCCGCTGCTGGCCGACGGCAGCGGTCTCGACGCCTCCAAGGCGACGGGAGGCGTTCTCGAGAGCCCGAGTCTCGAGTACCCGTTGGGAACCGACGATCTCGGGCGCTCGGTGCTTACGATGACGATCTGGGGGTCGCGCACCTCGCTGCTCGTAGGCTTTCTCGCGACGCTGATCTCGATGGTGATCGGCGCGGTCATCGGGATGGTCGCGGGCTACTACGGCAGGTGGCCGGATCGCATCCTCATGCGCTTCACGGACTGGTTCCTGGTGATCCCCTTCCTTCCCTTGGCGATCGTGCTCGCGTCGATCCTCGAGGCGTCGCTCTTCGTGATCATCTTCGTGATCGGCGTGACATCATGGCCCGGCACGGCTCGCATCGTTCGTGCGCAAGCGCTGTCCGTCAAGACCCGTCCCTACGTTGAGCGGGCGCGCGCGCTCGGCGCAAGCAACTGGCATCTCATCACGAGGCACGTCCTGCCCAACGTCTTCCCCTTGATCTTTGCCAACACGATCCTCGTGGTCGCGATCGCGATCCTGTCCGAGACCACCCTGTCGTTCCTCGGGCTCGGCGACCCGCTGCACGTCTCGTGGGGGACGATCCTCGACTTCGCCTTCAGCGCCGGCGCGGCGTCGACGGGCGCATGGTGGTGGCTCGTGCCGCCCGGCGTGGCGATCGTGCTGATAGTGCTCGCCTTCACCATGTGTGGTTATGCGCTCGACGAGATCCTCAACCCGCGCATCCGTGCGCGCGGCTTCCTCGGCGGAGTCGTACAGGGCAAGCTCGCCGACGACCTCCCGCAGGAGCCCGAAGTGGAACACGTGGGGCTCAAGACGTGAGGGTGCTGTCCGTCGAGGGTTTGCACGTCGGCTACCGCACCGAGGGGGGGCTCGTTCCCGCGGTCAGAGGCGTGGACTTCGAACTCGCGCGCGGCGAAGTCTTCGGGCTGGCCGGCGAGTCGGGTTGCGGCAAGTCGACGGTCGCCCACGCCATCCTCCGCCTCCTGCCGGAGGGCACACAGATGTCCGGGCGCGTGCTGCTGGGGGACGCCGACGTGCTCGAGATGAAGCCGGGGAAGCTGCGCGCGGTGCGCTGGATGGAGGGAGCGATCGTGTTCCAGGGCGCGATGCACGCGCTCAATCCCGTGCGGCGGATCCGCGATCAGATCGCGGAGCCGATCCTGATACACGGCCAGGGCGGTCACAGCAACGTCCGCGAGCGCGTGGGGGAGTTGCTGGCGCACGTCGGGCTGCCGGCGCGCCGCGGCCGCGACTATCCGCACGAGTTCTCGGGCGGGCAGCGCCAAAGGGTGATGATCGCCATGGCGCTGGCCTGCGATCCGAACCTGCTCATCGCAGACGAGCCGACGACTGCTCTCGACGTCATGGTCCAAGCCCAGGTGCTAACCCTGCTGAAGGGTCTCCAGAGCGAGCTCGGCCTCGCGATGCTGTTCATCACGCATGACCTCTCGGTGCTGGTCGAGGTCTGCGATCGGATCGGGGTGATGTACGCGGGCAGGATCGTCGAGGAGGGGCCGGCGCAGCGCGTGTTCCAATCTCCCGGGCACCCCTACACCGAGGCGCTGGCCGCGGCGTTCCCCACGATCGGGGACCGCAGCTTCCGCATGGCGCCCTCGGGCCTCGGGGGCGATCCGCCCGATCCGCAGGCGATACCCAGCGGGTGTCCGTTCCACCCCCGCTGCCCCAAGGCCTTCGACGAGTGTCCTCACAACGACCCCCCGCTGTTCGAGGCGGGCCCGGACCAGCGCGCGGCGTGTCTCCTCGTCCCGCGCATGGCGCCGCGCGCGGCGCGGCCATGACCGCGACCCACCAGGCGTCCGAGTGGCGCGCAGACGAGGTCCTCCTCGAGGTCGAAGACGTGCACGTGACCTTTGCCGGACGCACCGGGCTCATGGCCGGCCTTGCCGGCGGCCGGGCGCCCGCCGCGCGCGCCGTGGACGGCGTCTCGCTCGAGATGAGACAGGGCGAGGTCCTCGCCCTCGCCGGCGAGTCGGGCTGCGGAAAGACGACCCTCGCGCGCACGATCATGGGACTCGAGCGGCCGCGCCGGGGCGAGGTCCGCTACAGGGGGCGGCCGGTAGGGCGCAACCTGCGCGCCTACCGGCGCAAGGTGCAGATGATCTTCCAGGATCCCACCGGAGCGCTCAACCCGCGCCAGACGATCTACGAGTCCGTCGCCGAGGGGCTTCGCATCCACAAGCTTCCCGGCGACGAAGAGGAGCGGGTCGCCCAGGCTCTGACGCGCGCCGGGCTGCGGCCGGCGCGCCGTTTCTTCCTCCTCTATCCGCATGAGGTCTCCGGCGGTCAGCGCCAGCGCGTCGTGATCGCCGGTGCCCTCGCGCTTGATCCGCAACTTCTCGTCGCCGACGAGCCGGTGTCGATGCTCGACGCATCCGTGCGGGGCGAGATCTTGCAACTGCTCCTGAAGCTGCGCGACGAGCTGGGCCTGGCGATCCTGGTCGTCACACACGATCTCGGTCTGGCGTGGACGATCGCCGATCGCGTCGCGGTGATGTATCTCGGGCGCATCGTCGAGATAGGTCCTGCCGAGGAGGTTCTGACGCGGCCGCTGCACCCTTACACGAGGGCGCTGCTCGACATCGTTCCCGAGGCTGGGGGTCTCGAGCGGCCGGTCCTGGCGGGAGAGCCGCCCGACCCGACGAACATCCCCGAGGGCTGCCGGTTCCACCCTCGTTGCCCGGCGGCGGTGGCGGGTCGCGCCCGTGACGCGGGAGTGGAGGACGCGTGCCGCCACGAGGATCTGGCGCTCATGGAGCTGAGGCCGGGGCACCTCGCGGCCTGCCATCTCGCCGCGCGCGTCCATCTTCAGGCGAAGTCGCGCGCGTAGCTCCGCTCCCAGCGGCGGGACCAGCGCAAGACGTCGTCCTCCTGCACGTCGAGATCGAGCGTGAGGTAGAAGCTATGGGCGTCGCTTCGCAGCGTCACCCGGGACTCGGTTCGTACCTCGACGTCGGGCCAGCGCAAGGCGAAGCTCGAGCGCCCCAGAACGTACGCGTTGCCGGGATCGTCGGGAGACACTCCGGCGACCCCGAAGTAGTGCTCGGTCAGGTGGCCGCCGATGTCGAGATCCGTGTCGCCGCCGTGATCGATGGTCACCCGGCGCTCCTTGTTCACGACGTCGGTCTCGATGCGCCACACGGCGGGCGGATCGTCGCGGTGCGGCGCGCGCGCCGGGCGCGGTCTGGCAGGATGAAGCGACGCCGGCCGGGCCTCTGCGACGGCGCCCGTCACGCGCGGCAGCACGAGGCGCGAGGAGCTTCGCTCTACCGACAACGTCATCGCCTCCGGCGGAGGCCATAGGTTGGGCCAGTCCGTGCCCGCGACGTCGAGCCGGAGGCGGTGGCCCGGCTCGAAGACCCACGAGGTGGCGTCGAGCTCGATGGTGACGGTGTACAAGCGTCCCGGCTCCAGTCGCTGCGGCTCGGCGTGGGAGTCGCGGTGGGTCAGGTTGAGCACGCCGCGGGAGACGAGCGCCGAGCTTCCGTCCTGAAAGACGTCGCAGAGCTTCACGGACACGCTCGCGACGGGCGCGCTGGAGGCCACCGCCAGCTCGACGCAGGGATAGCCGAGCACCTCCAGCTGCTCTGGGAGCGGGCCCCAGTCGTAGGTCAGCGAGAACGCTTCGTCGGCGCGCTGATCGAACGGAAGCCCGAAAGGCTGCGCCCCGGCACACCACATGGAGGCAGTGGCTCCGACGTCGCCTCGCACCACGAGGTCGTCGCGCCCCCTGTTCGAGGGGCGGCTGACGTGAGCATCGGCGAGGGCAAGGCCCTGCTCGAACCCGCGCTCCGGCGGCCACACCGGCTCGTGGCGGAACTCCCCGCGCATCGAGTCTGTGTCGCTCGCGGGGGGAGTGGAGCGGCGCACGAACACGGTGATGCCCGGCTCCTCGTCGACGCCGTTGCGGTCGTCGCGCAGCCAGCGGTCCCACCACCTGATCATCTCCGGCACCACGTCGGCGCGCGGTCCGGGGATCGAGGTCTCGGTCGACGTGTGCGCCCAGGGGCCGAGCAGCAGCTTCTTGGGGCATCGAAGCCTCTCGAAGACCCGGAGGGTCGCGTTGCGGTAGCCGTCGGCCCACCCGCCGATGATCATCGTGGCGCACCGGATGCGCTCGTAGTGGGGACGCAGCGATCCATGTCTCCAGTAGGGCCCGTCGAGCGGCTCCTCGAGCCAGCGCAGGAGCCACGGCTCCAACTCCTCCACGCGCCGCTCCCACAGCGCTCTCCATGACTCTCCGGCGATCGCCGGCACCGGTGGGAGCGCATTCATGGCGACCATGTAGAGCGGGTAGTCGACGAGGTCGAGGGCGCGCCGGACGCCTCCGAAATAGTGCACGTCGTCCGTGTAACGGTCGTCGGTCGCGTACATCGGGATGATCGCCTTGAGCGCGGGCGGTCGCTCCATCGCCACCTGCAGCGAGTTGAACCCGGAGTACGACGCGCCGTACATCCCGACGTTGCCGGTGCACCATTCTCGCTCGGCAAGCCACGCTATGACGTCGCACATGTCCCGTTGCTCCTGGGCCGGGTACTCGTCGGCGGCGATGCCTTCGGATGACCCCGTGCCGCGCAGATCGACGCGACAAACGGCGTAGTCGCCCTCGTCGCGCAGGCGCCGGTACTCGGGCGTGTCGTACGCGGTCACGTCGTCTTTGCGATAGGGAAGCGCCTCGAGGATCGCGGGCTGGGGCGCATCGCCCTCGGGGAGATAGAGCGTGGCGGCGAGTCTCACGCCGTCGGGCATCGGTATCCAGATGTTGCTTTCCGGCATGCGGCTCGGTCCTTTCCTCGGTCTTTCGTCGCCCGATCGGGTGGCGCCTTGATATACGAGCGCTCCGAGACGGCGCAAGCCGCCTGCCGACGGGCCCTCAGTGGGCTGCTTGCTGCCCACCCTGGACGTGGGTGGACGACCAAAGGACGCGCGGGGCAGCTCCGGTGCGGTTCATGCCGCCTACCCGCTCGAGTGAAAACAATCCCTCGATCCGGTGATTGGAAGCGCCACCGGTACCGTCGACAATTCTCCCGAGGTGTTTCAAGCGTCGTGTACGACCAAGTTGGCGGGTCGCAACGCTCCCCAGCCACGTTGAGTGTCGCGCCTAGGTTCTGTTGGTCGTCGGCTCTGCCTGCCGATGCCCCGAACGAGGAGACGCTCGACTGCGGTGTTCGATCACATGGATGAAAGTGACGTTGTGACGAGGCCGACGAGCGCCGGCGACGACCGTTCAATCTCGACAAGAGAATCATTACGCATCGCGATGATCGCGCCGCCGTGGTTCGAGCTCCCTCCTCGAGGTTATGGCGGCATCGAGTGGATGTGCTACTGGCTGGTAGAAGAGCTGGTGAAACGAGGGCACGATGTAACCCTCGTTGCCTCGGGCCAGAACCACACCGGCGCTCGATTCATACAGACATACACGCGTCCACCAAGTGAGTACCTCGGCACATCCATACCAGAGATCGTTCACGCGGGTGTCGCAAGCCGTCTGCTTCACGATGTGCACTTCGATGTCGTCCATGATCATTCCTTTGCAGGACCTCTCTTGGCGCGCGCACGGTCCTGTGCAACGGTCGTGACGGCTCACGGGCCGGTTAACGGTGAGTTGGAGCACTACTATGCAGAGATCGGAACCGCCGTGTCCCTGGTCGCGATCTCCACTGCTCAGCGAGACCAGCGCCCCGATCTCCCCTGGATGGCGACGATTCACAATGCGATTCCAACGAGTGAGTATCCCTTTCGACAAAAGAAAGACGACTATGCACTGTGGCTTGGTCGGATGAGCCCCGAGAAGGGCCCAGACATCGCCATAGACGCGGCTCGCCAAGCGGGTCGGCGACTCATCATGGCCGGAAAATGCAATGAGCCTGCAGAGAAACAGTACTTCGATACGAAGGTGCGCCCAAGGTTGGCGGCCGACGTTGAGTGGATCGGTGAGGCCGACACCGAGTGCAAGAAGCAACTGCTCTCGCGCGCCTCCTGCCTCCTGTTCCCCATTCAATGGGCGGAGCCCTTTGGGATCGTGATGGTCGAGGCGATGGCTTGTGGCACACCCGTAGTTGCGCTGAGAGACGGGTCGGTTCCTGAAGTGATAGTTGATGGTGTAACTGGATACGTCTGTGAGCGGCCTGGGGAGTTGGCCGGGGCACTGAGAAGAACCGAGACGATCGACCCTCACGCCTGCCGCAGGCATGCGGTCGCCCATTTCGAGGTCGCGACTATGGCGTCCCTTTACGAATCCGTCTACCAAGGACTTCAAGATAGAAGGCACCTTGCTGAGGGCGAGCTGCGCCTCGAGGGCCGGCGCCGCGACCCGGAGGACGTCGGCATCCGTGGCGTCGTGGCGACCTGAAGGCCGAGGATCGGCGTCTCGAGACAACAGTGACTACCCGGATCGGAGGTGCAACGGAGCCATGGAGACAGGAGTAAGCCAGCTCCTCATCATCACGGGAGCGATCCTCGCCCTAGCTGTGGAAACCTCACCTCCGGGCATCAACCTCGCCACCGCGGGACTGATCCTGATGATCGTAGGGGGCGTGGGGCTCCTACTGTCACTGCTCGACCGTGTGGGGCTCGTGCGAGCGTTGCTCGATCGCCTGAGTAATTCCCTCGAGGAGGGTGAAGACGAGAGGCGGTCGCGCCGTCGCAATGTCTGAGCTTTAGAACGTCGAGACAACAAGTGCAGGAGCCTGACGACCGCGCGCGTCCTCTCGGGCTTGGAACGGATCGCCATGGCTTGAGAAGGTGAGCCGACCGAGGACGAGTTCCCCGAGGGTGTGGCCTTCCGGAGGTTCGCATGCCCTATCGTCGTGCCCTCGAAAGCATGGGATGTGTCTGATCGAGGTGGGATGAACGACAGCGGGCGGGTGCAAGATGCGATCGTGGTGGGCGGCGGCCACAACGGTTTGACCTGTGCCGCCTACCTGGGTCGTGCGGGGCTGGACGTGACCGTGCTGGAACGGCGCGACGTGCTCGGCGGCGCCGCGGTCACCGAGGCGCTGTGGCCGGGATACCGAGTGTCCACCGCGTCCTACGTCGTGAGCCTCATGCAGCCGCAGATCGTGCGCGACCTCGACCTCGAGCGCCACGGCTATCACGTCTTTCCCCTCGACCCTGCCTACTTCGCTCCCTTCCCGGACGGACGGGGACTGCTCATGTGGGACGATCCCCGGCGCGCCCGCGAGGAGATCGCCAAGTTCTCGCGCCGGGACGCGGACGCTTTCATCCGCTACAGCGACACGATGTCCGAGCTGGCGACCCTCGTGCGGCCGCTGCTGCTCAAGGCGCCGCCGTCGTTGTCGCTGCGATCGACCACAGACATCAAGGAGGCCTTGGCGCTCGGCGCCTACGTCGGTCGCCGGCGCGACAAGCTGGCGCGCGTCGTGGACCTCATGACGATGTCGGTCTCGGACTTCCTCGACGAGTACTTCGAGCACGAGTCGATCAAGGGCGCCGTCGGGTTCGGGGGAACCATCGGGTCATGGGGCGGACCCAAGAGCCCCGGTTCGGCCTACGTGTTGCTGCATCATCGCATCGGCGAGGTGGCCGGGTTCAGAGGGGCATGGGGATTCGTGCGCGGAGGCATGGGGGGACTGTCGGAGGCGATCGCATCGTCGGCGCGCAGCGTGGGCGTGAACGTGCGCACCGGGGCCGAGGTGGCTTCGATCGATGTGAGCGAGGGACGGGCGCGCTCCGTCACGCTCGTCGACGGCACGACCTTGCGCGCCCGAGCCGTCGTCTCGGCGACGCATCCGGTGACGACCTTCTTGTCGTTGGTGGAGCGTCGGGCGCTTCCCGCAGAACTCCTCGAAGAGGTGGGCCACTACAGGACGCGCGGCTCCACGGTGAAGGTCAACATGGCGATCTCCGAGCTCCCCGATCTCAGCGCGATGCCGGGGCGCGAGCCGGGGCCTCAGCACCCCGAGTTCGTGATCACCCCGAGCATCGAGTACCTGGAGCGAGCATGGGACGACGCCAAGTACGGCCGTCCGGCGCGCGAGCCCATGGTCGATTGCGTCATCCCGACGACCAAGGATCCGACGCTTGCTCCCGAGGGCAAGCACGTGCTCACGGCGTTCGTGCAGTACGCGCCCTACGACCTTGCCGAAGGGACATGGGAAGACCAACGCGAGACCTTCGGCGACCGCGTGATCGAGACGATCTCGAGGTACGCGCCGGGCTTCTCCGACAGCGTCATACACCGCGAGGTCCTCACGCCCGTCGACCTCGAGGAGCGCTTCGGACTCATCGGGGGAAACATCTTTCACGGCGAGATGTCGCTCGACCAGATGTTCACCTTCAGGCCCGCGGCGCGAGCCAGTGGCTATGCCACCCCGCTCGACGGCCTGTATCTATGCGCGTCGGGAACGCATCCCGGTGGAGGCGTGATGGGCGCGCCGGGATACAACGCCGCGCGCGTGGTCGCGCGCGACCTGAGGCGTCGCGCGCGGCGCCGACGACTGACCCGCCGCTCAGAGACTTGATGGGGTATCTAGGTCGCGCCCGAGGTGAGCGCGGCCTCGTCGATCGTGAGCCGGCGCTCGTCGGCATCGAGCGTCACGGCCACGCCGAGAGGCGTCGTGGCGAGCGAGTCGCCGTGCCCCAGCGGTAACCCGTAGAGCGCCGGGACGCCGAGGGGCTCCACGTAGGACTCGAGCACGTCCTCGATGGACAGCGTCTGGGGGAACTCCGGCCTCGACTCGCGCCAGTCGCACTTCTCGAGCTCGCCCACGACGACGCCGATCGCCTTTTCGAGCATGCCCGCCTGCTTCATCTGGTTCAGGATCCCGTCGATGTACCAGGGCGGCGCGTCGTAGTCCTCGAAGAAAAAGATCTTGCCCGCGAGATCGATCTGCCAAGGGGTTCCGATCGTCTGGCCCAGCAGCCACAGGCAGCCGCCCACCATCTCGCCCGACACCTTGCCGGGTGCGAGGGCTCTCACGTAATCGTCGCCGATCCTGCGCGGCACCTCCCCGAGAGGCTCGGTGCGCGTCAGCGCTCGCAGCAACCGTTCCTGCACGAACCTGCGGCCGTCGCTCGTACGGTCGGGGTCGTCGACGCCGGCGAGGCCCGGACCGTAGAACGTCACGAGGTCCGTTTGGTGACGGATGGCCGTGTGCAGCGCAGTGATGTCGGAGTAGCCGATGAACGGCTTCGGGTTGCCGGCGATGACGTCGAAGTCGATGTAGGGGATCGCCTGCGCAGAGCCGTAACCGCCCTGGAGACACTGGACGATGTCGACGTCCGGGTCGGCGAACATCCCGGTGATGTCGTCGCCGCGCTGCTTGGGGTCTCCCGCGACATAGGCATGGCGTGCATAGACGCCGTCCGCGAGCTTGACCTTGTAGCCCTGGCGCTCCCACCACTCGACGCCGCGCAGGACGTCGGATCTGTTGTGGTACGGGGACGCAGGCGCCAGCACGCCGATGGTTCCGCCGGGAGGCAGCGCCTTAGCTTTGATCGCCATGGTGGTCCTTCCTCTTCGGCAGCGGCGTGGCGCGCAGGTCGCGCGCGAAGCCGGCGATCTCCGTGACCGCGGCGTCGAACAGCTTGGCGCCTTTGGCCGCCGTCGCCTTGGTCGCGTCGCCTTGCACTCCGGAGTCGGAGAACGACGACCACCAAGGCATGACCTTGAGCGGTCCATCGGACCAGTCCATCCACATGTGCTCCTGCTCGGGAAAACCGCGCTCGTCCACGGCCTTGGTCATGTCTACGGCTTCGGGCGCGATATGGAGGTACAGGGACGTTTCGAGCTCACATGCGTGCGCCATGCCTCCGCGACCGGAGTCGCGCGTCTCCTCGATAACGCGCGCGGCGGCGGGACCAGAGAGGTAGAAGCACGCCGCCACCAGCGACTCGGGGAGTTGGACGACCGCGAGGCGCGCGGCCATCTCTACGAGGTTCTGGTTCGAGCCGTGGCCGTTCACGAGCAGCACGCGCTTGAAGCCGTGCCGCACGAGCGACGTCGCGACGTCGGTGCAGTAGCGGCAGAACGTGTCCCAGCCGATCGTGATGGTTCCGGGGAAGTCCATGTGGTGGGGCGAGTAGCCGTGGACGATAGGTGGGAGAAGCATCGCCTCTTTGCCGAGCCGTTCGACCGCGGCGCGACAGATCGCCTCGACCAGGGTGACGTCGGTGTCGATCGGCAGATGCGGCCCATGGTCCTCGAGCGTGCCGATGGGCACCACGGAGATCCGCTCTTCCCCCGCGGCGCGCGCCACCTCCGGCCACGACAGCCGGCCGTACTCGAGAGGCTCAGCCCACATGGCGCGCCGCGGCTCTCGATGCCGGCACCGCGAGCTCCTCCCATGCGCTCGAGCACGGCGGACCGTCGGAGACGATCATCCGGCCCGTGAGGAGATCGCAGGCCATGCCGAAGACCGTGGCGCTCGCACCGGGGCCCTCCTCGTGCAGGCATATCGTCTCGGGCCCTCCGGCGTGATCCGACAGCAGTTGCGTGCAGTCCTCGAGGCTCGCCGGCGGCCGTCGGCGCAGGAGGTCGTTCGCCCTTCGGAGGCGCGCGCGCGAGCCCTCGTGCGGCTCGGTGGCGACCGCGCCGAGCGACCCCAACAGATAGTGATTGGTGTGCGCGCTCCCACCGTCTGAGACCTCGTGCCGCGTGGCGCTCGTCTCGACCACGACCCGACGATCGATCGACGCAAGCACGTGGGCGTAGCCTCCGGCGCGCCCCTTGGTGCACGCGGCCGCGACCGCTGCCGCGAGCCCGGGGGCCCCGAGCGCGAGGCGGGACACGAACACGCGCGGTATGCCCACGCGCTCGTCCGTTGCGCTCACGGAGTCGATGCCCTGCGCGAACCCCGCTGCGCTCATTCCGACCGACGGGAGGAAGCCGGCGCATGTGGGCGAGACGAAGGCGGGGCCGTCCTCGGGCTCCGCAACGACGACGCCGATCCCTGTGTGTCCCGCGTACCACTGCTCCGCGTGGATGAAGAAGCGGTCGTGCACGATCGTCGTGCAGGAGTCGACGTCCCAGACCTCCTCGAGGCAGTTGAGCGCGAGCCCCTCATCGAGCGAGATGCCGGCGCCCTCGACGACGCCCTGGAGTTCCTGGACGAGCTCGGGAAGGAGCGGTCGCGCCGCGTCCAGGTAGGCCCGCCCGCGGGCACCCATGGCGTCGAAGTCGCCGTCCAGGGACGCGGCGAGAGCGCGATAGAAGTCGCAGGCCGAATGGATCCCGTCCGCGAACGCCTCGCCCTGGGCGCGCCCGAGGGCGCGCGGGGAGCCGCTCGCATGGACGACGTTCATGCAGGGCTGCCTTCGGGCGTGGGCCCGCAGCGGCCGGGAGAGGCGATCGATCGATGCATGTGCGGCGCAATCCTCGCACGGCCGCGGATCCGCCCGCGGCAGCGGGCGGTGGCTCAGGGGGCTCTGCGAGGCGTCGGTGCCCGGACGCCCTCTCTGCCTGGGCTCTGAGGACCGGAACGCTCGCTATCCGAGGGTTTCCGGTACAGAGAAGGGCCAAGGTGGCATGGCGCGGCCCAGAGCCGCGGCGTAAGATGACACGCGGGTAACTACGCTTGCGTAAGTCGGGTCCGGGGGCCCACATCTGGGGGTCCTCGGATGGGTCCGAATCACAAAAGCGGGAAAATCCTCGAGACCGAACGTACGTTCGACTAAGCTTCCGACCGAAAGCTGTCATACCCCCTCTCTAGCGTGGGCTCGACAACAGCAACAGGCCCAGCCGGGCCACAAGGCAAGGAGGACCGGTGGCGACGATCAGGGACCGAAACGTCGTAAGGGACACGAGTGGCGACATCGCGGGGCGCGACGCCGCCCTCGAGATGGCCATGCACCAGATCGAGCGGGCCCACGGCAAGGGCGCCATCATGCGCCTCGGCGACGACGGCTCCAGGCTCAACGTCGACACGATCTCCACGGGCTCGCTGGCGATGGACCTCGCCCTGGGCGTCGGCGGCCTCCCGCGCGGCCGGATCGTGGAGATATACGGTCCCGAAGGGTCGGGAAAATGCCTGACCGCCGATACCTACATCTGGACCGATCGCGGGCTCGAGACCGTCGAAGAGCTTTTTTCCCGCTGCGGTCAGCCGGCGAGCTGCACGTCGCGGATCACGGATATCGCAGCGCTCGGCGTGCGCGCGGTCAATGAGAGCGGCGAACTCGAGCCGATCGGCGCACTGACCCACAACAACCGGAAGCCTGTTCTGCGTGTCCGCTTGGGTTCGGGGCGCACCATCAAGGTGACGCATAACCATCCCCTGCGCGTCATCGATGAGAACGATTTCATCGTGTGGCGACAGGCAGGGAGGCTCACACCCGACGACATGGTCGTGTCGGCGGCGTTCGGGGCGGTCGAGGCGGCATCAGGCGATGGGATAGGCGAGGACGAGGCGGTCTTCCTCGGCTATCTCATAGCCGAAGGCACATTGAGCGATCGCTATCGTGTTTCGTTCACGAACTGGGATCCCGAGGTGGGTGAGGAGTTCACGCGACTGGCCGTATCTCTGTTCGGAGCGAAGGTCCGATGCTGTTACGGCAAGGAATATCGGTTCGGCGACTCCGCGCTTCGAAGCGAGCTCGCGGAGTTATACGACCTCGATCACGTCACTGCACACGGCAAGAAGATTCCCTCGTGCATACGCACGGGTGGTCACAAGATCCAGCGAGCATTCCTTTCGGCCCTGTTCGAGGGAGACGGCTGGATCGACAAGAGCTCCACGATCGGCTTTGCGAGCGCATCAGAACGGCTGGCTCGCGAGGTACAGCTTCTGCTCTACGGGTTCGGCATCCCTGCGACCGTTTCTGTGAAGCGTAATCCGAAGTACGAGCGCGACTACTGGACTGTCACTATCACCCCGGCGGTTGCTCATCGCTTCTTGGATGAGATCGGGTTCCGGTCGAGTCGCCGTCGCGTGCAGGTGGAGTCGAACTTCCGGCGCTCGAAGCACGAACCTCGGTTCGAGAGCTTGTCCCATGTCGAGAAGTACACGTTCGAGAGAGTGGTTGCCGTCGAGGACGCAGGGATCCAACCTACCTTCGACCTGATGATGCCCAAGACGCATAGCTTCGTGGCGAACGGCATCCTCAGTCACAACACCACCGTCAGCCTGCATGTGGTTGCAGAGGCCCAGAAGGCCGGAGGGCTCGTCTCGTTCATCGACGCCGAGCACGCGCTCGACCCGACCTACGCGAAGGCGGTGGGGGTGAACATCGACGATCTCCTCGTGTCGCAGCCCGACACCGGCGAGCAGGGGCTCGAGATCGCAGACACGCTCGTGCGCTCCGGCGCGATGGACGTGATCGTGATCGACTCGGTAGCTGCGCTTGTGCCCCGGGCGGAGATAGAGGGCGAGATGGGCGACTCGCACGTGGGGCTGCAGGCGCGCCTCATGTCGCAGGCGCTGCGGAAGCTGGCCGGCAACGTGAACCGCTCGAAGACGATCCTGATCTTCATCAACCAGATCCGCGAAAAGATAGGGATCACGTTCGGGTCCAACGAAACTACGCCGGGCGGGCGCGCCCTCAAGTTCTACTCGTCGGTGCGACTCGACGTGCGCCGCATCGACGCCCTCAAGGACGGCGCCGAGATCGTCGGCTCGCGGGTGCGCGTGAAGGTCGTCAAGAACAAGGTCAGCGCGCCGTTCCGCAAGGCCGAGTTCGACATCCAGTACGGCACCGGCATCTCGAAGGAGGGAAGCCTGCTCGACGTCGCGATCGAACACGAGATCGTGCGCAAGTCGGGCGCCTGGTTCATCTACGGCGACGACCAGCTGGGTCAGGGACGCGAGAACGCCAAGACGTTTCTCGGCGAGAACCCGGACATCGCCACGGAGATCGAGCTCAAGATCAAGGACAAGCTGGGCCTGCTCGACCAGGACTCGGATGGGGAAGATGCGCCGGCCGAGAAAGGGTAGAGCGGGTTGGCCTCCGCGGCCGTGAAGCCCGCCGAGGCCGTGCGCGCGCCGGAATGCGACCAGGAGGACGGCGCGCCGGGGGGCCTCCACGAGGCCATGAGGCGAGCGGGACGCCTGCTGGAAGCGCGGCCGAGGGCGACGGAGGAGCTGAAGGCTCGGCTCGGCGCCGCCGGGTTCGAGCCCGAGGTGGTCGGGAGGGTCGTCGGGCGGCTGCGCGAGCTCGGGCTCCTCGACGACCTGGCGTTCGCCCGCCAGTGGGTGCAGGAGCGAGCGCGCAAGGGGCGGGCCGCAAGCCTCCTAGAGCACGAGCTCGCCGCCAAGGGCATCGCCGGGGACGTCGCCGTGGCGGCGATCAGGGAGGCGGGACTCGACGAGGCGGCGCAGGCGCGCGAGCTTGCCGGTCGGTACCTCCCGAGGGTCGCGTCCCAACCCCTCCCCAAGCAGGCGGCCCGCCTCACGCAGATGCTGCTGCGTCGGGGCTACGGCCACGACGTCGTGGAGGGGGCCGTGCGAGCCGTTCTGCCGCCGGAGGGGTGGGATTAAGGGGTGGGATTAGCCGAAGCAGGCCCCCGCGTCGCCGGCCGGCGCAGCGTCGTGGCCGGCGGCTCTCGGATCCGCTCGGGCCGCGGCGCGCTCCTCGTCCGGCTACCATGGGTGGGTAAACTGATCTGACAGAAACTCCCTCACGGTGCGATGAAGAAGCGAGAAGCTCTGAAACTCACCCAGTCGACCTCTGCAAGCGGCCCACGACCGGGTCGCCAAGCTTCGATGCCCCTCGGGATCGACGACAACACAGCCTCCTACCTGCTCAGATAGAGCTCGCCTCGTCATCAACTCGCACCGGGGTCGCGCCGGCCGCAACGCCGCGCCGGCCCGTCGGGAGACGTTTGAAAGGAGCGAGTGATGGTCGAGATCATCATCGGTCTCGTCCTCGGCCTCCTTGCCGGTGCAGGCATCGGCTACGCCGTCCGCAAGGCGATGGCGCAGCGCGAGGTCGACTCCGCCGAAGCTCGGGCGAAGGTCGTCTTGCAGGACACTCGGCGCGAGGCCGAGGCCGCAAGACGAGAGGCGCTGGTCGAGGCCAAGGACGAGATCCACAGGATGCGCGCGGATGCCGAGGCGGAGATCAAGCGCCGCGGCATCGAGGTGGAGCGCAAAGAGGACCGGATCGCCCAGCGCGAGTCGGCTCTCGACGAGCGCGCCGGCGGACTGGATCGCAAGGAGCGGGCGGTCGAGATCAAGGGGCAAGAGGCCGCAGCCCTCCGCCGGGACATCGAGGAGCTCGAGCAGCGGGCTCGCACGGAGCTCGAGCGGGTCGCCGGGATGAGCGCCCCCGACGCTCGCCAGATCCTCATCGAGCAGGTCAAGGACGAGGCCAAGCGGGACGCGATGGTGCTGGTCCGAGACATCGAGGGCCAGGCGCGCGAGGAGGCCGACCGGCGCGCCCGCAAGATCATCGCCATCGCGATGCAGCGCGTTGCCTCCGAGCTCACGACCGAGGCGACCGTCACGACGCTCACGCTGCCCAACGAGGACATGAAGGGCCGCATCATCGGCCGGGAGGGCCGCAACATCCGCGCCTTCGAGGCGGCCACCGGCACCAACATCATCATCGACGACACCCCCGAGGCCGTGGTGCTCTCGTGCTTCGATCCGATCCGCCGCGAGATGGCTCGTCTGACGCTCGAGAAGCTGATAGGCGACGGGCGTATCCAGCCCGCTCGCATCGAGGAGATGCACGACAAGTCGATGGCCGAGGTCGAGCGGGAGATCCGCGAGGCCGGCGAATGGGCCGTGCTGGAGGTCGGCATCACCGACATGCACCCCGAGCTCATGCGGGTGCTGGGCCGCCTCAAGTTCCGCACCTCCTACGGCCAGAACGTGCTCAAGCACGTCGTCGAGGCGTCTCACATCGCCGGCATGATCGCGGCCGAGCTCGGCACGGACGTGCCCAAGGCGAAGCGGGGCACGCTGCTGCACGACATCGGCAAGGCCGTGACGCACGAGGTCGAGGGTTCCCACGCTCTGATCGGAGCCGAGATCGCCAAACGCCTCGGCGAGTCGCCGGAGGTGTGCCACGCGATCGCGGCGCATCACAACGAGGTCGAGCAGCGCACGATGGAGGCCGTCATCGTTCAGACCGCAGACGCGATCTCGGGCGCGCGCCCCGGTGCTCGGCGGGAGACGCTCGAGACCTACGTCAAGCGCCTCGAGCGTCTCGAGCAGATCGCCCTGGAGTTCGAGGGGGTCGACAAGGTCTATGCGATGCAGGCCGGCCGAGAGGTCAGGGTGATGGTCAAGCCCGGCGCGGTGGACGACCTCCATGCCGAAGTCATCGCACGCGACATCGCCAAGAAGGTCGAGGAGGAGCTGCAGTATCCGGGGCAGATCCGCATCACGGTGATCCGGGAGCTGCGCTCCTCTGCCTACGCCAAGTGAGGCATGCAGGCTACGCTTCCTGATATGGAAGTCGAGCGGCGTACCTACTTCGTACGCACCTTCGGGTGTCAGATGAACGAGCACGACTCCGAGCGCATGGCCGGCATGCTCGAGGCCGAGGGCTACGCCCGGGTCGAGCGGGCCGAGGACGCCACGGTCGTGGTGTTCAACACGTGCTGCATCAGGGAGAACGCCGACCAACGCCTCTACGGCAACCTGGGTCACATGAAGGCGCTCAAGGACTCCCGGCCGGATCTGCGCATAGTCGTCGGAGGGTGCCTCGCGCAGAAGGACCGCCACGTCATCCAAGAGCGCGCGCCGTATGTCGACGTCGTGCTCGGCACGCACAACCTCGCCAGTCTGCCGCGTCTCCTGAACGAGTCCACGGAGGGGCCCGCGTTCGAGATCCTCGAGCAGACCGAGACCTTCCCGTCGGCGCTTCCGGCGCGCCGCACGTCGCCGTGGCATGCATGGGTCTCGATCTCGATAGGTTGCAACAACTCGTGCACGTTCTGCATCGTCCCCGCGGTGCGCGGCAAGGAGGTATCGCGGCGCCTCGGCGACATCGTCGACGAGGTTGGCTCGCTCGTGGACGACGGCGTCGTCGAGGTGACCCTTCTGGGTCAGAACGTCAACTCTTACGGCCGCGACCTCGACGGCACGCCCCTTTTCGCCGCGTTGCTGCGCACGCTCGACGAGATCTCCGGCCTCGAGCGGGTGCGCTTCACGAGCCCGCACCCGAAGGACTTCCGAGCCGACACTGTCGCCGCGATGGCGGAATGCCGAAGCGTTTGCGAACACATCCATCTGCCGGTGCAGTCGGGCTCGGACGCCGTCCTCAAGCGGATGAAGCGCGCCTACACGCGCAGGCGTTACCTCGACAAGGTCGAGATGGTGCGCGCCGCGATCCCGGATGTAGCGATCTCGACCGACCTCATCGTCGGCTTCCCCGGCGAGACCGAGGCCGAGTTCGAGGACACGCTCGCGCTGGTCGACGAGGCGCGCTACGACGCCGCCTACACGTTCCAGTACTCGCCGCGTCCCATGACTGTGGCGGCGAGCTTTACCGATCACGTACCCAAGGACGTGGTTCAGGAGCGCTTCGATAGGCTCTGCTTTCTGCAGCAGACGATCTCGCTGGCGCACAACGAACGCATGGTCGGGCGGCTGCAGGACGTGATCGTCGAGGGCGCGTCGAAGAAGGACGCCACGCGCGTCACGGGACGGACGCGCACCAACAAGCTGGTGCACTTCTCGTCCGATGGGGCTGAGCCCGGGAGCTTCCGCCGCGTCCGGGTCACCGCCGCGCATCCACATCATCTCGACGGTGAAGTTGTGGGCGAGGGCGCCACGGCCGGGCGTGAGGCGCTCAGGTTGCCTTTGGTCCCGAGCCCTGCGGGGTGCGGCCGGGCGTGACGCGGGACGGCGCGCTCGTGCCTCACGCGCCGCTCCTGTTGCCGGAACTGGCGAGCGACGAGGTTCGCGGCGCGGCCGAACGCGTCCGTGGTGCGATGCTCGCTCTGCCCTTCGAAAGCGCCGACGTCGTGGTGATCCTGTCGCCGCACGGCACCACGACCGGCGTCTACGCAGACGTGGTGGGCTCTCTTGACGACTTCGGCGTGCCGGGCATCCACCTGCGCCGACGCCCCGAGCGCGCGCTCTCCGAGGCGCTGGCGACGGCTTGGGGGGCTCCGATGCTCGACCACGCGGTCGACCACGGCATCGTCGTCCCGCTCAGCATGGATCGCCGGTCGAGCGCAGGGGTGGTGGCGGCGACCTTGGCCGAGGACGCCGAGCCGGAGTCAACCGCGGCTCACGCACGGAGCTTCGCGGACGCGCTGCGCAGCCTCGCGCCCGAACGCCGCCTCCTTTTCCTTGCGAGCGCCAACACCGCGGCGGCACTCACTCCGCGCGCCCCGCTGACCGAGCGGCGCGAGGCTGGCGAAGCCGAGCAGCGATTGACGGCCGGGATCACGCGCGACGCGGGCTTCGCCGAGGCCGTCGCCCTCGAGCACGCGCGTCTCGCAGGCGCGTGTGGCGCGGGACCGCTCATCGCGTTCGGACGGCTCTGTCGCGGCGGGCGCGCCGAGATCCTCGCCCACGAATGCCCGGTCGGCGTGGGCTATCTCGTGGCGCGTGCACGGATGTCGTAGATGGCGACCCGCGTGGCGGCGATCGTCGGTCCTACCGCCGCCGGCAAGAGCGCGGCCGCCGTCGAGGTGGCGGAGCGACTCGGCGCCGAGATCGTGTCGATCGATTCGATGCAGGTCTACCGCGGCATGGACGTCGGCACGGACAAGGCGACGCTCGAATCGCGCGCCCGCGTCGTCCATCACCTTCTCGACGTGCGCCCGTCGTCACACGAGCTCACGGTCGCGGAGTTCCAGTCGCTCGCGCGCGCGGCCGTCGCCGACATCGCAGAGCGTGGACGGCTCCCACTTCTCGTCGGCGGCTCGGGACTCTATTTCCGCGCCGTCGTGGACGAGCTTCGCTTCCCCCCACGGTCGCCCGACGTGCGCACGAAGCTCGAGGCCGAGGCGGCAGTGAGCGGTCCCCAGGCGCTCTACGAGCGACTCGTCCGCCTCGACCCGGTGGCGGCCGCTCGCATCGCGCCTCGCAACGTGCGCCGCATCGTGCGAGCGCTGGAGGTGATCGAGCTCACGGACCAACCGTTCTCGGACAACGACTTGTGGGGCCGCTTCGAGAGCATCTACGATCTGCGCGCCGCCGGCATCACCGTCGCGCGCGACGATCTCTACGAACGCATCGCGCAGCGCGTGGATCGCATGCTCGCCGAGGGACTTCTGGAAGAGGTCGCGCGGCTTCAGGGGCCGGGGATGAGCGCGACGGCGCGCCAGGCGCTCGGCTATCGGCAGGTGCTCGAGGCGCCGGAAGGCTCGAGCACCGAGGACGTGCGGGCGGCGATGGTCGCCGCCACGAAGCGCTTCGCGCGCCGCCAGGAGTCTTGGTTCAGGGCGGACCCACGGGTGGTGTGGTTCGAAGCCGCGTCGCCGCGCCTCGCCGACGACCTCGCCGGATACCTCCTCCCGTCGAGGCGCGGGGTAGCGTAGGAACATGCGCTTCGCGAAGTACCAGGGCATCGGCAACGACTTCGTCATGATCGCCGATCCCGGTGACCGGGTCGGCCTGACCCCGGAGCTCGTGCGGAGGCTGTGCGACCGCCGCTTCGGCATCGGCGGCGACGGCGTCATACGCGTCTCTCCGGGGCGGGACGGGGCCGAGTTGTTCATGGATTACGTCAACTCCGACGGCTCGATCGGCGAGATGTGCGGCAACGGCATCCGCTGCCTAGCCCTGTTCGCGCGCGCCGAGGGGCTCACGGGTGCGACGGAGCTGAGCGTCGCAACGCGCGCCGGCGTCAAGTTCGTCGAGGTTCTCGGAGGCGATCGCGTGCGCGTGGACATGGGACCTCCCGTCTTCGCCCCCGCCGACATCCCGGTGCACTGGGAGGGCCGCGACGCGCTCGAGGTCAAGATCCAGATCGAGTCGGGGGTGGTGGAGGCCGCGTGCCTCTCGATGGGCAACCCTCACGCCGTCTTGTTCGTAGACGATCCGGCGGCTGCGCCGGTGGCCACGCTGGGACCCGCGCTCGAGGCGCACCCCGACTTCCCCAAGAGGACCAATGTCGAGTTCGTGACGGTGCTGGCCGAGGATCGCATCGCCATGCGCGTGTGGGAGCGGGGCGTGGGAGAGACGCTCGCATGCGGCACGGGGGCATGCGCCGCCGCCGTCGCCTCGAAGCTCCTTGCGGGAACGAGCTCGGAGGCCGTCGTGGCGCTTCCCGGCGGCGAGCTCGAGATCTCCTGGGCCGGGAGCCTCGAGGAGCGCGCCTCGGTGTTGTTGACCGGCCCTGCGGTGCGCGCCTTCAGCGGCGAGATCGAGGTGGGTGTGTGAGAACCGCCCGGCGCATCGAAGACCTCCCCCCGTACCTGTTCGCCGAGATCGATCGCAAGGTAGGCGAGGCGAGGCGGAGGGGCGCGGACATCATCTCGTTCGGCGTCGGTGATCCCGACCTGCCGACCGCGCCGCACATCGTCGAGGCGCTTGCGGGGGCGGCGCACGACGCCACGACTCATCGCTACCCGTCCTACACCGGCCTGCCGGAGTTCCGGGCGTCGATAGCGGGCTGGTACGAGCGCCGCTTCGGCGTGGCGCTCGACCCGGATGCCCAGGTGCAGCCGCTCGTCGGCTCCAAGGAGGGCATCTTTCACCTCCCGGTCGCCTTCGTGGATCCCGGCGACGTCGCGCTGATCCCGGACCCGGGCTATCCGGTGTACGAGACCGGGACGATCCTCGCGGGAGGCCGCGCCGTGCTCATGCCGCTCGTGGCCGGCAACGACTTTCTGCCCGACCTCGAGGCGCTGGCGCCGGAGGACGTCGACGCGGCGCGGGTCCTGTGGCTCAACTACCCGTCCAACCCGACGGCCGCGACCACGACGAAGGACTTCTTCGAGCTAGCCGTCGAGTTCTGCCGCTCCAACGACATCCTCTTGGCCCACGATGCGGCCTACACCGAGGTGACCTTCGACGGGTACGTCGCGCCGAGCGCGCTCGAGGTCGCCGGCGCCATGGACTGCGCCGTAGAGTTCCACTCGCTGTCCAAGACCTACAACATGACCGGCTGGCGGGTCGGGTGGGTCGCCGGCGCGCCCGACGCGATCGAGGCGATCAAACGGCTCAAGACGAACATCGACTCCGGCATCTTCGACGCCGTGCAGCGCGCCGGGATAGCCGCGCTCGAGGGCCCTCAGGACTACCTCCACGAGTGCGTCCAGCGCTACCGGGGCCGGCGCGACATGCTCTGTGACGGGCTCAAGTCGATGGGTGTCGTGGTCGACCCGCCGAACGGATCGATCTACGTCTGGGTTCCGGTGCCCGAGGGCCACACCTCGGAGTCGTTCACGACGTTCCTGCTCGACGAGGCGGACATCGTCGTGGCGCCGGGCAACGGCTACGGGCCCTCCGGCGAGGGCTACGTGAGGTTCTCGCTCACGCTGTCCGACGACGAGCTGGAGGAGGGCGTGGAGCGGCTCCGGAGGGTCGTCACCTGACGAGGCGCGCCGAGAACCGCGGTGGCTCCGAGCCAGAGCGGGCGGTGCTGGTCGGCGTCGTCTTCGGCGGGGGGCGCGACGACGGGGGGTGGTCGCTCGATGAGCTGAGGGCGCTGGCGGACACCGCGGGCGCCGAGGCCGTCGATCAGCTCGTGCAGCGGCGTGACTCGCCCCACCCGGCGACCTACGTCGGCAAGGGCAAGGCGCACGAGATCGTGAGGCTGGCGAGCGCGCTCGACGCCGACATGGTGATATTCGACGATGAGCTCACCCCCGCTCAGGGCCGCAACCTCGAGGAGATCGCGGGGGTCAACCCACTCGCCGAGCGGGGGCTCAAGATCATCGACCGCACCGGCCTCATCCTGGATATCTTCGCCCAGCACGCGCGCTCGGCCGAGGGCAAGCTGCAGGTGGAGCTGGCTCAGCTGGACTACCGGCTGCCCCGGCTCAGGGGCTGGGGCGATGTGCTCTCGCGCCTCGGCGGCGGCATCGGGACCAGGGGTCCGGGCGAGACCCGGCTCGAGTCGGAACGGCGAGCGATCCTGCGGCGCATGCAGCGCGTCAAGGCGGATCTGGATGGCCTCGAGCGCGCCCGGCGGCTCAAGCGCAAGAGCCGGGTGAGATCGGGCATCCCGGTCGTGGCCCTCGTCGGTTACACCAACGCCGGGAAGTCAACCCTTCTGCGTCGGCTGACCGAGGCCGAGGTCCTCGTCGAGGACCAGCTCTTCTCGACGCTTGATCCCATGACCCGCCGACTCGAGCTCCCTCATGGGCGCCCGGTCCTGCTCACCGACACCGTGGGTTTCGTCCACAAGCTCCCGCACCAGCTCGTCGACGCGTTTCACTCCACGCTCGAGGAAGTCGGAGAGGCGAACCTGCTGCTGCACGTGGTCGACGCGAGCCGCGTTGCGGAGCGTCAGATCGACGCCGTGGGCGCGGTACTGCGGGAGGTCGGCGTCACCGGCAAGCCGACGCTGCTGGCGTTGAACAAGGTCGACCTCTTGAGCGAGCCGGAGCTCGACAAGCTGCGGGGGCGGTTCCCGGAGGCCGTGTTCATCTCGGCGGCTCGGGGTCACGGGATCGACGACCTCCTGGGCAAGCTGAGCGACGACCTCGCCCGCCTACGGGTGGAGGTCGCGCTGGAGATCCCCTTCACGCATGGGGAGCTGGTCGCGCGCATCCACGAGGAAGGCGAGGTGCTCGAGGAGACCTACAGCGAGAACGGTACCCGCCTCGTCGCCCGCGTTCAGCCGGACGCTCTTGCCGCTCTGGCTCCCTATCTCGCCGAGGCCGAGGAGCGCTAGAGCCCGGAAAGCGGCGACGACTTCCCTAGCACCTCGGTGACGGCCCTATCAGAGTCTGCGGAAGACGGCCACGACCTTCCCGAGCACCTCGGTGCCCGGTGGCGCCTTGAAGGGAGCGAGGCGAGCGTTGGCGGGCTCGAAGATGACGTCGGAGCCTCGGTGCCGGATCGTCTTGACGGTCGCCTCGGCGAAGTCGCCGAGATCGCTCGGGATCATGGCGGCGACGATCTCGCCGGAGCGGGCCGTGGGCTGCTGGCGCACGATGACGTAGTCGTTGTTCAGGATCCCCGCCTCGATCATCGAGTCCCCGGCGACCTGGAGCATGAAGGTGTTGCCGTCGCCGACGAGGTCGGCCGGCATCGGATAGATCTCCTCGACGTGCTCCTCGGCGAGCACGGGCGTACCGGCGGCGATGCGCCCCAGGAGCGGCACGGACCGCGTCGGGCGGCGCTCGGCGGCGAGACCGGTGTCGGGATCGAACAGCACCTCTATCGCTCGGGGCTTGGTGGGATCGATGCGGAGGAATCCCTTGCGCTGCAACGCCTGCAGGTGCGAGTGCACGGTGGAGCTCGAGGCCAGCCCGAGGGCCTCGCATACCTCTCGGACGGACGGTGGATAGCCGCGCTCCGCGACCGTTTCGGCGATGAAGTGCAGCGTCTGGCGCTGCCGCTCGGTGAGCTCCTCGACCATGCGGCTCCTCCACACTCAGTCGAACTGACGTTCGGTACAGCCTAATCACCGGGCTCGCCCGATGCAAGAACGCACGTTCGATACCCGTGGAGTTGCATCGAACGTACGTTCTCCATAACCTACCGAACATGCGTTCGACTCCCGAGCCGAAACCTGTCACAGGTCCTAACTAGCCTTCTGTCCAGACACCCGAGCCCACCCGGAGGTAAGTGACGTGGCCATCCGACACCAAGAGCTCCAGCCGCTCCAGCCGGTCGAGGCCGTGGTGCTCCGCTTCCCGGAGCGGCGCGCCTCGGAGCGGCGCGCCCGCATGCTGGTCCGCCGGAGGCGCTCGGTCGTGCTCGCGGCGGCCCTCGCCGCTGCCGTGCTGCTCGGAAACGGCGCGCTTGGCTCGGAGACCGCATCGCCCCCCTCGGCGCCGCGTGCGGTGATCGTGCGCTCCGGCGAGACTTTGTGGGACCTCGCCGAGCGGCATGCTCCCAGAGGCGGCGACCCGCGCGCCTACGTCGACGCGCTCGAGGCGCTCAACGGCATCCACGGGGCGCTCGCCCCCGGCAGCCGCATCCGGCTCCCTCGATGAGCGCGCTTTTTCCTCTCGAACGCTTGACCGACCTATTACATAGGCGTAATTTCAGTCGTGCGGTTCGCCTACATCTTGTGGTGGACCAACGGCAAGGCCCCACATCTGGTAGAGGATGGATGCGGGCGTGAGACAATCGGAAGGGGCCGGCATCACCGTCTAGTCCGGTCACGAAGGGGGATGCAACAGTGTCGAAGACCGCTCCAGCGGTGGGAACCGCAGCCGAGGCCGAGCTCGCCATCCGGCGCTATTTCACGTCCGAGGGCGTGCATCCCTACAACGAGATCGAGTGGGAGCTTCGGGACGCGGTCATCCAGAACTTCCGCACCGGTGAGGTCGCCTTCGAGCAGCGCGGCGTCGAGATTCCCAAGGCGTGGTCGCAGAACGCCACCAACATCGCGGCGCAGAAGTACTTCCGAGGCTCGATGGGGACCCCGCGCCGCGAGCGCTCGGTCAAGCAAATGATCGACCGGGTGGTCGGCCGCTACACCCAGGAGGGGATCGAGCGGGGCTACTTCGTGAACGACGACGAGGCGGCGATCTTCAAGGACGAGCTGACGCACCTCCTCGTGAACCAGAAGGCGGCGTTCAACTCACCGGTGTGGTTCAACGTCGGCTGGCGCGACAAGGGCGAGGAGCAATGCGCAGCTTGCTTCATCCTCTCGGTCGAGGACGAGATGCACTCGATCCTCAACTGGTACGTCGAAGAGGGCACGATCTTCAAGCACGGCTCGGGCTCGGGCGTCAACCTGTCGTCGATCCGCTCGTCCAAGGAGCGCCTCCACTCCGGCGGCACGGCGTCGGGGCCGGTCTCGTTCATGCGCGGCGCCGACGCGTCGGCGGGAACCATCAAGTCCGGCGGCGCCACCCGGCGCGCCGCCAAGATGGTGGTGCTCAATATCGACCACCCGGACATCCGCGACTTCATCTGGTGCAAGGCGCTCGAGGAGCAGAAGGCGAGGGCGCTGCGCGAGGCCGGCTTCGACATGGACCTCGACGGCAAGGACTCGCACTCGATCCAGTACCAGAACGCCAACAACTCGGTGCGGGTGACTGACGAGTTCATGGAGGCGGTGCTCGAGGACGAGGACTGGGACCTCAAGGCGGTTACGACGGGAGAGACGCTCGAGACGGTCAAGGCGCGCGCGTTGTTGCGCGAGGTGTCCAAGGCCGCGTGGGAGTGCGCCGACCCGGGCATGCAGTACGACTCGACGATCAACGACTGGCACACGTGCCCGAACTCGGGCCCGATCACCGCAAGTAACCCCTGCTCGGAGTACCTACATGTAGATAACTCATCGTGCAACTTGGCTTCGCTCAACCTGATGAAGTTCCTCGACGACAACGATGAGTTCGACGTGGACGGCTTCAAGCACGCGGTCGAGATCATGTTCCTCGCGCAGGAGATCTCGGTGGGGTTCGCCTCGTATCCAACGGAGAAGATCGCCGAGAACTCGAGAGACATGCGTCAGCTCGGGCAAGGCTACGCGAACCTCGGCGCGCTGCTGATGTCCCAGGGCCTGGCTTATGACTCCGACGAGGGACGCACTTGGGCCGGGGCCATCACCGCCCTGATGACGGGCCACTGTTACGCGACCTCGGCGAAGATCGCGAAGCGCGTCGGCGCCTTCGAAGCCTACGAGCTGAACCGCGAGCCCATGCTCCGAGTGATGAACATGCATAGAGACGCGGCTCAGAAGATCTCGGAGCTGCTGGGCCCCGCATCTCTGGTGCGGGCGGCCAAGGACTCGTGGGATGAGGCGCTGGGGGGGGGCGCGGAGCATGGCTACCGCAACGCGCAGGCCACGGTCCTGGCTCCTTGCGGGACGATCGGGCTGCTGATGGATTGTGACACCACGGGCATCGAACCCGACCTCGCGCTCAAGAAGACCAAGAAGCTCGTCGGCGGCGGAACGATGTCGATCGTGAACCACACGGTCCCTCGAGCGCTGCGGAAGCTCGGCTACAACGACGAGCAGATCACCGACATAGTCGCCTACATCGACGAGAGCTCGCACGTTGTCGGCGCGCCGCATCTGCGTGAAGAGCACATGACTGTCTTCGACACGGCGATGGGAGAGCGCTCGATCCACTACAGCGGACACATAAGGATGATGGCCGCCGCTCAACCCTTCATCTCTGGCGCCATCAGCAAGACCGTGAACATGCCGGAGGAAGTATCCGTAGAAGACGTCGAGCGGGTCTACATGGAAGGTTGGCGCCTCGGGCTCAAGGCTCTTGCGCTATACCGTGACAACTGCAAGGTCGCACAGCCGCTATCGCAGACCAAGAGAGAGCCGACGAAGGTCCCCGATCAAGCGCCGCTGACGACCGACCTGCCCAAGCCGGTCAGACGGCGCCTCCCGAAGAAGCGCCGCTCCATGACCTTCAAGTTCCGTGTCGCGGACACGGAGGGCTATCTCACCACGGGGGAGTTCTCGGACGGCAGCGTCGGGGAGGTCTTCCTCAAGGTCGCCAAGCAGGGATCCACGCTCGCCGGGATCATGGATGCGTTCGCCATCTCGATCTCGATGGGGCTCCAGTACGGCGTGCCGCTGTCGGCCTATGTCAAGCAGTTCGTCAACACGCGCTTCGAGCCCTCGGGTATGACCGACGATGCCGACTTCCGCATAGCGACGTCGATCCTGGACTACGTCTTCCGGTTGTTAGCGCTCGAGTACCTTGCCGTCGAGGAGCGTCATGGGCTCGGCATCAGGACGTCGGGGGAGCGACAGGCGGAGATCGAGGCGAACCTCCAGCAGCCCCCGAACGGCGATGCCGATGGAAGCGACAACGGCCACGGGACGGGGAACGGCAACGGCGATGCCGCTCAGGGCGAGGGAGTCATAGTGCTCGGTCCGGTGGCCGAAGCGCACAGCGGGTCGCTGCCCTTCTGCGGCACCTGCGGGGTGCAGATGCAGCCGGCGGGGTCGTGCTTCGCCTGCCCCTCGTGCGGCTCGACGAGCGGCTGTTCCTGACGCGACATGGCGGCCAAGCGGTGCGGTGGATGCGGGGCCGAGTTGAACCTCGGTCCCGCGCGCTGCCCGCTGTGCGGGACCGAGGGGTCTGCTGCACCCCGGAGCAAGGTCGTCTCCGACGTCGAGAGCTATCAGCAGAACCTCTGTGAGCTCCGGGAGCAACTGAGGAAGCTCCGGGAGGATGCAGAGGCCGTGTGAGGCGCGCCCTACCATTGGTGCGTGCGCTGCCCCTACTGCGAAGCCGATGAGGACAAGGTGGTGGACTCACGCGTCGCCGAGGAGGGCCGAGCGATCCGACGGCGGCGCGAGTGCCTGTCGTGCGGGAGGCGTTACACGACCTTCGAGCGGCCCGAGGAGGTGCCGCTGATGGTGCGCAAGCGCGACGGCGGAGAGGAGCCGTTCGATCGAGCCAAGGTCGTGGAGGGCATCCGCCGAGCTTCGAAGAATCGCCCTGTGACGGCTGTGCAGATCGAGGCGCTGGCGAGCGACGTCGAGAGCGCGGTGCGGGCGGAGGGCCGGCGGGAGATCGGCTTCTCGGAGATCGGGCGGCTCGTGTTGGAGCGCCTTGCCGCGGTCGACGAGATCGCATACGTGCGCTTCGCCTCGGTCTACAAGAGCTTTCAGGAGCTCGACGACTTCGAGAGGGAGCTGGGTCTCCTGCTGAAGAAACCGTCGGGGGAGAGCGCCGGGTGAGGCTTCTCGTCAAACGTCTCGATCCTGGGCTTGCGCTCCCCATCTATGCGCGCGCAGCGGACGCCGGGCTCGACCTCCTGGCGGCGACCGATGTGATGCTGAAGCCGGGGGAGCGCGCGGCCGTGCCGACCGGCGTCGCGGTCGCCATCCCGCCGGGTTACGCGGGCTTCCTCCACGCTCGGTCGGGACGGGCGTTGCGCGACGGGCTCGCCCTCGCCAATGCACCCGGCGTGATCGACAGCGGCTTCCGCGGCGAGATCAAAGCGATCGTCGTCAACCTCGATCAGAGCGCGCCGATCTATATCGCCCGTGGTGACAAGATCGCTCAACTTGTGATCCAAAAGGTCGAGCGCGTCGGCGTCGAGGCGTGCGAGGAGCTCCCGCCGTCCGAGCGCAGCGGGGGAGGCTTCGGCAGTTCGGGCCGCTAGACGGGGTGCGGGAGCCGATTACAATGGAGAGCGACCCTGCGGGCGTGGCTCAGTTGGTAGAGCATCACCTTGCCAAGGTGAGGGTCGCCGGTTCGAGTCCGGTCGCCCGCTCGGATAAAGCACCAGGTCAGGGGGCCTTTTCGGTCCCCTGATTCGCGTCTAGAGAACGGGCGATCCCTGTCTGGTCCCCATTTCGTCCCCGTTGGCGAACGTTTCGAGGCGCTCGAGCAGCTCGGCGTCGTGTCCCTCGAAGAGGTGCCCGTAGCGATCCAAGGTCGTCCTGATTGAGGCATGACCGAGCCGGTCCTGAATCGCCTTGGGGCTCCACCCCTGGCCAATGAGGATGGCGGCACACGAGTGGCGAAGGTCGTGGAACCTAAGGTCGCCCGGGAACGCGAGAGCGGGATCCTCAGCCAGCCGCCGAACGGTGGGACGGAAGTGGCGCACCATCATGTTGTGGTGGCGCACCGGTCCACCCTCTGGGGCCGAGAAGACGTGGCCGTCCGATGGGTAGGTGACGAGGTGCTCGGCGATGATGTCGGCCACGAAGCGCGGGAGGCTCACGGTGCGCCGGTTGCGCGTCTTGGTCGGGCCGGCGACGAGCTTGCCACGGACCTCCGAGAGGCTCTCGGTGACGCTCAGGACGCGCTTGCGAAGGTCGACGTGGCCGATGCGTAGAGCCCACAACTCCCCAGCTCTCAGACCAGCGTAGGCGGCGGTATAGATGGCCGCGTGGTAGCGAGGAGCCATGGCCTGGGCAAGTGCAGCCACCTGTGTCGGAGAAAGGAAGTGCATCTCCTCCGTCGACGTCTCGGCCGGCAGTTCAATACCGATGCAAGGCGAACGTCGGATGACTCCGTCGATCTCGGCTGTCCGCATGATCTGAGCGAACGTCCTGTAAGCGGCTCGGATGGTCGCGGGAGCGAGTCCCTGTGCACGCATCTCAGCGATCCAGGTGCGTACGTCCGCCGGTCGGATAGAGCCGATGCGCTTGTCGCCGAAGGCGGGCTCTATGTGATTGCGAACACGGCCGGCGACGTTGATCCTGGTGCGTTCTCGGACGTTCTCTTTCGTCGATAGCCATGACCGCGCGTAGCTGGCGAGGGATTCCTGTCCTCTGGTTGGGTCGAAGTATTCGCCGCGATCCTTGTCGGCCTCGATGCCGCGCTTGAATGCCCTGGCGTCGGTTAGACGGGCGAAGGTCTTGCTCTTGCGCTTCCCGTCATCCGGGTCATAGAAGCGCACCTGGTACTTGCCGTGGTGTTCGCGGATGCCGGTGCGGTCGCTCATGCGTCTCTCCGGGCGAGCTCATAGTGGCCCTCGAAGTCGAGGTCCGGGTGGCGCGTCTCCGGATCTCCGAATCGTTCCCAGGTCTGCACCCACCCCCACCATGTTCCGATGGTGTTGTCGCCGATGGGGACTTCGACGAACTCACTCGCCATGTCGAAGAGCTGGTGGATGGTCGCCCTGTAGGTCTTGTCTTGACCCTCAACTGACTCGAGCTCGACTCGAGCTTCGTTCCACGCCTCGGCATCTATCGCCGCGGTCACCTCAGCCATCTTCCAGCGAGCCTCGTCGAGGCCTTGAATCAGTCGGCGACCGTCCTCGACCTTCGCCTCGTACTCCTGCTCTGAGAGAACCTTTACGACCTCATCCTCCGAAGTTGCGTTTCGCAACTCGTCGCGGAGGATGTGAGACACGCGGCTCTTTGAGAGGCCGAACCGGCTCGCGATGGCGTCCTGCTTCCATCCCAGGCTCTTCAGTCGCCGGATCGCGGTGTTGCGCTCCTCCTTTGTGAGCGGGACGCCATGGGTGGCGTTGTCGAGGGCTGCGAAGGCCATCGCATCTTCTCGCGTCCCCTCGCGAACCTCGGCCTCGATTTCGTTCCGGTCGGCGCGACGAGCGGCCTCGACACGATGGAAGCCACCAGCCAGTAGCAAACCCTCGGGCGTGGCAAAGACCGTGACAGGCGGCAGGTGTTCGACGGTCTCGGCATAGCGCGCGATGGCGTCGAAGTCCTGCGCGGACCGGATATCGACGCTCGGATCGATGATCAACGCGTCGAGTTTGATCGTGCTCATTCGTCCTTCTCGCGCCGCAGCATCAACTTGTAGTGGTCGAATTGGGACTCCATCGCGATGCTCTTCTCACTCGTAATCCCGAGTAATTCAGCCTCGTCGGAGTCGGGGTCCAGAATCATGGCCCATTCACCCATTAGCCACCCGTTCTCCTTAATGTCCCGACCGAGGTCGTCCTCGAGCTCCTCGTCGGACATCATCGGGAAGACATTGGCGGCGGGGTGAACCGGAAAGATGTCACGCCAGGAACGCTTCTTGGACCGTGCTTTCTCCCTAGCCTGATTCATTCCTCAACCTCCACGCTTCCTCTCTTGTTGCGACATTTCCTGACTCCCGTTCCTCGACCTCTATGATCTATTCAATCGGCTCTTGTTCCCACGGACGATCGAGATCCTTGGCGGGACGCCAATCATGGAACCCGATTGTGGATCCCGCTACAAGGGCCGCTGCTTGCCAGTCCCTTTCACTATCCACGTCTTCATCCGGACGCAGCGGAGTCCCGCTCTCAAAATTAAAGACCCACTGACCCTGGATCAACTCATTCACCAGTTCTGCCTCCACAATCCTTCCGTCAGGAAATTGCAAGGCAGTTCCTGGCTCTAGCAAGAGAAACCCGACCATACGTACCCCGAACAATGCTGCTAGTCCAAGTAACTCCAAAAAGCTCACGCGTCGAGCCAGGCGCTCCACCTCAGCCACGGTGATCCGTTTCCAATCAAACCCCATCATCGTCATGTTGGCAGCCAAAGCTTCCTGGCTTAGATGAGATTGCAGTCGAAACTGGCGCATCGTCCTTGCGATCAGCCACTCGAATGTCACAACGGTGGGTCTGTCACCCGACGTGCTAGCGAATCGCCGCGCCGCTGCCGTCGCCTTCCACAGTGCCGCGGAAGCGCCGGTGGCTGCCCCTGGCTCACCCTGAATCACGTCGGCAAGGGCATCTGAAAGGTTGTTGAGGTGTTGTCGCACCTCCTTTGGCAACGGCTTGCGTCTCTGTTTTGCCACGTCAGCGCCTCTCTCTTGTTGCCTGGTGCCTCAATCCTACACCGATGTCCCATAAAGGCAACACTGAAGGTGTAGGATGCTGCCCATGAGCACGACGGAGAACTCCAACAGACTACAAGACGAGATGAGCAGGCAACAGCTGTCCTACCGAGACCTCGCCTTCCGCACCGATCTGAGTCCCGCTTTCCTGTGCCGAGTGGCGAACGGGCGTCGGAAGCCTTCCAAGATCAACGCCGAACGGATCGCCCGAGCACTGAGGGTCTCTCCTTACCGCCTTTGGAGGCAGGATTGAAAGAACGATTGCTCACCGTTGGAGAGGCGGCTGTTCAGCTGAACGTAACTGAACGCTGGATCCGTCGTGCCATCTTTGACGGCCGCATTTCCATTGTCAAACTTGGAGCGCTTGTCCGAATCCCGCAGAGCGCCCTTGATGAACTCGTAGCGATAGGAACAAGGCCAGCCACGCTGACTAGAGGCTGGCCACAGGAGCCGACGGGTCGTACCGGTGATGCCGGCCACTGAAAACTCGGGATGGCTACCCGCGAGCAATCTGCAATGACCGTCTGAAACAAGAAAGGAGAAGGAGTGATTACAACCAACCGGAGCCGTGAGTACCGACTCCGTCGTATGGCGAAGCAGCAAGGATTGCTTCTACGGAAGTCTCGACGACGTGATCCGAGAGCTCTCGATTACGGCTACTTCATAATCGAGCCGCACATAAATGGCTTGATGAGCTCGGAGCTCGGCATGGACTTAGACGAAGTCGAAGAGTGGCTCACCCGCGACCAATTGAAGATATGAGATGAGCATTCAGATAAGTGAACAGAACGAGATTCGAATCGAGTATGGGAGTCGATTCTACTCCCTGAGCTACGACATGGGGCGGTGGACATTGTTCCGTGGCGACGAATGGACGTCTGAGTCGTCCATGATGGATGCGCAGGACCTGAATCAAGTCATCAAGGTCCCCTTGAGCATCCGAGAAGGCATCGTTAATGCCATGAACATCGTCCGCGAACGCAAAGAACCATGGGTAAGAAAGGAGAACGGGCATGGTAATGACCAGTGACGAGTACGGAGACAGGTGGAAGGTACTCGAAGATGAAGTGGATCGCGATTACCCACCATCGGTGATCCCGGGCGAAGACAATCCGGTCATCAGGGGCACGTTCGAGACTTTGCGCACCGGCCCCACGAAGTACAACCCATCCACGCCGATCGTCGAACTCATCGACGAAAACGGTGAGCGCAAATCACTGTGGCTCACGTCTACGGTCCTACGCAGCCAATTTGCACGCGTGCGCCCGAAGAAAGGGACTGATTTCGTCCTGAAGTATCGCGGTACCAGACAAGGCGCGGAGAATGAATACACCGACTACAAACTCGTAATCGCGACGAACGAGTCAACCGAGATCGACTGGGACTCTGTCGAGAATCACGACAACGTAGGTGAGGGCGGCGACTTCTAGCCCATGGACGCATCCCTGGAGCGGTTTCCGGCTCCAGGGGTGGTCCCCAACAGAGATCGCGCGCGACCGTCTCGGAAGCCCCGCCGAAGTCCTCGCCCGTCACGGCGTCGCGGTCCGCAACCGGATGGCCTGTTGTCCCTTCCATCCCGACCGGACACCGTCTCTGAGCACCTTCAGTGGCTCCGATGGACACGCAAGGTGGAAGTGCTTCGGCTGCGATGCCGGCGGCGACGCGATCGACCTCGAAGCACGCCTCACGGGACTCGAGGTCAAAGAGGTCATCCGCAGATATGGCCGCTAGCGTCAAACAGAGAGCTGCGGACTACTGCAAGGGCCTCCCGCGCGAGGAGCGTCAGAGAGCCGGCATCAGGATCGAGGGTAACGATCTCCTAATCCCGTGGCTCAATGCCAACGGCTACGTACAGCGTCGACCGCTGCTGGGCGGGACGAAGTTCCTCTACCCCAAAGGCCCAAAGCCGGCCTACTACGCGACGCCGCGCGTGCAGGACGTCTCCGACACGGGAGACAGCACGCTCTACATCCTCGAGTCACCGATGGACGCCTTATACGCCTCGGCCGCCGAGTTCGACGCCATCGCGCTCGGCGGCAACAGCATCCCGGGCGGTGAGCGGGAGAAGGAGTTCTTCTCGTTCATCGGGAGATGGGCGAGCGTCGCGCTCGTCTTCGACAACGACGGCCAGCGTGACGGTGCACTCGAGCGCGCGGTCGACAAGCTCGCCCGGATCAAGGGTCCGGAACTCTACGCGGTCAGATTCGTCGGGATGCACGCGGAGTTGAAGGATCTCCGAGACATCGCACACTGGGCACACGACTCAGGACTCGATCCACTCGAGCAGGTGGCCCTCGCGCTCACATCTTCAGTCGAGAGGGTGGAGGCCAAGATCGACCCGGCCACGCTGCTTCAAGATGAAGAGTTCAAGATCATCTTCGTCCCGCAGGGTGCCTTCAGCAAGCCGGTGCCGCCTCTCGAGTTCGTGGTCGAGGGCAGACTGGTGCGAGGAGACAACAACAACTTCGCCGGCCGCTACGGGCTCGGTAAGTCCCTGCTAGGCAACGACCTCGCCATCCACCTCACAGGAGCACTCGGAGACACGTGGCTCGGGCTCGACATCATGTGTGGCCCCGTAGTGCTGATAGACGAGGAGAACAGCTACTACGAGCTGCATCGACGACTGAGCCTCATCGCCGGTGACAGGATCTCCGATGTCGAGAAGCGCCTCCACGTCGTGTCGCGGCAGGGCCTCAAGCTCGACCGTAAGGAACACGTCTCGGCGCTTCACGCGGAGATCGAGAGGATCAAACCAGTAGTCGTCATCCTCGACTCACTCGCGCGCCTCCACTACCTCGACGAGAACTCTTCGCGTGAGATGGCCTATTTCCACGAGCTCGCGATCAAGCCGATCTGTCGTGACCTCGACGTCGCGGTCATGATCCTGGATCACCCCGTAAAGGATCAGGTTTCGGGCAAACCCATCGACATGATCCGGGCAGTCCGAGGCTCCGGCGACAAGGTTGCCCAAACAGATTCCGTCTGGTACCTCACGCCTGGCAGGGATGATCGCCACGTCATCCTGCACAATCCGCGCCAGCGCTCCGGGCCGCTGCAGGAGCCCCTCATCATCGAACGATCCTTCGAAGACGGCCGCTTGTCCCACCGCGTGGTCGACCGCGGAGCGAGAGCGGTCGACGCGTCCCAAGTTGAGGGCGACCGCGACGAGATCATGGATTTCGTCCGGAGCTCGCCGGGTGCCGGCGCTCGTCGGGCCGACATCGTGGCGCACCTCGGCGGCGACCAGAACCGTGCCACTCGAGCCATCGATCAGCTCTTAACGGTCGACCTCCTTGAGAAGTTCAAGGATCCCAACAACGCCCGGTTCGTGTGCTACTGGGCGACCGCGGGAGGCCACGAATGACGGGACGTTTTCACGTTTTCATCGGACGTTTTCATATGAAAACGTGCCACGTTTTCACGTTTTCATCGCACGTTTTCACGCGAAAACGTGAGCCGGGATTGGGGCCTCTAACGACGTTTTCATCCACGTTTTCCTTAAGAGATGAAAACGTGAAAAAGCGAAAACGTCACCCCTACCGGTGGGTGGAGCTACGCGTAAGGCTCCGCCCACCACCGGCCTATGGGCCACGACTGGAAAACGTTCCGACGTTTTCATCCCAACTCAGTAGAGGCAGGAAGGTCTCCGCTACTGCCTCAGGTGCACAGCGCGTGATGGACGGTGGAAGTGACGCGCCCTGGAGCCTTCCTGAGCCCGCGAGCCGCTTTGCCTCACCCCGGGCCTTGGCTGGCTCCCCAGGACCGACAGGAGGGCTGCTGAGGTGACGCTGCTACTTGCGCCCCTAACGCTCCATCCCCCCCGGCTTGGCCTGCGGAGGAGTGATGTGGCCCTCGGTGTCGTCGCCGGTGGTGTCCTCAGCGCTTGTAAGCGTGGCCCTTGACCTCGGCCTCATCAGGGAGGCGCACATAGACCGACTCACCCCTGTCGGTGGCGGCCTGGAGCATGTTCGCCTCGGTGTCGAATACCTCAAGCTCGATGCCCCACTTACCGGCGTGGCCCTCGGTGTCCTCGCCCCATTTACCGACGTGGCCTTGCACCTCGGTGCCGTCCTCCAAGCGAACCGTGACATCCTTGCCCTGAAAGTTCTCGTAGCTAGGGCCACCCTCGTCCATCTTCACAAACCTAACTGCAGGCATCGCTTACCCCCTCTGTCGTGGACCGCGCCTATGGCTGTCCTACACCTCAGCGTGGACCCAGGGAAGGGGGCTTGTCTGTCAGCTACCCGACAAATCGGGGGTGTGAGAACCGTGTCGCCTAGCGCCCTGCACACCGACCTGGCCTTGGCGCTGGACCCGGCGCAACTCGCCCGGGACGTGGGGCTCACCCCGGACCCGTGGCAAGAGGACTTCCTCCGCTCCGCGTCCACGCGCCAGCTTGTGCTCTGCTCTCGCCAGTCCGGCAAGACCACCATGTCCGCCATTCGCGCCGTTCACACCGCGTTGTACGCGCCCGGCTCCCTGACCTTGCTCGTCAATCCCTCCGAGCGTCAGTCGGGCGAGGCCGCGCGCAAGTGCCGGGGCATCTGCTGATGGCAGACGGCGACTTCGTGCTCAAGATTCTGGACTGGAAGGAACTCGGACCCACTCCCACCACTCCCACCGCTTCTCGATCGAGAGGTGACCTGGGTCGAGCTCACCCACATGGAACCTCGACTGCTGGAGCTGGAGACCGAGATCGACCGCTCGTCTCGTCTCCACCGAAGATGCTCTCACCAAACTCATCTAGGCTCTTACGGACTGCCTCGTCCTTCTTGGACTGGTCCAGCTTGCCCTTGATGTCTCTCGCCTCGTCGAGCAGACCCTTGAGGGTGTTCTGCTCCGCGGCGGTGTAGTTGCGGTTCTCGCTCTCGACCAATGCCGAGAGCTCGTTGGCCGCGCTGACCTTGGCCTTCAGCTCTTCAGTCAGCCTCTCGACCTTGCTCTTACTTCGTTCACCAAACAATATTGCCTCTCCTGAATCTCGATTGAGGCGCGCTGAGTCTCAGCAGCACCTGTGTGGTCGTTACGGAACCGCGCCGGATCCTGCGCCTTGCGCTTGGAGCAGTCTTTACCGGGACTTGACGTTCTCGATCTTCACGCCGTCGCGCTCTCGATCTTCACGCCGGTTGCCGGCCTCGACCTCGCGTCATCGGCCTTGTCACTCGGGGTTCCTCTGTAGGTTGTTTAGTTCTGTGAAGGATCGCCGCGTCCGGTTTGGGGCGGGACGATCGTGCTAGCGACTTTGTGACGGTCGCGATAGCAAGTGACTTCTTCGCCAAAGTCGGTATCTCTGTATCGCCACCCGGCTCCGTCGTGAAGGATATAAACCGCGTCGCCGGTACGAAGCATAAGACGGCCGAGGTCATCCGTCCGGAACTCGATCGCCTCATCGTCGTCGATCTCGTCTTCGGGAAGATGCCCCAGCAACTCCTCGCCTTGAATGGCAACGCGTCTAGCGAGATCATCGGTCATGGGCTCTTCCCTACAC
>JBHEMX010000065.1:0-17312 GCA_046262355.1 Actinomycetota bacterium | reverse complement strand
GAACCCGGGATAGCACGCGACCTACGAAGATCGGCAGCTCCCGCATGTTCTTCAGATCGCGGTCGTTAAAGCCTTCTTGAAGGTTGGCGGTGATGAAGATCGTCTTTTGCGGCGGAGAAAGGGCTCCCGCCTCGGCCACGCCGACATGGAGCAGCGCCGTTGCGCACATGGGTGAGGCCAGCACAAGCGAGCATGCTCTGCGTGGTCGGGCTCGCAAACCTACCGCCGGGGCCGCGTGGCAAGGTGGTTGTGCCTGGATGGGCGCTGAGCCTCGGGAATCTGCCTGGGGCATCTGCAACTCCTCGGTTCGGAAGCTGGGCGGCCTCCTGAGAGGTCCCTGGCTTTGCGCCCCCATCTCGCGATGGGTTTGCCTTTATCGCTCGAGGTCTGTTGACCTCTCTGAGTGGTCTATCGTCGCCCCGCTCTTTTTCCTTTAATTGCCAGACAGCCGCGAGCCGCCACGACCGGAGGCGGGGGATTTCAGGCCGCGATGGACAGCCACTCGTCGGGTTTGTGGATACGAAAGGAAAGCTGTTGGGTCCCCCCTCAGACGGGGGCTCGCACTCCGACCTCGTCGAGGTGATCCAGAAGGCCGGCGGGATCTGCGTAGACACGGTAGGCGCCCGCCTGGAGGAGCTCGTGCTCTCCGTAGCCTCCCGACAACAACCCCACTCCGAGGGCGCGTGCCCGGCGCGCGGCGAGGAGGTCCCACACGCTGTCACCCACCACTATCGCCTCGGTGATGTCGGTCCCCAAACGCTCGGCCGCGGCCACGAACAGATCGGGGTCGGGTTTCGCGTAGAGGACGTCGTCGCGGGTGACCACGGGAACCTCGGGTGGAATCCCGAGCAGCTCGAGGACCGGGCCGGCGCTGGCAAGCCTCCCGCTGGTCGCCACCGCCCACGGCACCTCCTGCTCGGTCAGATAGCGGAGGAGATCCCGCGCCCCGGGGAGTGGCCGTACCCCCCGAACCGTGCGCGCATAGGCCTCTGCGTGGAGCCGCCCGAGGTCGGACGCCATGTCCACGGTCACCGGCCGGCCCGTCTCACGCAGCAGCGCGTTTGCGAACAGCCCTCCCGACATCCCGATCTTGCGGTGTATCCGCCACACCGACAGCGCGATTCCCGCTCGTTCGAGAGCCTCCTGCCACGCCAGGACATGCTGGTAGACGCTGTCCACGAGGGTGCCGTCGAGGTCGAAGAGCATGGCCGGGCGCACCGGTGATCCAAGGCTCACGGCGTTGCCCCGGGCACCGACGAGCGCATCCGCGCCGAGCGCGCCGCCCGGACCAGAAACAGCGGATTGCCGACGAGATAGCGGCGCCACATCCGGCGCGGCTCGAGGACGAGGCGATGAGCCCATTCGAGGCCGAGGCGATTCATCCACCCCGGCGCCCGCTGCACGGCACTGGCCTGGAAGTCGAAGAAAGCGCCGACTCCCGTGCCCAGTCGGGCGCCGGTGGCCGGCAGCCAGCGGTGCAACCAGCGCTCTTGCAAGGGGTTGCCTCGCGCCACCAGAACCAGGCCTGCGCCGGTGGCCCTGATCTCCTCGGCGACCTCGGCGTCCTGCTCGCGGCCGAAATGTCCATCCCTCACGCCCACCACCTGGAGCCCGGCGATGCGATCGCTCAGACAGCGTGCCGCGGTCTCGGCTATTCCGGGTGCGGCCCCCAGAAAGAACACGGACCACCCACGCGACGCAGCCAGTTCCAGAAGGCGGGGACCGAAGAAGTTGCCGTTCAGATCTGCGGGGAACCTGTAGCCCTGGAGGCGCGCGGCCAGCATGATCCCCTTGCCGTCGTTGAGGACCAGGCCGGCGCTTTTCAGCACGGCCCGGTAGGAGGGGTCCTCGGCCGCCAGGTTGAGCGTGTGAGCGTTCACATGAACCACCGACGCCGGCGTCCCTTTCTCGTATAGTCGCTCGATCTCCGACAGGGCCGCCGCCGGGTCGAGCCGGGCGACCCTTACACCCAGTACCTGGAGAGCCGGAGGAGAGTCCACGACGGGAGTATGCCCCTTTTAGTGGATAGACTGCCCGACGGCGGCCCACCCTTCCTTGGTTTGCGCGCTCCGGAGGCGCAGATACGCCACGTCGAAGGCCGAGTGCAGGAGAATCACGACCGTGACCGACACACCCCGTGTAGTGATCATCGGCGCAGGACCATGTGGGCTGGCCTGCGGCCGGGAGCTGTCCGCTCTCGGACACGACAACTGGACCATTCTCGAACGGTCCTCCATAGCCGGCGGCCTCGCTTCTTCGATCTTCGATCCGCAGGGCTTCACCTGGGATCACGGCGGTCATGTCGTATTCAGCCATTTCGGCGAGTTCGACCGTCTGCTCGAGGAGGTGATGAGTGACGAGGTCTACCGTCACGAGCGTTCCTCTTACGTTCGCTTCGACGACCGGTGGGTCCCTTATCCGTTCCAGAACAACCTCCGCCACCTCCCCTCCGAGGTGGCCTACGAGTGCGTTCTCGGCCTTATCGAGGCATCCGGTGGGAACCCGAGCATGGACTTCGCGCTGTGGATGGAGGCGACGTTCGGCGGAGGCATCACGCACCACTTCATGCGTCCCTACAACTTCAAGGTGTGGGCCACGCCGCCGGAGCGCATGGCGTCACACTGGATCGCCGAGCGAGTCAGCGTCGTCGACCATCGGCGCGCCCTGCGTAGCCTCATATTCGAGGAGGACGACGCGGCGTGGGGACCCAACAACCTCTTCATGTTCCCTGCGGAGGGAGGGACCGGCGAGATCTACAGGCGCCTGGCGGCGCGTCTGCGGGAACGCGTCTCGTATGGCCGCGAGCTCGTGCAGGTCGACGCCGAGGCCAAGCGACTCACGTTCGCGGACGGCGGCACGGAGAGCTACGACCGGCTCGTGTCGACGATGCCGATCGACCGGTTCGTGCGGTCCCTGCTGCACTGCCCCGACGACGTGCGCGCCGCGGCCGACGAGCTCGAGCACAACGGCGTCTACATGGTCGGCATCGGCTATGAGGAGCCGCTCAAGGACGACAAGTCGTGGATGTACTTCCCACAGGATGCTGCGCCGTTCTATCGGGCAACCAACTTCGCCAAGTACTCTCCCGCCAACGTTCCCGACGGCGACTCCGGTCGCTACTGCGCGTACATGACCGAGGTGTCCTACTCGCGCTACAAGCCTGAGGTGCGCGACGGCCTGGAGGAGCGCGTCGAAGCAGGCTTGCGCGCGGCCGGCGTCGTGGAGGGCCGTCCCACGGTCGCGTCGATGCACGTCATCGACATCGACTATGCCTACCCGGTGCCGACGCTGCGGCGCGACGGATCCCTGGGGACGATCCACCCTTGGCTCATGGCGCACGACATCTATTCGCGCGGACGCTTCGGGTCGTGGCGCTACGAGATCGGCAACATGGATCACGCGGTCAAGATGGGCGTCGACGTCGCGGCCCGTCTCGTCGCAGGGAAGCGCGAGGAGATCTGGAGCCTCTAGGTGATCCGCTGCGTCCGGCCGAAGAGTGACGCAGGTTAGAGGCGGACCCGTGGGTCGATGAAGTGCATCTTCTCGCGCGGCCCGAACCAGCGCACGTCGGGGATCAGAACCTGTGCGCGCGCCTCGATACGTGCGCGCTGAGGGATGAGATCCTCGAGCATGACTGCGATCTCGCCCTCGACGTCCTGCGTGGGCCGGTAGCCGAGGGCGGCCAGGTTGTCGTGGTCGGGGTTGTAGTAGTGCTCTTCTTTCTCCACCCGAGGATTCGTGAGGTTCCTGACTTCGACCTCGAGACCCATCTTCCCGGCCACGCCCTGGACCATGTGGGCGAGCTCCGTCACGTCGTAGACCTCCTGGAACTGATTGACGACCCGGTACTCGCCCTCGGCGGGAGGGTTCTCGAGCGCGAGCGTGAGGCATTGCATCGAATCGCGCAGGGGCAGGAAGCCGCGCCTCTGGTGGCCCCTGCCGAACGGCGTGATCGGATGACCCACGACCGCCTGGCAACAGAACCGGTTGATCGCGGTGCCGAACGCGCCGTCGAAGTCGAGCCGGGTGACGAGTCGCTCATCGCTCGGCACGCCGTCGATGCGGGTGCCGAACACGATGCCCTGCATGACGTCGGTTGCCCTCAGCCCGTAGAGGCGGCAGGCGAACATGACGTTGTTCGACCCGTGGACCTTGCTCCAGTGGTACCAGGACCCGGCCTGACGCGGGAACGGCAGGCGGTCTCTGCGCCCGCGGAAGTCCACCGTGAAGAACCCCTCCGGGATATCCACGTCGGGGGTTCCATACTCCCCCATCGTGCCGAGCTTCACGAGGTGCGCATCCGGCAGCTGATCGCGCAATGCGAACAGCAGATTGAAGGTCGAGACCACGTTGTTGGTCTGCACGAAGGTCGCGTGATGAACGTCGATCATCGAGTAGGGCGCCGAAGGGCACTCGCCCAGGTGGACGACCGCATCCGGTCGGAAGTCTCTAAGGATCTCCTCGACGAGCGCGTAATCGGTCAGATCGCCTTGCCAGAAGGCGAGGTCGGAACCGTGATGTGCGCGGAAGGCGCGCAGGCGATCCTCGAGCGACGCGATCGGCGTGGCGCTGTGCGAACCCATCTCCTCGACCCATTTGCGGCGCCACAGGACGTCGGCGCCCCCGACGTCGTGGCCACGCGCCGCGAGGTGCTGCACCAACGACCACCCAAGGTAGCCGTCCGCGCCGGCCACGAAAACCCGCATCTATCCCTCTCCTCTGTTCACCGTCGAAGTGGCGCAACTCTACCGAGGCTCAGGGAGCGTCGCAGTCCCAGCTTCCTTGCACCCACCGATACGGGAACGCGGTTGCGAAGAGTCGCTCGGAGCCGCGCTCGCGGTAGAGGTCGGGCGCCGCTCGCCCCTCCGTCATGTTGTCGGCGATCGAGTAATCGAGCAGGAAGCGAGCCACCGCCTCGGGCGTGATGCGCTCGGTCGAGAGCGTCTCGTGGTCGAGCCACAGCGCGCCGGGCCGTTCGTCGGAAACGAGGTCGCCGGCCCCAACGGAGAAGCGCCGAGCGATGTCGGCGACCATCTCGTCGATGTTGATCGGCCACGCGCTCACCGACTCCGCCGAGGGGGTCTGGCCGTGGTCCGCGGTTATGGCTATGACCCACCGGCCGCGTCCGACGTGCTCGTCGAGGAAGGCGACGAGGTCGCCGAGCGCCCGGTCCGAGTAGCGCACCGCGCTGCCCACCTCCGGCTCGATCATGTTGTAGGCGTGCCCTATGAAGTCGATCTGCTTGTAGTTCGTGAACAGCAGGTCGGTTACGTCGTCTGCTCCATAGCCCTCGCGCCGGATCAGCGCCTCGATCAGCCTGTTCTGATAGAGCGACCACACGGGGGTGATCGTCGTGTCCTCCGGGTTCTCGAGCGACGCGTGTCCGAGCCACTTCGAGTCGAGCTTGCCGTCCTCGAGGTCGACGGTGCGGACGTCGTCCTCGAAGCCGGGCACGTCCTGGAGATAGGCAGGCAGAGAATAGGTCTCGGGCTCCGTGTAGAGCCTGCCCGGCAGGCCGCCCATCACCGCGACGTCCCTGTCGCCCCCGCGCGAGAGGGCGCCGTGGCCGAGCATCCCCAGATGCCAGCCCTTCTCGGCGATCATCGCCACCTGCGCGTCGTTGCCGGTGCTGCGATCGTAGATGTCGGCGACCGTGGGGAGCTCGAGATAGGAGGGCCTGTTCCCCTCCCACGAGCCCACCATCTCGGACCCGTCCCGCAGCGGTATGTCCACGATCCCGTGGCGGTCCGGGAACGCTCCGGTGCCGATCGTCGCATGGATCGCGGGCGTCACCGAGGGCGACGATCCAACCGTCGCATCCCGCACCGAGGTGCCCCCGCGGGCGACCCCGCGCAGGTTCGGCCACGCCCGCCCCCAGCGCTCGAGGACGTTCCAGCCGCCGCCGTCCCACACGACCACCACGACGAGACGCGGCGGCGTGGCCCGTTCCGCGGCCGGCACGAGGGCCTCGCCGAGGGGTCTCCCCGGACGGGAGGAGGGCCAAGGAGCGCCGACGAGTGCCGCGATCGTCGGCGCAACGTCGGCGAGCGTGACCGGGCGATCGAGGGTTACCGCGCCGCGCGCCCGCACGAAGCCCGGACCGTAGAGCACCAGCGGGACTCGCTGCAGGTACCCCCAAGGCCCCGAATGTGTGGTGGTTCCGAAGCCGCCGAAGAAATGAGGCGCGTCGGGCACCACGACGACGTCGGGCGAGCGTCCCGGATAGAAGCCGCGCCGGAGACGCTGCAGCAGCGGCGCGCCGAGCGCGCAGGCAGACCGCATGACGTCGCCGTCGCTCCGCCCCGCCGCTGCGTCGGAGGGCTCGGCAGCTCGACCGGGCGACGTCTGCGGTCCAGGCGCGTCCGGCGAGGTGCAGGCGGCGAGGACGGCGACGGCCACGAGCGCGGCGGCACTCAGGCGTCCGCGTGCAGGCATCGGGGCAGGATAATGCGCGCAAGTCATGAGGGGTCTATCCGCGGGTCGCGCGTCACGACCTGTGCGCCGGATGAGCGACATAGGCTAACGGCATGGAACTGAGGACTGCAGGGCGCTGCGGGGTCTGCGGAGCGGAGGCCCCTGCCGCCTCCAGGTTCTGCGGATCGTGCGGATCGCCGCTGGGGCGGCGAGGCAGCGGCGAACCAGAGGCAGAGCCGGTGAAGGGGAACGATGCCGGGTCATCGTCCGGCATCCAGGACGAGATGCGTCCGGTCACCGCTCTCTTCGCCGACATCGTGGGATCCACGTCGCTCGGCGAGCGGCTCGCTCCCGACGAGATCAAGGCCTTGATCGGCGAGTGCGTGAACCACATGGCTCGATGCGTCGAGGAGTTCGGCGGCATCGTGCAGGCCTTCATGGGTGACGGGATCTGCGCATACTTCGGCGTCCCCGCGGCCCACGAGGACGATCCGGAGCGAGCGGCGCTTGCGGCTCTGAGGATCCTGGGGGTCGTCGAGGACTACGGACGCGACATCGCGACGGCATGGGGGATCACCGAGCTCGGGGTGAGGGTGGGCATCAATTCAGGGCTCACCGCGGTGGGTCTGCTGGGCGTGTCGGAACCTCAGGCGGTGGCTCTCGGTGACACGACGAACGTTGCGGCGCGCCTCGAGAGCGCGGCCGAGCCGGGCACGATCCTGATAGGCGACGCAACCGCGCGGCGGCTCGACGATCGCTTCGTCGTCGAGTCGGTAGGCGAGGTACAGGTCAAGGGTCGCAGCACGCCCGTGGCCGGATGGCGACTCGCCGGCGTGCGTCCGCCCGGTCAGGCGACGCCGGTCGGACCGCTGGCCGGGCGCGAGCGAGAGACCGATGTGCTGCGGGCATGCGTCGAAGACCTGCTTGCGGGCCGAGGCCAGGTCCTCCTCATCTGTGGGGACGCCGGGATCGGCAAGACGAGGCTCGTCGGGGAGCTGAGGTCAATGCTACGCGGCGGCGCGCAGTGGCTCGAGGGAACCAGCAGGTCCTACGGCGCGGCCGTCCCCCATGCGCCCTTCGCCGAGATGCTGCGAGGGTGGCTCGGCGTGCACGAGACGGATGCCGCCGTCGTCATCCGTACGAGGCTGCGCGCGCGCTTCGCCTCGTTGTTCGAGGACGACATCGACCACGTCCTCGAGGGAGCGGAGCACGCCCTGTCGGTAGGGACCGGCGCGGGCCGGTCCGCCGAGACCTCGCCCTCGCCGGAGGCCGAGTCGATGCGATCGAGTTACCGACTGTGGCTCGAGAGACTGGCGCGCGCCCAACCAGTGGTCGTCGCGCTGGACGATCTGCACTGGTCGGACGCATCGACCCGCACGCTCGCCGAGGACCTCCTGTCGCTGATGGACCGGGCGCCCTTGATGCTCGTGGCGAGCTTTCGCGCCGACCCGCACTCCGAAGCATGGCGCTTCCAGCTCACGGTTCTTCAGGACTTCGCCTATCGCGCCGTCGAGCTTTCGCTGGGTCCGCTCGCGGACGACGCGGCCGCGCGGCTCATCGAGCTCCGGACGCCCGAGCTCGGCCTGGATGCGAGCGCCACGACGGACATCGTGGCGCTCGCCGAGGGCAATCCCCTCTATCTCGAGGAGCTCCTGCGATCGATCACCGGACGTGCCGGTCGCCGCCGGGGCGAGACCTGGACGGTGGACCGCTCCGAGGTCTTGCCGCCGTCGGTGGGCCATCTCCTCGTGGCGCGCATCGACAGGTTGCCGCCGGGGGCGCGCCGCTTGGCGCAGATCGCCGCGGTCATAGGACGCGAGTTCTCGGCCCGGATCTTGCATGACGTCAGCCTCCGCAACGACGACGAAGACAACATCGGTTGGCTGCTACGGGCGGAGGTGATCCGAGAGCAACACCGCTATCCCGAGCTGCGATATAGCTTCAGTCACGGCCTGCTGCACGAGGCGGTTCTCGGAACGCTCACCCCCGCGCGCCGGCGCAGCCTCTACGGACGAGTGGCGTTCGTGCTCGAGAAGGATGCCGGTGAGTCTCCCGACGAGCATCTGGAGACGCTGGCGTTCTACTTCTACAGGAGCTCCGAGAGGGCCAAGGCTCTCGAGTACCTGGAGCTTGCAGGGGCCAAAGCCGACCGCATCGGATGCCGACCCGAGGCGCTCGAGCTGTGGCGGCGCGCCCTCAAGGTGGCCACCGCGACCGACGACCCCGCCGCGGCGAGGCGCGTCGGCGACCGGATCGCATCGCTGGAGGCAAGCTCCGAGCGCTGAAACGTGATCCCGCGGGCTCCGTTACGCTACTGGCCCCCATCCGGCGGACACAAGCGTGCACGGCGCTGGGGACCAGACAGCCGAGCAGCGGGAAGGGCATGGCCTCGCGTAGTCGAGCTTCGATCGGGAGCGAAGGATCGACGGCCTCAGCCGCGCGCGGGTCGGTGCGTCCGCGCCGAGCCATAGCCGTGTTGGCCATCGCCGCCGCCGTCGCGGCGCTGACGACTCACACCGGCTGGGACGGCTTCGTTGCTCGCCCCCAGGCGGCCGCGGCGCGTCCCAACATCTTGATCATCGTCACGGACGACCAGCGTCCCACCGGCACGATGTCGATGATGCCCCGGACGAAGGAGTGGTTCGAAGACGGAACCCGCTTCACGAACGCGTTCGCGACGACTCCGCTGTGCTGCCCGTCGAGAGCGTCGATATTTACCGGTCGCTACGCGCACAATCACGGCGTTCACACGAGCAGCGAGGCCACCGAACTCGCTCAGGATACGACGATGCAACGGTACCTCTCTGAGGCCGGCTACCGAACGGCCATCTTCGGCAAGTATCTCAACGCGTGGGACCTCACCGTCGATCCTCCTTACTTCGAGGACTGGGCGATCTTTTCGTCGAGCAGCACGAGCGGCTACCGCGATGGGAACTGGAACATCAACGGTGAGGTCAGCATCTCGCATGGGTACGCGACGCGTGTCATCGCGTCGCGTACCGTTGCTTTCCTCCGGGACGCCGAGGGTGAAGACGCGCGCCCGTGGTTCCTCTATCTTGCGACCGGCGCGCCACACCGTCCTCGCATCGCGGAACGGCAGTATCGCGATGCGCGCGTAGGTCGCTGGTACGGCAATCCCGCGGTGTTCGAGGATGATCGCTCCGACAAACCCGACCTCGCCCCACTGCGCGACCGCTTCTACGAAGGCGCCCGGATAAGGCGCCAGCAGCTCCGCACGCTGCCGTCGGTCGACGACATGGTCGACGAGGTTCTCGGCACACTTCGCTCGCTGCACGAGCCGGAGACGCTCATCTTCTTCCTGTCCGACAACGGGATGATGTGGGGCGAGCACGGCAGGATCGGCAAGACCGCGCCTTACGAGCCGTCGGTGAAGATCCCGTTCTACGTGCGCTGGCCGGGGGACGCCGATGCACCGCCCACGGACGACCGGCTCATCGCCAACATCGACATCGCTCCTACGGTGTTCGACGCTGCCGGGGTCCCGCTCGACGACGCGTCCCTGAGCGACGGCCGTTCGCTCCTCGAGGCGACCGCGCGTAACCGGATGCTGCTCGAGAACTGGCAGTCGGCGTTGCCGTGGGCGGCGCTGTGGAGCCGCAGCCCCAGCTACGAGTACGTCGAGTACTACGACGAAGACGGTGAGGTCGCCCTGCGCGAGTACTACGATCTCGCCGCAGACCCGTGGCAGCTCGAGAACCTGCTCGGTGACGATGACGCAACGAACGACCCCGATTGGGCGCCGCTCTCCAAGCAACTGCAGGCCGATCGTTCTTGCTCCGGAGAGGCATGCCCGTGAGCCCCAACGTCTTCCTCCTGGTGATCGACTCGCTGCGCTCCGACGCCGTGTGGGGAGATCACATCGCGACACCCAACTTCGATCGGCTCGCGGCCCGAGGGACGGCGTTCCGTCAGTGCGTCTGCACCACCACGACGACGACGCCCTCGTTCTCATCGATCCTCACGGGCTGCTATCCGCCGAAGCACGGCGTGCGGGGCCTCCAGGGTTACACCCTTTCGCCGTCGCTTCAGACCATGGCCGAGATGTTCGGCGCCGCCGGCTACCGGACCTATGCGGAGGTGACGGGACCGCTGCTTCCCGCGACCGGTGTGCTGCGCGGCTTCGATGAGAAACACCACCGCCAGGCGTACCGAGTGCCGTTCTTCGGATGGCGCGACGACGTCGTGGCCAAGATGCGCTCCTACGCCGAACCGTGGTTCATGCTCCTTCACATCTGGGAGGTCCACCGGCCCTACCGCTCCCCGCCCGACTTCGCCAAGCGGCGCGACCGCGCCGGCTACGAGGCGGCCGTCGCCGCAACCGACGAGTGGCTCGCGCCGGTGCTGGATGCGGCCGGGGACGCGCTCGCCGTCGTCACCGGCGACCACGGCGAGGACTATCCGGGGTCGGCGCTCGAGCTGGCGGCGATCCAGAAGCTGCGCGGTGTGCGCCGCAGGCTCAAGCTCGGCGCATGGCTGCCGGCGCTCGACCGCAGGCTCGCCGGCATGGAGATCGGGCACGGCTTCGCCCTCCACGAGCATCTCGTGCGCGTGCCGTTGATGATCTCGGGGGCAGACCTGGCGCACGCTACGGTGCTCGACCAGGTGCGCCACGTGGACCTCGTCCCGACGCTTGCCGAGCTCTGCGGCATCGCTGCGCCCGGCGGCATCGACGGCCGCAGTCTGTGTCCGCTCATGGAGGGAGCGAGCCTGCCCGAGGAGCCCGCTTACATGGAGGCCGTCGGGGTCAAGCTCGAGGGAGACCGCATCGCAGGAGCGCGCACGTCCGAGTGGAAGCTCCTCGAGCCGGGCAACGGCAGACCGACCCTCCTCCATCTGGATGGAAGCGCCGGTCCGGACGAGAAGCACAACGTGATCAGGAAACACCCGGAGATCGCAGCGCGCCTCGAAAGCTTCATCGAGGGCGTGCTTGCGAGCGAGTCCGTCGCCGCCTCGGGCATGACCAAGGAGGAGGAAGCCGTCGTCCAGCAACACCTCAGGGACCTCGGCTACCTGTAGCCGGATCGGCTCCCGTCGTAGCCGAGGATGGCCATGGTCGGCGCTATCAGCGGCTCGATCGCCTCGATCTCGGTTGGGTTCTCTCGTCGCCACTTGCCTCTCTCCGGAGGGGTCACGACGTTCACGGGTGTCGTGGCGGTCGCTTCCGCGCGCGCACGAACCGCCGCTTCGTAAGGCAGCTCGAGGAAGTCGAGGATGCGCGCGACCTCGTGGACGGGTCGCTCGATGAGGTCCTCGTAGCGAAGGCGGACCGAGCGCGAGTCCTCGATGTGCCCGAGGGCGCGCAAGATGCTCGAGTTGGCGATCGACCACTGTTTGGCGCACACGACCTCGAGCGGACCGTGCGCATCGCTGCGCCACTCGGGATAGAGCACGAACTTCCACCACGCCTGGTCGACGCCCGGGATGTGATGAGGCTCCGGAAGACGATAGGTGCGGTAGCGCGGTGAGCGCCATGCGTTGATCAGCGAGTTCACGTTGTCGCGCCCGTCGCGCTGCAGGAAGATGTAGCGCGCGTCGGGGAACACCGCGTCGACGAAGGGGACCCTCAGCGCGTTGCGCGGGGTCTTGTCGAGCAGCCGCTTGTCCGCCCCGGCGACGAGGAAGAACTCTCGGCGGATGCGCGCCGCCGCCTGCGGCGTCAGGTCCGACTCATCGAGCACGTTGGAGGTCCACCGGCGAAGAGCGGGATGGTGCTCGGCCTCCCAGACCTCGTGCGCCTCGCTCGGCCGCCAGCTGGTGAGCCGCTTCGAGGTGCGCAGGATCTGGTACACGAGCTGGCTGCCCGAGCGCGGCGCGCTGACTATGAACACGGGTTGCGACAGGCGACCGCCCGAGAGGTACGCGGGGATGTGTGACAACTGTTGGAGGCGCAACCGGGCGCGCTCGATCCGGAAGCGAGGGCCGGGTTCCACCGCGGTCCGGAGGCTCCTCCTCAGCTCCCTGGTGCTCGGCGCCCCGGCACTCACGTCTCGGCGCGCCGCCACGGCAGGAAGGAACGGCGCAGTCCCGTCGTTCCCGCCATCGCAAGTCCCAGCAGGAGCGTCACGACGATCGTATAGAAGGGCTCGACGTAGAGGCTGAGAACCACGCCGTGAGCCGCCACAACGACCGCGGCGGCGGTCAGCGCGGTGTAGAAGATACGTTCGGTCCCCGAGCGTTCGCGTGCCGCGGCGCGCGCATGCAGCGCGGCGATCAGATAGATCGCAACGATCGCAAGCGCGCCCGGGACACCCGTTCTGAACAGGTAATTGAGGTAGGTGGAGTGGGTCCCGGCGCGCGGAACGTATCTACCGTAGTTGCCGAAGGCGCGGCTTCCGCCGGTGGCGACGCGCGTGCGCTCGCTGCCGAAGCCGAGGATGATGTGAAGCCCGTTCACGCTCTCGACCGTGTCGGAGTAGAGATCCTGGCGCGTCGTCACACTGCCCTCCGCTCCGGCGCGCGCGGTGAATGGATCGACGTCGTACCTGACGAGGAACACAACGGTCAGCACGAGGGCGGCGACGACGAAGGCCGCCACGGCTTCGATCTTGGCGCGCCTCACGACGAGCCCGTCGACCACGAGGATGACGATGCCGACGGCGAGCGCGGCCCATGCTCCGCGCGCCAACGAGAACGCTGCGCCGAACAGACACGCCGCCATCCCGGCGCGCCCCAGCAGCCGCCTCCTCTGCGTCTGCGTCCATGCCAGGAATGCGGCGACCGGAAACACCCCTGCGCACACTCCCGCGTAGGTCAGCGCGTTGCGGGGGAAGGAGCGCAGCCTGGGGATGAGATTGGCGGGCGCGAACCCGACGCTGTCGTAGGCGAGCCTGATGTCGAGCCGCCGGAGGTCGCTCTCGTGCGCGCGTGCGGAACCGGCGAAGCGCACGACTATCGACTCCTTGTAGGCCTGGAATCTCGGAAGGAAGACGGCGGCGGGCGGAAGCTCCGTGCCGCTCGATCGTAGGCGCGCGAGCTTGTCGCGCAGCTGCTTCACACCTGCGTTGCGGGAGCGTGTGTACTTGATCATCCCGACGTTGTTGTCGAACGCATCCACGCCGTACGCGGTCTCGACTCGATCGGCCACGGTGTCGTCCTGAAGGTCTTGGATCGGCAGCCCGATCCATTGCAGCAGCACGGCCACGGACAGCACCAGCACGAAGCCGACGAGCCCCGAGGCCACTCGGACGCGGTCCTCGAGTGGGCCGAGGCGATCGACCATCAGGAGCAGCGTCCCGCTGACCAGCGCCTGTATGCCGACGAGCAGCACGAAGTGCTTGATGTCCTCCGACGGGATCACGAGGACGCCCAGCGCGGTCCAGACGAGGAGGGCGACGGGAAGCCAGATCCACGGGCCACCTCGGGGGAGGCGTCGCGCCCGCAGGACCCCGAAAGCCCAGCGCGCCACGACGGTGGCCCAGCCGATCAGCGCCACGAGCGGCACCATGTCGACGAGCCAGCCGAGCAGGCCCATGAACAGAGGAGAGACCAGCGCGTAGGGCAGCGGCAGCACGAGCGCCAGCGCGATCGTGGCTGCACTGAACAGCCACAACGCCGGGATCCCGGCCCCGAACGCATACGCCCCGAGCCCGGCGACACCGGCTCCGAGGGCGAGCCCCCAGATGAGGCGGAGGAGGGCAGCGGAGCCACGAGTGGCCTCCTCAGAGCTCCCGGGTCGCGCCGCCGGAAGCCGCTCCAGGATCGTCCGGACGCCCATCTAGGACGGCGCGGGCGCGCGGCCCAGGAGGTGGTGGCAGAGCGGGGCGGAGGAGGGGCTCACGGTGCCCGGATACTAGTCAGGATGCGGCGGCTGCTCACGCCGCGGACCTGCGGGCCGCCCGGATCGAGGTCGCCTGCGGGGCGCCGGATCGAGCTCGCTCACAACCAAGAGACCTGCCCTACCCGCAAACCTGCCCCGCCCGAGAACGCTCGCGGGCGCGTATAAGGTCGGCTCCGATGCCTTCCTTCTTCATAGTCGGCTCGGCGCGCTCGGGCACAACGATGCTGCGCCTAATGCTGAACGCGCATCCCGAAGTGGCCGTGCCGCCGGAATCGCGCTTCATCGTCGAGCTGTGGCATCACCGCAACCTCGTGCGCGTGGACTCGTTCCTCGACGAGCTCGGCGCTCACAAGCAGTTCCGTGCATGGAACCTCGGGACCGAAGCGGTGCGCCGCGAGTTGCCCGGGACGCCCACGGTCGCGTACTCTGAAGCCGTCGACGCGCCCTACAAGGCCTACGCGCGCGAGCGCAGCAAGCCCAGCTGGGGAGACAAGACCCCCCGTTACATAGAACACATCCCCTTCTTGGCCGAGCGCTTCCCGGAGGCTCGCTTCATCCATGTGGTGCGCGACGGACGCAACGTCGCCCTCTCTTATGCGGACGTGCCGTTCGGCCCCAAGACCGTCGCGCGCGCCGCCGAGCTGTGGGCGCGCCGCGTGCGGCTCGGGCTCGAGGCGGGCCGATCGCTCGCGCCCGACCGTCTCCTGGAGCTGCGTTACGAGGAGATGGTCGCAGACGAGGATGCGCTTACAGCCGCGGCGAAGACGATCTGTGCGTTCCTCGGGATCGGCTTCGACGACGCCTTGCTCAACTACGGTGAGCTCTCGAGGCCGGAGTTGCTGGACAAGGCGAAAGACCTCAATCCGCTCGTGATGGAGGGCCCGGTGGCCAAGACCCGTTCCTGGCAGGAGCAGATGGCGCCGCACCACGTCGAGGTCTTCGAGCTCGTCGCCGGCGACACGCTCAGCGAGCTCGGGTACCCGCGCATGTTCCCCGAGCCCGGCGTGCGGGCCCATGTCGTCGCGGCCCTGGGTCGCAAACGCATCCCCGTAGGGAGACTGAAGCGCGCACAACGAGCGGCGGCGCGCCCCACTCCGTAGAGGCGCGCGCGCTTATCCAAGACCTAACGCAACCCGGCGAGCGCCACTCCGGCCGCCGCGCCGCCCGCCACGAGCCAGGCCGAGTTGAGGCGGAAGCGCACCAGGATCACGAGGCTCAGCGCGGCGAGAGCGGCCGTGTACCCGTCCACGATCGCGGAGCGAGCCAGCTCCACGGTCACGCCGGCCATGAGACCGAGCGCGGCGGCGTTGACGCCGTCGAGCAGCGCGCCCATCACCTGCGAGCGGCGCAGACGCTCGGCGAAGGGCCCGATGAGCGCCACGAGCAGGAACGACGGAAGGAAGATCCCCGCCGTTGCGAGCAGGGCGCCGGGGACCCGGGCGACGACATAGCCCACGAAGGTCGCCGTCGTGAACAGCGGTCCCGGCGTCACCTGACCGATGGCCACGGCGTCGAGGAGCTGATCGTTGGAGAGCCAACCGAGGTTCTCGACGAGATCCGTCCGAAGGAACGCGAGCAGGACGTAACCGCCGCCGTAGAGCACCGAGCCGATCTTCAGAAAGACGAGGAAGAGCGTGGTGAGGTCGACCTCGGAGCGCGCCGCCTGCGCCCACACCGATCCGCTCAGCCCCACGGGGACCATGAGCGCACGCATCTGCACCGGACGGGCGAGGCGCGTCGCCATCACGATGAGCCCGCCCGAGACGAGCACGACGATCTCGTCGACGCCGAGGAGATACACGGCGCCTGCGGTTACGAAGACCGCCGCCGTCAGCGGCGCTCCTGCGGCGCGCCGCCCGAGCGAGAAGAGCGCCTGAGCAACGATCGCGATGATGACCGGTTTGATCCCGAAGAGCAGCGATCCCGCCTCGGGCGTCGCCCCGTAGCGTACGTAGACCCACGCCAGGGCGAGCACGATCACGGCCGCGGGGACGATGAATGCGACCCCTGCCACGACGAGCCCCCAGCCCCGTCCGAGCGCGCCGCCCACCAGGATCGCAAGTTCCGTCGAGTTGGGGCCGGGGATGAGGTTCGTGACGCCGAGCCGGTCCAGGAACGCCTGCTCGTCCATCCAGCGCCTCCGGCGCACGATCTCGTCGTGCATCATCGCGATGTGAGCGGCGGGGCCTCCGAAGGCGACGACGCCGATCTTAAGGAACAGCCGGGCGAGCTCGCCGAGCGACGGCCGGCTCACGCCTGCAGCATCGAGAACCGGACCGCGCGCTCCGGGTTGTCGCGATTGAGGTCGACGAGCACGACGCTCTGCCACGTCCCGAGCGCCATCTCTCCTGCGACGACGGGAACCGTGAGCGACGGCGCGACGAACGCGGGGAGCAAGTGGTCGGCGCCGTGTCCCGGCGAGCCGTGGCTGTGAACGTAGTCGGCGTCGCGCGGCAACAGCCTGTCGAGAGCCTGCTCGAGGTCGCGCTCCGATCCCGAGCCCGTCTCGATCAACGCGAGGCCGGCGGTCGCGTGGGGAACGAAGATGTTGACGAGGCCATCGTCGTCGGCATCCCCGACGAACCCGGCGATGTCGCTCGTGATGTCCACGAAGCGGCTCCGTGATGTGTCGTAGGACCTCGTCTCGCTTCTCATCTCGCTCCCTCCAACCTCCGGGCTTCGCTGCGACCGTGCAACGGTAGCGGCAAGCGACCTTGCCGAGCTTGCGCCGGTCAGCGATCGCCGCGCTTCAGCGCGCGACGCTTGATGCGATCAAGCACCATGCGCTCCTCGGGGTCGATCCCGAGGACCTTGAGGAGCCCGGCATAGACCGCTGCGGCGACCGCGAGGCCCGCGACCTGGATGGGGACCGACTCGCCCGGGACCAGCCGCCACGCGAGCAGGGCGAGACCTCCAACCGCGGAGGCCACCACCGGCTTGAAGAACGTGTTGCCGAACGGCTGCACCCCGACGAGCAGCTTCGCCTCGACCACGCGTGCGGAGTTCACCAGCGCCGTGACCGCCGCATCTACCACGGCCATGCCGAGCGCCCCGTGGCGCGGCGCAGCCCATGCCCCGAGGACGACGTAGAGCGCCACGG
>JBHEMX010000064.1:0-13460 GCA_046262355.1 Actinomycetota bacterium | reverse complement strand
GAGGAGCACACGGGGCACACGAACGGATCGCCCTCGGCGACGTGAACCGTGCGCCGGCACACGGGACAGAAAGCCTCGAGCGTCGCCATAGCACCCTATTTAACATCAGCGTCCGGACCCGGCAGCCGACCACCGGAGCCGACCGCGATCCCGCGCGCCGCCCAACCGGGCCCACCGGGATCCCGCGCGCCGCCCACCGGGATCCCGCGCGCCGCCCACCGGAGCGAACCGCAAGCGGCGCCCGGACCCCGGCGCGCCGCGACCTCAGGCCCTGGACCCTCGCCGGGCGGCGGTGGTGGGCTCTTGGTCGCCCGGCCACATTCACCGGCGCGCCCAGCCCCCGGCGCGCCGCGACCTCAGGCCCTGGACCCTCGCCCAGCCGCGGTGGAGGGCTCTTGGTCCCCCGGCCACATCTACCGGGCTCAGCGACGGTACAGGTCCAAGTGGGAGGATCCCGGCGAGCCGGAGCGGAGGCCGGGGCCTCAGGGGGCTTCCCAGAGAGCGGGGACCTGAGCCTCAGGAACCGAGGCAGATTAACCTTGTCGCAATGGTTTCTTAGCCAATCACCTTCGACCACCTTGAAGATAACTTGACCCAGCGCCGGGACGAGTGGTATCTTTTCCTTCGTGAAGTTGGAGAGATACCTTTGAAAGGGGTGATCCAAACGGCTGATGACCTGGTTTTCTTAGGGCTGATACTGCTTGTGTTCGTTGTTCTGCCGGTGCTCGTCGGAGTCGATTCGAGGGACGGCAACGACTGGGTCCACACCCCCGCTAGAGGAAAGTGAGTCGATGAGATTGATGAGTTTCGTGCTCTACAAGCTCGACCCCGCGCTGCGGCCGCCGGCGAAGTCCCCCCGACTGGAGCGGCCCGTGCGAGGCCGTCGACCGCGTCGGGACCGGTAGCGATGGCTGCCGGTCTCGACAACGTCGACCGGAACATCCTCAAGCTGTTGCGCGAGGACGGCCGCATGTCGCATGCGGCGATCGCCAAGGCCGTCGGTCTCTCGGGGCCGGCGGTCCACGATCGCGTCCGCAAGCTCGAGCATCGCGGCGTGGTCGCCGGGTACACCTGTGTGCTCGATCCCGAGGCCCTCGGTCTCTTCCACGTTTCCTTCGTCATGGTGACGTTGTCCGAGGGCAACGAGTTCGCCGCCGACGATCCGATCGTCGCTCGCATCTGCGAGGAGCCCGATGTCCTCGAGTTCCACCGCATCGCCGGCGAGGACTGCTACATGATCAAGATCCGCACGCGGACCAACAGGGACCTCGAACGGCTGCTCCGTAGGATCCGCTCGATCCGCGGCGTCGCGCGCACGCGCACCACGATCGTGCTCTCGACCGAGCTCGAGAAGCCGACGATCGAGGTGCCGGAAGAGGAAGAGCTCGAGATCCCGACCTCTGCCTGAGTGGAAGGCGGAAAGCCTCGGACCGCTCGATCCTTCTTGCGGTGAGACACGCCTGGCGTGCGCAGATGAAAGAGGTTCGGCGCGCCGCCCAGAGCGAAGCCGCGGGCAGAGGATCCCAGCGGCGAAGCCTCGGGCGAGGATCCCAGGCCGAAGCCTCGGACCGCTCGATGCTTCTGACACGCCTTCCTCCTTGCGTTGAGACACGCCTGCCGTGCGCAACTGCAAGAGGTTCGGCGCGCCGGCGAGGTCCGGCGGCGCCGCGCCCATCGTTGCGACCCGACAGACTCCGGGCCGCGACTCCCCCGGCGACGGTGGGCCAAGTACTATGCGCCGTCGTGAGCGGCCCTCGGAGCGTCCGGCAACTTCTCGATCTCGGCGAGCGAGTGCTCGCCGACTCCACGCACATCTTCGAGGACCACGACAACCGTCGCGAGGCGGAGGAGCTCCTCGCTCTGTGCCACGCCGTCGACGTCGACGACCTCGACCTCGACGAGGAGCCTCGGCCTCCCGTGCGGCGCCGGTATCTCTCGCTGGTAGCCCGGCGCGCCGGAGGGGAGCCGTTCCCCATGCTGACGGGCCACATCGAGTTCTACGGGCTCGACCTCAAGGTGCGGCCCGGCGCCTTCGTGCCCCGCCCGTCGTCGGAGCTCACCTGCGCGCGCGCGGCGCGCCGCCTCCGCAACCGTCGCGCTCCCGTGATCGTCGACGTCTGCACGGGAGCCGGCCCGATCGCGCTCGGCATCGCGGATGAATTCCCCGAGGCCGATGTGTGGGGAGCCGACATCGACGACGAGGGGCTGAGACAGGGGCGCGAGAACGCCCGCCGCCTCGGGCTGGACAACGTGACCTTCCGGCGCGGGGACATGTTCGAGGCGCTGCCGCGCCGTCTCAGGGGCACGGTCGACGTGATCACGGGACACATTCCCTACGTGCCGCCGGACGAGGTCGAGGACCTGCCCTCGGAGGTCATCGACTACGAGCCCGCATTCATGCTCACCGACGAGTCGGCCGACGGTCTGGAGCTCATCCGCAGCGCGGTCGCAGAGGCCCCCGAGTGGCTGAAGCCCGGCGGCTGGATGCTGCTCGAGGTGTCCGAGGACCTCGGCGCGAAGCTGCGCCGGATCTGCCGAAAGGCAGGCCTCGAGGACCACGGCGCGGCATCGGATTCCGACCGCCTCAGCATCGTCGTCGAGGCCCGCAAGAGCCGAGGAGGGCCCCGGGCGGCGCGGTAGGGTGAGCTATGCAGAAGGTGTTCGTCGTCGACTACGGCGCTCAGTACGCACAGCTCATCGCACGCCGCATCCGCGAATGCAGGATCCTCTCCGAGATCGTGCCTCACGATCGTCCTGTGACGGCCATCGCACAGGAGCGGCCGGCGGGGATAGTGCTCTCGGGCGGCCCCGACTCCGTCTACGCTCCGGGCGCGCCGGCCGTCGATCCCAAGCTGTTCGATCTGGGGATCCCCGTGCTCGGGATCTGCTACGGACAGCAGGCGATGGCTCAGGCTCTCGGGGGCGAGGTCGCTCGCACGGGGACCGCCGAGTTCGGCCCGACCGACCTGCACGTGCGCGCGCCGGGCTCGGTGCTGTTCGCGGAGCTCCCGAGTGAGCAAGACGTGTGGATGAGCCACAACGATGCGATCGTGCGTGCGCCCGACGGCTTCAGCGCCACGGCGTCCACCGACGCGTCTCCGGTGGCGGCCTTCGAGGACCGCGCCAGAGGTCTCTACGGGGTGCAGTTCCATCCCGAAGTGACACACACCGCCAAGGGTCTCGAGGTCCTCAAGAATTTCCTCTATGAGGGCTGTGACCTGAGCCCAACTTGGACGATGACCTCGATCATCGAGAGCGCCATCGACGAGGTGCGAAAACTCGTCGGCGACGCCCGGGTCGTGTGCGCGCTGTCGGGTGGCGTCGACTCGTCGGTGGCCGCGGCGCTCGTGCATCGGGCGGTCGGTGATCAGCTCACCTGCGTCTTCGTCGACCATGGGCTCCTGCGGGCCGGTGAGGCCGAACACGTGGACGAGACCTTCAGGCGCCACCTCGCCGTCGATCTCGTGCACGTGAAGGCCGCGGATCGTTTCCTGGAGCGGCTCGCCGGAGTGACCGATCCCGAGGACAAGCGCAAGCTGATCGGCGAGACCTTCATCCGCACCTTCGAGGAGGTCGCACGCGAGGAGGTCGGCGATGCCCGCTTCCTCGTCCAGGGGACGCTGTATCCCGACGTGATCGAGTCGGGGACGCGCTCGGCCGCGCGCATCAAGAGCCACCACAACGTCGGCGGGCTTCCGGAGGACATTGCGTTCACGCTCGTCGAGCCGCTGCGCAACCTTTTCAAGGACGAGGTCCGCAGGGTCGGCGAGGAGCTCGGCCTGCCCGAGGACATCGTGTGGCGGCAGCCGTTCCCGGGCCCGGGACTCGCCGTGCGCATCGTCGGAGACGTCACGGCGGAGCGCCTCGAGCTCCTGCGGGCGGCCGATGCGATCGTCGTCGAGGAGGTCAAGCGGGCCGATCTCCAACGCACGATCTGGCAGGCCTTCGCCGTGCTGCTCGCGGTGCGCTCGGTCGGCGTGATGGGAGACGAGCGGACCTACGGCTACCCGATCGTTCTGCGGGCGGTCACCAGCGAGGACGCCATGACCGCGGATTGGGCGCGCCTCCCGTACGAGCTGCTCGGGCGCATCTCGAGTCGCATCGTCAACGAGGTCCCGGGCGTCAACCGCGTCGCCTACGACATCACCTCGAAGCCGCCGGGCACGATCGAGTGGGAATAGCGTCTCCGATCGGCGCCGAGTGCGTGGCAGATCCCGCATACGGCAACCCCTCACCCACTCGGCACGGTTGCGGCGATCCCACCCCCACTCGAGTCGGCGGATAATCACAACCATGCAAGATGACTTCCTGGCGGAGCTCAACCCGGTCCAGCGCGAGGCGGTGACCCACGGCGAGGGCCCCGTGATGGTGGTGGCCGGCGCGGGCTCGGGCAAGACGAGGGTGCTCACGTACCGGATCGCCCACCTCGTGCGCTCCGGGGTGTCGCCGTTCGACATCCTGGCGATCACCTTCACGAACAAGGCGGCGAACGAGATGAAGCGGCGCGTCGCGGAGCTCGTCGGGCGGGTGGCCGACACCATGTGGGTGTCGACGTTCCACTCGGCGTGCGTGCGGATCCTGCGCCGCGAGGCCCCCCGCCTCGGGTACCGCTCGTCCTTCTCGATCTACGACTCCGCCGATTCCGAGAGGCTCATCAAGGCGTGCCTCAAAGACCTCAACATCGATCCCAAGCGGATCCCGCCGCGCGCGGTAGCGGCGACGATCTCCGATGCAAAGAACAAGCTCATGAACGCGGGGCTGTATTCGGACTTCGCTTCGAATCCGTGGGAGCGCACGATCGCCGACGTGTACGTGCAGTACCAGCAAAGGCTGCGCGAGGCTTCTGCGTTTGACTTCGACGACCTCATCATGCGCACGGTCGAGCTGTTCGACCGCGACCCCGAGGTGCTCGAGCACTATCGCGCGCGCTTCCTGCACGTGCTCGTGGACGAGTTCCAGGACACCAATCACGCGCAGGCGCGCCTTCCCACGCTTCTGGGTGGCAAGTCCCGCAACGTCTTCGTCGTGGGTGACGTCGACCAGGGCATCTACACGTTCCGCGGAGCAACGATCAAGAACCTGCTCGATTTCGAGCGCGATTGGCCCGACGCACGCGTGATCACGCTCGAACAGAACTACCGGTCGACCAAGACGATCCTCGATGCGGCCAACGCCGTCATCGGCAACAACCTCATGCGCAAGCCGAAGTCCCTGTGGACCCAATCCGTGGCCGGAGACGCCATCACGCGCTACCACGCGCAGAACGAGCACGACGAGGCGGGTTGGATCGCGGAGGAGATCAAGCGGCTGCGCGACGAGTACGGTCACCAACTGGCGGATGTCGCGGTGTTCTATCGCACGAACGCTCAGTCGCGCGTGCTCGAAGAGGTCTTTGCCTCCAAAGAGGTTCCCTACAAGCTGGTCGGGGGAGTCGGCTTCTACGAACGCAAGGAGGTCAAGGACATCATCGCGTGGCTGCGCGCGGCGATGAACGCGCAGGACTCCGTATGCGTCGAGCGCGCAGCGCAGGTGCCGCGCCGCGGCATCGGCGATGCTTCGCTGGCCCGTCTGGCGGGCTTCGCGCGCGACCAGGGCATCGGCCTCGGCGATGCGCTCGATCGCGCCGACGAGGTGCCGGGCATCTCGAGGCGCGCCCTCGGCGGGACGGCGGAGCTCGCGCGCCTGTTCGAGAAGATCCGGCTCGCGGCCTTGCACGACACCCCCGTGGCGGAGATCGTCGAGCTCACATGGGACATCAGCGGGTACATGCTCGAGCTCGCTGCGGAGCGCTCGTTCGAGGCGCTGTCGCGCCAGGAGAACCTCAAGGAGCTTGCCGGCGTCGCACGGGAGTACGACGGATCGACGGCGGACGGCTCTTTGACCGACTTCCTCGAGCACATCGCGCTCATCACCGACACGGACGTGTCGTCGGGCGAGGAGGTCGGAGTGACGTTCATGACCCTGCACAACGCGAAGGGCCTCGAGTTCCCCGTCGTCTTCATGGTGGGCATGGAGGAGGGCGTGTTCCCGCACATCCGCTCGCTGTCCGAGCCGGACCAGCTCGAGGAGGAGCGCCGGCTGTGCTACGTGGGGATAACGAGGGCCGAGCAGCGCCTCTACCTGATCAACGCGTGGTCGCGCAGCCTCTGGGGGGGAGTGAACTACAATCCGCCGGCGCGCTTCCTTGCAGAGATCCCCGAGGAGCTAGTGCGGCGCGCCGAGCGCGACGACTCCGCGTCGCGCGTCGTCGGCCGAGTCCCGAAGGGCGGAAGTGATCCCGCTCGCTTCAAGGTCGGCCAGGAGGTCAAGCACGATCGTTGGGGCCGCGGCGTCATCCTCGAGATCCAGCGCTCTGCGGTGGGGCTGGAGGCAACCGTGAACTTCCCGGAGGTGGGAGGCGAGAAGCGTCTCGACCTCACGCTCGCGCCGCTTAAACCTGTGTGACGCGTAGGCTGCCAGTACCATGGACGCGTATGCGGGTTTGGGAGGCTTCGAGAGCCTTCCCGCGCTCGGTGTCGCGATCGCCGTCTTCGTCGCCGTGTGCGTCCTGGTCGAGCACCTGCTCGGGTCCTTCGTCGGCGCCGTGGACTCGTTCCGTGGCCGCGACCACTGTCATTTCTGCGGCGCGCCGCTGCCGTCGCGCGACGGCCTCGGCTACGAGGCGCGCTGCAGAGCCTGCGAGCGCGGCCAGCCCTGGAGCTGAGGGCGCGTGGAACGACACCCGGACACCGTTTAGGTGCTGAGGCTCATGGGGCTCCCCCACGTCGCGCGCTGGCCGCGCGCGGCGGTGACTCGGGACGGAGGCGTGTTCTCGATCGTCTTCAGCGGGACGGATCCGGAGAGGCGCGTCGACGTCCCTCTCGCGGAGCTGGCCCCTGATCAGGATCTCGAGACGGCGGAGCTCCGACTGCTCGCGTCCCTCCAAGAACTCGGTTACTCGGTGGAGCGATGTCGGCCGCCCGAGAAGAGGTGAGCCGGGCTCCCCGTAGAAAGGGGTGCCCGGCTCGGTGGATCAGACCCTCCCAGCCTTCTTGAGCAGGCCGTGCGGGTCGAGGACGAACTTCTTGCTCGCGCCCTTGTCGAAGTCCTTGTAGCCCTTCGGAGCCCGCTCGAGCGGGATGACGGTTGCGTTGACGGCTTTGGCGATCTGAACCTTCTCGTGGAGGATCGCCTTCATAAGGCCGTTGTTGTAGTTCATCACGGGGCACTGCCCGGTTGTGAAGACGTGCGACTTCGCCCAGCCGAGACCGATCCTGATGCTCAGGGATCCCTGCTTGGCGCTCTCGTCGACGCCGCCTGGGTCACCGGTCACGTAGAGACCTGGGATCCCCAGCCTCGCACCGGCGCGCGCGACCTCCATGATCGAGTTCAGCACCGTGGCCGGTGCCTCCTCCGCGTCGACGCCGTGCCCGCGCGCCTCGAAGCCAACGCAGTCGATCGCTGCGTCGACCTCGGGTTCACCGAGGATCTGCTCGAGCTTGTCGGGGAGCGTCCCCTCTTCGCGCAGATCGACCGTCTCGCAGCCGAAGCTCTTGGCCTGGGCGAGACGCTCGGGGTTCATGTCGCCGACGACGACGACCGATGCCCCGAGGAATTGCGCCGAGTGGGCACACGCCAGGCCCACCGGGCCTGCACCGGCCACGTATACCGTCGAGCCGGGAGCTGCGCCGGCCGTATATGCACCATGGAAGCCCGTCGGAAAGATGTCCGACAGCATCGTGAGATCGAGGATCTTGTCCATCGCCTGCTCTTTGTCGGGAAACTTGAGCAGGTTCCAGTCTGCGTAGGGGACCATGACGTACTCTGCTTGACCGCCGACCCATCCGCCCATGTCGACGTAGCCGTAGGCCGAGCCGGGGCGCGCCGGATTGACGTTCAGACAGATGCCGGTCTTGCGTTCCTTGCAGTTTCGGCAGCGGCCACATGCGATGTTGAACGGCACCGAGCAGAGATCGCCCTTCTGTATGAACTCGACGTCGCGACCGGCCTCCAGAACCTCACCGGTGATCTCGTGACCCAGAACGAGGTTCGATGGAGCGGTCGTGCGCCCGCGCACCATGTGCTGGTCGCTCCCGCAGATGTTGGTCGACACGATCTTGAGGATCACGCCGTGCTCGCACTTGCGCCCGACGTTCCTCTTGTCGACCCCGGGACCATCCTTGAGCACGAGCTCGGGGTAGTCGATGGTCTGCACCTCGACCTTGCCGGGCTCGATATATGCGACTGCCTTGTTTCCTGGCATGAAGCTCCCCCTTCTCGAGACGCCTCAGCCCGAGATGCGCAAGCAACTGAGGCTGTGAAGTGATCTTGGATCGATCCGTGCCTCACCCCCCTGGCCTTGCCTCCCGTTCCTGATTCCCTTCCCGAACACCTGGTGGGCAAAACGGGTGAATCAACTCAAGGACCCCTGTGGCGTGCCGAATGAGCCTCGAGAACGCGAAAACTTCTGCAGCGAGGTTGAGCTATGTCGGTCTGGCAGCACACGCCGGGACATGTGTGGACATACGACAGTGACGAATCGCTGTGCGGGATGACGGTTCGCGCAACCTCGAGGCAGTCACAGACGGAGCTATGCGCTTGTGACTGCGGCTCGTGCAAACCCGGTCACGACCATCGCGTCGAGGACGGCTGCATCTGTTCTCTCTTCGCCTGTGAGTGCATGGAGGTAGCGAGCTGAGACAACGAGGTTGCGGTCGGGTGTTTCACAGCGTCGCAAGCAGCCGCCGCAGGAGGTGGTACTGCGTCGCCTGGCCCTCCTGGATCCGAGGGATGTAAGCGGCGTCGATGGGGTGCGCTCGATCGCAGATCTCGCTGAGCCTGCCTCCGCCGTAGCCGGCGAGCGCGACCGTGAGGAGATCGCGGCGGCGCGCCTCTTCGACGGCCGCGACGACGTTGCGCGATCCGCCGCTCGTGGAGATCGCCATCACTACGTCTGACGGCTCGCCGTGGGCGATCACCTGCCGAGCGAAGACATTGTCGAAGCCGACGTCGTTAGCCACGGCCGTAACCACCGCAGCGTCGTTCGTGAGGGATAGCGCGGCCACGGGCGACATGTCGCCGGGCGGCGCCACAAGGTCCGCCACGAGGTCCTGGGCATCCGTCGCCGAGCCGCCGTTGCCGAGGGCGAGAACCTTGCCCCCCGAGCGCACGCGCTCGGCGATGAGGCGCGCGGTGTGGCGCAATCCCTCCGGGTCCGCCGAGGCGGCGCGCAGCGCGATGACGTCCTCGGCCTTGCTCAGGATCGAGCCGCGCACCTCGTGCAGGACCCCTTGGAGGTCGCCTTCGTCTTCGGCCAGGAACGGATAGAGGAAGCTCGAGCGGCCGCTGTCGTGCGCGCGGCCGCTCGGTCGGTCTTCGAGAAGGCCCCGATGGTCGAAGAAGACGTGCACAAGCTCCCACAGGACGTGGTACAGGGTCTCGTGCACCTCCTGGACGACGAACGGGTCGCTGCAGTCGACCTCGAAGGCGTGTTGCGCTCCCGCTGCGGTGCCTCCCGTCGCTCCCAGGGAGACCGACAGCATCCCGGATGCCGTGGCCCGCTCCAGGGCCTCCTCCACGGCGGCGATGCCCGGGTCGAAAGAGCCGTGCACGATGCCGAGCGCGATGTCCTCGGGACGCGCCATGATCCCGAGTTGGCGGGCGAAGAAGCCGCCGGGCCCGGCGACCGCTCCTCCCAGAGCCGAGGGGATGTCGTTGGGCAGAGCGAGGGCCGGCAGCGCTCGCTTGCCGACGATGACGGGATGGACGAACTCGACCGAGACGTGTTGTGCGTCCGTCGCTGCGGGACCGACGCCGAAGGCGATCAACCGGCCACCCCTGACGAACCGGCGCGCCATGCCATGGCACAGCTCGGCCAGGCGTTGTGCCTCGGCCTCGAAGAAGCTACGGACGAGACGCGCGCGCGCGTCGTAGGCGTCTTGCATCAGCACGATCGAATCGTTCATGACTACTTGGGTGGCAACCCACGGCTAGCAGATGCGAGGCAGCGGGTCTCCGATCAGCATGTCCATGATCCTCGTGCCTCCGAACCCGGTCCGGACGAGGACCATGCCGGCGGGCTCCTCGGCCACCTCGCCGACGAGCGCGGAGGCCTCTCCGCCCGGTGTTGCCCGCAGCGCCTCGAGGGCTGCCTCCGCAGCCTCCGCGGCGACCACCGCGAGCAGTTTCCCCTCGTTGGCGACGTACATGGGATCGATGCCGAGGATCTCGCACGCCCCCTTCACCGCCGGCCGGACCGGGACCGCGTCCTCGTCGAGCACGACGCCGACATCGGATCCAGTCGCGATCTCGTTGAGCACGGTTGCGACGCCTCCTCTCGTCGGGTCGCGCATCACCCGGAGCGCCGGTCCCGCCGCCGCCATGACGGCCTCCGCCTGGATCCACACCGACGCGGTGTCGGAGGTCACGTCGGCGTCGAGCTCGAGTTCGCCGCGCGCGAGCATGATCGCGGTGCCGTGATCTCCTATGGTGCCCGAGCACAGGATGCGGTCGCCGGGGCGCGCCGTCGTGGCCGACAGCTCGACGCGTGGGTCTCGCAGGCCGATCCCGGTCGTGGTGATGTACATCCCGTCGGCCTTGCCGCGCTCGACGACCTTCGTGTCGCCTCCGATCACCGTTACCCCCGTCGCGCGGGCGGCCGCCGCCACGGCCTCGACCTCGGCCCGCAGGACGTCTGCCGCAAGGCCTTCTTCGATGATGAAGGCGGCGGTCACGGCGATCGCCCGGGCGCCGCCGACGGCGAGGTCGTTGACGATGCCGTTGACCGCGAGCTCCCCGATCGATCCCCCCGGGAAGCTCAGGGGCTTGACGACGAAGCCATCGGTGGTGAGCGCGAGGCGAGCGCCGTCGAGGTCGAGGTAGGCCGCGTCCCCGAGCTCGGACAGAGCCTCGTTGGCGAAGGCCTGCTCGAACAATCCGGCGACCAGGGTGTGGGTGCTCTTGCCCCCGGCGCCGTGCGCCATGGTGATGCGATCGTCGCGGAAGCGAGGACGCAGCTTGCGTTGACGCTCTATGCGCGCGAGGACCTCTTGCTCGAGATCCGCCATCAGGCGCCCGCGCGCGCCTTGGACCGGGCGAAGCGCCCGAAGTTGTAGTAGGCGGCGCAGGCGCCCTCGGAGGACACCATGCAGGTCCCGATCGGGGTCTCCGGCGTGCATGCCGTGCCGAAGACCTTGCACTCCCACGGTTTGATGACGCCCTTCAAGACCTCTCCGCACTGGCACGCCTTGGGGTCGGCGACGCGTACCCCGGGCACCTCGTAGCGAAGCTCGGCGTCCCACTCCGCATAGTCATCCGTCAGCTTGAGCGCGCTCTGCGAGATGAAGCCGAGCCCGCGCCACTCGAAGTAGGGCCGTAACTCGAAGACTTCGCCGAGGATGTCGAGAGCTCTCGTGTTGCCCTCCCACGGGACCACGCGCCCGTACTGATTCTCGACCTCGGAACGCCCTTCGGCGAGCTGGGCCATGATCATGTAGATCGATTGCAGGAGGTCGAGGGGCTCGAAGCCTGCCACGACCACAGGCTGGCCGTACTCCGCGGGGATGAACTCGTAGGGCCTGCACCCGACCACGGTTGAGACGTGGCCCGGACCGATGAAGGCGTCGAGCCTGAGGTCGGGGGACTCGAGCAGCGCCATCAGCGGCGGAACGATCGTCACGTGGTTGCACATGACCGAGAAGTTCCCTATGCCTTCGAGCTTCGCGCGCATGAGCGTGAGGGCGGTCGAGGGCGCCGTGGTCTCGAAGCCGATGGCGTAGAAGACGACCTCGCGCTGCGGATTAGCACGCGCGATCTTCAATGCATCCAGCGGCGAGTACACGAAGCGGATGTCCGCGCCCTCGGACTTCGCGTCGAGGAAGCTCCCGCGCCCTCCGGGCACGCGCATCATGTCGCCGAAGCAGGTGAGGATGACCTCGGGGCGTTCGGCGATCGCTATCGCATCGTCGACCCGGCCCATGGGGATGACGCACACGGGGCAGCCGGGCCCGTGCACCAGCTCCACGGAATCGGGAAGGTGATCTTCGATGCCGTGCTTGTAGATCGTGTGCGTGTGGCCACCGCATACCTCCATGACCTTGTAGTGGCGGCCCGGCTCGGCGAGCGCGGCGATCTCCGTGCCCAGCGCACGCGCCAGCTCTGCGTCGCGGAACTCGTCGACGAACCTCATGCTCCCTCCCCCAGGCGGGCGATCGCCACCCCTCCGTGAACGAGCAGACGCTCGCCCTCCTCCACTGGCGCAACGAGCTCGACGGCAACCGTGCCGCGCCGTCCGTGGGCGTCTTCGCACAAGGCATCCGGCGCGCCCGCCTCCACGACGGTAACGGGCACGGCGACGTCCCCGCAGGTGAGGCACCCATCGACGACCGCGCAGGCCGCCCCGTACGAGTCGGGATCGATGAGCGGCAGAGGACCCGCGGTCATGCGATGTCGCTCGACTTGAGCTGCTCGAGCTCGTCCTCGTACGCCTCGCCCATGCCCCTCAGCATCGCCAGGGTCGCGGCGGCCTCGGCCTCGTCGACCTTGGACAGAGCGAACCCGACGTGGATCAGGACCCAGTCGCCGACGGTAACGACGTCGGGGGGCTCCGTGAGGAGTCCCACGTTCACGTTGCGCTTCACCCCGCCGACATCGACCTTCGCGATGTGCGTGGCGGAGTCGACCATCTCGACGATCTGCCCGGGAATCGCGAGACACATGAAAAGCCTCCCCTTGGCCGCCCTGGTAGGCCGCGGCCTTCCTAGTGTAGTGCCGATGGATCGTTGTCTCTTCGGTCACGGGCGCGGTCCGAGCGCCCTGCGGGAAGCCGCTCCGCGCCGCTAACCCCCCTGGTCTCCGTGCGGCATGTGCGGGGCGTCTTCCTCCGCCATCTCGGTCGGATTGACGCCGGTGGAATAGCGAGCCGTCGTCTTGCCCTTCGGCCTCCCGGCCTCTTGCTCCTCTTCTTCTATGCGGCCGGGCTCGTCCTTCTTGCTGCCGCGCTCCTCGCCGCGGGCGGTGATGCTCTCGCCGGAGTGCTCCGCGCTCTTCTCCGGCGCGTAGATGGCGCCTCCCTCGCTCTTCGAGCCCTCCTGTGTCTCGTGCTTGTCGGCCTCGAAGGCCTTGTCGCCTGCCTCCTTCTGGGCCTGGCCATGTCCGACGTCGGGAGCGAAGCCGTGCTCGTCCTCGCCCTCGAACGGAGCTACGTCTTTCTCGCCGCGATCGGCGGATTGCTTGCCGAGGGACTTCTCGAAGCCCTTGTCCTCGGGATCGTTGCTCATGTTTCCCCCTCTCGTTCTCCAGACGTCTCAGCATGGGAAGGTATTGGATCGGTGCGCCGGACCTCGATCGATTCGAGCATGAGGTCGTCTCCACCCTCGACCTGAAGGTCCGAGCTCCCGCAGCGCCTGCACACGGCGAACACATCGGCGGACTCGGTCTGGTCACCGCAGTCGCTGCATGACACGCGCACGGGGATCAGCACG
>JBHEMX010000063.1:0-7174 GCA_046262355.1 Actinomycetota bacterium | reverse complement strand
GCGGCAGCGCCGTGACTGTGCGCGACCACCGCGGCCACGACGGCGGCCTCGCCCGGCGCGTCGGATATCAGCGGTGTGACTCCGAAGCGCTCTCGGAGGCGAGCGGCGAGGGCTCCCCACCGCTGCACTTGCCAGTTCTTGAGTCGCCACGACGACGAGGGATGCAACAACACCGGATCCGGGTCGTCGACGGCGTCGCCGGCCTCCTGCTCATCCTGCGGCGACGCGACGAGGAGGTCGCGCGGCACAGATCGCCCGAGAGGAACGTCCACGCCGAGGCGCCCGGCGGCGGCCTGGGTGAGCTCCAGCGCGGCCTCGGCGACGTGCCGGTCGCGACGCTCGGCCAGCGCGTCGGTGAGGTGGGGACGGGTGCGCGGCATGTCGAAGCCGATCCTGACCGGCACCTCCGCCTCGGCAACCAGCCGTCCGCACCACGGATCGTCGGGGCGAAACAGGATGGCGGCATCGAAGCGGCCCTGAAGCTCTCGGCTCGCGCGCGCCACCGCGTCGCTCCAGGGTTCGGGCTCGCGGCCGGTGGCCATGTCCGGGAACGCCACACAGCGCACCTCGTCGACGTAGGGACAGCGCAGGACGACGTCCCGCAGAGCGGGCGACACCACGTAGGTGATCCGTGCTCGAGGTAGAGCCCGCTTGAGCGCCGCCACCGCCGGGAGCGAGAGCAAGGCGTCCCCGAGGTGATCGGGGCGCGCCACGAGAATGCGGTGCGCTGGGGTCGCCCGCCCGGCGACTACGCGCCCCGGAACTACGCGCCCTGAGAGCTCGGCCGTGGATCGGTGCCGGCAACCTCCGCCGGCTTGTCGGTCGTCGCCGGCTCGGCGCCGGAGACCTCATCCCAAATGCGAATGTGATGCGTCTCCCGGAGCGTGAAGTAGCCGACCACCGCCGTCATGAGCGCGATGCCGACCGGGTAGAAGAGACCCTGGAGGTCGACGGAATCGTCGCCGCCGCCGAACCTCCTCACCAGCGCGGTCGCGATGAGCGGGACGCCGCCGCCGAACCAGCCGTTGCCGAAGTGATAGGGAACGGACAGCGAGGTGTAGCGGACACGCGCCGGAAAGAGCTCAACAAGATAGGCCGCGATCGGGCCGTACACCATCGTCACGTAGACCATCTGGATGAACACCAGCGCGGTTAGGAGCAAGTAGTTGTCGGGGACGGCCGCCATCGCCCGATAGATGGGGAAGTAGGAGATCGCCGCCAAGAGACAGCCTCCGAGGATGATGTTCCTGCGGCCGATCCGATCCGACAGCTTCCCGAAATACAGGAACAAGGGTGTGCCCAGGACGAGGGCCACGCCGACGATGGTGCTCGAGGCGACCACACTGATCCCGAGCTCCGTCTGCATGAAAACCAGGGCGTAGAACTGGCCCGTGTACCACACGACGGCCTGGCCGGCGGTGGCGCCCAGCAGAACCAGCACGATCCGCTTCGCGCCACCCAGCTCCAGGGCGTCCTTTATCGGAGACACCGAGAGCTGCTTGGCCTCCTTGATCTTGGTGTAAAGGGGGGTCTCGCGCAGGCTCAAACGGATGTAGAGGGCAAGTCCAAGCAGGATGCCCGAGAGCCAGAAGGGGATGCGCCAGCCGTAGTCGCTGAACGTCGCCTCGCCGAGGATCGACTCGAAACCGACGACGACGAGCAGCGCGAGGACGAGGCCGACGGTGGCCGTCATCTGGATGTAGGAAGTGTACTGGCCCCGTTGATCGTCGGGAGCGTGCTCCGCCACGTAGATGGCCGCGCCGCCGTACTCTCCGCCGAGAGCAAGGCCCTGCAGGCACCTCAGGAGGACGAGGATGATCGGCGTGACTATCCCCGCCGTCTCGTAGGTCGGCAGGAGCCCGATCGCGAACGTCGACGCCCCCATGATCGCGATCGTGATCAAGAAGGTGTACTTGCGTCCGATGAGATCCCCGATCCTTCCGAAGAAGAACGCGCCGAACGGACGCACGAGAAAGCCCACGTAGATCAGTGCGAAGATGCCCAAGATCCGCAGAGCATCGTTGCCGGGTGGGAAGAACTTCTCGCCGAGGATCGTGAACAGACTCGCGAAGATGTAGAAGTCGTACCACTCGATCGTGGTTCCGGCGGACGACGCCAAGATGACCCGGCCCAGCTTGTAGTCGTAGACGTCCTGGCCCCGGAGGTTGCCAGGAACCGCGGCTTGTGCCATCGTCTCCCCCCTTGTCACGGCAACGACGGTTGCCCCTACCACCAGACTGCTACAACCTACGAGTGAGAAGCAACCGGAAGGTCCAGGAAGACTCAGCCGGTCCGGAGTAGCCGAGCCGAGCGAGACCCTCTCTCGGGCTCTCAGTAGAGAGCAGTGGTCACAGAGACAACATCTACAACAGCGAGCGTCATGCCCTCTTGACCCTCTTGCGCCCGGGACCAGTGTGCGGTTGTATCCTCCAGTACGGGTTCGGGGGAGGCGTATGGGGTTCGCAGACACGGTACCGCTGGGTCTTGGGGTGCGTGGGCGCGAGAAGGGGCGGCTTTGACGATCCTCGGAGGAGTGCCTTCTTGAGGGCGTTCCCCTACAGCAAGCTGCGCCAGATCGACAGCAAGCAGCGCTTCCACGAGACCCTTTTCACCTACGCGCTGGATCGCTACGCGCACCTCGTGGGCCCCGAGTGGGGAACCGTTCTTGCCGTCTGTGCCAATCATCGCGACGCTCTGTTCCTCAAGCGCTTCCCCTTCCGCGAGATAGTCATCAGCGGCTTCGGGGACCGCAGGCGGGACGTGAAGAAGGCAACGGATGGCGATCCACGCATCTCCTACCAAGAGGAGAACGCCGAGGCGCTGACCTTCCCTTCTCGCTCCTTCGACGTTGTGGTCTGCAAGGAGGGGCTGCACCACCTCCCGCGTCCCGTCTCCGGCCTGTACGAGATGCTTCGGTGCTGTCGTCAAGCCGCCGTGATGATCGAGCCCTATGAGTCTGCACTGGAACGTCTCTTGGAGAAAACCGGGATCGCCACATGCTACGAGCGCCAGGGTCGTGGGCGGCGCGCAGGAAGCAGAGCTGCGAAAGCCGGTCACGCTGCGGAGGCACGCTTCGCCGTGAACAAGACCAAGGTGGTCAATCCATTCGAGCGCGATAACTACGTCTTCCGATGGACGCCACGGCAACTGGAGACGATCCTCAACAGTTACTACTTGGATTCGGACTATCGAGTCGACATGACGGTTGGGTGGCTCAGCAAACGGATGTTCGTCGGGTCGCCAGAGCACATCCGGGAAGTCGTGGCCTTGAGTGCATCGGCGCTCGGCTGGATCCCCGGCCTGCGCGGCAACCTCCTTACCGCAGTGATCCTGCCCGGCGCCGATGTGCCGCCCGACAAGGCCGCCATGACAGAGGCGTTCCTGTCGTCGTCCGTCTAGCCTAGCCCTTCACCTCACGGTCCCGCATCCGCCGTGCTCGCCAGCCTATGTCGGCGCTCCATCCCGGTATCGCTCGACCAACTTGCCGACGCTGAACAACACCTGGGCCAGATCGAACGGCTTCAGCAAGAACTCGCTTGCGCCGAGCGACAGCGCGCGCCGCTTAACGTCCTCGCCGACATCGGCAGTGAGAAAGAGCACGGAAGGACGTTGCCGCTCGCCGAGGCCTTCATCGAGTATCTCCAAGACCCTGAAGCCGTCGAGGTGTGGCATGCGGAGATCCAACAGAAGCACGGCCGGCTGCAACTCGCGACACAGGGAGAGAACCTCACGCGGCTCCGTGGTCGACGTCACGCGGCCGTACCCTCCTCTCTCGAGGACCTTCTCCAAGAGTCGGACGTTGACGGGTTCGTCGTCGACGATGAGGATCGGTGCATCTTCGATCCTCATCTCAAGCCCGTGCATCCGCGCTCCACAGCTCGGCGTCCAGCATCCCCAGGAACCGCCTCACGTCCAGAGGCTTGGTCAGATACGAGCGCGCGCCCGAACCCAGGAGCCTGCGGATCTGTGGCTCGGTCGCATCGGCGCTTATGACGGTTACGGGGATGTCCTTCGTGCGCGTGTCGGCCTTGATCATGCTCAGCGCCTCCGACCCGGAGATGGTCGGGCAGATGAAGGTCCAAGAGGATCAGGTCAGCTTGCGGTCGGTTATGTCCACGGCCATGCCTTGGAGTCTCGCGATGTTTCCATGGCCGTCGCGCGCGGGCGCACGTCCAGCGAGAGCCACAAGGTTTCACCGTCTCCCCGGGATCCCTTGACCTCGAAACCCTTGACGACACCCTCATCATGCACGAGCTGCATGAGCTCTTGCCGCTTCGCCGGTTGCTGCACCAGGCTGCCGATGTCGTTCATGCCGGCGGTGACCTCTTGCGGACTCTCGTAGCGCAGCATCGTGGCCAGCGCTGGGTTCGCGGTGACTATCGCGCCCTCCGGACTGGCTTCGAAGATGCCCGCCAGGGCGTTCTCGAAGATGGAGCGGTACCGTTCCTCGGCGGCCCGCTGCGCCTCCTCGTGTGCCCTTCGTTCGGTGATGTCGCGCGCGATGATCGACGCTCCGGAAAGGTCTCCGTTCCGATCCCATACCGGCGAGGCCGTGAGCGACACGTGGATGCGTCTGCCGTCCTTGTGAAGCCGCGCCGTCTCGTAGTGCTCGATCCGATCGCCGCGCTTGATCTTCTGAAGCATCTTCGTGCCGCCCTCAAGGTCATCCGCCGGAACCAGGCTCGAGTACGGTTTGCCTAAGGCTTCTGCAGCGCTGTAGCCATAGAGCCTCGAGGCTCCCGCGTTCCAGCTCACGATCGTGCCGCCGAGGTCATGTCCGATGATCGCGTCGTTGGAAGACTCCACGATGGCGGCCAGCCGAGCTTCCTTCTCGGCCGACGCGACCCGCTCGAGGGCAAGCTCGGTCAAGGACCCGACCGAACGCAGCAGCGTGAACTCGTCTCGTTCGAAGAAGGGTGTGTACGGCGTCGCCCAGACGAGCAGCGAGCTCTTGGACAAGCGCAGCCGGATCGGTCGGGCATCCGCCACGCCGTTCCCGTCTGCGGCGCCCGCACCGTCGGCGTGGGCCGCTTCGAGGCCCGGCGTCCTCCCGTAGCTACCGATGACCGTTTCGCGCTCGTCAACGAGAGCCGCTTCCTCCCCCGCAACGAGGTTCGCGACGTGCGGCAGCAGCCGGGTGGTGATCTCCTCGGCTTCGGTCGCGCTCATGAGCTCTCCGATCACGCGCCGGAGTGCCTCCTCCTCACCTCGTCTCCACGCCGCCCGCAGGATGTCTGGAGGGGAGAATCCGACGAAGAACGAGCACGCGCTGGCTAGAGCGAAGAGCTGAACTACCGCGTCGAGCGCCGTCGAGTGGTCGGGCGGCGCGGCGCCCGCCAGCACCAGCGCGACGTTCAGGCCCACCGACGCAACGCTCAAGAGCCGCATCCGTCGCCGACCCACTGTGGAGTGTCCCCGCCCGGCTCGCCACAGCCTCGCGGCGACGATCAGAGAGAGAGCCGTCCACTGCACGAGGAGGGCAAGGATGAAAGCCTGGAACGACGCGGGCCGGGCCGCGCTCTCGTCCGGCATCCTCGGCAGCAATAGGCTCCACACAAACACGGTTGCCGTGAGCGCGGACACAGACAAGCGGACCCGAGACGATGGTTCCTCGAACGAGGCCATGAAGCGGTAGAGGAAGTAGGGGAACAGTACGAGCGCTGCGATGCCCAGCTTCTCGGCCCAGCGGATCACGGAGCTGGGATCGTTCTCGGGAAGCAGCGCGCCCTGCAGAGCAAGAGCCGTCAGAACGCCGAACGTCAGGGCCAGCCACCCGGCCGCCTCTTCCCTCCTCCTCTTCCAGCGCAGGAAGCAGACGAGCGCGAGGCCACCGAATAGCAGGTTGTTAGCGTAGGTGAGGAGCTCGACAAGCTCGATCATCGCTCTGCTCGGTGCACCGATGTCTCGCCTTTCCAGTGGTCCTGCGGGACGGGTCGAGGCGAACCGCTCCGCCGCCGGCGCTGCATGCGAGAGCGCCAACCTCGGGCACGTCCGTCAAAACCTGTAATCGGTCCGCCGCCCCACTACTTGAGCGGCCGTGCGGGGGCCGATGTGCGAGTTAGGGCCGATCCGGCGGACTCGCGGAACCGGCCGGGTACTCGGTCGGCGGGGCGAGGCCCTCCGACCAGCCATCCAGTATCAGCTCCATGATGCGCCAGGACTCTTCGGCTTCGTCGGCGCGTATGGACAGCGTCGGCCCCTTCAGGACGTCGAGCAGAACGCGTGCGTGGGCGCTCGAGCCCTGACCGCAAGAGCTCGACCTTCTCGTCGCGCAGGTCGCGTTGGCCGAGTGTTCTGGGTACCTCCATCGCGGTCAGCGGTGCAGATGCAAGGCCGTCGCCGAACGGCTTCTCGAAATGACGAGATCACCGATCACACCGATCGCCTCCCGAGGAGAGGGAACGCGGTCATTCCCATCCACACGTCATCTGTTGTCAGACCTATCCGCTGAAGCAGACCGTTGGCTCCGAGCCCCGCCGTTTGTGCCACCAGGGACATGCCCGCGATGGATCCGGCGGCCGTACAGAACGCGGCGAAGCCCGGGCGGTCGCGACGAAACGCCCATGCGGCCACCAGCGGCGCTGCGGTGAGAGAGACATAGTGGATCCCCGCGGCGAGTGTGTGAGCGTCATCCGTGAACCTCCCAGGCCCCGGACAACCTTGAGTGCAGGGAAAGAGCGCAACCGCGAACGCGGAGGCGCCGGCGACCGCGACGGCGGCCGCGGCGGCGCGCAGTCGGCGATCCGTGGCCATCGCGGTGGCCAGCAGGCCGGCTCCGATCGCGAAGGCGACCATCCCAGACGTGACGATCCACCGATGGGGCGCATCACGTTCGGCCAGCCGGCTGATGGCGTCGTGTACCGGGCTGTATCCGTTTCGCAGCATCCCCGCCGCCACCCAGGAGGCGACGAAGAGCGCCGGTCCGACGATCCCACCCAGCGCAAGAGTCCCGCCGGCGCCGCTCTCGTCGAAGGCGGTCACGCTCGGGCTTCCACCTGCTCTCTTTCTCACGCTTAAGAAAGCCACCCGGCTACTAGTGCTCCTGCGCGGAAGTAACGTCAGCAACCAGGGCGGCACTGCGCGGTGAGGGCAAGGCGCGAGGAGTCGTGCGTACCCGCAGGGTACGTGCGCGACGAGCAACGCAGCCATCGCCGATGCAGGGGCGTTCTGGGGC
>JBHEMX010000062.1:0-11340 GCA_046262355.1 Actinomycetota bacterium | reverse complement strand
GGAGCGTCCCACCCGTCGCCGAGGACGTATCCGCTCAGGTTGTGGATCGCGCCGATGAGGCACCGGTGCGGGCTGCCGGTCAGGCCCTTGAGACGCTTGGAGGAGCGGAGCGGGAAGCGGACCTCCACCCACCAGCCGGTGGGGACGTCCCAGAAGCCCTTGCGGGGAACGAATCTCCAGCCGTAGGCGCCTCTGCGGGGCCGGTTGGGGCACTTCTTGCCCCTGAGCCTCCTGGAGCTGACCGTTCCCTTGCCCTTGTAGCACTTGACCTTGCGCTTCTTGACGGAGTTCTTGATCGCGAGCTTGGTCTTACCAGGCAGGACGACCTCGGCAACGATCTCGTCCCCGGCCGTGGAGTCGCCCGCCCTGCCCATCCAGACCGAACCGAGGTACACCTTGCCGACCCGCGGGAAGGTTGTGTTCTTCTTCCCCTTGTAGCCGACCATCTCGATGGTGCTCACCTTTACGGTCCCGCTCACGGGGTTCTGCTCATAGGTGTGGGAGAGCTTGCCGAAGAGCCATTTCTTCTTACCGGCTGCCACTGCGCCGGCTCGCAGAGCGGTGGCGTGGGACTCTTGCTCAACTCCGTTCGGCCGGGCCTTGGTTGTTGTCGCTCGAGAGAACGTCAGACCGTTCGCCGACGGCACCACCGTGATCAACAGGGTCCCCGCCGCCAGTAGGCCGACCCATTTGCTCCGGTGTTGCACCGACGTGGTCGCGTTGCGCAACCTGCTTCGCTTTTTCCCCATCGCCTCTGCCTCCCCCTCGATCGCGGCCGTCGCTGATGCTACCCGGAGGGGCGAGAGGTTGACGCTACTTCCCCGGTCCTCGGCAAGTCCTCTACCTGTCTTTCTCGGAACCCTCGCGGCGCTCATGTCGCCCATTCGACCGGGTGCAACCAGATCGTGGAACAGGCAGCAAGGCAGCGACCTCGGCGCGCTACTCGTCGTCGGCCATGGACGTCTCAACCTGCAGTCAATTCCGTGTTGCGGGGCCGAGCCCAGGGCGTCCGGAGGCGGCGAGCTGCTCATAGGATGTCTGTGTGGGCGCGAGGAAACCCGTTCCGCAAGCATCGGTGACCTGGGACCAGACGAGCGCGTTCCGCCTCGCGCGGATGCATCTCGTGGAGCAGCTTCGCCGCCGCTCTCTGCGCCGGGTCGCGCGCGACCTCGGCGGTATCCAGGCCCAGGTTCACTCCGCCGCCGAGCTGCAGTGTGCCGTACGCATGGACGGCCTCGCCACGGGTGCGGTCGAGCGCGCTCTTTACAAGAGCAGGACCCTCGTCAAGACGTGGATGATGCGCGGCACGATCCATTACCTCGATCCGAGCGACCTTCCGGTATGGGCGTCGGCATCGGCCACGCGTCGCACCTGGAACAAGCCGTACTGGCAGAAGGCGTTCGGCATCAGCGCCGAGGACGTCCGGGCGGCGATCGAGACCATCCCCAAGGCGCTCGACGGAACCTGTCTCACACGAGAGGCGCTGGCTGATGAGGTGCATCGCATCACGCGCAACGCTGCCTTGGACGAGCTCATGCGAGCCGGCTGGGGTTCGGTTCTAAAGATCGTGGCCGCCGAAGGGAGGCTGTGCTTCGGGCCAAACGAAGGACGCAAGGTCACGTTCACTCGCCCCGAGCAGTGGTTGGAGGAGTGGAGGGAGCCGCCTCCCGTCGAGGACGCTTTGGGCGAGGTCTTCAAACGCTACCTTGCCTCGCACGGCCCGGCGACACGTGAGGAGTTCGCCCGCTGGTGGGGCTTCAATCCCGCCGGCGCCAACGAGATGCTAGCGGCCCTCGGAGATCAAGTTCTGCTCGTCGATCGTGAGGGCGACAGGGCATACATCCTGTCCAGCGACCTCGCATCCCTCGAGGCCGCCGTAGAGGACGACCACGTACGGATGCTCCCGATGTTCGATGCCTACACGCTCGCCGCTCTGCCGCATGACAGCCTCGTCCCCAAGGTGCGCAAGAGCGAGGTGTATCGGAAGGGGGCATGGGTGTCTCAGGTGGTGACGCGCGGCGGTCGCGTGGTCGGGGTTTGGACGCACGAAAGCAAGCCGAAGGGCACGACGGTCCATGTCAAGCTCTTCCGCAAGAACGGTGGATCGAGAGCCGATGTCGAAGCGGCACTCGCGCCCTACACTTCGTTAATCGGTGAGGTGACGAAGATCTCGATCGCATGACCTCGCGAGGAAACCGCATTTCGTACCGAGCGAGCCGCGGGCGCGCCCCGTGGAGCGCCTCGTCACGTAGTCGGGAGGGTCAAGCTTGCGGCGCATCTACTGCGTCGCCACGAAAGAGTCGAGGCTGGCCAAAGCGCATCCACGGCTCCCCCACCTGTCGTTCGCCGCTAAGCGCTCCTACTTCACTTTGGGAGACGATCTCTGCCCGGGTCGGCTAACGGTCGACTATCCCGCAGGCGAACGCTGCCTGTCCCGCATGCGATGGACGACACCACGAATCCTACCGAATGCGTCACTCAGCAGGTCTGCAGCGGTCACGGTAGCTCCCTTCTGGGCTCGGCTCTGTTCTCTTATCCGCGCGCCCCACATGGCTTAGCGCGGAGATTACGCCTGGCCCCAGGCACAAGGGAAACTTGCATGTTGCACGATGGTTGTGCGCGCGCCGTTCTCCGTGCCTCAGGCGCTCCCTTGGGGCAGTGGACTTGGCGCAGAGCGCCGGCTTGCTGCTGATCCCCCAACAAGTCAGTTGCCATCCGGAGTGGTCATCCGCTGTACTCTCGACATCAGCCGACCGACCAAGGAGAGCGAAATGCGGCGAGCTTTCAATGTCCATGCAGAAGGGAATTGCCACCTATTTAGAGGACATGAAGCTCAATGGAAACGCTCAATTTGGGGATTTTGGCGCATGTAGACGCCGGTAAGACAACCCTCACCGAGCGGCTGCTCTACGCCGCCGGTGTCATCGACGAGATCGGCAGCGTCGATGACGGCAGTACCCAGACCGATTCATTGGCGCTGGAACGGAAACGTGGCATCACGATCAAGTCCGCCGTCGTGTCGTTCGTCATCGATGACGTCGCGGTCAACCTGATCGACACGCCCGGCCACCCGGATTTCATCGCTGAGGTGGAACGAGTGTTGAGCGTGCTCGACGGCGCTGTGCTGGTGATCTCCGCGGTGGAGGGTGTGCAGCCGCAGACGCGCGTCTTGATGCGGGCGCTGCAGCACCTGCACATCCCGTCCCTCATCTTCGTAAACAAGATCGATCGCGCCGGCGCGCGACATGAAAGCGTTTTTCGGGACATTTCCGAGAAGCTCACGCACGCGCCAGTCGCCATGGGATCGGTCCGGGACCAAGGAACGCGCGGGGCTGATTTCACACCCTTTGGTGCGGCAGATGTTGCTTTCTCGGACAGACTGGTCGATTTGCTTGCTGAGCAGGATGATTCGGTTCTGGCCAAATACGTCGACAACGAGACGAAGCTCTTGCACTCGGACCTGCGGGGCGCGCTCGCGGCGCAGACGAGCAGTGGGCTGGTGCATCCGGTGTTCTTCGGCTCGGCAATCACGGGTGCCGGCGTGGATTCGTTGATGACTGGTATGGGAGAGTTGCTGCCGGCGGCCGAAGGCGATGTCGAGGGCCCTGTTTCGGGCACCGTGTTCAAGGTCGAACGGGGATCGGCCGGGGAGAAGATCGCGTTCGTTCGGATGTTCTCAGGAACGGTACGAACGCGAGACCGGCTGCGCTTCCGCGGGGATGGCGAGCGGAAGGTGACCGCGATCGGTGTCTTCGACCGCGGCACGGCTGTCCAGCATGCATCTGTCGCCGCTGGGCAGATTGGAAAGCTATGGGGTCTCAGCGATATCCAGATCGGCGACTCGATCGGCATATCGCGATCGACTGCGGGGCATCACCATTTCGCCCCACCGACTCTCGAAACGGTCATCGTTCCCCGCCGTCCCGCCGATGGAGGTGCGCTACGGGTTGCGCTCGCGCAGCTCGCTGAGCAAGACCCACTAATCGACGTACGGCAGGATGATACTCGACAGGAAATGTTCGTCTCGCTTTACGGTGAAGTGCAGAAAGAAGTCATTCAGGCAACACTGGCGAACGACTTCAATGTCGACGTCGGTTTTCGGGAGACAACGACGATCTGCATCGAACGGCCGGTCGGCGCCGGTGAGTCCGTCGAGATAATCGGCAAGGCGCCGAATCCATTCCTCGCCACCATCGGGCTACGCATCGATCCGGCCCCTACCAATTCAGGCTTGGAATTCCAGCTGGAGGTCAAGCTCGGATCGATCCCGCTCTTTGTCTACAAGACAGTCGAGGATTTCGCGAAGGCAGTCGAGCACACCGTGGAGAAAACGCTGGAGCAGGGTCTTTACGGATGGCAGGTCACCGACTGCTCGGTCAAAATGACGCATTCCGGATATCAGTCGCCAGGGAGCACGGCTAGGGACTTCCGCAACCTGACGCCGCTGGTTCTAATGAGCGCGCTGAAGCAGGCTGGCACCATTGTGTGTGAGCCAATCCACCGCTTCCACATCGAGGGCCCGGTAGACACACTCGGATCGACATTACGGGGGCTGCCAGGGCTGAGCGCTGTTCTGCAAACACAGGTAATGCGGGGATCGTCATGCACGCTGGAGGGTGAGATTCCTGCAGCTCGAGTGCACGAGCTGCAGCAACGGTTGCCGGCGCTGACTCGCGGCGAAGGCCTGCTGGAATCAGCGTTTCACTGCTATAAACCGATCCGCGGGACGAGCCGACCCGGCCGCGGACGGACCAGAATCCGCTCAACCGCAAGGAATATCTGCGACACGTCCTGGGGCGCGTCTAAGTGGACCTCTGGTGCGCTCGCCTTCGCTGACATGGTCTCGTAGTGCGGCTCCCTCCCGAACGGCGATTCGCCAACCGAGCCACTGTTACAGCGCAACTGCCGTATGCCAAACGCGTGCGAACAATGACCACTCGGAACCACGAACTCCTGTCGAGACGCGCCGGAGCGGCCTGCGCCATCGGTTGCGGGTCGGATGCCCTTTGCCGAGCGCACCCTAGCGATCGGCTCGGAGGACGTCGGCAAGGTCGAACTTGACGGGTACCTCCAGCTGTTCGTAGGTGCAGGATTTGGGGTCACGGTCGGGGCGCCAGCGGACGAACTGGGCGGTCTGACGGAACCTGACGCCCTCCATGTGGTCGTAGCGGACCTCAACGACGCGCTCCGGGCGCAGCGGGGTGAAGGACAGGTCCTTGCCCGCGGCCCAGCGGCTTCCCTTGGCGTTGCGTGGCGTCCGGGTGCCCTCCTCCTGCTTGGCCCATGCCCAGGGGTGGTCATCGAATGTGGTGACGAGGGGCTGCATCTCCTCGAACAACTCCTTGCGACGCTCCATCGGGAACGCACCGATCACGCCCACGCTGGCCAATGTGTCGTCGTCGTTGTTGTAGAGACCGAGGAGCAGCGATCCAATCCGGTCGGGGCCGCTCTTGTGTAGCCGGTAGCCGGCTACCACGCAGTCGGCATTGCGTTCATGCTTCACCTTGAACATGGTCCGTTTGTCCGGCTCGTACAGAGCGTCGAGCGGCTTGGCGATGAGACCATCGAGCCCGGCGCCCTCGAACTGGTGGAACCACCGCTCGGCCACCCTTGGATCTGTCGTCGCCGCAGTGACGTGTATGGGGGGCGCCGCCGAGGACAGCGCGTTCACGAGCGCGGCGCGCCGCTCGGCGAATGCCCGTCGGGAGAAGTCTGTGTCGTCGAGCGCCAGCAGGTCGAACGCCACGAATCGCGCCGGGGTCTGTTCCGACAGCAGCCTCACCCGGCTGGCGGCGGGGTGGATGCGTTGCTGCAGCGCCTCGAAGTCGAGGTGGTCGCCGGAGGAGCCGATGACGATGATCTCCCCGTCCATCACGCAGCGCTCCGGCAGGTTCGCGCGCAGTGCCTCGACAACTTCCGGAAAGTAGCGAGTCATCGACCTCTCGTTACGACTTCCGATCTCCACTTCGGCAGAGTCCCGAAAAATAATGGATCTAAAGCCGTCCCATTTCGGCTCGAAGCTCATGGCGCCGCCAGGGATCTGCTTGACGGGTTTGGCCAACATCGGTGCCACTGGTGGCATGACCGGGAGTCGCATGCTGCCTATTGTCACCGACCCAGCTCTTCGAGCTGCGCTCGGCCACATCTAATTCGGTGCCCGTCCTTCGTGCGATATGGGGAGGCTCCTGCGCGCGGCGCCGAAGGCGCACCGTGGGCCCGCAACTGCCGAACGGCCTCCGACGTCCCGCGATTCACGCGTTCGGAGCCAATGGGCCGACGGCCGGCGGTACTGTGGCGGGATGCTCGAGACGTTCCATCCTGCCGTTCGGGCCTGGTTCGGCCGGCGCTTCCCGGGCGGGCCGACCGAGCCCCAGGGCGGCGGCTGGTGCGAGATCGCCGCCGGCAACCACACCCTCATCGCCGCGCCCACCGGCTCCGGTAAGACCCTCGCCGCCTTCCTCGTCTGCATCGATCGCGCCTACCGGGCCCACGAGGCGGGCACGGATCAGGCAGAAGGCCCGGAGGTCGTCTACGTCTCGCCCCTGAAAGCGCTCGCCGTCGACATCCACCAGAACCTGGAGGCTCCCCTCCGCGAGATCGCCCAAGTCGCCGCCGAGCTCGAACTCGGCGCGCCGGACATCCGCGTCGCGGTCCGAACCGGCGACACCGCGGCCTCGGAGCGCGCCGCGATGCTCAAGCGCCCGCCGAACTTCCTCATCACGACCCCGGAGTCGCTGTATCTGCTCGTCACCGCGGAGCGTAGCCGGGCGCTGCTCCACAACGTCGACACGGTAATCGTCGACGAGATCCACGCCGTTGCCGGCAGCAAGCGCGGATCCCACTTGGCGCTCACCCTGGAGCGGCTCGCCCGTCTCGCCCCGGAACCACCCCAGCGCATCGGCCTGTCTGCGACCCAGCGCCCCATCGAGACGATCGCCCGCCTCCTTGTCGGCGCCGGGCCGGGCGGATCAGCACAAGACGGATCTCCGCAGTGCGCGATCGTCGACGTCGGGCACCAGCGCAACCTCGATCTCGCTCTCGAGCTTCCCGACGACGAGCTCGGCGCGGTCGCCTCGGCCGAGCAGATGGACGAGATCCTCAACCTCATCGCCGAGCACGTGAAGCAGCATCGCACCACGCTCGTCTTCGTCAACACGCGCCGGATGGCCGAGCGCGCGGCGCACGAGCTGGGGGAGCGCCTCGGCGAGAACCAGGTCGCCGCGCACCACGGAAGCCTCTCGAAGGAGCGCCGGCAGCTCGTCGAATCGCGCCTGCGCTCGGGCGATCTCCGGGCGCTCGTCGCAACCGCGTCGCTCGAGCTCGGCATCGACATCGGCCCCGTCGAGCTCGTGTGTCAGATCGGCTCGCCGAGAAGCTTCGCTACCTTCCTGCAGCGAGTCGGCCGCTCCAACCACACGCGCACCGGCACGCCGAGCGGGCGGCTGTTCCCGACGTCGCGCGACGAGCTCGTCGAGTGCGCCGCCCTGCTGCGCGGCGTGCGTTCCGGGCGGCTGGACGCGATCCTCGTACCGGCGGCGCCGCTCGACATCCTGGCCCAGCAGATCGTCGCCGAGTGCGCCGCCGAAGAGTGGGTCGAGGACGACCTCTTCGAGCTCGTCAAGAGAGCCTCGCCGTTCGCGGAGCTGTCGCGCGAGGACTTCGACAACATCGTCGAGCTCGTCTCCGAAGGCATCCGCACCGGGCGCGGACGGCGCGCCGCCTTTTTGCACCGGGACCGCGTGAACGGACGCCTCCGCGGCCGCCGCGGCGCCCGCCTCGCCGCACTCACCTCCGGCGGCGCGATCCCCGAGCTCGGTGACTACCGCGTCGTCGCGGCGCCCGACGACGTCTTCGTCGGGACCGTCAACGAGGACTGGGCGATCGAGAGCATGGCCGGCGATGTCTTCCTGCTCGGCACGACGTCGTGGCGCATCCGCCGGGTCGAGCCGGGAACGGTCCGGGTCGTGGACGCGCAGGGCGCGCCCCCGTCGGTTCCTTTCTGGCTCGGCGAGGCTCCCGGCCGCACCGAGGAGCTGTCCGAGGAGGTGTCCGCCCTCCGCGCCACGGTGGGGGAGCGGCTCGAGGCCGGCGACCTCGACGGAGCGCGCCGCTGGCTCGAAGAGAACTGTGGGATCGGCACCGACGCGGCCGACACGATCGTGCGCTACCTCGGCGCCGGGCTCGCCGCTCTCGGCACGCTTCCGACGAGAGGGACGATCGTGCTCGAACGGTTCTTCGACGAAAGTGGCGGCATGCAGTTGGTGGGACACACGCCCTTCGGCGCCCGCCTCAACCGCGCCCTCGGACTCGCGCTCCGCAAGCGTTTCTGCGTGACTTTCGACTTCGAGCTCCAGGCCGCGGCGAGCGACGACGCCATCCTGCTGTCGCTTGGACCGCAGCACAGCTTCCCGCTGGAGCGCGTGCTCAAGTTCCTCGCCTCGAAGACGGTCGAGAGCGTCGTGAGGCAAGCCGTCCTGACGTCGCCGATGTTCGCCGCCCGCTGGCGCTGGAACCTCAACCGTGCTCTCGTGGTGCTCCGGATGCGCGGCGGGCGCAAGAACCCGCCGCCGATCCAGCGCATGGAGTCCGACGACCTGATGGCGGCGATCTTCCCGACGCTTGCCGCGTGTCAGGAGAATGTCGCGCCGGGCCCGCTCGAGATCCCCGACCATCCCATCGTGCGCCAGACCCTCGACGACTGCCTGCACGAGGCGATGGACGTGGACGGCCTCAGGCGGCTCATAACGGACATCGAGTGCGGTCACGTCGAGGTCGTGACGCGCGACACGACGGAGCCGTCGGTCTTGGCGCACGAGATCCTCAACGGTCGGCCGTTCACGTATCTGGACGACGCGCCGCTCGAGGAACGACGCAGCCGCGCCGTGCAGCTCCGGCGGGGACTCCCGGTCGAGGCGCGTGACCTCGGGCGCCTCGACGCCGCCGCCATCGAACGCGTTCGCGAAGAGGTCGCGCCCGACCCCCGCAACGCCGACGAGCTCCACGACCTGCTGATGATGATGACCGCGCTTCGCCCCACCGACGATTGGCGTCCCTGGTTCGACGAGCTCGAAGAAGCCGGTCGCGTCGTCACAGTTCACGTGCAGGATGGAGTCCTCTGGTGCCCCGTCGAGCGCCGACCCTCGGTCGATCTGCTTTTCCCCGACGCGGCAATGACCCCGGACAGCCGTTCGCCGATCGCGGCCGCTCCGATCGATCGCGACGCGGCGGCCGCCGACATGCTGCGAGGCAACCTCGAGTATCGGGGGCCGTCGACAACCACCGACTTAGCGACCGCGACGGCGCTGCCGGAGCCGGACGTAACCGCCGCACTCACGCGCCTCGAGGTCGAGGGCTTCGCGATCCGTGGGCACTTCACGTCGCCCGACGGCCCCGAGGAGTTCTGCGCCCGGCGCCTCCTCGCTCGCATTCACGCCTACACGCAGCAGCGGCTGCGCCGCGAGATCGAGCCCGTCACACCGCAGGACTTCGTCCGCTTCCTCCTGCGCTGGCAGCACGTCGCTCCGGGAACGCTGCGCGAAGGGAGGCTCGGCGTCCTCGCCGTGGTGGAGCAGCTCCAGGGCTTCGAGCTCGCGGCCGGCGCGTGGGAGAACGCGATCCTGAGGGCACGCGTGGAGGCGTATCGGAGCGAGTGGCTCGACGATCTGTGCCTCTCCGGCGACGTCTCCTGGGGCCGGCTCTCGCCGCGCAACGGCGACCTCGAGGAAGCCCCGCGTAGGAGCGGGATGTCGCCGTCGAAGGCCACGCCGATCACCCTCGTGCTGCGAGACGACCTGTCGTGGCTGCTCCCAGCGGCGCGCGGGGATCGAGCACCACATCTGCCCAGCCCGGGCCGCACGCGCGACATGGTCGACGCGCTCCAGGAGTACGGCGCGCTGTTCGGATCCGACCTCGCGACGATCACCCGCAGAACGCCCAGCGAGGTCGAGGAGGGGCTGTGGGAGGCCGTCGCTCGGGGGCTCGTTACGGCCGACGGCTTCCAGGCCGTCCGCTCGCTGCTGTTCCGCCGCGAGGTCGTGAGGCGCCCGGAGCGCCCGGGGCGGCTTCGACGTGGACGCAGAGCAATGGCGAGCCGGTCGTCGGGGCGATGGTCGCTGTTGCCGGGAACGGTCGCGACCGAGGACGCCGACGAGCTCGCGGAAGCGGTTGCCGAGCAGCTGCTCGCCCGCTGGGGCGTGATCTTCCGCGACATCGCGGCGCGCGAGGCGCTCGCGCTGCCGTGGCGCGAGGTCCTGTGGGCGCTGCGGCGCATGGAGGCGCGCGGAACGATCCGAGGTGGTCGCTTCGTCACTGGCTTCGCGGGGGAGCAGTACGCGCTCCCCGACGCAATCGAGGTCCTTCGCGCCGTGCGACGCGAGAAGCGCTCCGGCGAGACCATCAGGATCTCGGCCGCCGATCCGCTGAACGTGACGGGGATCGTGCTGCCCGGGCCGCGCGTGCCGGGACTACCGACGAACTCCGTCACGTTCGTCGACGGCGCCGTAGCCCACGACGCTCTTGCCCAGACGGCCGGAGCGCTTCCGAACTTGCGAGTGGCGTCGCGCACAGAGTGGGACCGATAACCCTTTCGCGTCGTCGAAACGGCGGCGCTAGATGAGCGGCGGACATGGCGTGCCTGCGCTCCCAAATCGAGGAGCGAGCGACGATCGAACTGAAGCAACTGCATTGGATTCGCCCGTCGGATGTTGAGGCCAGCCTGGATCGTCGGTTCCTTCATTAATGTCACGGTGGTGATCTGTGCCTCCAAGGCCCCATCCACCTAGATGAGCTCGAGCGGCTTCCAGCCGGTTAGGCAGAACGACTCGTCGGCGGTGACGTCGGAAGCTGCGGAGCCGTTCTCCTTGACGAAGGAAGTGTTGACATCGCTCTCGGCCTACGCCCCCTGCGATCGGCCCCAGGCGGACGGGCCCAGCAGCCGTTCCAAGTCGCGGATGAGAGCGGTCGCGCCCATGCCTCGAGAGAGCGCGAGCGCGCGCGCGAGGAAAGGCTCCGCGTCGGCGCGACGGCCGGTCGCGATCAGCCGCTCGGCCTCCCTCATTCGAGCGTAGGCTTCGTCCGCTACGGAGCCGATTTCTTTGAAGCGGTCCGCGGCGCCGGACAACTCGCCGGATGCCCAGAGCCGCGCGGCCTGAATCCATCTCGAGGGCAGATGCTCCCCACCGAGCGCGAGAACTTCGCGCCCGCGTCCGACCTCGGAGAGGACGATCGCCGTCGGGACGATCCACCAAGCCCAGTCCATCGTCGGCTCGGGATCGATCGAGTCGAGTAACTCCTCGATCGAGGCCACCGCATCCTCGGAGCGCCCCATGAGGAAGAGGACGC
>JBHEMX010000061.1:0-121302 GCA_046262355.1 Actinomycetota bacterium | reverse complement strand
GTCCAGGACCTTGCCGAGCCTCTCGATCAGGCGCCCGTAGCGCTCGAAGTCTCCGGCCGCAAGAGCCTCTTGCGCCTGGTCGTAGAGCCGCCCGGCGCGCTCTATCACCTGTGCCAGCTCGCCCTGTTCCCCTCCGCCGTCGCTCGGCGGCGGAGGCCCGCCGGGACCCTCGGGCGTCTCGGGCTCGAGCCCGAAGAGCTGACCGAGCGCCTCCTCGAAGGAATCGCCGATCACAGCCTCCTCGCCCGAGACGATCACCACCTTCTTCAGCTCCGGGATGCCGACGTTAGACGCGGTCACGAACAGCGGCTGGACGTAGAGGATCGAGTCCTCGATGGGAAGGATCACGAGCGAGCCGAATTCGACCCGGGACCCCTCTTGGTCGAGCAGCGTAAGCGTCGGGGCTATCTCTGTATCCTGGTTGAGCAGGTTGTCCACCTGGGTCGGACCGAGCACCGTGATGTCGGGTGGGAACTTGAGCGTCAACAGCTCGCCGTAGTCCTGCGGGTCGGACTTCGCCGCCATGAACGCGATCATGTTCGGCCTCCGGTTCGGAGAGAACGGGCGCGTGAGCACGAACTCCTGCTCCTCTTCTTCCGGAAGCTGCACGAGTAGATACGTCGGCGGGATCCTCGTTCCCGTGGCCCCGCCGATAACCCCGTCGGCGGTCAGATCGGTCGACCCTTCCGTGGTGCCGACCACAGCGGTGGACGACGCGCGTGGGTCTGTGGGCACGGCCCACTGGTCCTCGCGCGCGTAGAAGTTCTGGGGATCCGTCACGTGATAGGTGAGATAGACGTCGGACTGCAGATTGAAGAGGTCCTCCGGGTAGCGGAAGTGCTCGCGCAGCGCGTCGGACGGCTCCTCGTCGCTGAAGAGATCGGGGAACGCCTTGCTCCAGGTCTCTATCAGAGGATCGTCTTCGTCGACGATGAAGAAGTCCATCGTGCCGTCGTACGCGTCGATCACGACCTTGACGGAGTTCCGCACGTAGTTGATCTCCCCGCTCAGCACGCCCGTGTTCGCCTCGGCGAGGATGTCACCCGCGTCGAACCTCTGGGAATATGGGTAGTAGCGCGTCGATGTGTAGCCGTCGAGGATCCACTGAAGCCGTCCGTCGATGACCGCGAGATAAGGGTCGTGGTCCAAGAAGAGGAACGGAGCGGCGCGGCGGACTCGCTCGCGCACATCCCTGTAGATCAGGATCCTCGAGTCCTCCGTGATGAGGCTCGACAGCATGAGGTTCGGATCCCTCTCCCGTATCGCGAACGCCAGACGGCGCGCGAGGTTGCTGATCTGGATGCCGCCGGCACCCTCGTACCTGCTTCTTTGAGGTTGCCCGCTGGTGGGATAGTCGAGCTCGCGCTGCATCGTGTTCACGAGCGAGTACTGGTCCGGCTCGAACGCCTCCCCGTAGTAGAGCGCGCCGTAGGGCTGGTCGACCTGCAGAGCCTCCTCGGCCGCGGGAGAGACCGTTCCCGGAACGTCTTTCACGAGGAAGTTCGGTTGACCCCCGGCGGTCGTCTCGTTCGCGAGGCTCGCCACGAGACCGTACCCGTGCGTGTACTGGAGATGCAGGTTCGCCCACGTTGCAGTGTTCTCCGCAAGGTCACCGAGCGAGAGCTCGCGCGGAGACAGCAGCACCTGGCGCTTCTCGCCATCGATCGTGTAGCGGTCGATGTCGACGTCCTCGAAACGGTAATAGGTCCGGATCGTCTGCAGCTGCTCGTAGGCCCGCTGAAGGATCGCCGGATCCCACAGGCGTACGTTGCTCAGAAGAGCGCTGTTGTTCCGTACCTGTTCAGAATTGAGATCTGTCGTCACGTCGAACGGTACGGTCTTCACATCCGACAATCCGAACGCAGCACGCGTCGCCTCGATGTTGCGCGCTATGAACTTCCCCTCCTTCTGCACCTCCTGCGGGTCGACGCCGAACCGCTGCACCCACCACGGCCACACGCCACCCACGACGATCGAGAAGAGGATCCAGATGCCGACCGCCGCCAGCGGGAGCGACAGTTTGCGCACGCGGATGTTGGCGATGAAGAGAACGGCGGAAACCACCGAGATGATCGCGAGCACCCACAGCGCCGGCAGCTGGGCGTTCACGTCCGTGTAGCTTGCGCCGGTGACCGTGCCGCGCGGCGAGAAGTTGAGCTGATACGTCCCCAGCCAGTACTGGCCCGCCTTGACCAGCGCGAGGAGTCCCAGCAGCACCGACACGTGCGCGAGCGCCCCGGAAGTGAGGCCGCGCCACCCTCTCTCGGGTCTGATCGAACCGTAGAAGTAATGGCCTGCGACGGCCGCCAAGAGTGAGAGGAAGATCGCCGTCCACATCCACGACAGCGCCTGCGTCATGAAGGGCAGCTCGAAGACGTAGAAGCCCACGTCCTTGTTGAACTGCTGGTCTTTGATCCCGAACGACACTCGATTGGCCCACAGCAAGACCGTTTGCCATTGCGAGCTGGCGGCGAGGCCCACGAAAAGGCCGATGACGAGAGCGGCCGCAAGCCTCAACCACTTGAGGTAGGGACCAAGAGATTCTCGATACCTGTCGAGGGGGTCCTCCCGCCCGATAACCTCGAGGCGCGGGACCCGGTACGCCGGAGCGATGCGCGCCGCGAGCAGCAGGTTCAGCCACACCGCGGCCGCCACGATCAGGCCCACGGAGGCCCCGACGGAGAACTGCGTGAAGAGGCTCTTCCATAGAACGGACGCCAATCCAACCTCCTGGAACCACAGGATGTCCGTATAGAAGCGGATCGCGCCGGCGCCCACCAGCAGCACGACCAGCAACGCCGCGATGACGACCGCGCGCACGTTGCGTCTACCCGGTTGGAGCGCCATGCCAGCAGGTTAAACGGCCGGGGCTGCTACGCGGGTGTGTCGAGGACCCCCCTGATCGACTCGACCAAGACGTCCGGGTTGAACGGCTTGCCGACGAAGTGCGCACCCGGCCATTCGTTCGAGGCCTGGCGCGACATGCCGGTGAGAACGAAGACGGGTATGCGAGCGGTGAGCTCGCTCTGCCGCAACCGGGTGAGCACCTGTTTGCCGTCGAGCTTGGGCATCATGAGATCGAGTAGGATCGCGTCTGGGCTCTTGGAGCGCGCCATGCTGAGCGCCCGTTCGCCATCCTCTGCGAGGATCACGTCGAATCCCTCGTCCTGGAGGACGAATTCGATCGTCATACGCACGCTTGGGTCGTCCTCGGCCACGAGGACCACCGGCCTGCTCACCACGAGCGCGGGCGGATCTCATCCATATTCTCCTAGCCTCGACATCTCCAGGGGAGTCTTGAGCGGCACATAGGAAGATCTGGAAGTCGACGACTAGGGCTCCTGCGCGGAAGTAGCGTCAGCAACCAGGGCGGCACTGCGCGGTGAGGGCAAGGCGCGAGGAGTCGTGCGTACCCGCAGGGTACGTGCGCGACGAGCAACGCAGCCATCGCCGATGCAGGGCTGTTCTGGGGCGACGGGACTTACGCAAAGGTGCACTAGGGCGCGGAGCCCTCGAGGTAATCCAGCGCATCGTCGAAGGTCGAGACCGGGACGATCTCCATCTCGCCGGCCGCCGCCTCCGCGTCCTCCGCGTTCGCGATCGGCGCGAGGAACACCTGAGCACCTTCGGCCTCGGCCCCGGCGACCTTCTGCTCTATGCCACCGATCGGTCCCACCCCCCCATCGCAATCGATCGTCCCGGTGCCGGCGATGCGACGCCCGCCCGTGAGGTCTTCGGGAGTGAGACGGTCGAAGAGGGCGAGCGTGAACATCAGCCCCGCCGAGGGACCCGCGACCCTTCCGGTCTCGAAGTCCACCTCGACGCCGGGGTCGAAGCGATAGTTGACGTCCTCCATGGCGACCCCGACGTACGACGCGGTCCTGTCGCTCGGGTTCGGTGCGGTCTCGAGCACCACGGTCCGAAGGTCGCCGTCTCGGCGCAGGCCGAGCTCGATGGCCTCGCCGATGTCGACCGCGTCGATCGCCTCGCCGACGTCACAAGTCGTCTCGACCGCGCGATCGTCGATCGACGCTATGACGTCTCCCTCGGCCAGGACCCCGTCGGCCGGGGAGCCGTCGACGATCCCAACGATGCGTGCTCCGTCGCCGCTGGGCTCGCCGAGGCCGAGCGCCGAGAGCGCAACCTCGCGCGCGTGCTGCTTGGACGCGGCCATCTGGACGCGCTGCGAGCGCTGAAGCTCCCTGAGCGAGCGTCCTCCCGTCACCTGTTCCCTCGAGACGAGAGCCGTATGAGGATCTATCAGCGAGAGCACGGCCTCTGCGAGCGTGACCTTCTCGACGCTGACCGTCGTCATGTAAAGGCTTCCCTCCGAAGAGTAGGTGCGCGCCTCGGAGACCTCGACGAGTTGCTCGACGTCGCGCACGGGACCCGGAAGGTAGGCGTAGAGGATCGGGATGGGCACGCTGAAGGCGGCGAACAACAGCGCCGTCGCGATGACCACCATGCCCAGCCGGCGCAAGATGCTCGCCCGCGAACGCGGTGGGCCCGCGGCAAGGGGTCTATCGAACTGGGGCTGCATCTAGGCAAAGATCGTACGAGAGGCGACCGGACAAAGGCGGTCAGCGGCGTGCGTCGAGGAACACCGAGCGCGCCGCATCGAAGGCCTCGAGGCATTTGCCGGCACCGAGCACTACCGCCTCCAGAGGCTGCTCGGTGATGTGGACCGGAACCTCGGCCTCCTGCGAGATCAGCATGTCGAGGCCCTGCAGCATCCCGCCGCCGCCCGTGAGCGTGATGCCGTTCATGAGGACGTCCTGGACGAGGTCGGGAGGCGACGCACCGATACATTCGATCACCGACGCGACGATCGAGCGCACGTGCTCGGCGATCGCCTCGCGTATCTCGTCCGAAGTTATGACGACGTTCTTGGGCAGTCCCGAGGCGAGGTCGCGGCCCCTGAGCTCGGCCTTCTCCTCGTTGGCGCGCGGGAACGCGGAACCGACCGCGATCTTGATCTTCTCGGCGGTCCTCTCGCCGATCGCGATCGCGTATTCGCGCCGGACGTAGTTCTGTATCGCAGCATCGAGGTCGAAGCCGCCGACGCGCATCGCGGTGTTCGTCACGATCCCCCCCAGGGAGACCAGCGCAACCTCGCTCGTGCCGCCGCCCACGTCGACCACGAGGTTGCCCATCGGCTCGTGGATCGGGAGCCCTGCACCGATCGCAGCCGCCATGGGCTCCTCGATGAGGTAGCACGAGCGCGCGCCTGCCGACAGGGTCGCCTCCTCCACGGCGCGCCGCTCCACCTCCGTGAGCGCGCTGGGGACACACACCAGCACCTTCGGGCGCGACAGACGGTTCACGCCCGAGCGCTGCAGGATGAGGCGGATGAGCTTCTCGGTGATGTCGAAGTCGGATATCGCGCCCGAGCGCAAAGGACGCACCGCGACGATGTAGCCGGGCGTCCGCCCGATCATGTGCCACGCCTCCTCGCCCATGGCGAGGACGGCGCCCGTCTCCTTGTTGAGAGCGAGCACCGTCGGCTCGGCGAACAGGATCCCGCGCTGACGCTGATAAACCAGCGTGTTGGCGGTCCCCAGGTCGAGCGCGAGATCGCGGGCCACGACGCTGGCTCCGCCTTAGCCGGCCGCCCGGGACCGGGCGGCGCGGCGCGCCTCGATCCGGCGCTTGGCGGCCGCACGGCGAGCCGGCCCCAAGGGCCGCAACGGGTCCTCTGCGGACGGCGCGGGGCGCGTCGCGAGACGCTCGAGGGTCGACTTCAGGCCGCCGGCGTCCATCCGGCGCGCTCGTACCTCCCCGCGATGCTGCAACCACAGCCGCGTGCATCCCGCGGCGGCAACGAGCACGAATATGCCCAGATAGGTCATGTATCTCTCCCCGTTTATGGCAGACGGATCTTTCGGCTCGAGCGCTTGGGGGCGCCCGCCGGCGGTCCGGGGCCGGGGCGCACGGCTCGGGCCAAGGGTATCAGCCGGCAGGCCGGAGCCGGACGTGACTCGAACCGGCCGAGGAGAGCGGCACGCCGGCAGGGCCCACCGATGTCGCCGAAGCGGGTTTAATCGAGACATGAGCCAGGAGCCCTTCGGCGACATCCCTCTCTTCCGCGAGATCCAGAAGCTGCTGGCGTCGGGGGGAGGCCCCCTCAACTTCGAGATCGCCCGCCAGGTCGCGATCGCCGTCGCGACCCAGGGCGCCACCGAAGTCCGGCCCGACGAGCACCTCCGCAGGTCGTTCGCCGACGCGGTCCACGCGAGCGAGATGCTCCTGTCCGGCTACACGCGCCTGTCCCCGCCCGAGCCCGCACGGAGCGAGGTCACGACGCCCGGCAACTGGGTCCGCGCCACGCTCGAGAGCTGGCGCTGGGCCCTCGAGCACACGGCGCGCCGCTTCGGAGGCGAGCTCGCTCGCCTCGGCGGCGCGCCGGGTGGCGAAGCCGACCCCATGCAGGCCGCGCTGGGACAGATCGGGCCCTTGCTGATGGGCATGCAGACGGGCACGCTGGTGGGCCACCTCGCCAAGGACGCGCTCGCGCGCTACGACCTCCCGATCCCGCGCGAGGACGAGGGCAAGCTCTTCCTCGTCGTGCCGAACGTCGCCACCGTGGCCGGCGAGTACGGCTTGGAGATCGAGGGGTTGACGCGGTGGCTCGCGCTCCACGAGGTTGCCCGTCACTTGGTCATGACCTCGGTTCCGTGGGTGCAGCGTTACTTCAAGAGCCTCTTGCTCGAGGTCGTCGACGCGATCGAGATCGATGTGTCGGACCTCGAGCGTCGCTTCGTCGAACTGCAGTCGATGGGCGTCGAGGCGCTCCAGGAGGGCGTCGGCGCCGACAACGTGCTGCCGATCGTCGCGACCGAAAGGCATCGACGCGCGCTCGACCGGCTCCGTTCGTTCCTCGCGCTCTTCGAAGGCTTTGCCATGCACGCGGCGAACGCCGTCGCCTCCGAGATCGTCGAGTCGCGCGCCAAGATCGACGAGGGCATGGCGCGCCGGGGCGCGTCCCCGAGCGACGGCGAGGCGATGCTCTCGAGCATCCTCGGGATATCGGTCGATCGCGCGCTCGAAACGTCGGGCGCCACCTTCTGTGCCGCGCTCGTGAAGCTGAAGGGACCGGCCGCGCTCAATCACGTCTGGGAGGCGCCCGACAACCTGCCGACCTCGGAGGAGATCAAGGACCCCTTCGCATGGATGGAGCGCCAGGACGTCTAGGCTCTAGGAGCCCGGCGGGCTTCACACCGGGAAGATCTCACCCTCGACCTCGCCGTGGTCTATCCACAGGATGCCCATCGACGGGAACGGAGCCTGCCGCGGCCACGTCGGGCTCCCGGGATTGAACAGAAGGAGCCCCTCCCTGTCTTCGTTGTGCGGCAGGTGAGAGTGTCCGAACACGACCACGCGCGCGTCCGGGAACAACGCCCTCATCCGCTTCCTGCGACCCGCCCGGGCCCCCGAGTCGTGGATCATCGCGATGCGTACTCCGCCGAGCTCCACCGCCGCCGTGGCCGCTGCGCCCCACACCTTGACGTCATACGGGTCGCAGTTGCCGATCACCGCGGAGACGGGCGCGCAGGTTGCCAGCTCGTCCAGGAGGGCTGGGTCGCAGACGTCGCCGGCATGGAGGATGTGATCCGCCGACTCGATGTAGGGCCACGCTCCAAGGGGGAGGGCCCGGCTCATCCTCATGGTGTGACTGTCGGCGAGAACCAGGACCTTCACTCGCGCCCGTTCGTCGTGCGAGGACCTATACGCGCACGTCCTCGGCGGGCTCGAGCTCGGTGGACCGCTCGGGGCCGGCCGGCGAGCCGCATGTCGGGCAAGCCGGGTCGCGGCGGACCTTCACCTCCGAGAAGCTCGTCGCCTGGGCGTCGAAGATCAGTAGCCGTCCGACGAGCGGGTCGCCGTAGCCGGCGATGAGCTTGAGGGCCTCGTTGCACTGGATCGATCCGATGATTCCCGGGAGCACGCCCAGGACGCCGGCCTCGCCTCAGGTGGGCGCCAGCTCGGGCGGCGGCGCCTCCGGATAGAGGCAGCGATAGCACGGACCCTCGAACGGGATGAACGTCGACGCCATGCCCTCGAAACGGAAGATCGACCCGTGCACGACCGGCTTGCGGAGCTTGACCGCGGCGTCGTTGACCACGTACCGGGTGTCGAAGTTGTCGCAGCCGTCGATGATGATGTCGTAGCGGGCGATGAGCTCCTCGGCATTGCTCGAGTCGATGCGGAACGGATGCACGGCGACGTCGACGTCCGGATTCAGCTTGGTGAGTGCCTGCTTGGCGGATTCGGCCTTCAGCATCCCGATCGTGTCGCTGTTGTGAACGACCTGGCGCTGAAGGTTGCTCGCCTCCACGTGATCGGAGTCCACGATCCCTATCGTCCCGACGCCCGCGGCGGCGAGATACAGGAGCGCGGGCGAGCCCAGGCCTCCCGCGCCGATGCAGAGGACGCTCGCGTCGAGGAACTTGATCTGCCCCTCCACCCCCACCTCCGGGAGAACGAGGTGCCTCGAGTACCGATCACGCTGCGCGGCGTCGAGCACCCTCGGCAGCGAGAACCCGTAGTCCAGGTCGCGCCAGCGCGTGAAACCGCCGGCCATGTGAGACACGTTGCGATAGCCAAGGTCCAGGAGCGTCTTCGCCGCGAAGGAGCTGCGGATGCCGCTCTGGCAGTAGACGACGACCTCGGCATCCTTGTCCGGCAGGACGTCCTCGACGCGGCTCTCGAAGTGGGCGCGCCCCAGCTGGCGGGCGCCGGGGACGATCCCGTGCTGGGTCTCCTCCGGCTCGCGCACGTCGAGCAGGGTGGGCGTGTCGCCGCGGTCGAGCCGCTCGTGGACCCGCTCGGGGGAGGTCTCGTCGATCTCGGCCCTTACCCTGCTGAGAAGGTCCCGGAAGTTCGGCATATTAACACCTTACTATCGTGGTTTAAGTCCCATTGACCGGTCGAGCCGCCGGCCGTGACCGAGGATGGAGCGATGTCACCCAAGCGACGTTCGCCGGCGACCGGAACGACCATGCGGTCCTTCGGCACGGGCAACAGAGAGAACCACGACGCCACGGCCTTTTATTCCCGGCGCCTGGTCGAGGCCGAAACGAACGAGGACGCGCTGATCAACGAGGCCCCGAGCGTCGACCAGGTGTGGACCCACAGCGCCGAGGACATGAGCGAGCTTCCGGACAACTGCGTGGCGCTCATGGTGACGTCGCCGCCCTACCACGTGGGCAAGGACTACGACTCCGACGCGAGCTTCCCCGAGTACCTGACGCTGCTGGAGCGCGTCTTCACCGAGACCTACCGCGTCCTCGAGCCCGGCGGGCGCGCCGTGGTCAACGTCGCCAACCTAGGCCGGCGCCCCTACATCTCGTTGTCGTCCCGGATCGTCGCTCTGCTGGAGGACATCGGCTTCCTGCTGCGCGGCGAGGTCATCTGGCGCAAGCACAAGTCGTCCAACGGATCGACGGCCTGGGGATCGTGGATGTCGGCGTCGAACCCGATCCTGCGGGACACCCACGAGTACTGCCTCTGTGCCTCGAAGGGGCGCTGGGAGCGCGTGCGCAAGGGCGCCAGCACCATCTCGCGCGCGGAGTTCTTGGAAGCGACGTTGTCGGTGTGGGAGATCGCGCCCGAATCGGCGCGCCGCGTCGGACACCCGGCCCCGTTCCCCGTGGCGCTCCCGCGCCGGTTCATCGAGCTCTACTCCTATGCCGAAGACCTCGTTCTCGACCCGTTCGTCGGTTCCGGGACGACGGCGGTCGCCGCACTCGAGACCGGCAGGCACTTCGCGGCCTACGAGACGGACGAGGGCTACGCGGCGATCGCGCGGAAACGCATCGCCGAGGCACGCCGCAGCGGGTGAGGTGACGCTCGCCGAGCGCCCCACACCGGCTTGCAGGGCGTGAGGGAGAGCGTCAGGCGGACTTGGAGGCCCGGCGCGTGCGCTCCGCGACGATCTCGTCGGAGTCCTTGGCGCAGCCGGGGCAGAACTTCGCGTCCGAGGGCACCTCGACACCGCAGAAGGGACACGGGCCCTCGACCGGCTGAGCCGTGTGGCCCTCTTTGAGGCCGCTCTTGAACTCCTTGCTCGCCTGGCCCATCGAGCGCGCCAGCTCGGGGAGCTTCTTCGCGCCGAACAAGAACAGGAGCACGACCAGGATGATGATCAACTCCGGACCGCCGGGAAAACTCATCACCTACCTCCAGTCGGCGTCACCGCAGCGCCGGCGCGATCTCCGCTCCGACCAGCTCGACGTCTTCCAAATCCGCGACCTGGAACGGCAAGGCACCGAGACTCAAGATCGCCTCCTCGACGCCCAGATCGGCCAATCGTCCCAGCTTGTCGATCACCTCGCCGCTCGAACCTGCCACGCGAGCCCGCCGGAACTCGTCCCAGGATACTCCTCGCTCGCCACTAGCCGCCCACAGGACGCCCGGCGGGCTCCTCTCCGCGAGTCGTTCGAAGCGCCGCCGGGCGTCCGCCTCGTCGCGGCCGGCGAGCACGTAGACGCCGGCCGAACGCCGCAGGGTCGCAGGATCTCGTCCCGCGTCCTCGCACACTCTGCGTGCGACGTCGAGGCGCTCGCGATAGGTGCCGAAGGAGCCGATCCACGAGAAGTTCCAGCCGTCGGCGACGCGCGCCGCCGTCGCCAGCAGCCGGTCGCCCTTGCCCCCGAGCCACACGGGAGGCCTGGGCGACTGAGCCGGCAGGGGTCTGCACAGCGCGCCGCGTAGCGTGTAGTGGCGCCCCTCGAAGTCGAGGACCTCACCGGAGAGCAGGCGCGCGACGATCTCCGCGGCCTCGCCGAGGCGCTCGATGCGGACGCCGGCCCGATCGAACGGGATGCCGGCGGCGCGGAACTCGGGCTCGTACCAGCCGGCGCCCATGCCGACGTCGAGCCGGCCGCCGGAGAGAAGGTCCAGCGATCCCGCCATCTTCGCCAGCAGCGCGGGGTTGCGGAGGTCGTTGCAGAGGGTGAGCGAGCCGATGCGCACGCGCCGGGTGACCGCCGCCACCGCCGTGAGCGTGGTCCAGCACTCGAAGGCGCCCTGGGGGGTGTCGGGACCGCCGTATCTCGCCCAATCCAGGAACAGGTGGTCCGAGACCCACACCGAGTCCAGACCGCACGACTCTGCGGTCTGTGCGGCGCGCCGGATCCCGTCCCACGACACGTCCCGGCCCGACAGACTCGTGTCGTAATGGGGCAAGGCTATCCCTAATCGCATCGGGGCAGTCTAGAATCCTCGACGTGAACATCTCCGACCTCATGACGGCCGCTGCGGTAACCGATTCCCCGGAGGACACCCTCGCCGAGGCATCGGCCAAGATGCACAGCGAGCAGACCGGCTCGCTGCTCGTGATGGAGGGCGATCAGCTCACCGGGATCGTCACGGAGCGCGACGTTCTGAGAACCGTAGCGGACGGACGCGATCCCAAGGCGGTAAGCCTGCGCGACGTGATGACGACCGAGGTCGTGACGATCGCGCCGGACACGCAGCTGCGCGAGGCGGCGGAGATCATGTTCCAGAAGTGGTTCCGTCATCTCCCGGTCGTCACCGATGACGGGCGGGTCGTAGGGATCATCTCCCTGCGGGACCTTCTCAGTCTCGTCGCGCAGGGTCTCGAGGAGCCCGAAAGGCTCCAGGTGCTCACCGGTCACAAGCTGGTCAGAGACCGCCGCCTCGAGCGCATCGAGGCAGGAGATCTCGACTAAGCAGAGGCGGCCGTCCGGCGACTCCTCTTCCGGTTCCCGCAGGGAGGGGCGACGCTCCTCGCGCTCAACGTAGCGCCAGAAGTCGTCGATAATGGCGCTACTTGCGACCGCCAACTAGATCTTGTACTTCTCCAGCAGGCGACGCGCGATTACCGTCTTCTGGATCTCCGAGGTGCCCTCGCCGATCAGAAGGAACGGCGCGTCGCGATAGAGGCGCTCGATCGTGAACTCCTTCGAGTACCCGTAGCCCCCATGCACGCGCAGCGACTTGAGCACGATGTCATGACACGCCTCTGAGGCGAACAGCTTCGCCATGCCGGCCTCGAGGTCGGAACGCTCGCCGCCGGACTTTCGTTGGGCGGCCGAGTACAGCATGAGCTTCGCCGCCTCCAGCGTCGTCGCCATCTCCGCAAGGTGGATCTGGATCGCCTGGTGCTGCGCTATCGGCTTGCCGAAGGCCTTGCGCTGCTGCGCATACCGGATGGCTTCCTCGAAGGCGCGCGTCGCGACCCCGACGGCGCGCGCCGCGACGTTCACGCGCCCCACCTCGATACCGTCGAGGACCTGGGGGAACCCCCGGCCCTCGTGGGGGCCGAGAAGGGAAGAGACCGGGGTGCGAAAGTCGTTGAAGGTCATCTCGATGGTTTCGATGCCCTTGTAGCCCATCTTTTCGATGTTCTTGCCGCAGTCGAGGCCCGGAGCCGGGCGCGGGTTGCCCGGCTCCTTCTCCACTATCAGCATGCTCATGCCCTTGTGGGGTGGATCTGCCTCCGGATCGGTCTTGACCAGCGTCATGACGATGCCTGCTCGGAGCCCATTGGTGAGCCACATCTTCTGACCGTTCACCACGAAGTCGTCGCCGTCTCGGATCGCCTTGGCGCGGATCGCCTGAACGTCAGAGCCGGCCTCCGGCTCGCTCATCGCGAGCGCCGCTCGCACGTCGCCCGCCGCCATGCGGGGAAGCAGTCTGTTTTTCTGCTCGGGGGTCCCGAACTTGTTGATCAGGTAACACCCCATGAAGTGGGTGTTGAGGATGCCCGACAGGCTCATCCATCCGCGCGCCAGCTCGACGACGGTGAGCGCATAGGTGGTGAGGGATTCTCCGATCCCCCCGTACTCCTCGGGGACGGTGAGCCCGAAGAGCCCCATCGCGCGCATGCCCTCATAGATCCTGTCGGGAAACTCATCGCGGTGCTCGAGCTCCTCGGCAACCGGGATCACCTCGTTGTCGACGAAGTCGCGCACGGTCTCGACGATCGCCTTCTGCGTCTCGGTGAGCTCGATCAAGACTCGGCCCACTCGCTCTCGAAGTCCGCCAGCCTCTTGCCCACCTGGAGACCGGCCGCGCGCCCGCGCTCGGCCAGCTGTAGCGCCATCTTGCGCGAGGCCTCGTCGATCATCTCCACGCCGAACATGACCGCTCCCCGCTTGTCCACCTCGGTCGAGCGCCTGTAGGACTCTAGAAGCGCCTCCGCCTTGTCGTAGTCGTCCTGCGGGGGCGTGAAGACCTCGTTGAGCACGTCGACCTGTCCCGGGTGCAGGGCCCACTTGCCGTCGTAACCGAGCGCCTTCGCCCGCAGCGCCATGTCCCTGAACCCGTCGAGGTCCTTGATCAACAGGTACGGACCATCGATCGCCTGTAGCCCCGCTGCTCGCGCCGCCACCAGGATCCGCTCCAGCACCCAGTGCCAGTGGTCCCCCGGATAGCCCGGCATCGGAAGCCCGGCCGTCACCGTTGGAAGCCCCAGCGAAGCGCTCATGTCGGCGGGTCCGAAGATGAGCGTCTCGAGCCTCGGCGACGAGCGAGCTATGGCGAAGGCGTTCTCGAGGCCGCTCGCCGTCTCGATCTGGGCCTCGATGCCGATCTTCTTCTCTCGGCCGGTGTTGGCTTCGATCATGCGCAGCATGTGGTCGACGAACATGACCTCGTGCGCATGCTGAACCTTCGGGACCATGATGCAGTCGAGGCGATCACCCGCGGCCTCGACAACCGTCTTGACGTCGTCCGCGGCCCAGCGCGTATCGATCGAGTTGATCCGTACGACGACGGTCTTGTCGCCCCAGTCGTTGACGTTCAGAGCGTCGATGATGTTGGCGCGTGCGTCCTCTTTCGCCCCGGGAGCGACGGAGTCCTCCAGGTCCATGAAGACCTCGTCGGCCGCCAGAGAAGGTGCCTTGGACAACATCTTGGGGCTCGAGCCCGGCACCGACAGACAAGACCTGCGCGCCCGCACGCGTTCCTCCTCGCCTCTTCGATCCATCCCGACGCAACGCTCACCGTGGGAAACATCCCCCGGTCACTCGACGTAGCCGAGGCCCCTGAGATGCTCCTCGATCTCGCCTTCCTCGTCCGAGGAAAGACCGCTGTCGTCCGTCACGCCCCGGCCCGCGCCGGCATCCGAGCGTACTTCGAGGGCGGCGTCCGGGCCCGTCAGCGCCGAGAGCACCTTGCCGTCTCGGGGGATCGCGCTGGGGACGCCGAGGGCGGCCATCGCCGTCGGCCCTAGATCGATCAGCTCGGCGACCTCTTGCAGTGGACCGGTGGTGACCTCCGGTCCGGTCGCGACGATGACGCCCTCGAGACGATGATCGCCGGAGAGCCAGTCGGCAGCCTCCACCATCCCCTTCGCGTGCGTGAGCGAGTAGAGAGGTGCAGGGACGAGCAGCAGGTCGGGAGCAGTGTCCAAAAAGGCACCGGACAGCACCTCTTCCTTGCGATAGATCTTCGCTATGGGGGCGTCGCCGGTCTCGGGATCGCGGAATGCGGCGAGCGCTGCGGCGACGTCGTCGCGGACCCCCTCGTAGTCCGCGGCGGCCACGATACCCTCGGGCTCGCGGTCCTCGAGGTTGACGCTCACGCCTTCGCCTGTGGAGACGACGCTCGTGTAAGCAGTGGTTCGGCCCCAGTCGATCGGCGAAGCCGGGATCGAGACCCTGCCGTGCAGCTTCAGGACGTCATAGAGGCGCCGCGCGATGCGGCGTCCGGGGCCCCACCTGATGAGGTTGAAAGCGAATGACCCTCTGCCGAACTCGAGGAAGCCCTCGTGCTGAAGGATGCGGTCCATCGTGCACGTGCGCGTGCACGCCTGATGCCCGTGGTCGGACATGAAGATGACCAGGTCTTCTTCTGTCGTTCTCTCCAGGAGCCGAGCAAGCCCAGAGTCCAGCTGCCGGTATAGCGCGCGGGTCTGCTTGGCTACCGGGGAGTCCTTGAGTTCCTCATACCTCGGGTGCTCCGGATGTATGTACTCCATGAGGCAATGCTGTATGCGGTCGGTCGAGACGTAAACCACCACGCCGAAGTCCCAATCGGTCGTGTCCAGCAGATACTCGAACGCCGTCTGTCGCTTGGCCGTGATCTCCGCGCATTCCTCGAGGAACGACTCGGGGCGGTTGCGATAGGTCGTCCAGCTCATGCCGTTGACGGGGAACGGCGCGTTGCGGTCGAGCTCCTCCTGCAGCGCGCGCGGGAACGTGTAGCTGCGGCTCGCCGGAAGGACGCCGCCCGCGATGACCTTCCCGTCGATCTGAGGCGTGGGGAACGTGAGCGGGATGTTGAGCGCAAGCGTCGTCTTGCCCGCATCCGTGAAGTCATCGAAGATCGTGCGCGCCTTGATCGAGCGATACGTGATCGGGAGGCGTTTGGACACGCCCGGCTTGTGCTCGAGTATGTCGAAGACGCCGTGGCCGGCCGGGTTGAGCGCGGTCATGAACGACGGCCACGCACACCATGAGTGCGACGGCACCGTCGACAGACAGTCGCCGTGAGCGCCGCGCTCGATCAGGGCGGCCAGGTTCGGCAACTCTCCGCCGTCGAGCATCGGACGCAGGACCTTCCAGTCCACGCCGTCCCAGCCGATCGTCAGAACCCTCTGCGCCACGAGCCGGAGAGTAGCAGCCCGTTCGCCGGGTTCGGCGGAAGCCGCCGGCTCCTATCCTTCCGGTTCCCGCCTCGCCTCCGCCAGACGATGGGCGCGCAGCGCGAGCTGCAATCGGAGCTTGTCCTCTGCAGCGCGCAGCGACCAGCCGGTCAACCTCTCTACCTGCTTGAGGCGGTACGTCACCGTGTGAGGATGTGCGAACAACGCCTCGCCGGCGAGCTTCACGCTACCGTCCGCATCGAAGAGCGCCTCCAACGTCTTCACCAGCTCGCCCTTGCGCCGCTCGTCGTAGTGGATCAGCGGCCCCAACGTCTGATCGATGAAGCGGTCGACGAGCGCCGGCTCGCTGCGCAGGAAGTGGTAGAGGAGGAGGTCGTCGAAGCGGAATACCGGCCCGCCCAAGCTCAGAGCGAGGCCGACCTCCAGCGCCTCACGGGCCTCGAGATAAGCGCGTCTCATGCCCTCTAATCCCGGCTCCGGACCGCCCATGCCGAAACGCCACTCGCCCTGGAGCTCGGCAACCATCTTCTCCGGCATCGTCACGACGTCGAGGCTCGAGTCGGTTGGAACCAGCGCGATCGTGTGGTCGCCGCGTTGAAGAACGATCGGATCGGCGGTCGCAGAGGAGGCGACGATCGAGACGGCGGCGGCAACGGCAGCCTCCTTGCGATCGGTGTCCATGGGACCGAGTCCCACGAGGGCGAGGTAGCCCAGGGAGAGGTCGTAGCCGAAGCTGAGCGCGCGTTTCAGGATGTCCTCGAGCGAGGCGTCGGTCCCGTAGAGAAGGTCGGCGAGGAACTCCCGGCGCGCCCCTTCTTGCTCCCGCACGATCGAGCGCTGAGCGCGCGCGTAAGCATCGGCGACGCAGGTCGAGATCTGGTCGGTATAGCGCAGGACCGCCTCGGCGAGCGCGATCGTCGGCTCCAGCGCCTCGCCCGTGTATCGCCGGCATTCGTCGGCGAGAACGTCCCAACAGGTGCGGGACACGGTGCGATAGGCAGCCAGCACATCCTCGAGCGGGATGCCTGCCTCGGCGCGCCGGGCTCCCACCCTCTCGATCGCCTCGAGCTCCTCGCGTCGTATCTCCCGTCCCTCGCCGAGCACGCGGGCGAGGATCGCAACGTTTCCCCGGACGGCCTGGCGAACGTCGTCCATGAAGGGCTGGCCGAGCCGGGCGTAGGAGGAGATGCTCGCCGCGATCGCGGTCGCTCCCCTCTCGACCACCTCGTCGAGGCGGGCGAGGAACCGGTCGACGATGTGCGCAACACCAGTCCTCTTAGCGGCCATCACGCGCCCGCGGTGATCCGGTCGAAGACGCGCTGGAGGGCCGCTCGCATGGCGTCTGCCGTCGACCTGTGCTGTTGGTCCTGCTCCTCTAGGTTTTCGCCCGGATCGAGCGTGGCGACGATCGCGGAGCCCTCCGCCTCGTGGATCACGAAGTTGCACGGGATATGAACCGCCACCTGTATGTCCGCGTCGAGGACCCGGTTGCTCGCCGGGGGAGCCCATGCCCCCATGATCAGGTACTGGGGCGCATCCCCCGCCTCCGGCCCGAGCAGTCCGCCGACGTGCATCTCGGTGATGACGGAGAACCCCTCCGCGCGCAGAGCCAGCCGCGTGCGCACGACGGCCTCGTCGTAACCCTCAGAGACCTGAACGCTGTAACCCTCGTCGCTCACGTCCTCGTCCCGCTAGCCTGTCGAGCCATCGGTCTACGGTAACCGCGGCCGCGCCGGTGCGCCGATGCACGGAGCGGCCTCGGGTGGCTCGAGGGAGGCGACGCGTGACGGTCATCGCGGTCCCGAACGTGTCCGAGGGGCGCGACGCGGCAAAGGTGGAGGAGCTCGGCGCGACCATCTCGCGCGGCGGCGCTGGTGTCCTGGACGTGCACACCGACGCCATCCACAACCGCTCGGTCTTCACGGTGAGCGGCGCCGAAGAGTGCGTCGTCGAGGCCATGGCGCAGCTTGGCGCGGCCGCGCGCCACATCGACCTGGACAGACACGTCGGTGTGCACCCGCGCCTCGGCGTTCTCGACGTCTGCCCCATCGTCGCCCACGACATCGAGCTCGCCGATGCCGCCGTCATCGCGCGCGCCACGGGACGAGCCATAGGGGAACGCGCGGGCTTGCCCGTTTACCTCTACGGCGCCGCTGCGATGCGCGCGGCCACCCGGGAGCTGCCCGAGATCAGACGGGGAGGTCTACGCGCCTTGATGAGACGAGCCGAGGCAGGCCTCGCGCCCGACTTCGGTCCTCAGCGGATCGATACGCGCGCCGGCGTCGTCTGCGTCGGCGCGCGTGGAGTCCTCATCGCCTTCAACGTGTGGCTCGCATGCGACGGTGCGATCGCTCGGGACATAGCGTCACAGACGAGGACGCGCGGAGGAGGGCCTCCCGGCGTGCGGGCGCTGGGGTTCGCTCTGGGGCCGGGCCACGGCTCGCAGGTATCCATGAACCTGATCGACCCTGCTCACACCGGCATAGACAGGGCGTTCGCTCATGTGGCAACTGCAGCGGCGCGCCGAGGGGTGAAGATCGTCGCGACCGAGATCGTGGGGCTCGTGCCGGAGAGCTTCCGGCCCCAACCGGGAAAGGAAGCGGCCCGGCTCCTCGTGAAGCCGGGCCGCTCGCTCGAATCTGCTCTGAGCGCTAGCTAGACGATCGGGACGTCGACTTCTTCCTACGCCCATTGGTGCTCTTGCGCCGAGCCGTCGACTTCTTGCGCCCGGTGGACTTCCTGCGCCCGTTGGTGCTCTTGCGGGCGCTCGACTTCTTCCTACCGGTGCTCTTCTTGCGGCCCGTCGACTTCTTTCGGCCGGTGCTCTTCCTCCGTCCCGTGGACTTCCTTCGTCCCGTGGACTTCTTGCGGCCCGTCGACTTCTTGCGCCCGGTCGACTTCTTGCGGCCCGTCGACTTCCGTGCGGTCGACTTGCGACCGGTCGTCTTGCGCGCCGTGGACTTGCGTCCGGTCGACTTACGCGCAGTCGACTTGCGAGTCGACTTTCGGCTGGACTTACGCCCAGTCGTTTTCTTCGCTGCCACCGCCGGCACCTCCAATCATGTTCGGACGAGATCTCGATCGATCACGTCTTGGCACAACATTGGAATGCACTAATGCGCATTCCAATGTCTATTAGGCATGATTGGCGCGCAAGGTGCAAGCATTAATTCTGAACGACCGCGCGAACGCTGTGCGTCACACGTCGGTCGATCAACGCTCTAAGAGCGTAAGCGCGACGTCAAGATGCGGCGCGCAGACGACGAGCGCGTTCCCTTCGCAAGCGTCGCCTCTCTCGTTCGGACGTACCACCCCAGATGCCGAACTGCTCCTTGTTGTTCAACGCGTACTCGAGGCACTGCAGTCGAACCTCGCAGTCACAGCACACCTCACGCGCGGCCTTGGAAGAACCACCGCGCTCCGGAAAGAAGATCTCTGGGTCGACCTCCGCGCAACGAGCCCTGGATTGCCACTCAACCGGTTGCAGGAGTCTGGTGGTGATCCGTTGCATGTTTCCCCCGGCCTTTCTCTCGCTTCCCCGAGAACGAGGGCCTGCCGCCTTCACCGTCCAGGCCTCGGACGGTGGGCCCTCGAATGACACTGGACCCTCGAATGACACTTTTGTAATTCTAAGCGTGTCATTCGCAGGCCGCAAGGGGCCTGACCTGGGACTTCGCGGCGAGGATCAGCCGGGGTCGATCAGCGCAAGCGTCTGACGAGCGAGCTCACCCGGGCGCAACGGCTTGGTCCGGTACGCGCTTGCGCCCGCCTTTCGGGCGAGCCACCGGTCCTGGTCACGCTCCAAGAGGATGAGGATCGGCACGCTGTCGAGCTGCGCCGATTCCGCCATGTGGCGCGCGAGCGAGTATCCGCCGGCATTCCCGGTTTGCATATCCACCACGACTACGGACGGACGCTCTTCTTCCAGGAGTCGAGCTGCATCGCGCGAATCGACGGCGAACGATACGGCGATGCCCACCGGGAACCCATAGCGCGCGTCATCGCGCACCAGCGGATCGTCGCTGACTACAAGGACCGTTCGGTCGGCAGATCCTGTCTCTTGGTCTGCCACTCCGCCCGCGCTCAGCTCGCCGCCCGTCGTCCCTCGTGCGCTCGCACCTGTTCCCCGATCATTTCGAGGAGCTTGTCTATGTCGATGTCGAAGCCCGTCTCTATCCCCTGGAGGCGTCCGATGATCTGCACGAAGCCGGTGGCAGCCGACTCCGCGTCTCGAACGGCTTCGGCGAGCACCGTCGAATAGTGGCGGGCGAAGCGAGCGCCGCAGAACGGGCAACGTCCGGGAGCGTCCGAATCCTGCCCAATCTGCGACAGAACGAAGGTTCTCCCGCACGTCTCACACCGAGCTTCGATCTTCATGACCACCTCGCTTGAAGGAACCCTCGGGATGATAAACCCGCCCGGCTGAGACTCAGTTGGCGGCGAACCCCTACTTCCGCCTCCCAAACATCCCTCGATGTTGCCCGACGGAGCACCTAGAGCGCGCTCGGAGTGCGCGAGCGCCTCGCGGCCGGCGCCGCGAGCAAGAACGAAGCGCCGAAAGAAACCAGCGAGGCCGGCAGCCACCCAACCCGGGCGCCGAGAGGGTCCCCGAACGCGGCCGCCACGAGATCCAACCACCACTGTGGCCCCGAGGGCGCGACCCAATGGTATGCGGCGAAACCCACGATCCACGCCAGCACGGCGGCCGTTCGCATGGCCTCGGCGAAGCGCGCCTCAACCGCCTGCGGTCGGCGCTGGTCGCGGCGCGGAACGAAGTAGCGCGCCGTGAGGATGCCGAACAGGGGGACGAACACCGACCCGAGCAGGAACAAGAACGACTCGTAGCGGGCCATCGACAGCCAGCCGGCCAGGATCGTGGCGAGGACCGCGAGCGCGACGATGACCGCATCCTGCGGTGCCGAAGGAACTATGTTGCGCACGCTGATCGCGCCGGAGTACATGTCGGCGAAGGCCTCATCGGTCTCGCCGACCAGAAGCGCAACGAGGAACAGCAGCCCCGCGAGTGAACCTCCAGCCAGAGCCAGGATCCCGGCCGCGATGCCGGCGGGAGTCGGCGCCACGCCCTCGCCGAGGACGAGCAGCGCGCCGAGCGCATAGAGCCAGATGTTGGCAACGAGATAGCCGACGAACGTGCCGGTGAAGGCGGGACGCCGGCCCCGCGCGAAGCGGTTGTAGTCGGCAACGAGCGGCAGCCACGAGATCGGCATGGCGATGACGAGATCGAGCGCTCCACCGAAGCTCGGCCACGACCCGGTTGCGGGCGCGCCGAGCGCGGCCGAGATCGCTCCACTCGTCAACAGCAGCAACGTGAGCGCGAGCGCGATCGCTATGACGATCCATGCACTGAAGCGCTTCATCCACGTCCGAGTGACGCCCACCGGGCCCCACAGCGCGAGACCGGTGCACGCCAACGCGGCGAGCAAGAGCCACAAGGGGCGCGCCGAAAAGCCGAACACCCGGCGCACGACGAGATCGGCGACGAACGACATCGCCCAGAACTCCACTGCCGTCCATCCCACGAGCTGAGCGGCGTTGAGCACGCTCGGGAGCCACGAGCCTCGCACTCCCAGGATCGGCCGGAAGAGAGCCATCGTGGGCACGCCGTGGGCTGCGCCTGCAACGCCGGCAAGCGCCAGCAGGGCCACGCCGATGACGGAACCGACGACCACGGCGGCAAGAGCGGGGCCGATACCGAGCCCCGGCACGAGCAGTGCACCCGTGACGAGAACCAGCAGGCCGATGCCGAGGTCGCCCCACAGGATCGCGAGATCGAAGCTGCCGAGCACGCGCTCCTCCGGCGGAACGGGGTCGATCCCCCACTCGGGAGGAGCCCCAGCGCGCTCGATCGCACTCACGTGCGGGCCGTTAGAGCTCGGTCTTGACGGTGTCGACGGCCCGCTTGATGTTCCTTAGCTTCGCCTTGGCCTCGTCCGGCGTTCTCGTCTTGAGCCCGCAATCCGGATCCACGAAGATGCGCTCGGCCGGCACGTGCTTGAGCGTTCGCCGGATGCCCTCCGCGATGTCCTCGACCGCCTCGAGCCCGTGCGAATGCACGTCCACGACCCCGAGCCCCAGGTACTTCGTGAAGGGATGCTCCGAGAACTCGCCCAACAACGAGAAATCCGAGTTGGCGAACTCGAGGTCGATCTGGTCCACAGGGATGTCGAGCACCTTCGGGTAGGCCTTGTGGAAGTCGCCGTAGCAGATGTGGGTGATCGTGTGCACCTCGAGCGGCTCCGTGACGACGCCCATCGCCTCGATCACGAGGTCGAGCTCGTCCATGCGCGTCGAGGCCGCGGGCTCGTCGATCTGGATGAAACGGGCCCCTGCGCTCTCGAGATCGAGCGCCTCGTCCCGTATCACCTTGGCGAGGTCCAGCACGAGCTCGCGCCGGGTCGCGTAGTGCTCGTTGAACGACCAATCGCAGATCGTGTAGGGCCCCGTCAGCATGCCCTTCACCGGCTTGTCCGTGAGCGACTGCGCATACCTCCACCACTCGACCGTGATCGCGTGATCCCGGCCCACGGGCCCGGTCGCGATGGGCTTGCGGTAGTAGCGGTTGCCGTAGGACCGGACGAGCCCCCCGATCTCGAGTCCGGGCAGCTCCTCCGCGAAGAAGGCGACCATGTCGCCGCGGTACTGCTCCCCATCGACGACAACGTCGGTGTCGATCGAGTTCTGGAACTCGATCCATTCGCGCGTCGCCTTCCTTTCGAGCTCCTGTAGCGCGGCGCCGTCGATCTCGCCGCGCGCCCGCGCACTGCGCGCCTTGCGGATGTAGTCGGGCTTGGGGAGGCTCCCGACCGAGGTCGTCCACAGCCCCGGACCGCTCAGATCGACCTGCTTCATGTCATGCACCCACTTTCTCTGCCGACTCCACCAGCCGGTGGAGCTTCGCCCTGGCCTTCTCGCGCGGCAGGAACTCGAGTCCCGCCGATGGGCCCACCCGCAGCGACGCGTGACCCACGATGTCCCCCAACTCCTCGATCGTACGCGCCAGGTCTTCCATGGGCTCGAGCTTCGTGTTGCGGGCGTCGACGATGCCGGCCTGGATGTTCGTGCCTTGCGGCGCCCGGCTGATCAGCTCGGCGTTCTCCGGACCGGCCACCAGGTCGAGGCCGAACCAGTCGGCGGACAATCCGAAGATGTCCGCCCCGAGCCGCTTGGCGTCTCCGAAGTACGTCGCGAGGGTCGTCTCCGCGGATCCGAGCTCGGCGACCATGATCTCGAGGGCCTTGGCCGCGAGCTCGAGATCCTCCGGCGCGCCGAGAAGAGCCGGCTCATCGATCTGTACATGACGCGCTCCCGCAGCCTCCAGCTCGAAGATCTCCTGTGCGAGTACGCGCGCTATCGCCAGCACGAACCTCGCGTGGTCGCCGTAGTGCTCGTCCACCGAGAGACGCGCGAACGTCACAGGCCCCGGAACGACGGCCTTTACCGGTCTCTCCGCCACAGACCGAGCGAAGGTGAACGCGTCGACCGACGCGGGGCCGCGCCACTCGATCGCGTCGATGCACACGGGCCTGCGGTAGTAGACGTTGTTGTCGAACCACCTCAGCAGTCCGCCGATCTCGAAGCCGGCCATGTGACGAGCGAACGGCGTCAGGATGTCGTCCCAGCGGGCGTGGCCGTCGGTGACGATGTCGACTCCGGCCTCCTCCTGCTCGCGGATCAGCGCGCGCGCAGAGTCGTCCTGGGCCCGGCGAACGTCGTCGACTCTCGCGGTGCCGCGCTCGAGCGCGTGCAGCGTCCGGCGCACGACGAACGGCTCGCCCTCGTCGGGCGGTTTCGGGTACGAGCCGACCACGCTTGTTTCGATCCCCATCGCTGTCTCTCCCCTCGCCTAACGAAGAAGCCCCCTCCGGACGGAAGAGGCTTCGGCGGTCGAGTCGCCTCATCCCTCCGGGCTTCGCACCCTGCCGGCCGGGCCGGTGGTTGCGGCGGGTTCTCAGGGCCGGTCCCTCCCCCGCTCTAGATGAGAGGGGAATCATACGGCGCGCCCGGCGCTCACGCCGCGCCCGGGCCCTGCACCGTGGGGCTCCAGCGTCGTGGGGTTCGGCGGCGGGGCCTAGAAGTGGGCGGAGTCGCCGCAGGCGCAGCTGCCCTTGGCGTTGGGGTTGTTGATCGAGAACCCCGACTGCATGAGCCCGTCGACGTAGTCGATCTCGGCGCCGCGCAGATACGGGGCGCTCGTCTTGTCCACGCGCACCTGGACCCCGTCGAGCTCCGCGATCATGTCGTCGTCCAGCTTGCGGTCGTCGAAGTAAAGGGCATAGCGAAGCCCCGCGCAGCCACCGGGCTGCACCGCGACCCGGAGCGAGTACTCCTTGCCCTCGTGCTCTTCGGGAGAACCCGACAGCTCGCGGTCCAGCAGCTCGCGCACCTTGGACGCCGCGATCTCGGTGATCGCGACGGGCGTCTGATGATCGGTCATCGACAAAGTCGTCCTCCTTGCGCCGGGCCCATGCGTGGGCACACGTTGATTATAGGGAACGCGGGTGGACAACCAACCACTCCACCCCGAGCAGGACCAGCGCAGCCGCGGCCAGGGCCAGAACGAAGGGGCGCGCCCTCCGGAGCCCTCGCGGCGGGGCATCGAAGACGAGGGGCGACAGCAGCACGAGGGCGAGGCCGGCGACGGCGAACAGGGTCGAGGCGAGGACGGCCACATGCCAGAGGGTATGCAAACGGGTGGCTCAGTGCGAGGTCTGGGAGGTGAAGTTGAATGCCCCGACCCGCAACGCCGGGGCGACGCCGGATCCGAAGGAGCCGTACTCGGGTGCGAACGCGCTGAGATCTCGGCCGACGCCCTGGACCGAGGCCAGGGCGTCGAGCACGCTCTGGGTGAACCGCAGGTTGTGGAGCGGCTCGGCGACCTCGCCCGCTCGGATGCGGAAGGTGCCGTCGCGCGTCATCCCGGTGAGCAGCGTGTGCGGGCGGTCGAGGATGTTGACGTAGTGGAAGCGGGTCACGAGCAGTCCGTCGTCGACGGCCCCGATGAGCTCGTTCATCGAACGATCGCCGGCGGTCAGCACCACGTTGGACGCGTACGGCCCAAACTCGTTGGAGCCGGACGAGTGCCCGGTCGGTTCCTCGCCGAGCATGCGCGCGGTACGCAGATCGTTGACCGGTCGCGTCGCCTTGCCCGAGTCGATCACGGCCACGCGTGCGCGTGGCACACCTTCGAGATCGAAGGAGATCCCGACGGACCTTGGATGCGCGACGTCGTCGCTGATCGTGATCGCGTCCGTGGCGACGACATCGCCGGCGCGCGTCGACAGGAAGCTCTCGCCGTCGAGCACCTGTTTGGCACCGAAGCCCGAGTAGCTCAGGTACTCGAGGAGCGTCGAGACCGCGGGCGGCTCCAGGATCACCTCATAGCTGCCCGGCTTCGCGTCGCGCACCGCCGGGCCTCGTGCCGCCTTGTCGGCCGCTCGGCGCGCTACGGCCTCGACGTCGACGTCGTCGGCCGCGTGCGACGAGTCCTCCCCCCAGCCCGTCGATCCGCCGGTGTCCAAGAGGCAGGTGGTCACGCACCTCGTGAAGGCGTCGTAGCAGTCGATCCCGGTCGACGAGAACACCGAGTACATGTGTGCGCTCGTCTCGTAGATGCCCGCCGCTCTCCCCTTGCCTACGGCTCGCAGTATGCGCCGGACGGCCTCGGCGCGCCCGGCGGCCGAACGGCGCGCCGTGTCCTCGTCCCAGCGGAACAGGGGCGGAGCGTTACCGACGTCTTCCGGGTGCGCCAGGCCGGGGAAGCCTGGATCGGGAGGCGATGCGCGCGCCGCCTCGAGTGCCCCCGCGGTCGCATCTCTCATGTGCTCATCGTCGAGTTGGTTCGTCGAGGCGGACGCGAGACGATCCCCCGCAACCACACGTATGTAGGCCCTCACCTCGTCGCGCACGGTGTTCTGGATGATCTCCGAGCCCGCGTAGCGAGTGAGCCCCGTGAGCGACGCCGCGACGACAACCTCGACGCCGTCTGCTCCTGGGTGCTCGAGGATGCGCCGGGCCGCGGCGCGGGCGGCGTCGGCGCTCAACGGAGCCTCCGGGGTGCGCGCGCCCGTCGCCGTCATCGCACGAAGCCCGTGGCAACGTTGCGAAAGCGCGCCGGGGCCGTCCCATGGCTAACGCGCATCGTCTGCCCCGGCTGGCCCTTGCCGCAGTTCGGCGTGCCCCGGACCTTCCACTCCTCGGCTCCCGCGATCGCGTCGCACGACGACCAGAACTCCGTCGTGATGCCGTTGTAACGAGGGTTCTTGAGCATCTTGCCCAAGCGACCGTTGCGGATCTCCCACGCGATCTCACAGCCGAACTGGAAGTTCTTCCGCTTGTCGTCGATCGACCACGACTTGTTCGTCGCCATGTAGATGCCGTCGTCGACGTCGGCGATCAGATCCTCCAGGGTGCCCTCCTGCGGCAGCAGGTTGACGTTCGTCATGCGTATCAGAGGGAAGTTCTCCCATCCCTCCGCGCGCATGGTCCCGTTGGAGCGATCGCTTCCCACCTCCGCCGCCGTCTCGCGCGACATCTGGAAGCCCACGAGCACCCCGTCGCGCACGAGGTCTACCTTCTGGCCCGTCACCCCTTCGTCGTCATAGCCGTAGCTGCCGAGACCTCCCGCGATCGTCGGGTCCGAGGTGATGTTCACGATGTCGGAGCCGTAGCGGAGCTTGCCGAGATCCCGGACACCTACGAACGACGTGCCGGCGAAGGCCGCCTCCATGCCCAAGACGCGATCGAGCTCGGTTGGGTGACCGACGGACTCGTGCACCTGAAGCATGACCTGATGGCCGTCGAGCACGATCGTCGTGTGCGCGGAAGGCGCCTCCGCGGCCTCGAGCAGCGCCACGGCCTCGGTCGCCGTCTCCTCTGCGTGCTCGGGGAGCGACATGGCCTCGATGACCTCGTATCCGCCGGCGGCGTAGTCGCCGCGGAACGAGCCCGGATAGGAGCGCGTCTGCACGTCGTCGGGACCCACCGCCGTCGCCTCGATGCCCGCGCCGACGTGCCACAGCGTCTGGTCGATCATCGAACCCTCGGAGGTGGCCAACCACATCTGCTGGCGCACGACGTCCATCGTGCCCCGCGCCACCCGCACGCCGCGCACCCCGGCCATGGTCCGCGCAGCTTGAGTGAGCAGCGCGACCTTGTCCTCGAGGGGCACCGCCAGGGGGTCGCGCTCGATCGGCGTCGACCACGTCGCGCGGTGCACGGGCTCGGGCACCAGCTCGACGGACTTGAGCTGCGCGGTCGAGCTCGCGCGCGCGACCTCCATCGCACGCCGAGCCGCCTGCACCGCGTCGGCCACGTCGAGGGCGGCCGTGGCCGCGAAGCCCCACGCGCCGTGCGCGAGAACCCGAACTCCGTATCCCGACGACTGTGAGCGGTCGAGAGCCTCGACGGTCTCGCCGCGCACCGTGAGCGCCTCCGATGTCGTGTCGACCAACCTCACGTCGGCGTAGGAAGCTCCGGCGGACGTCGCCGCGTCCAGAGCGGCGCTCAACGCTTCTTTCATCGGGACCAGAACCTACAAGACGGACGGCGTGGGACCGTCGGGCATGCCGGGCCTACGGGATGACCGTGTCGTCGGAGCCACGTCGGATGACGCCCTCGGCCTCCGGATCGCGCACGGCCTCGTCCGCGCTGCGCTCCTCGGACTCCTCGAGGATGCGTTCGGCGGCGCGCCGGGCGCTCGCCTCCTCCTCCGCCACGGGCGCGGGGCCCTCTTCCCCGCCGCGCAACAGCTCGCGTGCGCGCTCCTCGACCCGCTCGGGACCGGGGGGGTCGGGGCTCATGGAGTCGGGCTCATGGAGTCGGGGCTCATGGAGTCGGGGCTCATGGAGACGACCGGCCGGCCGCGTCCTCGACGGTCCAAACGTCACCACCGCTCAACAACCGCTCGAGGTCACCAGGCCCCTGCTGGTCGGCGGCGGCGCGCAACTGATGCTCCATCGCATCCCCGTAAACGGGGCGCTCGACGTCGCGGAAGACCCCGAAGGGGGTCGGCTGCGTGGGCCCCTCGGCGAGCCGGGACAGCGCGAAGGCCAGGCTCGGGTCGTCGCGATGCTCGTCGTGCACCAGGAGTCCCTCGACGCCGGCCTCGGCAACGTCCACGATCTCGAGACGACCGTTCTCGTTCATGCGCACGCCCTTGTGCCCGTCCGGCCCGAACCGGATCGGCTTCCCGTGCTCGAGATAGATGCGGTTGCGCGTTCCACCCTCCTTTGACGCGAGCGCCAGGAACGCCCCGTCGTTGAAGATGTTGCAGTTCTGATAGATCTCGACGAACGCCGATCCCCTGTGCCCCGCGACCCGCCGCAGCACCTGGGGCAGGTGCTTGCGCTCGACATCCATCGTGCGAGCTACGAATGAAGCCTCCGCGCCGAGCGCTACAGACAGCGGGTTGAAAGGCTGTTCGAGCGAGCCGAAGGGCGTCGACTTCGTCACCTTGCCCTGCTCGGAGGTGGGCGAGTATTGGCCCTTGGTCAGACCGTAGATCTGGTTGTTGAAGAGCAGGATCTTGAGGTTGACGTTTCGACGCAGCGCGTGGATGAGATGGTTGCCGCCGATGGAAAGACCATCGCCGTCGCCGGTTACAACCCATACCTGAAGGTCGGGACGCGCCGTTGCGACGCCCGTGGCGATCGCCGGCGCGCGCCCGTGGATGCCGTGGATGCCGTACGTGTTCATGTAATACGGGAAGCGACTCGAGCAGCCGATGCCGGAGATGAACACGATCTTCTCGCGTGGGATGCCGAACTCGGGCATCACGCTCTGGACGGCGGCGAGTATCGCGTAATCGCCGCAGCCGGGGCACCAACGCACCTCTTGATCGGAAACGAAGTCCTTGCGCGTCAGCGTTCCGACGCCGGACGAGGCCTCGGTGATGCCCCTGCCGGGGGGAACGCCTTCATGCTCGAACGAGTTGCCGTTGTCGTTGGCCACGTCAGATCAGCTCCGTCAGCTTGTCTTCCAGAACCGAGGCCTTGAACGGGACGCCCTTCACGTTGGTTACCGAGATCGTGTCGATCAGGTACCTCGCTCTCACGAGCGTTGCGAGCTGACCCAGGTTCATCTCCGGGATCACTATCAGGTCGAAGCGCGCGAGCACCTCGCCCGTGTTGCGGGGAAAGGGGTGCAGATGCTTGAGGTGCGCTCGAGCGACCTTCTTGCCGCGCGCGCGCAGCCGCCTGCATGCGGCGGCTATCGCGCCGTAGGACGACCCCCATCCGAGGACGAGCACGCGCGCATCCTCATCTCCGTCCCACTCGAGCGGATCGATGTCCTCCTCGATGGCCTGGATCTTCGCCTCGCGCAGCATCGTCATGTATTCGTGGTTGTCGGGGTCATAAGAGATGTTGCCGGTACCGTCGGCCTTCTCGAGCCCACCGACGCGATGCTCGAGTCCCGGCGTGCCGGGGATCGCCCACGGGCGCGAGAGCGTCTCTTCGTCGCGCAGATAGGGCCAGAACTGATCGTCGACGTTCGGCTCGGTCGCGAACCGCACCGAGATGTCGGGCAGCTTGGCGATGCTCGGGATGCGCCACGGCTCGGCTCCATTGGCGAGATAGCCGTCGGACAACAGGATCACGGGCGTCATGTACTTGAGCGCGAGACGCGCCGACTCTATGGCTGCCCAGAAGCACGAAGGCGACGAGTACGGGGCGACGATGGGTAGCGGCGCCTCGCCGTGTCGGCCGAACATCGCGTGCAGCAGATCGGACTGTTCCGTCTTGGTCGGAAGACCGGTGGACGGACCGCCGCGTTGGATGTCCACGATCAGCATGGGGAGCTCGAGCGCGATGGCGAGGCCTATGGATTCCGACTTGAGATCCAGACCGGGTCCCGACGTCGTCGTGACGCCGAGGTGGCCGACGAACGCGGCGCCGACCGCCATGCTCGCCGCCGCGATCTCGTCCTCGGCCTGGATCGTGCGGACGCCGAAGTTCTTGTGGCGCGAGAGCTCGTGCAGGATGTCGGATGCGGGCGTGATGGGGTAGGAGCCCAGGAACAGAGGGAGCTTCGCCTGAACGCTCGCCGCGATCAGCCCGTACGCCAGCGCCTGGTTGCCGGTAACGCGCCGGTAGGTGCCCGGCGCGAGCGTCGCCGGCTTGACCTCATAAGCGGTCAGCTCGGCGGTCTCGCCGAAGGCGTGCCCGGCTTTGAGCGCCGCCACGTTACCCGCAGCGATGTCCGGCTTCTTGACGAACTTACGCTCCAGCCATCCGATCGTCGGCTCGAGAGGACGGCCGTACATCCAGCAGATGACACCCAGAGCGAACATGTTCTTCGAGCGCTCGGCTTCCTTCTTCCCGAGGCCGAAGCCCTTGACGGTCGCGAGCGTCATCGACGTCATCGGCATCTCGTAGACCTGGTAGCTGGAGAGCGTGCCGTCCTGGAGCGGATCGGACGCATAGCCCGCCTTGTCGAGGTTGCGCTTCTCGAACGAGTCCCGGTTCACGATGAGGAGACCCCCGGGAAGGAGATCCCCGATGTGCGCCTTGAGAGCCGCGGGGTTCATGGCGACGAGCACGCCGGGCTGATCTCCCGGCGTGAGGATGTCGTGATCGGAGAAATGGATCTGGAATGCAGACACGCCCGGGACCGTTCCCGCGGGGGCTCGTATCTCGGCGGGAAAGTCGGGCAGCGTCTGAAGATCGTTGCCGAACGCCGCCGTGACGCTCGTGAAGCGGTCGCCGGTGAGCTGCATGCCGTCGCCGGAATCCCCGGCGAAGCGAATGACCACTCGGTCTAGCTCTCTGCGATCGACCCCCTGATCGTGGGCGAGCGGAGCCGTGGCGCTCATCGAGGATCGCCTCCGAGGGCGTTGAATTGACCTACTGGCCCGCTCATCGTATCAGCGCGCGCGAGATCGAAGACCGTTCGTCGGGCCTCGGCGCAGCAGTCCGCCGCCCGAGACTACAAGCGCTTGAACTACTCGCCGCGTTCCTCCGCGGGAGCGAAGGGGCTTTCCATCGCTCCGCCGGACGCCTCCGGATTGTCCTCGAACCACTGGACGTTGCCCGCCGTGTACTCGGCCCACTCGGCAGGAACCGAATCCGCGGGAAAGATGGCGTCGACGGGGCAGGCCGGGAGGCAGGCATCACAGTCGACGCACTCCTCCGGGTGGATGTAGAGCTGGTCCACCCCCTCGTAGATGCAGTCGACGGGACACTCGTCGACGCACGCACGGTCCTTCACGCCGATGCACGGCTCCGCGATCACGTACGTCACTCAGGATCCTCCTGCTTCATTGCGCTGGCCTACGACGATGATAACCGTCGCGCCCGTCACATCCGGGCGCATCCATGCCGTTCCGCCTAGGTGCCCCGTCGGGTGCACTGAAGGCGGGCCGCGGCGCTGCGGTACTGCCTGCCCGCGTGGTAGCTCGAACGCACGAGCGGTCCCGCTTCAACCCATGCGAAGCCGAGCTCGCCCTCGCCGTAGTCCTTGAGGCGACCGAACTCGTCGGGATGAACCCAACGATCCACCGGAAGGTGCCACGACACGCTCGGCTGCAGGTACTGGCCGATCGTCAAGACGTCGCAGCCGGCCGATCGCAGGTCCCTCATCGCGGCGCGCAGCTCCTCTTCACGCTCGCCCATGCCGACTATGAGGTTCGACTTCGTGACCTGATCTCGCTTGATCTCCTTGGTCCACCGCAAGAGCCGGAGGCTTGAGCCATAGCCGAAGCCGGGCCTGATCTTGTCGTGGAGCCGTGGGACCGTCTCCAGGTTGTGCGCGAGCACCTCGGGACCGGACCCGACGACGCGCTCGAGCGATGCCCGCGGGTGCTCTCGGCGGCCCTTGAAGTCCGGGATCAGGACCTCGATGCCGCATCGTGGCACCGCGGCGCGGATCGCTCGAACGGTCGCGGCCCAGTGCGCCGACGCCGCATCGTCGAGGTCGTCCCGTGCCACGCCGGTCACGACGGCGAACCTAAGACCCATGAGCCGGACGGCTTCGGCGATCTTGACGGGCTCGTCGCCGTCGAGCGGCTCCGGCTTGTGCGTCTTGACGTCGCAGAACCCGCACCGGCGGGTGCAGAGGTCGCCGCACAGCAGGAACGTCGCCTCGCGCGCCTCCCAGCACTCGTAGATGTTGGGGCACGCGGCCTCCTCGCAGACGGTATGGAGGCCGCGTCCGCGCATGATCTTGCGCAGCTCGAGGAAGTTCTCCCCCTGCCGAACCCGTACCTTGAGCCACTCCGGGCGGCGCAGCGGCGGAGCCGCACCGGACCCGGGGGCGGAGTGCAGGGGAGCCCCGCGCCTGAGGTCGCGCTCGATCTGGTCGCGCGTCCGGATCGAGGGGATGAGGGTCTTCGCCATCGCGTGCCCAAGGCTACCCCCACGGACGACGGGACCGGGATGGTGGTGTAGGGACGTACTCGGCGCTTAACATCCTTTGATAAGGGCTGCATAAGTCGTTACGATCCGCCCATGGACCCCGTTCGCAACCCCTACACGCCGGGAGCCGGCTCTCGTCCGCCGGTGCTCAGCGGCAGAGACGGTCAGCTCGAGGCCTTCCGCGTGCTGCTCGAGCGGCTGCGCCTCGGCCGCCCGGAGAAGAGCATGTTGATCACCGGTCTGAGAGGGGTGGGCAAGACCGTGCTGCTGACCACCTTCGAGGCGATCGCCGAAGACGCCGGCTACAAGACGGCGAGCACGGAGGTGACCCACGACACGAACTTCGCTCTGCTGATGGCGCGCCTGACTCGCCGTCTCCTGCTCGCGCTGAGCCCCCTCGAGCGGATGAAGCGCAAGGCGCTCAGCGCGGCAGGGGTCCTCAAGGCCTTCACGGTCCGCTTCCCGGAGGGACCGGAGATCGGCATCGACGTGGCCGTCCTTGCCGGCCGGGGCGACTCGGGGGACCTCGGCGAGGACCTCGGCGACCTCTTGGTGGCGCTAGGCGAGGCCGCGCGCGAGCACGACACGGGCATCGCCTTCTTGCTCGACGAGGTCCAGTTCCTCGAGAGGCCCGAGCTCGAGGCGCTGATCGCGGCGCTTCATCGGGTGGCGCAGCGCGGCCTCCCGCTGACGCTGGTCGGGGCAGGCCTCCCTCAGCTCCCCGTGCTCGCGGGCACGGCCAAGTCCTACTCGGAGCGGCTGTTCGACTTCCCTCGCATCGGCCGCCTCGACGATGCTGCCGCGCGCAACGCGCTCGAGCTGCCGGCACAGGACGAGGGCGTCACCTGGGAACCCGGAGCGATCGAGGAGGTCCTGCGCTTCACCGAGGGCTTCCCCTACTTCCTCCAGGAATACGGCAAGCACGCGTGGAATCTCGCCGACGGCGATGTCATCACCGCGGCCGACATCGCCGGCGCGGCTCCTCTCGTGCGCCTGCAGCTCGACGAGAACTTCTTCCGGGTGCGCGTGGGCAGGGTAACGAGCGCAGAGCTCAGGTACATCTCCGCCATGGCAGACCTCGGTGCAGGGCCCTATCGCACCGGCGCCATCGCGACCAAGCTCGGAGCCGCGGGACCGGAGAGGGTCGCGCCTCTACGCGCCCGGCTCATCGCCAAGGGAGTCATATTCAGCCCCGAGCACGGTCTCAACGAGTTCACGGTGCCGCAGTTCGACGACTACATGCGGCGCGTCTTCCCACTCTCGCAGCTCTAGAGCCGAGCCCTTGCCGTCCGAGAAGGCCTTTGCTGTCCTAGAAGTCCGCGAGCTTGCGCATCTCCTGCTCGATGCGATCGACGTCGGGCAGGAACCAGTGCTCGAGCGAGGGCGAGTACGGCATGGCGGGAACATGCGGTCCGCCGATCCGCACGATGGGCCCGTCGAGCTCGAAGAGTGCGCGCTCGGCGATCTGTGCGGCGACCTCGGCGCCGACGCCGAGGAACTTGGTGTCCTCGTACACGATCATCGCCTTGTTCGTCTTGCCGATGGAGGACAGCACCGTATCCATGTCGAGCGGATAGATACTGCGCAGATCGACCACCTCGACGTCGACGCCGTCTCCGGCCAGGCGCTCCGCGGCCTCCAGCGCATAGTGATGCATGAGGCCGTACGACACGCAGGTCAGGTCCGAGCCCTCGCGGCGCACGACCGCCTTGCCGAACTCGGTCGTGTACCGCTCGTCGGGCACCTCGCCCTTGACGAGGCGATAGGTCTTCTTGTGCTCGAAGAAGAGAACGGGGTCGGGATCCTCGATCGCCTGGATCAACATCCCCTTGGTGTCCGCCGGAGTGGACGGCGCCACGACCTTGAGGCCCGGGACGTGCGCGAAGAACGCCTCGACGGACTGGGAGTGATACAGGGCACCGTGGACACCTCCGCCGTACGGCGCGCGGATGACCATGGGAACGCCGAAGTCGCCGTTGGACCGATAGCGGATCTTGGCTGCCTCGGACACGATCTGGTTGAACGCCGGGAAGATGAAGTCCGCGAACTGCATCTCCGCCACCGGTCTGAGATCGTCGATCGCCATTCCGATCGCGACGCCTGCGATCAGACATTCGTCGAGCGGGGTGTCGAGCACTCGCTGTTCGCCGAACTCGTCCAGGAAGCCCATCGTGACGCGGAACACGCCGCCTCGCGCCCCGACGTCCTCGCCCAGCACGATGACCCTGTCGTCGCGCTTCATCTCGTCGAAGAGCGTGTCGTGGATCGTCTGCACAAGAGTCTTGACGGCCACTTACTCGACCTCGATGTCCCCGAAGACGTTGCGCGAGGCCGTCGCCGGATCGGGGAAGTCGGACTCGTCGGCGGCCGCGACCGCCTTAGCGACCTCCTCGCGCGCCTGATCTCGCATCTCTTCGATCTTGGATTCTTCGAGAACCTCGACCGAGCGGAGGTACTTCTCGAAGTTGCGGATCGGGTCTTTCTTCCTCCATCGGTCGACCTCCTCGCGCGTCCTGTAAGTACGGTCGTCGTCGTCGGACGTGTGCGAGTAGAAGCGGTACGTGCGCAGCTCGATCAGCGAGGGCCCTTCGCCGGCGCGAGCCCGGTCGACGGCCTCCCTGGTGAGCTTGTAGGACTGCAGCACGTCGTTGCCGTCTCCCGCGGCGCCGGGCATGTCGTAGCCTTTCGCCCGCTTGTAGACGCGTCCCGCGACCTGCTTCGACTCATGAACGCTGATCGCGTACTGGTTGTTCTCGCAGATGAAGACCACGGGGAGCTTGTGGATCCCCGCGAAGTTCATGGCGCCGTGCCAGTCGCCCTCCGATGTGCCACCTTCTCCGAACCAGGTTCCCACGACCGCGTCCTCGCGTTTGTACCTCTTGGAGTAGGCGATCCCGGCGGCGTGCAGCACCTGGGTCGAGATCGGCGACGAGCCCGTGATGATGTTTCGCCTCTTGGAGCCCCAGTGCGCCGGCATCTGCCGACCGCCGGAGGAAGGATCACCCGACTTGCCGAAGAGACCCAAGAAGACGTCCTCGGCGCTGAAGCCGGCGACCATCGCGAGCGCCATGTCGCGGTAGTAGGGACAGAAGACGTCCTTGCCGCGCTCGAACGCCCAGCCGGATCCGACCTGCGCGGCCTCGTGGCCCGACACAGGAACGACGAACGGCGCCTTGCCCTGACGGTTGAGCGCCCATTGCCGCTCGTCGCAGAGACGGGCGAGCAGCATGAGCCTGTACATCTCGACGAGGTCCTCCGCCTTGAGGCCGAGATCGGTGTGCTTGTCTTTCGCCATCGACGAACAGGCCCCCTTCAGCCTCTGGTCAAGGGAGCGGGATAGGCGCCCGTCCCGACCTCGGCCGGCCCCGTGGCGCCGGTCTGCAGCAGAGCGCGCGGGTGGGTCCAGACGAGGTCGCGCCCGAAGATCTGCCCGAGATGGTCCGCCGCGCTGCCCGCGACCTCCTTGACCGAGTAATTGACTCCCGACTCGGCTTCGATCGACGTCACCCAGCGGTCCTCGATGCCGCACGGCACGATGCCGGCGAACATCTCCAGATCCGTCGTCACGTTAAGAGCGAAGCCGTGCATCGTGATGCCTCGGGTGATCTTGACGCCGATCGCGGCGATCTTGTTGTCGCCGACCCAGACGCCCGTGTGTTGCTCATCTCGGTGTGCTGCGACGCCCAGGTCCGCTGCCGTCGCGATCAGGGCTTCCTCGAGCTTGCGCAGGTAGGTGATGACGTCGTAGCGCTCGCCGAGAGCCATGATCGGATACCCCACGAGCTGGCCGGGCCCGTGATACGTAGCGCGCCCCCCTCGATCAACCTTGTACGTCGTTATCCCACGCGCGGCACGCTCCGCCTCTCCGTAGATGAGATCATCCTCGAGCGCCCGGCGTCCCAGCGTGTACGTCGGAGGATGCTCGAGAAGGACGAGCGAGTCCCCCCTGTCGCCGTCGAGCCGTGCGAGGAAAAGCTCTCGCTGCCACGACCACGCCGCCGCGTAGTCGACGCGTCCGAACCATGCAGCAGTCAGCAGGCTCGGCCGCGCCCCCAACGAACCGTCGGCGCTTTCGTCATTGCCAGACACCTGCGTCCCCTTACGCGTACTGCGACAGATCGGGTGAGTAGTCGGTCGTCTCTATCTTCTCCTTGAGACGCCCCAGGAAGCGCGCCGCCTCTGCGCCGTCGATCGTCCGGTGGTCCCATGACAGAGAGAGGAACCCCATGCTTCGGATCGCGATCGCGTCGTCCTTGGTCACCACGACGCGCTTCTGTATCGCCTCGAAGCCGAGGATCGCGCTCTGTCCTCTCGGGATGATCGGAACGGAGATGACCGACCCGAAGGGGCCGGGATTCGTGATCGTGAACGTTCCACCTGTGAGGTCGTCGGGTGACAGCTTCTTTGACCGGGCTCGCATCACGATGTCGTTGATGCCGCGCGCCAACCCGACGAGGTTCTTCTCGTCTGCCTCCTTGACGACCGGCACGATGAGCCCTCCGCCCTCGAGCGCCACCGCTATCCCAAGGTTCACGTAGTGCTTGACGAGATTCGCCTGGTTCTCCTCGTCGAAGGTCGCGTTGATCTCGGGCATCTCCAGCAACGTGTCGCATATGACTCGCCCGAGGAACGCCATGTAGGTGAGGTTGAAACCCTCGCGTTGCTTGAACGAGTCCTTGACGCTCTGGCGCAGTTGCACGAAGCTCGTCCAGTCCGCCTCGACCGCGTTCCACGCGCGCGCCGTCTCGCGCGCCGACGCAGCCATGTGCTCCGCCGTCCGTCTCCTGATGTTGGTCCACGGCACAAGCTCCTCGCGCCCGGAGACGTCGCGCGCCGGGCGCGCCTCTTCCGAAGCGGCCTGCTCCTCGCTCGGCTCCGCCTGCGCCGCGGGCTTGGCGCCGGGCTTGGCCCGGCCCTGCTCGACGAACTTCATCACGTCCTGCTTGCGGATCCGGCCGCCCGTGCCGCTTCCGCTCACCTCTTCCAGGTCGACGCCGTGTTCGTCCGCGAGCCGCCGCACGAGGGGGGAGATAATCCCTCTCTTCGACGTGTCGCCGCCGTCTTTCTTCTCCCGGGCGGAGGTCTCTGCGTCCCCTTCCTCCGAGCCCGTTGCGGACTCGTCGCGCTCCTCGGACGCGTCGTCGGAATCCCTCTCCGAGGCGACGGCGGCCTCGGCCGCGTCCCCGTTTCGCTGCGCCTCCGAAGCGTCGTCCCGGCCGGCATCGTCCTGGACGTCGTCGCCACCCTGCTCCTCCTCGGCCTTCGCCTCGTCGTCGCCCTCTTCCTGCTCTTGCGGCTGCGCCTCGGCCTCTTGCGCACCCTCGTCCGCGTCCTCCCCGGCGGAACCGTCGCCGCCGGACTCTGCGTCGCCCTCGCCCACGACCGCTATCGCAGTGCCGACCTTCACGGTCTCGCCCTCTTGAACGAGGATCTTCTGGATCTTGCCGGCCGCGGAGGAGGGCACCTCCGAGTCGACCTTGTCGGTCGACACCTCTACGAGGAGCTCGTCCTCATCGACGTCGTCGCCCTCTTGCTTGAGCCATTTGGTTATGGTGCCCTCGACGACCGACTCGCCGAGCTGAGGCATCTTGATCTCTGTGGCCATGCGCCCTCCACTTGATGCATCCATGGATCGCAACAACCGTTCGCGGCCGCCTCACCACGGGGCGACACCAGTGAGATTACCTCCCGGTCAGCAGCGGGCTATCCGGACGTAGTCGGTGCGGCCGGCGCGCGGTCCGGGGCTTCCGGCGGCGACGGCGACGAGGTCCCCCGCATCCACCAGGCCGGCCTCACGGCTCGCGCGGGTGGTTCGCTCGACCTCCTCGCGCGCATCGCGCGCCTCTTTCATAGCGGGCATCGGCAGCGGGATCACTCCCCACACGAGAGCAAGCGCTCCTATCGTCGCCCGCGACCCGGACAGACCGATGATCGGCATGCTCGGTCGAAAGGCGGCGACGCGCCGAGGGGTCGCGCCGCTGCGAGTGGGACACAGGATCGCTCTCACGGCGACGTCTTCCGCCGCCTCCACCGCGGCGCGCGCCACGGCCCACGAGACGCGGTCGTCGCTGCGCTCGCGCGGAGACGGTCGCTCGGTCCCGCACGGCCGCGCCTCGGCCGACAACGCGATGTCGGCCATCGTGGCGACCGTCTCGCGCGCATATTCGCCGACCGCCGTCTCCTCCGACAGCATGAGGGCGTCGGTGCCGTCGAGCACGGCGTTCGCCACGTCGGCGACCTCGGCTCGCGTCGGCAACGGCGCGCGCGTCATCGACTCGAGCATCTGAGTGGCGGTTATCACGGGCTTTCCCGCCTTATTGCAGGCGTCGATGATCTCCTTCTGCAGCAGCGGAACGCTCCTGAGCGGCGTCTGGATGCCGAGGTCGCCGCGCGCGACCATCACGGCATCGGCCTCAGCGATGATCTCCTCGAGGTTCTCGACGGCCGAGCTCGTCTCTATCTTCGCGACGAGGTGGGGGACGTGGCCCCTCTTGGGCAGTGCCTCGCGCACGCGCCGCACATCCAATGCATCGCGCACGAAGGAAAGTCCGACGAGATCGGCGCGGAGCCCAAGCCCAACCTTCAAGGCGTCGCGATCCGTGGCCGAGAAGGTCTGCACCACTCGCTCGGCCCGGGGGATGTGCATGCCCTTGCGCGACCGCAACACCCCGCCTCGCACGACGGAGGTGTGCACGTCGGAAGAGCCTGTGTCTCGGACCTCGAGCACGATCGCGCCGTCGGCGAGATAGATCACATCGCCCGAGGACACCATGCCGGAGAGCCCTTCCACGCTCGTGCACACGCGCGCCGCGTCGCCTTCAAGCTCTTCTTCGGTGAGCGTGAAGTCTCCTTCTGCCTCGAGGAGGACCGCTCCGTCGACGATGGGTCCGGTGCGCATCTTCGGACCCGGAAGATCGACGAGGACCCCCACGACGCGGTCGAGGTCCTTCGCTGCGTCGCGCGCGGCCGCTGCGGTTCGTTGGTGCGCGCGAGGATCGTCGTGCGCGAGGTTCAGGCGAACGACGTCGACGCCGGCCTCGAGCAGCGTCCGGAGAGCACCAGGTGCGCGCGTGGCCGGGCCCAGCGTTGCGATGATCTTGGTGCGGCGGCGCGCCGGCTTCGCGTTCAGGGTGACGCCTCCGTCTGAACCGATCGCAGGAGGTCGACGACCTGGCCGTCCGGCGGGGGCTCGACTTTGACGTCGACACCGAACTCGAAGAGCTCCATCGTCACGCTCATCTTGTTCGCTTCGGCGCTCGTCGCGCCGCCCTCGGACGACTCCCCGGACCCCACCCTGTAGACGAGCTTGCGCATGCGTCCGTCGGTGTCGATCCAGACGTCGGCCGGCATGGCGCTCGATCCGGCCCGGCCGATGAGGCTCTCAACCGAACCACGCAGGCTCTCGGGCACCTCCTCCGCGACCTTGGCGAGGTCGAGGACCGTCTCATAGTGAGTCGTGGCCGCTCCGCGCAGCTCCTCGTTCCCGAGGTTCTCGACGCGGCGCGTCACGCCGCGCAGAAGCTCCAGGACCTGCGTCGGGTCGCCCTGGCCGAGCTGAGTGAACTGCGTGAGGTCCGTCCTGCCTGCCGCCGTCGCCGCCTCCAGATCGATCTTGATCCACGGACGAGGGTCCGGCAGAGATTCCGTCAGAAAGGGCATCTTCATATAGATCACCTGGTCGTCGACGATCATCTCTACCTCGCTCGAGCCCTCCGGCGCGCCGCCGGGCGATCGCAGCAACGCCGACATGTCGATCACCATGCGACCCAGCTGATGCGCGTAGTCGAAGACGCCTTCTCCCGTCATCATCAAGGGGCCGGGCGCGGAGACCGCCTCGAAGACCGCCACGTAGGACACGCGCGCGCTGCCGGCGCTCCTCGTTTCGTCGGCCGCCTGAAGGACGGTGGCGCCCGGAGAGAGCTCTGCACCACAACCGGCGCTCAGCAGCGCCACGGCCGCCACGACCCACATGACGCTGCGCCTCATCCCTGGAGCTCCTTGTTCGCGGGACGCGAGCCTACTCCGCCTGCCGCTGCGCTCGATCGGAGATGGGAATAGGTCGGCTATGAGCCGTGGAGTGGCTTGCCGGCAAGCTCGAGGAACGTCTCGCCCATGACCTCCGAGAGGGTTGGGTGGGGATGCATGAGCTCGGCCAGCTCGCTTGGGTAGGCCTCCCACGAGGTAACGAGCTGCGCCTCTGTGATGATGTCCGACGCGCGCGGTCCGACGATGTGAACGCCGAGCACCGCACCGTCCTTGGCTGCGACCGTCTTGACGAACCCCTGCCCGCCCCCGAGCATCAATGCGCGCGCGTTCGCAGTGAATGGATAGCTCTTGACGACGACATCGACGCCGCTCTCCTTCGCTTGCTGCTCCGTGAGGCCGACGGCCGCGACCTCCGGCTGGCAGTAGATGACGTGCGGGATGTTGTTGTACTCGATCGGGACCGGGTCCTCTCCCGCCAGGGTCTCCGCGACCTTCATGCCCTCGAGGAAGGCGACGTGAGCGAGCTGCGGATGTGGCCATCCGGAATCCGGCACGACGATCGCATCGCCGATCGCGTAGACGCCGTCCACGCTCGTCTTGAACGATCGGTCGACCACGATGTAGCCCTTGTCGAGCTTCACTCCCGCCTCTTCGAAGCCCATGTCGTCGGTTCGGGGTCCCCGGCCGATGGCGACGAACATGCGCTCCGCCTTCAGCGTCTGCGTTTCTCCGTCCTTCTCGATCTCGACCTCTACGCCGTCTTCTGTGGTTTGCGCTCCGGTGACCTTGACGCCGAGATGGAAATTCATGCCGCGCTTGCCCAACAGCTTGCGCAACGCGTCGGAAACGTCGCCGTCCTCGGCGGGCGCGATGCGGTCGAGCATCTCGACGACCTCGACCTCCGCTCCGAACGAACGGTAGATGCTCGCGAACTCGAGGCCGATGTAGTTGCCTCCGACGATGACGACCGAACCGGGGATGTCCTCGGCCTGCAGTCCGTGATTCGAGTTCTGAACCTTGTCTCCGTCGGGCTCGATGAACGGAAGGGCGCGCGCGTAGGAGCCGGTCGCCAGCACGACACCCCCCTCGGCGGTAAGCCTGCGCTGGGCGTCTCCGGTGGACACGACCACGGTTGTGGCGTCGGCGAGACGGCCCTCGCCCTCGACGAGCTCGAGCTGCTTCTTCCTCTTCACGAGCCCGGAGAGGCCCTTGTACATGCGGCCCACGACCGAGTCCTTGAAGCCTTGGACCTTGCCCCAATCGACGTCGGGCTGGCCGACGAGGATGCCGAAATCACCGGCCCCTCGGATCTCATCCACCAGGTCGGCCGCGTGCAACAGAGCCTTGGTCGGGATGCAGCCGCGATGCAGGCACGTGCCACCCACCTTGTCGCGCTCGACCATCGCCACGGTGAGGCCGAGCTCTACGGCGCGAAAGGCGGCCGCGTAGCCGGCGTTGCCGCCGCCCAAGATGACGACGTCGAAGGAGTCGGAGTTGTCTGCCACCTGGCCTCCAGAGCGTCGGAAGGGTAGGCGTTCGACGATACACGCACGGCCAGGGGCCTCTGCGCCCGCTCTCTGGCCGCCTGGGGGCAGACATGCGACCATTGCACTCGTGATCGAAGCGTGAAGGGTGATCGCGTCGAGATCGTCATCGACGTCGGCGAGGGAACCAAGACCTATGAGATCGTCGCCACGCGCGCCGGACGCCGCGTCGATGTCTCCAACGTGCGCGGCGTGCTGGAGGTCTCAGAGGTCACTCGCACCGGAGCGATCATCCGCAGCGGACGGTTCATGGCCGCTCGTGTGGTCGCGGTCATCGAGTACCCGGCCGACGATCCTGGATCCGCCGGTCGGCGACGCGAGCCACCCTCCAATCAGTCGTCCTTGCTCTGAGCCTGCGGCGCCCCGCAGTGCTTGCAATACGGGGCATTGGGCGACACGAGACCATCGCACTCCGCGCAGCGTGCGGGAGCGACGGCCCCTCTCCCGGCTTTGCGCGCCACGGCTATCCCCAGCGCGCCGAGCGCGACGGTGAGCACGATGATCACCAGCGCGACGACGTCGATCCCCCCGCCGAGTGAAGCGAGCCCTATCGCCACGAGACCGGCGGCAACGAGGACGATCACGACGCCGGTCAAGCGGATCTCGCCCGGGCCCATCCGCGCTCGGCGAAGCGTCCGGCCGCCGCGGGCGAGCGCTCCACCCCTCCGATGAGCTCGAGGCCGGCGCGGCCCACCGTGAGGGAGCCGGGAGGCAGTGTGGTCATGTCGCTACTCTCGCGCTCGTGATGGACAGCGAGCGCTCCAGGTACGCCGAGCGAGCCGCCGGCGCGGCGCTCGCGATCACGTTCCTCCTCGCCACCGCCAAGGTCATCGTGTGGGCGATGACCGGAAGCCTCGCGGTCCTGTCCCAGGCACTCGATTCGGTGGTGGACATCGTCGCTCTGGGCCTCGTGTACATCGCCGTGCGGATCGCGGGCAAGCCGGCCGACGCCGGTCATCACTACGGGCACGCGAAGGCGGAGAACCTCGCAGCATTCACGCAGACGCTCCTGCTGGGAGCGATCGTCGTCGCGATAGCGATCGAGGCCGCAGGGCGCCTCGCAGGCGCGCCCACAGATGTCGACGCACCGCCGTTCGCGCTCGCGCTGATGGTGATCTCCCTCGCGATCGATGCACTGCGCGCCCGCTACCTCGCGCGCGCCGGACGTGCGACGGGCTCCGAGGCATTGAGGTCGGGCGCCCTGAACCTCGTCGGCGACGTCGGAACCGCCGTCGTGGCGCTCATCAGCCTCGTCCTCGTCGGGATGGGCGTCGCCAACGCCGATGCGGTGGGGGCGCTGCTGGTTGGAGCGGGGGTTCTGCTCGCGGGCCTGAGGCTCGGCAAGCGCTCCGTGGACGTGCTGATGGACAAGGCGCCGGAGATGCGGGTGGAGGCGATCGAAGCGGCGACGACGTCTGCGGCCGGCGTCGCGGAGACGCGCCGCGTGCGCGTGCGCGACTCGGGGAAGCAACTCTTCGCCGACGTGACGGTCGCGGCCGGACGCACGGCCTCGCTCGAGCGCGCGCACGACATCGCGGAGAGCGTCGAGCGCGAGATCGAGGCCGTGGTCCCGGGCGCCGACGTGGTCGTGCATGTGGAGCCGCTGACGCGTTCGGGCGGCTTCGTCGAGCAGGTACAGGCGGCCGCGAGCAAGACCGAGGGGGTACACGAGGTGCACGACGTGGCCGTGCACAACCTCGACGAACGCGACGGCGGCCGACTCCATGTCACGTTGCACGCGAAGGTCATGCCGGGAGTCTCGCTCGAAGAGGCGCACGACCTCTCTGACGCGATCGAAACCTCGGTAGTGCGGGAGCTGGGTCGCGATGTGCGCGTCGACACCCACATCGAGCCACTCGAGGGCCCCGCCCCGGGTCATGACGTCACCGTCGAGCGCCCGGAGCTCGTGGCGTCGATCAAGGAGCTGGCCGAGCGAGAGCATGAGGTCATCGACTGTCACGAGGTGCTGATAACGGCGGCGGCGGGCGAGCTGACGGTCGTCGCCCACGTCACCGGCCGCAGCGACCTGCCCCTCGCGCGCATGCACGACGCGTCGGTCAGGATCGAGGGCTCCGTCCACGACGCGCACCGCGAGGTCGGTCCGGTGCTGATCCACTTCGAGCCCGCCTGATCCAAGTGTCCTCGTGAGCTCGTCGTGAGCTCGTCGGGCCCGGTTGCGCGCAAGCCGGCCGACCGGAAGCCCTCCACCCCCGCTGAGCGGTGGTACCGGCGCAAAGGTCGCGTGCGGCGGCTAGCGGATCGCTACGGCGCTAGAGCGCGATGACGCGCGCCATCAGCGACAGCGCGATCTTCGTCACGATCTCGCGGTCGTGGGTGAGCGAGTAGTCGAAGCGCCTGTCGCCGTCGGGTCCGTCGTCCTGCATCAGGTTGAGGTCGAGCTTGATCACGTCCGGGCGCAAGAAGGGGAGCAATGCGAGCGAGCGGGGGTCCGCCCCGACGTCGTCGAGCGCCACGCCCCAGCCCAGCTCGCGCGCCCATTCCACACTCCACAGGAGCTCCCTCGGACGGCCGGTGAGGGCCCGCTCGGTGATCTCGAGCATCACTCGCAGCCGCGCCTTGGCTCGCAGCCACATCGGCTTGAGCTCGTGGGGCATCGGGGCATGCAGCGCATCAGATTCGACGTTTACGAACAGCGTGAAGGGAGCGGCGAGCCCCGCCTCGAGCGCCCCGCGCACCGCCGCAGCGCGACAGAGCCAGTCGAGCTCGGCGACCCGGCCGCAGGAGCGACCCGCCTCGAAGAGGAGGTCGGGACGCTCGAGTCGCGCGCCCTGAGGCCCGCGGGCGAGCGACTCGTAGCCGACGACCGCCCCCGTGTCGAGGTGAACGATCGGCTGATAGACGCTAGCGATCCTGCGGGAGGTGATGATGCCGCCGATCTCGACCCCAAGCGTCGGCGCGGCGATCGTCGAGGTCGCGGGCATAGGGAGGCTATCGGCGCGGGCACGCTCGGAGTTGACGATCGACCGGTCAGGTGACCTCGACCGTCATCGAGTGGAGGCCGGTCGCACCCGAGGGATGAGGTGGTGCGGTTGCGCTCGTCTGGACGTCTCCACCGCCGTCGGTGGCGCGGCACATCACGGTCGTGCCGCCCTCACCCTCGGGCGTCCAGCGATAGGCCCACTGGCGCCACGAGAGCGGCCCGATGGGCGCGCGCAGCTCCGCGTCGCTCCATGTCTCGCCCCCGTCGGTGGAGACCTCGACCCTCGAAACGCCGCGCGCGCCGGCCCATGCGACCCCCGCGATCCACGTCGGTCTCCCGCGCGCCGCGGAGAACCCGTTGCCCACGACGTCGATCCTCGATTGGGTGCGCACCGAGGCGTCGTCGGACCACCCCCGCTGCTGCCAGTAGCCCTCGTGATCCACGCCGACGACCTCGATCGACTCCAGCCACTTCACGTTCTTCATCCCGAAGATGGGAGGCACCCTGAGGCGGCACGGGAAGCCGTGGTCCTGGGTCAGCGGACGGCGGTTCTGCGCCACGGTGAGCAGCACGCCCGGGTCCCGCCCGAGCTCCGCCGGGATCGAATCGGAGTACCCGTCGGCCGCCCGCAGGACGAGATCCACGGCTCCGGGCCGGACGCCGGCCTTCTCGAGGACCTCGGCGAGCCGGACGCCGCCCCACAGTGAGTGCCCGATCAGATCGCCGCCGACCTCGTTGGAGACGCACGTGAGGACCGCATACTCCTCCACGAACTCGAAATCCCGCTGCAGCTCGGCGAACGAGAGCTCCAGCGGGCGCTCCACCTCGCCGCGCACCGACAAGGTCCAGCCGTCCACCTCCACCGCGGGCCGAACGAGGTTTATGTCGACCACGTAGTGATCCCGCACGCTGGTGACCTCGCGCGTCAATCCTGCGACGTCGGGGAAGGGTGGGCGCTCGGGAACCCTTGCACGCACCCGCGGCGTCGCAATCGCGACGTCGGTGTCGGGCCCCGACAGCCTGCGGATCAACCAGCCCAGCCCGCCGCCTGCGGCGGCAACCGCGACGGCGCCGCCGACCCCGAGCCTCAGGGCGCGCCGCCGAGACTCGTCGGGCGCGCCGGGGCCGGCGTGGTCCAGCCCGTGCAGGGCGCCGGCGGTGTACGCGTAGATCGCTCCGGTCACAAGCAGGGCGAGGACGGTGGCCACGACGTTCACGGCGCCGAAGGAGGCGCCGAACGACGCCAGCGCGCTGAGCGTTACGAGGACGGCCGCCGCTCGCAGCGGGCGCGGAGCTCCCTTGGAAGCCGTGGCCACCAGCGCTTGCGCACCCACGAGAAGAGAGCCGGCGAGGACCCCCAGCGTGAGGAGGCGAACCGCCCAGTGGTGGAGAAGCTCGATGAAGAAGGTCGCCACCTCTCCGGGCGCCGCTCGAACCAGCGCCTGGGCGAACGCGGAGGGCGGGAACGGCACGTCGGTGGCGAGCGACGAGAGCGTCCACAGCACGGCGAGCGCGACGCAGGTGGCGAGAAGCCCCGTGCGGCGCAGCTCTGCGGAACCCGGTCCCATAGCTCGATTGTGCGCCGCCCGCGGGACTAATCGTGGCGCGCCGGCGAAAGCTTGGGTTGCTGTCTACCAGCCCCGGTTCTTCCACTCCTGCAGCTGCGGCTTCTCCGCGCCGATCATCGTGTTGTCGCCGTGGCCCGGATAGACCGCGGTGTCGTCGGGAAGTACGAAGAGCTTCCCCTCGATCGAGTCGATGATCTGGGCGAACCAGTCGGGATTGTTCCACGTGTTGCCGGGACCTCCGGGGAACAGGGTGTCCCCCGAGATGAGGTGCTTGCCGGCCAGCAGACAGACGCTGCCGGGCGTGTGGCCCGGGGTATGGAGCACGCGCGCCTTGCTGTTGCCGAACGCGATCGTGTCGCCGTCGGACAGCGAGTGCTCGACCGCCGTCGGATAGTCGTCGCCCGCATGAGCATGCACGTCGACGCCGAGCTTCTCCTTCAGCTCGGCCAGCGCCATCACGTGATCCTCGTGTCCGTGCGTCTCGACGATCGCCACGACGTTGGCGCCCGCGGCACCATCGAGGATCGTGTCGGCCTGGGAGCAAGCGTCCACGAGCAAAGCATCGTGCGTCTCCGGGCATTCCAGGATGTAGGCGTTGTTCTCCATCGGCCCGACCCGGATCTTTCTCAGGATCACGTCCTCGCCCTCGTAGCGTTGCACCACGGCGCTGCCTCCTCGTTAGCTCGAGCCTCTCACTCCACGACGGTCGCCTCGACGGCGCCGGCCTCGACCACCGCGCCCGGCTCCACCGTTGCCCGAAGCAGCGCGAGCGCGTGTCCGTCCGCGACGCTCGTCACCCTACCGACCCGCTCGTCGCCGAGCGTTACATCGGAGCCCTCGACGAGTCCCGCGGCGGCGCGCAGTCGACGGAGGCGCCGGTTCACCCTGCCCCGGAAGTGGATCTTCGCCATCGCCTCCTGCCCCAGATAGCACCCCTTGTCGTAGTGCACGGCCACCTCGTCGATCCCAACCTCCTGGGGCAGCGTCTTCGGGCCCATCTCGCGCCCCCACCGCGGCGCGCCGTGCGCGATGCGGATCCGCTCGAGCTGCGCCTCGTCCGCCCGTCGCACGCCGGCGTCCACGAGCCTCTCGATCAAGCCCTCGGTGCTGCCGGGCTCGGTCCAGAGGTACGCGGCCGGCGCGCCGAGCGTCGTGGTCGGATGCACGACGGCGCCCCTGCCCTCGACCAGCGACGGCCACGCCCCGCCCACGACGAGGACCAAGCCGAAGCTCTCGGTGACATCCTCGATCACGACCCGGGTTGCGAAGACATGACGCTCGAGCGTCTCCTGCAGGACCTTGCTCAGCTCGGGCTCGAAATGCGCGCGCAGGGCGCTCTCGGTCGCGACCACGTCGAGATAGCCGGTCATGCGCCCGTGCGGGGTGATCAAGGCGGCCGCGCGCGCGTCGCCGGGTTCGATGTCCTCGAACGCCTGGGTGAGGACCTGGTGCAGGAACCACGCCGCCTGCTCCCCGGAGAAGCGGAGCTTGCCACGCTCGGAGCGGTCCGCCACGAAGACTTCGTCGATCTCCACGGGGCTATTGTCGCCCACCACGACGCCCGCATGAGCGAGGTATGGTGCGGCGCGTCGGCGGGAAAGAGCCTATGGGAAGGAGGAACGTGGCCGACCTGTTGGAAGAGGAAGAGATCGAACAGCGCCTCGATGAGCTCGGCGACTGGGAGCGCGACGGCGACGAGATACAGAAGGTCTTCGAGTTCGACGATTTCGGCCAGGCGATCAGGTTCGTGAACGACGTCGCCAAGCTCGCCGACCGCTACGACCACCATCCTGATATGGACATCCGCTACAACCGCGTGCGGCTCGGGCTCTCAACCCATACCGAGGGCGGGCTCACGCCGCGCGACTTCGACCTCGCAGGAGAGATCGAGCAGTCGATCGAATGACGCCGTTCGGCGCGCCGCTCAGCCCGAGGCGCGCACGGCGCCCGCCTCGCGCAGCCACGGCGGCAGCGAGAACGTGACGTCTTCGGAGGTCACCTCTCTCGTCTCGACCCGCTCGTAACCCAGCTCCGCGAGCCTCCGGAGCAACCCCGCGGTCAAGATCTCGGGAGCGCTTGCCCCGGAGCTGACTCCCACCGTCTCCACCTCCCGCAGCCACTCTTCGTCGAGATGGCTCTCGTCGGGGACGAGGTGAGCCGGCGTGCCGGCGTTGCAGGCGACCTCGACCATCCGGTTCGAGTTGGACGAGTTCACAGCGCCGACTATCAACACCACGTCGGAATCTGGTGCGATCGCCTTGACGGCAACCTGCCGGTTCTGCGTGGCGTAGCAGATGTCGTCGCGATGCGGACCGGACAGGTCGCTGTAACGGGTGCGCAGAGCTTCCACGACCTCGCGCGTGTCGTCGACCGACAGGGTCGTCTGCGTCAGGTAGGCGACGGGTTCGTTGTCGTCGAGTCCCAGCCGCTCGACCTGTTCGATGCTCTCGACGACCACGGTGCTCTCGGGCGCCTCTCCGGCGGTCCCTTCGATCTCCTCGTGCCCCTCGTGCCCGACCAGAACGATCTTGCGGCCGTCGCGCGTGAACCTCTTGGCTTCCAGATGGACCTTCGTGACCAGTGGGCAGGTCGCGTCGATGACCTGGAGATCGCGCTGGGTCGCGTTGCGCCTTACCTCGGGCGACACGCCGTGTGCGGAGAAGATGCAGACGGCCCCCTCGGGGATCTCGTCCTCGGATTCGACGAAGACGGCTCCCCTCTTCTCGAGCTCCGAGACGACGTGACGATTGTGAACGATCTCCTTGCGCACATAGACCGGCGCGCCACATGTCTCGAGCGCGCGCTCGACGATCTTCACCGCCCGGTCCACGCCGGCGCAGTAGCCGCGCGGCGCCGCGAGAAGCACTTTCTTCATCTCTCGATGGTAGCGGCCGCGCGCGGCGTTCAGCGCTGGAGCGGGCGCGTGGCGAGGCGGGCGCGGTACAGATCGGGCAGACCGGCCTCCCGGCTCGACGGACAGAGCCGCTCGACGGGACAGGACTCGCACCGAGGCCTCTTCGCCTCGCACGTCCTGCGCCCGTGCTCGATGAACAGACGGGTGGTCTCGGTCCAACTACGCCTCGGCATGAGAGCCATCAGGTCGGGCTCGATCCGCTCCGCCTCCTTGGGCCCGTGAGAGGTCAGCCCCAGCCTCACCGCGACCCTGCCGACGTGGGTGTCCACGGCGATCCCCGCGTCCGGGTCGGTGCGGAAGGCGTCGGGAAAGCAGTTGCTCTGCACGATGTTCGCCGTCTTGCGCGCCACTCCCGGGAGCGTCACGAGCTCGGCCATCCTGGGCGGCACCTCGCCGCCGAAGTCGTCGAGCAGCTTGCGCGCCATGCCCCTGAGCGACCTCGTCTTCTGCCGGAAGAACCCCGTCGCGTGGATGTCGGACTGGAGCTCCTCCTCGGACACGCCGAGATAGTCCTCGGGACGGCGGTACTTGCGGAAGAGCCGCGGCGTGACGCTGTTCACCGTGGCATCGGTCGATTGAGCCGAAAGGATCGTCGCCACGACGCACTCGAGCGGCGTCGAGAAGTCGAGCGCGATCCTGGCCTCGGGGTAGGCCTTCCTGAGACGCCTGAGGATCCCCTTGGCTCGTTCCGCCGGCGGCGAGTTGCGCTCTAGTGGCACCGGCAGAGGATATCGACTAATCTTGAACAAACGACTGTTTGTTTGGAGGACTTGGAGGACGACGTGGTTCAGAGCCCGGTGCGCGCCGGTGGACGTCGGCGCGCCGAGATGGTCTCGGTGGCGGCGCGGCTCTTCTCCGAGCGCGGCTACCACGGGACCTCGATGCAGCACGTCGCCGACGCCCTCGGCCTGCTGCGGGGCTCGCTGTACGCCCACATCGGCTCCAAGGAGGACCTTCTGTTCGACGTCGTGGACCAGGGGGCCGACCGCTTCCTGGAGCGCGGCCGCGCGGCCGCGGCCGCCGATGCCGGCGCGCCCGAGCGGCTCCGACGCTTCCTCGTTGCCCACGCGGAGACCGCGATCGAGCACCTCGAGTCGGGCACCGTCTTCCTCAACGAATGGCGCTACCTGTCCGACGACCCCCGCTCCGCGGTGCGGGCGAAGCGTGACTCCTACGAGGCTCTCGTGCGGGCGATCATCACGGACGGCATCGCGGCGGGTGAGTTCAGAGCCGATCTCGACGTGCCGCTGGCTGCACGGCTCGTGCTCTCGGCCGGCAATTGGATCTATGCGTGGTACCGGCCCGAGGGCGAGCTTGCCCCGGCCGACATCGGGACGGGATTCGCCGACCTGCTGATCGCGGGGATGAGGGAGGGGACATGACCTACGACGACATGCTCGCGCACTTCACGCAGCACATCGAAGAGGGCGCCAAGGTCGAGGCGGAGGACTGGATGCCCGACGACTACAGACGCGGAGTGCTGAAGTTCATCGAGATGCACGCCAACTCCGAGATCATGGGCGCCTTGCCGGAGCGCGAATGCCTCCCCAGGGCACCGACGCTGAAGCGCAAGATGTCGCTCGCGGCGAAGATACAGGACGAGGTGGGCCACGCCCAGCTGCTGTATCGCGTCGCCGAGGATCTCGGCAAGAGCCGCGAGGCGATGTACACGGATCTCGTCACCGGCAAGTCGAAGTTCCATAACGTCTTCCACTATCCGGTCGGCCACTGGGGAGACGTCGCCATCATCGGATGGCTCATCGACGGGGCCGCTCTGGTGACGCAGGCCGCCCTGCTGGAGTCGTCCTATGCGCCTTACACGCGCGTACTCAAGCGCATCTGCTCCGAGGAGCAGCTGCATCTCCGCCACGGCGAGGACATCACCATGGAGCTCGCGGCCGGAACGGATGCACAGCGAGCCATGTTCCAGGACGCTCTGGGGCGATGGTGGCTGCCGATAATCCACTTCTTCGGTCCTCGCTCGAACGTCGAGAAGGATCTCTTGCTGCGGTGGAAGGTCAAGACCCGGACGAACGAAGACCTTCGCCAGGAGTTCCTCGACCGTTACGTGCCGAAGGTGCTCGAGCTCGGTTTCGCGTTCCCCGTCCCCGTTCCCTTCCGCGACGACGACGGACGCTGGCGGGTGCGCGACGAGGACATCGACTGGGCACCTCTCGATGCGATCAAGCGCAACCGAGGCCCCGAGACGGCGCGCCGGCTCGGGCTGCGGCGCCGGATATACGACGACCACCGCTGGGTGCGCGAGGCGCTCAACGATCCCGCTGTCCACGCGGCCTGATGGAGACGTACGACGTGTTCCGGCGCGCCGGGCACAAGGAGCCCTTCGCACACTGCGGGACCGTCATCGCTCCCGACCCGCAGATGGCGCTGCTGATGGGCAAGGAATGCTTCGTGCGGCGACGCGAGGGCGAGCATCTGTGGGTGGTGAGGCGTTCCGACATACATTCGTTCGAGGACGAAAGCTTGCTCGAGATCGCGGCCGACAAGTCGTATCGTTTCGCATCCGACTATCGCGGCGTCGTCGACAAGCGCAAGAGAGCGCGGCGGCGCGCCGAACAGCTGTGAGCGACGCGCTCGTTTCCCTCCTGATCGCGCTCGGCGACGACGAGCTCGTCCTCGGCCATCGCCATTCGGAATGGACCGGCTTCGCGCCGTATCTCGAGGAAGACGTCGCATTCTCATCGATAGCTCAGGACGAGATCGGTCACGCGGCCGCGTTCTACGGCGTCGCGGCGCGGCTCACCGGCCGCACTCCCGACGACATCGCCTTCGGCAGAGAGCCGGGCGAGTACCGCAACGCGATCCTGTGCGAACGGCCGAACGGCGATTGGGCGTACACGCTTGCGCGCCATTGGCTCTACGACTCCGCGGACGGGGTGAGGCTCGAGGCGCTCGAGACGACGACCAGCGACGAGCTCGGCGCGGTCGCGCGCAAGATCCGGCGCGAGGAGCGTTACCACGTCATCCATGCCGACATATGGATCAGGCGCATCGCTCACGGACCGGTCGAGGGTAGGACGAAGATCATCGACGCGCTGTCGCGTGCCTTCGGGGAGGCGCAGGGCCTCTTCGAGCCCATCGAGCGCGAGCCCGAGGCCGTCACCGAGGGATGGTTCCCGACGCCCTCAGACGAGCTGCTCGAGAGATTCGTCTCCTCCTGCGGCGAAGCGCTCGACGGCCTCGGGCTCCCCATGGACATACGCGCCTCGCTCGACGAGTCCGCGGAGTTCGTCGCATCTTCGTCTGGAGACCTCATCGCCGGAGGAGGAGACGAACAGGACCATCCCAAGTCCCCCTCCGCGCTCGGCGGCCGCAGCGGACATCACTCGGAGGACTTCCATGCGCTGTGGGACGACATGACATCGACGTATCGAGCCAGTCCGGGAGCGACGTGGTGAGCACCACGACGCACGCAGCGCTCGAGGCGCGTGTGTGGTCCGCTCTCGAGGAAGTGCCGGATCCCGAGATACCGGCGGTCTCCGTTGTCGACATGGGGATGGTCCACGCGGTCGAGGTAAGCGATGCGGGTGCCCGCGTCGTCATGCTGCCGACCTTCACCGGATGCCCCGCGATAGATGTCATCAAGGACGAGGTGCAACGGGCCGTGGCATCCGTCGAGGGGATAGAACAGGTGCACGTCGAGATGACGTTCGAGCCGCCTTGGACGAGCGATCGTATAACGCCCCACGGCCGCACGAAGCTCGCCGGCTTCGGCCTCGCTCCCCCCACCGGGGACGGGCCCGTGCTCATCACCGACATAGGACTTCCACGCGTCGCCGTATGCCCCTTCTGCGACGGCACGAACACCGTGAACGAGAACCCGTTCGGCCCCACCCCATGTCGCGCCCTGTACTACTGCCGGGACTGCCGCAACCCCTTCGAGCAGTTCAAACCCGTCTGAACCCGGACCTCGGCTCCGGTCCGGTACCGCCGGCTCGCGCGGCAGGGGGCATATCGTCCGGCGAAGCGACCCGGCTACGCGCCGAAGTGCGGGCGCTCGTGCAGCAGGCGGAGGAACAACTCCACGACCGTCGGATCGAACTGCGTTCCGGCCGACTCCGAGAGACGGCGGCGGGCCTCATCGCGGGGCAAGGCCTTCCGGTAGGGCCGGTCAGTCGTCATCGCGTGATAGGCATCGCACACGAAGATGACGCGCGCTTCGATCGGGATGTCCTCTCCGGCCTTGGCGTCCGGGTACCCCCGGCCGTCGTAGCGCTCGTGGCACGCCTTGACGATCGGACGGACGTCTTCGAGGCGCGCGATCGGAGCCAGGATGCGGTCACCGAGCTCGGGATGCGTCTCGATCAGGGCGCGCTCGTCGTCCGACAAGGGCCCCGGCTTCATGAGGATCTGCGACGGGATCCCGATCTTGCCGATGTCGTGGAACAGCGCACCGAGTTCCAGGCGCTTGAGCGCGCGTCCGTCGAGCCCGAGCTCCTCGCCCACCTCGAGCGCCATGTCGGTGATGTCTCGGGCGTGTGACGAGGTGTACTCGTCCTTCGCTTCGAGTGCATTGGCCAGCGCCTCGACGGTAGACAGGAACGTCTTTTCGAGGTTGACGAAGTTCCACGCGTTGCCGATGGCGAGCTTCGCCTGATGAGCGATGCCGGCGAGGAGCCGCATCTTTCGGTCCGAGAAGTCATAGTCGCCGAGCGCCGGGGCTGCCGCCGCGATCGCACCGATGCGGCCACCATCGAGCGCGAGCGGAGCAACCGCGTACACGAGGTCGTTGAGATTGCCTCCCGCCCCCTCTACGCGCGGGATCAAGGCTTCGATCGTCTCGGGACCGACCACGAACGGCTCGCCTCCGGCCAGCAGCTCGCGAACCAGGTCGGCCGGCACGCGGACGTCCGCGATGCTGTGCAGGAGGTCGTCCTCGTAGCCCCATGAGCTCTGGGCCAGGAAGTCCCCGGTCTCGATCTCCTCGAGCCACACGGATGTCTTGGGCGATCCGAGGATCTGCGCCGACTTCTCGGCGACGCGGCCGAGCACCTCTCCCATGCCGTCCGCAGCCGCGAGCTCGCGCCCGAACTCGAGCAGAGCGTTCGCGATGTCCGCACTCTCCCTCTGTTTCCCGTACAGCTTCACCTTCTGCATCGCGACCGATGCCTGGTAGCAGATCCCAGCGAGCAGTCCGAGGCTCTCCTGCGTGAAGTGGAGGCCATGAACCTGGGGTTCGCGCACGGTGATCCAGCCCTTGAGATCGTGCAGGGGCCCGATCGCAACGGTGCGAGACACCGTGTTCGGCGGCACCGAGAAGTACTGGCCGGTGGCGGACGGCGAGATGACGAAGGGCCCGGCGCGATCGGCCAGGAAGAGCTCGCCGCTCGTCTGATCGAGCACCTGGCGAACGAACGGCTCCGCCGTTGGGTCGCCCACGTAGCCGCAATGTGCGACGCAACGGAACTCCTTCGATCTCTCGTCCTGGAGCCACAATGCGCTCTGCGTGGCCTCCAGCAGTCGCACGGCCATCTGCACGGTCTCGTGGCCGACGGCTGCGAGCGACGGAGCGTTCGCCATGGCGTCGGAGAACTCGAGGAGCGCCTTGGCGGTCTCGGCCTCCCGCCGTTGGGCCTCGTAGAGGCGCGCGTTCTCCAGGGCCACGGATGCGTTGCCGGCGAGCACCTCCATGAGACGGAGGTCGTCCTGATCGAACTGGTCCGTGCCGAGGCTCGAGAGCACGATCACGCCGATGACGCGGCTGCCGTAGGACAGCGGGACGGCGACGATGGATTCTGCAACCTCCTCGGTGCCGGGGATCTCGATCGCGAACTCGCAGTCGAGCGCGTTGCCGATCAGCAGCGACTCGTTCCTCTCAGCCGCCTGCCCGGTGATGCCCTCGCCGAACCGGCACTTCAGGTCTTCGAAGGACTCTTCCTCGAACGCCGCAACGAGCGCGATCGGGAGGAGATCATTGCCGTCGGCGATGTACACGCGGCAATTGTGGTAGTCGATCAGCGTCCTGAGCTCCGTCGCGATCGTCAGCGCTATCTCGCGCACGTCGTTGAGGCGATTGAGCTTGCCGGCGAGGCTCTGCAGCATCTTCAGGTGCGAGATCGACCTTACATCCCGGGATGTCGACGATTGATCGTCGGGACGTTCGGTCCCCTCGGCCTCGTAGACCACGACGCGATCCTTGCCCCGTGCCTTCGCGGTCATCATCGCGGCCTCGGCGCACCACATCAGCTCTCTCGGGTTGGTGGCATGGTGAGGTCCCGTTGCGATGCCGATGGACACCGTCACGCTTCCGGCCGTGCTGAGGTCGGTCTTCTCCAGCCGCTCGACCAGGCGGGCGGTGAGTCCCAGCGCGTCGGAGATGTCACACGACGGCATGATGACGGCAAGCTCTTCCCCCCCGACACGACAGACGACGTCGGAGCCGCGGACCATCTCTCGCAGCGTCTCGGACAACCCCATCAGAACCTGGTCGCCGACCGCATGACCATGGACGTCGTTGAGCCGCTTGAAGTCGTCGATGTCGAGCATCAGCAATGTTGTCTGGTCCCCGACGCGACTGGCGCGCACGAGCTCCGCTCGCAACCTCTCGTGGAAGAAGCGGTGGTTGTAGAGGCCCGTGAGCGAGTCCGTCTGGGCCAGCCGTTCCAGGGATGCCCGGCTCTGTGCGTTGTCCAACGCGAGCGCCGCCGCGTCTCCGAACCTCTTGGCCAGCTCCAGCTCCTCGAGAGTGAAGGTACTGCCCTCCCCGGTTCGGTAGATGTTCAGCGCGCCCTTGATCGAGTTCCTCGCTATCAAGGGCACGGAGATCAGAGCCTCCGGCTCGGGCGGAGTCCCCGGCACGAAGACGACGCGCGGGTCGAGGTGTGCCTCGTTGGCCAGAACCGGCTCTCGATGTTCCACCGACCAACCGGTGATGCCCTCTCCGAAGCGGGCGTGACTGTCGAGGATCTCGGCGGCGTAGTCATCGCGCGCGAGGACCGGGATCAGCAGCCGCTCGCTCTCGTTCGCCTCGTAGATCGTCAGGGTGTCGTAGGGGATGATCTCGCTGAGCGTGTCGGCCACCCGCTCGAGCAGCGCGTCAAGGCTTTGCTCTGCGAGAACGTGGTGAAAGACGTCGGCGAGTCGCCGGAGGGAGTCCAGACGCGCGGCAAGCAGCGCCGCCGCAGGTTCCTCGAGCGGCGCCGGATAAGCCGGTGGAGCGGTCGCTGTGCTGCTCTGCCTCATGGCACCGTCCGGATCGACGTGGGTGGGGATTCTCAGTCCTATCGACCCACGCCTTACGCCACTTGACGGCGGTTGCGCACAATGCGTAGGCGTCCCCCAAGGAGGCGCGCCGGGCGACTCAGAACTGACCGTAGGTTCGTTCGATCGAGAACTCGTAGATGAGCCTCTGCTCCTCGACCATCGCGCGTTTGTACTCGTCGACGTCGTCGGGCTCCCCCGCGATCGCTCGGTAGAGGGCTAGGTTCAGATCGGGCGCCTCAGGTCCTTCGAGGATCGTGATCCTCGACTCGATCCCCAGCCAGCTATAGGGGTTGGAGGCGTCGAGCACGCACAGAGCGCCACGGGGGTCCCTCCTGAGATGCCGGGTCCGAACGCGGGTTTGGGTGCCCGAGCTCCACAGCTTGCCGTCGACGAGCCCCACCCCGACGCGGGCCACGTGGGGCGCGCCGCCCTTCTTCAGCGTCGTCATGATCGCTCCATGGTTGTTCTCGAGGAAGCGTTGTACTCGCTTGTCCACTGGATGACCCTCCTCGTAGCCTCACCCGTCGGGCGTGCCGGTTTATCGTCAGCAGGATAGGAGGTTCGATGGCCATCGAGATAACCGACGAGGCGGTCGAGGTTCTCCGACGCTCCTTGGAGCTCGGAGGCATACCCGCCGACCGGGGCGGGATACGGTTGCGCGTCGCGCACGGCCTCGGCGGTGGAGCCGACATCCAGGTAGAGCTGGCCGCTGCACCCCTCTCGGGGGAGTCGGTGATCGACTCCGGCGGCATCAAGCTGTTCGTCGATCCCGCGGTCACGGCGGCGATACCAGAGGCGGTCGTCGTGGTCGAACCCCAACACGACATCGTCGTGGTCAGACCGGCGGAACCAACGTGACGATAAGGCGGCGCGTGCTGGTCTCGGGGCGGGTGCAGGGGGTCTTCTTTCGCGACAGCTGCCGTGAACGAGCCGCGGACGCGGGCCTTGCCGGATGGGTCCGAAACACGCCGGACGGCCGCGTGGAGGCGAGCTTCGAGGGCGAGCAGGAAGCCGTCGACGGCCTCATCGAATGGTGCAGCTCCGGTCCGCGCGCCGCCGACGTCGATTCGGTCTCCGTCGAGGACGAGGAGCCCACCGGTGAGAGCGGCTTCACCGTACGGTGACGGCGCCTATCTCAGGTCGACCCACACGGACTTTGTCTGGGTGTAGGTCTCCATCGAGTGAAGGCCCAGCTCGCGGCCAAAGCCGGACTGCTTGTAACCCCCGAAGGACACCGCCGGATCGTAGAGGCCTGCCGTGTTGACCCACACCGTCCCCGCCCTGATGCCTCTGGCAACGCGATGAGCCTTGGAGATGTCGCGCGTCCATACGGCCGCGGCCAAACCATAGATCGAGTCGTTGGCCACTGCGATCGCCGCGTCGACGTCGTCCACCTCGATCACCGCCGCAACGGGTCCGAAGATCTCCTCCTGCGCGATCCGCATGTTGTTGCGCACGCCCGTGAAGATCGTCGGCTTGACGAAGTAGCCCGCTCCGAGGTCGTCTGGGACGGCGCCGCCCGTGGCGATCTCCGCTCCCTCGGAGCGCCCGATGTCGATGTATCCGGTGACACGATCGCGCTGCTCGGCCGAGACGAGCGGGCCGAAGCCCGTGTCCTCGTCGAGCGCGGGCCCGAGCGTCATGGATTCCGTCGCCTCGACGAGCGAGGCCACGAAGTCGTCATGGATCGAGCGCTCCACGAGGATGCGAGACCCCGCAGTGCAAACCTGACCTGAGTTGGAGAACACACCCATCATCGAGCCCTTGCAAGCTCGCCTCATGTCTGCGTCGGCGAACACGATGTTGGGCGACTTGCCGCCCAGCTCCAGCGACACGCGCTTGAGATTGCCCTCGGACGCATGAAGGACCTTGCGGCCCACCTCCGTCGAACCGGTGAACGCCACCTTGTCGACGTCGCGATGTTGGGCGAGAGCTTGGCCCGTCTCGGACCCGAACCCCGTAACGACGTTGACGACGCCCTCCGGGATCCCCGCCTCGAGGCAGAGAGCAGCGAGCCTGAGTGCGGTCAACGACGTCTGCTCGGCCGGCTTGAGCACGACGCAGTTGCCGAATGCGAGCGCCGGCGCGACCTTCCACGAGGCCATGATCAGGGGGAAGTTCCACGGGATGATCCCCGCGCACACGCCGAGTGGCTCCCGCAGCGAATAGACGAACATCCGATCGTCCGTCGGGTCGGTCTCGCCGTACACCTTCGTCGGCCACCCCGCGTAGTAACGGAACGCCTCGGCCGCCGCCCAGATCTCGCCGGCCGCGAGCTTGAGGGGTTTCCCCGCATCCATGGCTTCTATTTGCGACAGCTCCGGCATCCGCCTCTTGATCTGCTCGGCGACCTTGCCCAGGAGCTCGGTCCGCTTGCCCGGTCTGAGCCCACTCCAGCGTCGATCCTCCACCGCGGCGCGCGCCGCGGCGACGGCGGCATCGACATCCTCGGTCCCTGCGCGCGGCACCTGCGTCAGCACCTTCGCCGTTGAGGGATCGATGGCGTCGAACGTGTCACCCGAGCGCGCGCCGACGAAGCTCCCTCCGATCAACATCTTCGGCGACTGCTCGATGAACCTCGTCGTCTCCGGCAGCAGCTCGACTTGGGCCACGGGTTCCCTCCTGGTGCTTGCGCGTTGGATCGCTCGTCGACCGATTCGCCAGGCGGCGAGATGACTCGCTCGAGTGAGCCTATCCGGCGGGGCGCCGCACGAAACCGGCCGCATAGCTGCCCAGCAGTCTCGTGAACGTAGAGTGCTCGCTCACCTCCGCGAGCGCATCGACCATCTCGGGGGCGGACGAAGGCGCCTCGACATCGGCGTAGAAGACATACTCCCACGGGCGGCCCCCGCGCGGGCGCGACTCGAGCTTGTTGAGGCTCAGGTGCCGCTCGGCGAAGGCTCCCAGGCACCTGTAGAGCGATCCTGCGACGTGCCCCACGCCGAAGACCAGCGATGTCTTGGTGGGTGGCATCAAGGGGACGGGATGGCGCGACAGCGCTCCGAAGCGCGTGTAATTGTCGGGATAGGTCTGGATGCTCTCGGCGAGCACGGCGAGCCCATACAGGTCCGCGGCGCGCCGCGACGCGATCGCGCCACTGACGTCGAGTTTCTCGTCGGCGATGCGGCGCGCCGCTCCGGCGGTGTCGTACTCCGCTCGGATCCCGATGCCCAGCGCCGCAAGGAACTCCTCGCACTGCGCGATCGCCTGTGGATGCGACATCACCTCCTGGAGATCGTCGATCGCCGTGCCGGGTAGCGCGACGAGGCAGTGGTTGACCCGGACGACGGCCTCGCCGACGAGATGCAGACCGTGCTTGAGGAAGAGGTCGTAGGTCTCGTTGATGCTCCCCGCCTGTGAGTTCTCCATCGGCACGAGTCCGAAGTCGACGCGACCCACCTCAACTGCCTCGAACACCTTCCTTATCGACGCGAGCGGGAGGTGATCTGCCTGCGGCCACAGCGTCTGCGCGCCCTCTTCGGAGTAGGCGCCCGCCTCGCCTTGATAGGCGACCGTGACCTGCGTTGGTGCCTCCATATCGCGAGTACTAAACCACGGCGAGCCGCCGGCAGGTGTCGGTGCCGGAGCGACTAGTCGCTCTGGTTCCCCTTGAGAGGCGGCACCCAGTTCGGATGCGCCTCATCGAGCCAGCGCTGCTCCTGCTTGCCGAGCTCCGTGCGAGAGTCCTCGCCGTACCAGATCTCGCGCGCGATCGCATGCCAGTTGGCAGTCGCCTCGAGCCGTCCCAGAAGCGAGGTGACGCCGAAGGACATGCGATTGAGCGTCACGATCACACCGGGAACGCCGACCTTGCGCAGGGTCTGAAAGGCGTCCGAGCCGGGATCGAACCCCGCCGCCGCGATCTCGCCCACGAGCGGAGGGGTCATCTTCACCTCGCGGTCCTCGAGAACGGGCCCGTTCAGCATCTTGAGGTGGTCCCAGATCGCATCGATCTCCGGGGTCTTGCGATTGAGGATGCCGAGTCCCTCGAGTGCCGTCCGTCCCGCCTGCTTGTCGTCCGCTATCAACGCGAGCACGACCTCGTGCAGGAGCTGAAGCGTCCCCGGGTCGACCGAGCGAACGAGACCGAAGTCGAGGAACGCAACGCGTCCGTCGTCGAGCAGAAGATAGTTGCCGGGATGAGGATCCGCCGAGAACAACAGGAATCGGTTGAGGCTCCCGTAGAAGAAACGATACAGGATCTCGGCAAGCTGATCTTTGTCCTCTTGCGCCCATCCGAACGATGACATGAACGGCGCACCTTCGATGAACTCCTGCGTGATCACACGAGTGCGGCAATACGCGGGGTAGACCTTAGGCACGACGATGAACGGATGACCATTGAAGAGGCGCGCGATCCGCTGCTGGTTCGCGGCCTCCCGCCGATAGTCGAGTTCCTCGAGGACGCGCTCGCGAACCTCGTCGGCGACCTCCTTCGGATCGAGGTTCGGCGCGATCGCTACGGCGAGCTTGCTCATGGCAGATACGTTCTTGAGGTCCGACCGGATCGCCTCGTCGACGCCCGGATACTGGATCTTGACCGCCACCGTCTCCCCCGAGGGGAGAGTCGCCCGGTGGACCTGGCCGATCGACGCCGCCGCAACGGAAGCATCCTCGAAGCTCGCGAAGACGTCCTCGGCGGGCTTGCCGAACTCCTCGGCGATGACGCTCTTCGCGGTCGCTGCATCCATCGGCGGAGCCGAGTTCTGCAGCATGGTCATCGCGTCACGATAGGTGGTGAGATACTCGCTGGGCGTGCCGAACTCGTAGAAGGACGCGAGCTGACCCAGCTTCATGGCCGCGCCCTTCATCTCGCCGAGCATCGTGACGAGCTCCTGTGCAGTATCTTCGTGGAAGCCCTGCAGGAACTCCTGCGCGCGCTCCGGCGCCGCGAACGACTTGAAGCGCGTGCCGACGAAGCGGGTCGCCGACTTCCCGGTGGCACCGACGATGCGCGCGCCGCGCTGCAGCCAGCCGGTCGGCATCGGCTGCTGGGGCTGCTTCTCTTCGGTCATGAAAGGATGGTAGAAGACGCGACGCGGCCCCGACGACGGGGCCGGACGACGACCGAGGTTCACATGCGCATCTGCCTGATGATCGAAGGCCAGGAGGACGTCTCCTGGAACCAATGGGTCACGATCGCCCAGGCGTGCGAGGACTACGGGCTCGACGGCCTCTTCCGCTCCGACCACTTCAGCTCGGTTCAGGGCACGGAGGCGCGGGCTTCGCTCGATGCCTGGACCACGCTCGGCGGGCTCGCCGCGCGCACGACCCGGCTCCGCCTTGGGACGCTCGTCTCGCCGGTCACATTCCGGCATCCGTCGGTGCTCGCCAAGAGCGCTGCGACCGTCGATCACATCTCGACCGGACGGGTGGAGCTCGGCATGGGCGCGGGCTGGAACGAGCACGAGCACGCGACGTACGGCTTCGACTTTCCGTCGGGCGAGACCCGCATGGAGATGCTCGAGGAGCAGATCGAGATCGTGCATCGACAGTGGACCGAAGGGCCGTTCTCGTTCGAGGGCAAGCACTACCGTCTGTCGGGCCTGGAAGCTCTGCCGAAGCCACTGCAGCGACCTCACCCCCCGCTGATCGTCGGTGGTTCGGCGCACCGGAGGAGCGCCGCCCTCGCCGCCCGGTGGGCCGACGAGTACAACACCGTTCAAGCGACGGTCGACGAATGCCGTGAACGGCGCGCGCGCGTGGCGCGCACTTGGGAGCACCAGGGTCGCGATCCCGCCCAGCTGCGCTTCTCGCTGATGACCTCTGTGGTCATCGGAGCCAACCAGACCGACGTGCTCGCCCGCTCTCGTCGGCTTATGGCGAAAGGCGGCGCCGGCGGCGATCCGGAGCAGTGGTTGGAAGGATCCCGGTCACGATCCGTGGTCGGGACGCCTCAGCAGGTCGTGACGCGCCTGCAAGAACTCGAGGATGCAGGAGTCGAACGCGTGATGCTACAGAACCTGCTGCATGATGATCTCGAGGTCATCGCGCTGTTGGGGCACGAGGTGGCTCCGCACCTTGCAGAGCGAAGCACTCCTCCCTCCAGACTGCTGTCGCCGAAGCTCGAGTAGGGCCTCAGCCGTAGGGGTGATCCGGCGACTCGACCACCGTTCCATCGTCGTTGAAGACCAGGAACCGGTCGAGCAAGCGCATGAACCATCTGTCGTGCGTGACCGCGATCACCGTTCCCTCGTAGTTCCCGAGTCCTTGCTCCAACGCTTCGGCGGACGCGACGTCGAGGTTGTCCGTGGGCTCATCGAGAAGCAGCATGGTCGGACCGGCGAGCTCCAATATGAGCAGCTGGAAGCGCGCCTGTTGCCCTCCGGACAGCAACGAGAACGGCTGCGATGCCACAGAGCGCAACTCGTAGCGGCGCAGACCCGCCATCGCCGCGCCGAGCTCCAGTCCACGACTCGTCATGATGTCGACAAGGGCCTTGTCGCCGAGATCCGGGCGATCGTGCATCTGAGAGAAGAGGCCGGCGCGCACACGGGCACCCAACATCCAGGCTCCTCCGTGCTCGATCGCCTCCCCGTTCAGCAACCTCAGGAAGTGACTCTTGCCGGTGCCGTTGGAGCCGACCACGCCGATGCGCTCGCCGAAAAGGATCTCCGCATCGAACGGCTCCGTTAGATCCTGTATCGACAGTTGCGTGGCGCGAAACGCGATCTTCCCGGTGCGTCCACCGCGCAGCCGCACGTGGATATCTTGGTCCGCCGGCCGCTCCGGTGGCCGGCTGGTCTCCTCGAAACGCTCCAGCTTCGTGACGCTTGCCTTCGCTCGTGATGCGAGGGCATCTGAGATCGCCGCCCGACGCTTCAACTCCTTCATCGAGGCGACGAGCCGCTGGTGCTCCTCCCGATACCGTCGATGCTCTTCCTCGACTCTCTCGATGCGTCTCTCGCGCGCATCGTGATAACCGGCGAAGGAAGCGCCGTGAGTCCACGCGCCCTTGGCCTCGAGCGTCACGACGCGCGTCGACGTGGTCGCAAGCAGCGCTCGGTCGTGGCTCACGTAGAAGATCGTCTTCGACGACGTGTTGATCGTGTGTTCCAGCCACCGCTTTCCGGCGATGTCGAGGAAGTTGTCGGGCTCATCAAGCAACAAGACCACCGCATCGGAACGGAACAGCGACTCGAGTGCGAGGCGCTTCTGCTCTCCACCGGATAGCGTCACCAGCAGACGGCCGGCGATCGCCTCGAAGGACCGTCCTACTGCGAGCATGCAGCAGGTGTCCCACAACACCTCCGCGTCGTACCCGCCCACCTCCGTCCAGGTTGCCAGAGCGGTCGCGTAGCGCATCTGGGCGCCGGTCGAGTCGGCGGCCAACCCGATCTCCGCGCGCTCCAGCTCCTGAGCGGCATCCTGGATCGGCTTGGGCGACAGCCGGATCAAGAACTGATTGATCGTGGTCTCGTCACCGAAGACGCCGATGAACTGGGGCATGAATGCAAGCGCGCCGTCGACGTGGATGTGACCCTGCTGCACGCGTTCCTCTCGCGCGATAAGGCGCAGGATCGTCGTCTTGCCGGTTCCGTTCGCGCCGACGAGCGCGACGTGCTGACCGCTCCCGACGCGGAACGAGACATCTTCGAATAGGATCCTGCCACCGGGCAGCGCATGCTTGAGGTCAGAAACATCGATGACGGCCACTCGATCACTCCCAGCTGGTTGCGCACTCGTCGTACCGACGGCGCGAGCGGCCGTCAATGGTAAAGGACCGCGACGTAGCGCGATGCGCGTGTGTAACCTTTCCCAGATGACACCTCGTCGCCTTGCGCGCTTGCTGGTCGCCGTTGCCGTTGTAGTGACAGGTTGCGGCGCACCCCGGCCGGGGGAAGCACCGCGTCGGGTGGCCGCTGAGCGCTCGCGCGCAACGGCATCGGTCGAGAGCGCAACGGCGACCTTAGGGGGCCCGACCACTACCGCCAACCTCGACGGGTTCGACGGGCAAACGGCGATAAAGCACGTGCGGCGCCTGGCGCGCCGGATCGGCGTACGGGTGCGCGCTACGCGGGGCGAGCGAAGAGCAGCTCGTTATGCCGGGGCCACGCTACGTTCACTCGGCTACCGCGTGCGGGTGCGCAGGTTCACCGTGGACGGCGGCACGTCGAGGAATGTGACCGCGCGTTGGCCCGGGTCCAAGCGCTATCCGATCGTGCTCGGCGGTCACATCGACAGCGTGGCCACCTCGCCGGGCGCCAACGACAACGCGTCCGGCATCGCGGTCCTCCTCGAGCTGGCCCGGCTCTTCGCGGGACGGCGCGAGGCGCGCTTCGTCAAGTTCGTCGCCTTCGGATCTGAGGAGTACGGCATCGACGGCCGGCACCACGCCGGCTCGCAGGTGTTCGTCAACCGGCTCGGCGGCAAGGGCCGCCGTCGCCTTGCAGGGATGGTGTCGGTCGACATGATCGCCGACGGTCGCCCGCTCATCATCGGAACCGCCGGCATCGGGCCTGCGGTCGTGGCCCGCACGCTGCTCCGCAAGGTTCGCAAGGCGAGCATCAAGGCCACGTACCGAACGACGTGCGACTGCTCCGACAACGGACCCTTCGAACGCGCCGGGATCCCCGGCGCGTTCGTGTGGAGCGGATCCGAGCCCGACTACCACTCGCCGACGGACACCGTCGCCAACATGTCGCGGCGCGATCTACGGAGGACCGGCCGGGCCATGCGCGCGTTCGTGAAGGCGCTGGACCTCAAGCTGCTCCGTCGCTTCCGACAGAGCTGATCCTCTCCGTCGGCTGCGGGCCGGCGACCTTTGCTCCCGTGCCGTCGCTAGGCGGCGGTGGAGGTCATCTGGTCGGTCAGGGCCGGCCGTGCGGGCGCGGTCATCGGGCGCCCGGCGCGGCCGGTTCACCGGGACCTTTGCTCCTGTGCCGTCGCTAGGCGGCGGTGGAGGTCATCTGGTCGGTCGGGGCGGGTCATCGGCGCGCCCGGCGCGCCGGATCACGGGACCTTTGCTCCTGTGCCGTCGCTAGGCGGCGGTGGAGGTCATCTGGTCGGTCCGAGCGGGTCGTGCGCGCGCCGCCGGCACCGATCCCCGGCATGCCGTTCAGTCGTCGCCATCATCGGCGTCGTCGTCTTCGCCATCTTCGCCGTCATCATCATCGTCGTCATCCCCGTTGCCGTTGCCGTTTCCGTTGCCGTTGCCGTTTCCGTTTCCGTTCCCGTTCCCGTTGCCGTTGCCGTTGCCGTTCCCGTTGCCGTTGCCGTTGCCGTTGCCGTTGCCGTTGCCGTTGCCGTTTCCGTTTCCGTTGCCGTTTCCGTTATTGCCCTCTTCGTCGCCGCCACCGCTGTTGTCGGCTCCCCCGCCCCCGTTGCCACCGCTGTTGTCGGTTGCACCGCCCCCGTTGCCGCCTCCGCCGTTACCGCTGTTGTCGGTTGCGCCGCCCCCGTTGCCGCCTCCGTGTCCGCCGGCGCCGGTTGTTGCGTCTTGCGGCCGACCGCTCGCTGCTGGTTCCGAGCCTTCATCGCCCGTCTCTTTCCGGGGAGACTCCCCGGCTCTGGTCCGCTGGGCGCTCCCTGCGACGCGCGCGCCGCCATCCTTGCTCTGCCGGTCGGCGCCCAGGATGCCGTCGCCCTCTTGCTCCCCCCCGACAGAAGCGACCTTGGTGGAGGTGGCCGCGGGACGCGCAAGCCCGGGGGCGCCGAGAGCGTCGCCAGCGAGCGCGTCTGCGCTGCCCGCGCCGCGAGCGACATCGCCCAAGGAGGAGTTGGAGAGTGCGGGACCGAAGAGCTCGAGGACCACCGCGAGTGCGGCACCCGCGACGAGGCTGATCAGCAGGACGGCGACATGCCAATGACGATCCGCGCTCATGGTCCCTCGTCCCTCCGATCCGCCTTCGCCACTCTAGCAAAGGCGGATCGGAGGAAAACCCCCCATCGGCCCACAGGCCCCCCTCGGCGGCATGGGACGCGAAAAGCCGCAGGCCCGGCAGGTGACATCGGGCTACCCTTCGACCTAGCGCGAGCCGACGAAGGTGCGATGTGAGCCACGACGCCAGCCATCCTGCGGAGCGCAGAGCCGACGCCAGCCATCCTGCGGAGCGCAGAGCCGCAGACGAGCCGGATGACGGCTCCCTCGGGCTGGACGACGGGTCTTCTTCGCCCGGGCTGCGCATCCTGTGGGGGCGCGTGGTTGCCCTTGCACTCCTGCTCGTGCTCGCCTTCCTCGCGGGGCGCGTCGCGTCGCTCCAGACGAACCCGGCGGAGCTGCGCCGGGTGCGTGCCGAGCTTGCTCGGGCGCAAAGCGAGATCGTCAGGCTGCAGGCACAGGTGGAGGAGAACGTTGCGCCCGTCGCGACGCCCACGCCGACCCAGGAGCCGGAACCCGAGCCGGAGCCGGAACCAGAGCCGGAACCGACTCCGAGCCCGAGACGCACGAAGGCCGATGAGACCTACGTGGTCAAGCCCGGCGATTCACTCCAGTTGATCGCGCAGAGGTTCTACGAGGATCCGGCGCTAGACGACGTCATAGCCGAGGCCAACGGCATCGCCGACCCGGCGCTGATCGCTATAGGGCAAGAGCTGATCATCCCGGCGCGCCCCCACCTCTAACGCCGCCCGGAGACTCCTGTGGTGGGGTGGGGACCGCGGGGAGCGGCGGAGCGCGCTTCAATCCCCAAGCGCCTGGAAGGCGTCGAAGCCGTGCTTCTCGTATTCACTGGCGGTCTTCTGCGGCAGCCCCTCGCAGCTACGTTCCTCGAGGATCAGCCGGCGCTCCTTCGGCTTCACCGCTTGATCGAAGTCGAACGCGTTCATCATGTTGTGCGCTTCGCAGTCGCGCTCGGTCATGCAGTCGAGGCCGTAGACCGTCTCGATGAACTTCAGCACAGAGGAGAACTCGTACTCGGTGCTGTCGATGTAGCCCTGTTTGGCCCATGGCGAGATGATGAGCAACGGCGCGCGCGGGCCCAGCCCCATCTCGTCGTAGTGAGGCGGTGGAACGTGATCGTAGAACCCGCCGAAGTCGTCCCACGTCAGGATGATCGCGGTGTTCTTCCAGTACTTCGAGCGCATGATCTGGTTCACGACCGACACGGTCCAGTTCTCGCCCACACACACGCTTGGACCACCGGGATGCTCGTTGACACCGGGACCGGGAACGACCCAGGAGACCTTGTCGAGCTTCTCCTTGGCGATGTCGCGAGGGAAGTCTTCCTCGGGCGTGATGTCCTTGCCCCAGTGCTTGGAGAAGCGCATGTGTTTGATGGCAAGCAGCGCGTTCATCCACGAGCCCTCATCCGCGTAGTAGTGCCACGAGATGCCTTCCTTCGTCAGCTGATCCGGGAGGACCTCGAAGTCGAAGCAGGCGCGCACATGCTCCCAATAGGCAACGATCGACTCGAGATCGTTACGCTCCTCGGCTCTCATCACATGCTTGCGCTCCTTGCGCGACAGCTTCTCGAAGCGGAACGCGGTCTCGCCGGGATCATCGCAGTATCCGCCCTCTCCGGCGGTCTGGTCCTTGTTTCCCACCACGCGACCCGACTGAGCGGCGACCGTGTAGAGGTGCTCGGGAAAGGTCGGGCCATACATCGACGAGAAAAGGTTGTCGCCCAACACGAACTCGTCGGCGTACGCCCAGTAGTTCGGCATGCCCTTGCGGGTGAACGAGGAGTAGCCGTTGAGCGACTCGCCGTTCGTGACAAGGTCGAACCCGTCCATGCGACCTCCGTTGATCGACTTCACGCCGTCGAGGAAGGCATGTCCCAGGTCGGGCTCCAAGACGTCGGTAGCAACAGAGAGTTCGACCCTCTCACCCGTCGAGGTCTTGCCGAACTTGGCGCCGTTCGCGCCGGGATAACGAGCGAAGTAGTTATCAAAGGTTCGGTTCTCCTTGATGATGAACACGATGTGCTTTATCGGGATCGGCTTGTCATCATCGGCAGACGGCGTAGGGCTCGGATCGCCCTGTGCCGCTTCGAATCCCTGCCGCTGGAGACCCGGCCTCTCGTCCGAGGGGTCATCTCTCATCACAGCGAAAGCCCCGGCCGCGCCGACGACGAGCAGCACCAGCAGCACCCCGACGGTCCGACGACGGCGCCGCATCATGAGCGCTCGACTGCCGCGCCGCCGTGCGCCGCGCGACGGCCCGCGGTTCAACCGGCCGAGGTCCTTCGAGCTCACTCGCGCGTCCCCCCTGTGCTCATCTAGGCGGCCTACGATAAGGCACGAGGGACGCAGTATGCCGGAAGACCTCGGCCTGCGCGGGCGCTCTGAGTGAGTGGCTACGAGATCCTCGAGCACACCGCCGACGTTGGGCTCAGGGCCACCGGTGCGACGATCGAGGAATGCTTCGAGCAGGCGACGCGGGGGCTGGCCTACATCGCAGGGATAGACCGGCCGGGCGCCGGCGAGCGCATCGACATCCTCCTCGAATCAGACGACCTCGGCGCGCTCCTTGTCGACTGGTTGAGCGAGGTTCTCTATCTGCACGACGCGCGCGATGCGCTCCTCGCCGGGGTCGAGATCTCGGAAGTGGCCGGCGGGCGCGTCTCCGGCTCGGTCACGCTGACGCCGCGCGCCGAGGAGGCGGTCGAAGGGACCCAGGTGAAAGCCGTGACGTATCACAAGCTGAGGATCGGCCGCACACCCGGAGGCTTCCTTGCAGAGGTCTATCTCGACGTGTAGATCCCTACCCCCGACGTGTGGATCCCTAGCCCCGACGTGTAGATGGTTTAGCCCTCGACATGTAGATGCTTAACCGCCGACGTCGGACCCCTCGATGATGAACGCGACCTTGCAGTGCACCTTGTAGTTGGAGATCTGTCCGTTGCTGCCGACGTCGGCCGTGCTGCTGAGAACCTCGACCCCGCGGATGTTGCGCAACGACTTCGATGCCGTTTTGACCGCGTTGCGCACGGCATCGCTGAACGAGTCGGGCGAGCTACCCACTAGCTCGATCACCTTTACCACCGCGCCCGGTATGTCGTCGGGCATGTCGAACCTCCTTCCGTCGCCGCTTCTCCTGCGTCTGCGCCGCCCGGCGACGGTGAATCCTCGTTTGAGTTTCTCCGACCCCGCGCGGCTGCCCACCTGCTACCCCGGGGCGTCCCGGAGGAAACGCCGATGCCCGGCACCGCGCCGCGTTTCGCCCCAAGTGCAGGGGGGTAGGCGTCGAGGCGAGATATCGGACCGGGAAGGGTGACCGGCGGACCCGCCGCCTGGGAGGATCCATGCGCATCGCCGTGATCGGAGCGACGGGCAACGTCGGAACGAGCGTCGTTCGCTCCCTGCGCGACGACCCCAGCGTCTCGTCCGTGCTCGGGATCGCCCGGCGCGCTCCTCGGCTGCAACTCGACAAGACCGAATGGGTCGAAGCGGACATCACAAGAGACGACCTCCTGCCGCTCATGACCGCAGTGGACGCGGTGATCCACCTCGCATGGGCGATCCAGCCCTCGCGCGACCTCCACGAGCTGCGTCTCGTCAACGTGGAGGGCAGCCGTAGGGTCTTCGATGCGGTGGCGAGATCCGGAGTGCCGGCGCTCGTCTACGCGTCCTCGGTCGGCACCTACTCCAAAGGCCCGAAGGATTCGGCGGTGGACGAGAGCTGGCCGACCGACGGCATCCACACCTCCTTCTACTCGCGACACAAGGCCGAGGTGGAACGACTGCTCGATGATTTCGAGCACGGCCATCCCGAGGTCAGGGTCGTGCGGCTTCGGCCCGGCCTGATCTTCAAACGGGAAGCCGCGAGCGAGATCAGGCGGCTGTTCATAGGACCGTTCCTACCGAACTTCCTCGTGCGCTCGGCCTTCGTGCCAGCCATCCCCGACATCGATGTGCTGCGTTTCCAGGCCGTGCACTCCTACGACGTCGGAGATGCCTATCGTCTCGCCGCGATGGGCCGGGTGCGCGGCGCGTTCAACATCGCGGCCGACCCGGTGATCGGCCCGCACGAGCTCGCCGAGGTCTTCGGCGCATCTCTGATCAAGATGCCTCCCGGGATGCTTCGATGGGCCGCCGCAGCGAGCTGGCGGATCCGCCTGCAGCCGAGCCCGGAGGGTTGGGTCGACATGGGGTATGCCGCACCGATCATGGACACGTCTCGGGCTCGCGACGAGCTCGGATGGGTGGCCAAGTACACCTCCATCGAGGCGCTGCGGGAGCTTCTGGCGGGGCTACGCGTGGGCGCCGGTTATCCGACCCCGATGCTCGAGCCCGATCTGCCCTCGACACGGGTGCGAGAACTCTTGACCGGCATCGGCAAGCGCGCTTCCTAGCCCAGCGACCACGTGCAACCCAAGAAGATCGAGGATTTCCTCTGGGAGCTTCCTCTCGGGTACGCGAGCGGGATGCGGGCGCCGGGGCGCATCTTCGCCTCCGATGAGCTTTTCCACAAGGCGCTGGAAGACGGGGCGGTCGACCAGGTCGCAAACGTTGCGACGCTTCCCGGGATCGTCGGTTACTCGATGGCGATGCCGGACATCCACTGGGGCTACGGCTTTCCGATAGGCGGTGTGGCGGCGACGGACGTGGATGCAGGCGGGGTCGTGTCTCCGGGCGGGGTGGGCTTCGACATCGGATGCGGCGTGCGCCTCCTGAGATCGGATCTCGACTTCCACACGGACGTCAAGCCGCGCATCAAGGGTCTCGTCGAGGTGCTCGGACGACGCGTTCCCAGGGGGATCGGAGGGAAGGGGCGGATGACGCTCACCCGCAAGGACCTCGAGCGAGTCCTGATCGAGGGGGTCAAGTTCATCCTGTCACGCGGATCCGGTTGGGACGAAGACGCCGAGCTCAGCGAGGACGGCGGCGCACTGGCGGGGGCGCGACCGGGGGACCTTTCGGAGCGCGCGCTCGAGCGTGGCGGCCCACAGCTCGGCAGCCTCGGCGCCGGCAACCACTTCCTCGAGGTGCAGTACGTCGACGATGTGCGAGATCCCCTTGCGGCCGAAGTCATGGGCCTTTTCGAGGGACAGGTATGCGTGATGCTGCATTCGGGGTCGCGCGGCGTCGGCCATCAGACCTGCACGGATCATCTCAAGGTCATCGATCGACTGATGCCCCGGCTCGGTATCGAGGTACCAGATCGCCAGCTCAGTTGCGTGCCGCTGGACCACGAGGCCGCTCAACGCTACCTCGGCGCCATGTCCGCCGCCGGAAACTTCGCACGCGCCAACCGTCAGGTGCTGTCCGAGGTGGCGCGCGACTCATTCGCAGAGGTCTTCCGTCGATCCGCCAAGGAAATGAACATGTCGGTCGTCTACGACGTCGCGCACAACCTTGCGAAGATCGAGAGCCATGAGGTCGATGGACGCGTCCGGAACCTATGTGTGCATCGCAAAGGTGCGACGCGGGCGTTCGGTCCCGGCCACCGGGAGATACCGAGCGCATACAGCGCGATCGGCCAGCCCGTGATCGTGCCGGGCTCCATGGGTACGTCGAGCTTCGTGCTCGTCGGAACCGACGACAACCAACGGTCCTTTGCGTCTACCTGTCATGGGGCGGGACGCGCGATGTCCCGGACGAAGGCGAAGAAGATCATGACCGGTGAGCAGCTCAAGAAGGAGCTAGAGCAGTCGGGCGTACACGTCGCGAGGTCACAGCTTAAGCTACTCAGTGAGGAAGCCCCGTACGCGTACAAAGATGCAGAGAAGGTCGTCGACGTATGCCAGGGAGCGCGGCTCTCGAAGGTCGTGGCCCGACTGCGGCCGGTGGGAGTCGTCAAGGGTTAGCGCCATGCATCAGTGCCGCTGGCAGCGTGGGCAATACGTCGTGCCGCGGCCGCCCAGCACGATCTTCCTCAGGGCCGTCCCGCAGCGAGGACACGGCCGCCCGACGCGGCCGTAGGCGATCAGGAAGTCCGCGTTGCGTCCGCCGTCGCCGTTCACCATGACGTAGTCGCGAAACGTCGTTCCCTCGCGCTCGATCGCATCCCCCAGCACCTCTCGGATCGCCGAATGCAAGGCAGATGCGCGCCGGCCGCCTATGCGACGTGACATGGGATGGATGCGGGCGCGCCACAGCGCCTCGTCGGCGTAGATGTTGCCCACCCCGGCGACCGGTCGCTGCGAGAGAAGGTACGGCTTGATCGGAGCCCTCGTGCGCGCCAGTTCGAGCGCGAACGCGGCAGGATCGAACTCGTCGGACAGCGGCTCTGGTCCAAGCAACGCGAGCGTCGGTATCGCCGCGTAGTCGCCGGCATCCACGACGGCGATACGCCCGAAGCGCCGCACGTCTCGGAACACCAGCTCGCGCCCGTCGTCGAGCCACAGTCTGGCGCGCGCGTGGTCGTCGCTCACGTCGAACCGGAAGGAGCCCGTCATGCCGAGGTGCATGATGAGCTCGAGGCCCTCATCCAGGGGTGCGATCAGGAACTTGCCGCGGCGTCCGACGCTTTGCACCTTGCGGCCCACGACGAGATCGACGCGGTGGAACTCGCGCGGCACCGCAGGATGAGGATCCCACCACGCGTCGACGAAGCGCCGCTCCGCAAGCTCGGGATCGAGCTGTCGCCGCACCGATTCGACCTCCGGCAACTCGGGCATCGATTGTTAGGTTAGTCGCCGTGGCAGCGATCGAGAGGGGACCAAGCGAAGGCGCGCCGAGAAAGACCGCCGTGGCTCCCGGCGCGTTCTTCGACATCGACATGCGGGCCGGGCGGGTCGTTGCCGTTGAGCCCTTCCCGGAGGCGCGCAAGCCTGCCTACAAGCTTGCGGTGGACTTCGGTGCGCCCGTCGGCGTGCTGTGGACGAGCGCTCAGGTGACCAACTACGGGCGCGCCGAGCTCGAGGGACGAATGGTCGTCGGTGCCGTCAACCTTGGAGCCAAACGCATAGCCGGCTTCACGAGCGAGTTCCTCGTGCTCGGAGCGATCGGCGACGACGACACCGTCCGGCTGCTACGCCTCGAGGATGAGGTCGAGCCCGGCGCGCCGATCGCGTAGGGGCTCGGGTGGCGAAGATCCACACGATCGGTCACGGCACGCGCACGCTCGAGGAGCTGAAGGACATCCTCGGGGCGGCCGAAGTAGGGACGCTGGTCGACGTCCGGCGCTTTCCAGGCTCGCGCAGGCATCCTCACTTCGCAAGCGCGCCTCTGGCCGAGGCGCTCGAGCGCGCCGGCATCTCTTACAAGTGGTGGGGAGAAGAGTTGGGCGGACGTCGGAGCGCTTCGCGCGAGCCGGATGACGTGAGGCTCGGCGCTCAGGGTCGCCGCCTTTCGCAACTATGCGGACCACATGGACACCGACGGGTTCCGCGCGGCGCTCGAGGCACTCGAGGAGCGGGCTCGTGACGACGCGCTCGTGATCATGTGTGCCGAGACCCTGTGGTGGCGCTGTCATCGCAGGATGATCTCCGACGCGCTGGCGCTCGACGGCGTGGACGTCGTGCATCTCATCGACGCGGTCAAGCGCCAAGATCACAGGTTGAGCGAGATGGTCCGGCGCGACGAGCGTGGCCGCCCCGTCTACGACTAGGGAGCGGTGCCGCTCGTGTGATGCGCGCGCCGGCGGGAGGGCGGCGAGGTTCTCGTTCTAGCCCTGAGGCTGGTGGCGGGCGTCTTGCTCGGAGTCGAGCAGCTCGACCTTCTCGATCTGGGGCGGCAGAAGGAAGGAATCGAGCGGCGTGCTCGCCACCTTCTTCCCGCTGGAGTCGTAGACGTCGTCGACGTCGAGCACGAGCACTCGCTGCTCCGTCGAGTATCTACCCCTGCGCCAGCCTTCTATGGAGCGCCCGTCGGACAGATGCACCCGGACGTGCTCCCTCTCGATCGCGACCGGAGCCTCCTCCACATCATGGGAGGCGGAGGGCGCCAGGCCGTTGGAGGCGGCCGCGGCAGGACCGGGGGAAGGCGTCGGTCCGGTCGGGCGTGCGACCGCGCGCCCGGGCGCGGCAGGTGCCGGCGCGCGCGGGGCGGGGGAGGTCCTCGTCCCTGCGGCTCGCCGAAGCAGGAGCCACAACGCCGCGCCCACCGCGACCACGGCGAATGCGACCAGCAGCCCGATCGACGGAGACGCCTCTTCGTCCTGCGCTGGCCCCCCCGGCTCGGATGTCTCCACGGTCGTGTCACCGCTCTGCAGCTGTGACTCCGGCTGCTCCTGTGTCTCCGGCTGCTCCTGCGCTGGGGGCTGCTCCTGCGCTGGGGGCTGCTCCGGTGCGCCCTCCTGTGCGGTCTCCTTGTCGTCGACCTCTCCGGGCTCGGGCGTCTTGCCCTCGAGCGGGTTCAAGGGGTAGAGCTCCCACAGCCCGGTCGGATCAGGATCCTTGGGGCGATCTTTCTTCCGGCCGTCCTTCGCCCCTACGACGACGCCGACGCCATGTGCCTCGGAGGCGGCGAGGGCGGGCGCCGCCGCCAGGGAGGCCGCGAGGGCGAGCGCACACGGTCCCAACCACATCGCTCTGTGGTCACCGCGGCGAGCTCTCACCGGATCGTCAGGGGTGTGCCCACCGGCATCAGCCGGCCCAGCTCGAGGATGTCGTCGTTGCTCATTCGGATGCACCCATGCGAGACGGCTCCCGGCAACAGCTCGGGCTGATCCGTGCCGTGGATCCCGATGAACCCGCCCGCGGGCCAATCCGTGAGCACATCCGACCTCGCGCTCGTGCCGAACGCGAGAGGGCCGTAGGCGGCGCTGCTGAAGCTCGTCAACTTGTTGCGAATATAGAACCGGCCTCTGGGCGTCGGCCACGCGGCCCGGCCGACCCCCACAGGTGCGTTGAAGATCGCCTCGCCGGAGCGGTACAGCGTGGCCGTCCGAGCGTCGAGGTCCACGATCAGCCGTGTCCTCACCACGCCGAGCCCGCCGAGAGCGGTGCGCGGAACCCAGCCTACTGTGTTGTTGGGCAGGACCGGCAGCCGCACTCGGGCCCACAGCCGGCCATCGCGACCTTTCGCCGTGGTGAGCACCTGCGCGATGTTCTGGGTCCCCTCCGGCGTGCTCGTCGACAGCTCCGCGATCACCGGAGCCTGCACATCCGGGTGCGTGCGCGCCGTGATCGCGAGCGCCACCGGCGCCCAGTGCGAGACGGATCTGGACGACGACAGCGGCACCGGACGCGGGACGATGAACGCGGGCTGCACCGGCTGCGGCAGCGAGCGCGTTCGGAGCGCGCCGGTCGAGGGCGTCGCGATCCCGGGCGCGGCGGGCGCGGGGGGCTCGAGCGCGATCGTCCCGACCGCCGCCACGACGATCAGGAAAGCTCCCACGATCAGCGTCGAAGGAGCGACGCTCCACCGCCTCACACCCGTCTCGATCATCCGGTGAACCTCGGCGCTCCCCTCACCTGCGTCTGAGGCCGCGAAGCTATGAAATTCGTGTCGTTCACAACGCGGCCCACCTCCGTGAGCGACTTCGGATCGTCGAAGGCGCTCACCACAGGAGTGAAGCCGACGACGTTGCGTACCCATGCTGCGTGGCGCGCCTCGACGGTGAGCAGCGAAAAGATCGCCGCGACGAGAGCACGCGAGTTGATGCGCGGCGCCTGGCCCGCAAGCAGCGCGGTCGTGAGGTCCTCCATCGCGACCGCCGTTCTGGCGAACCTCGTGGGGTCCTCGGTAACGCCTTGGAAGTTAAAGAAGGGCTTTTTCACGCCTGCGTCGCCGAGGACGTCTTTGAGGATCTTGACGTGCGCGCGCTCGTGAGCACCGAAGACGCGCGCCCAGCGCGCCATCTCGGGGCGCATCTTGTCGACCGTGCCGACGCGCTCGGTCTCCGTGTAGAAGGTCGCCTGCAGGTACTCGAACGTGAGATCGAAGTTCAGGATCGAGATGTCGTCGGTCTTCGCCAGCGCCTCCCTCGGCGGAGCCGCCAGAGCGGCGAGCAGCGTCCCTCCGCCGACGACCGCCTTGCGCAGGAACTCCGCCCTCGTGGGGCCTTGAACCCGTTCCAGCGCATCGCAGAAGGCGCCGTCCTGGTCGAGCTCTTCGAGAGTGAAGTCAGACATCGGATCTTCTCCTGACTGCCAAGAGTACCGCTCGGCTACTTGACGAATCCGGTCGCCTCGATCGCGGCGTTGACCTGTTTCTCCGTCTTCGCTTGATCAGCGGCGCGGGGCGCCGGTTTCTTGCCGAGCAGGTCGCGCAGCCAAGCCGCGTGACGCGCCTCGACGGACACGATCCTCGCCGCCGCCAGGATCTTGTCGATCGTGAGATTGGCGCCCTGGCCTATGTACGCCGCGGCCGTCGTCTCCTCGAGCATGAGGGCCGCCGCCATGAACCTGTCGTTGTCAGACGTGGAGTCGCCGAAGTCGAAGCTCGGCGCACCGTCGGCGTCGTCGCCGAGGAGCTCCTCGAGGAAGGCGACGTGCGCCTGCTCGTGCTCCGCCACGGTCTCGGCGACCTCGGCTGCGGCGCCGGTGAGCGCGCCCTCGTCGAGCGCCCGGGCGTAGAAGGCCTCCTGGAGTCGCTCGAGGAGGAGGAAGAAGTTGAGTATGCGCAGATCCATCGAGGCAGAGGGCGGCGCCGCCGCAGAGAGTCTCGGGAGCCCGGCGAGCACGACGCCGCCCGCAACGACGATCCCCCCGGCAGCGAGCGACCGCGAGAGGAACTCCGCCCTCGAGAAAGATGACGCCTCGTCGAGCGTGGCCGCGTCGTCGACCACCTCAACGCATACGTGCTCGGTCATGGGATGACCCCCCCTTTGAACGCACAGAGCGACGTGCGCGGATCCGTGATTCCTCCCGGCCTGAATACAACCAGAACTCGAGCACCTCTCTCAAGGGGGATTTGGGTGAATCTGGGTGGATCGTGGACCGTGCGTCGTCCGGCTCGCTTAGGTATAAGGGGGGCATGGAGCCTGAGCTCGGCACGATCCTCGGGGTCTGGGCCCACCCGGACGACGAAACGTATCTCTCCGCCGGCGTGATGGCCGCGGCGGGCCGGGAGGGGAGGCGCGTCGTTTGTGTGACCGCGACGCGCGGCGAGGCGGGATCACAAGACGAACAGCGCTGGCCCGCGTCGGACATCGCTCGGATCCGAGAGGCCGAGCTCGATGAGGCGCTGACGATCCTTGGCGTGCGCGAGCACCACTGGCTCGACTACAGGGACGGCACCTGCGAGTCGGTCCCGCACGAAGAGGGCGTCGCCAAGGTCGCGACGATCCTCGAGGCCGTGGCCCCCGATACGGTCCTCACGTTCGGACCGGACGGTCAGACCGGACACCACGACCACATCGCCGTGTCGCGCTGGACGACCGCCGCTTTCGAGCGCGCCGCCAAGCCGGGGGCGCGTCTCTGCTACGCGACCGTGACTCCAGATTGGGCGCAAAGCTTCGTCGACACACTCAACCAGCACAACGTGTTCGAGCCGGGCACGCCCGAGGTCACGCCGGTCGAGGAGCTCTCCATCAACTTCTCCGTGACGGGCGATCTGCTCGAAGCCAAGGTGAGGGCGCTGCGGGCGCAGATCAGCCAGACCGAGGGATTGATCGCTGCGCTGGGCGAGGAGTTCCTCCGAAGCGGCATCAGCGAGGAGACGTTCCGTCGCGCGCGCTGATCGGCAGCAGCTCCTCGAGAGACGGCGCGCCGGACGGGAGGCGGACCGGACGCAGGGCCGGAGCTACCCACGCCCACGCTGCCTTCGCGTCCGTCGCGGTCGGGCCGACTCGGGCGCGTGGCCTCGCCCGTGCCTCGTGAGGCCGACGAACAGCGCAAGGAAGTTGAGCACCGCTATGCCCGCCAGGATCGAGGCAACAAGAGGCGCCCCGATCAGCATGGCCGCGGGCAGTATCGCGACGTGAAACCCATAGTCGCGCGAGTGTTTCGCGAGGGCCCTGAACGACCTCGGGTCGCGCCGGCCGGAAGAGAAGTCGTGTAGACCCAGTATCCCTCCGTAATAGGGAGAGATCAGCCAGCCCCCGGTTACGAACACGGCGAAGCCCGAGATCCACGTCGGGTCCATCCCGTCGGCGGCTATCTGGAGCATCGTGAAGATCACCGTTATCTGCACGAAGAAGTCGCTGAGGAGATCGAGCACCGCTCCTGCCGGCGACGATCGGGCCGTCGCGCGCGCGACCTGACCATCGGCGCAGTCGAGACTGTAGGCCGTCTGCCATCCAAGGAGCCCGACGATCGCGGCCGTCAGGGGCCGCGATCCGTGGAGCAACAGCACCCACGCGCTTGTCGCGGCGCCGGTGAGGACATTTAGAAGCGACAGCTGAACCGGCTGCACGCCGAGGCGGATCGCGATCACCGCGAGGGCGGCCCCGAGGTTCTGGTTCACGGCCATCGTCCACCAATAGCCGCCACGGGCGAACCGGTCGCGGAACTCCCTCTGGGTCAGGTCGGATGAAAGGACGCTTATGCGTCTCACTCTTCTCTTTCTCGAACCGGTTGGGCCGGCGCGCCGGATGGTCCCCACCGCCGCGGTTGTCTAGTAGAGGTTCGGGCCGAGCGGCGTGGGTCTTGAGCCGCGGGCACCGCTGGGGACGGGGCACCCCTGCGTCGGAGCCCGGGCACGCTTTCGCGAGAGGCCTGGATAGGATGAGGAGGGATTCGTCCGGCTGAGACCTCGGCTGCGACCGGTGGGAGTGAAGGATGCCGGCCGGATCGGCAAGCCGAAGCGAGACGGAAAGACGATGGGCCCCCGGGGAGCGCAGAGCAAGGACCTTCGCGGGGCTTGCCTCTCAAGCCTGACCGGGCAAGGCCGATTCAGGATGGAGACGATGTTGGGCAGAGCGGCCTACCGGTCCAGAAAGCGGCGTGCAAGGTCTTGAGCGCTACGAACCCCTCGGCGTCACTGGGAACCACAGCAGCGCGTACGAGGCACGCATGGGACCTCGTTACCCATCTCGTAGGTCGCGAGTTCCGTCTGCGCTACCGACGCGCCATCCTCGGTTGGCTGTGGTCCCTGGGGACGCCCCTGGCGCGTCTCACGATCCTGACCTTCGTCTTCACGCGGATCCTCCCCCTGGGCATCGAGAACTACGGAGTGTTCGTCTTCACGGGCCTCATCTCGTGGCAATGGTTCTCGGCGGGTCTATCGTCGGCAACATCAAGCGCGATCGATCGACGCGACCTTCTCTTTCGCCCGGGACTGTCGCGCACGGCGGTGCCCATCGTGAGCGTCCTCACTGATGGCCTCGACTACTTCTCTGCGCTGCCTGTGCTCGCGCTCTTCTTGGTCCTGGGCGATGGGATCCCGCTCACCGCGCTTGCGCTCCCGGTGATCCTGGCCGTCCAGCTGATGCTGACGTTGGGCCTCGGCTTCGCCCTCTGCAGCGCAAACGTCTACCTACGCGATGTGCATCTATTCGTCGACCTCGCCACGCTTCTAGGCTGGTACATAACGCCGATCTTCTATAGGCCGCGCTTCGTGCCGGAGGGGTCCGAGTTCATCCTTCAGTTGAACCCGATGGCGCACCTGCTCAAGGCATATCGAGCAATCCTGATGGACGGGCGCCTCCCGGAGCTCGGCCCTTTCCTCGTGCTCACCGCCGTATGCGCCGCCGTCCTCGTGATCGGCTACCTCATATACCGAGCAACCAGCCCCGTGTTCATCGACGAGTTGTAGTGGTCCGCCGGGTAAGTAGCGGCAGCACCGAGAGCGTTCCTGCGCGCCGAGGGCAAGGCGCGAGGAGTCGAGCGTACCTGGAGGTACGTGAGCGACGAGAAACGCAGCCATCGCTGATGCAGGGCAGCTCGAATGCGTCGGTGATTTACGCGGCGGGGCACTAATGACCGGCGAGCAAGCCGGAACGAGCTTCGGCGCCCCGATCGACATCGAGGTCGAGAACGTCGGCAAGCGCTATCGCAGGAGCACCAGCGGTATGCCTCGCAGGCTCGTGACGCTGGCGGACAGGGGCCCGCGCGCGGATGAATGGGCGCTTCGGGATGTCTCGTTCTCGATAGCGCGCGGGGAAACGTTCGGATTGATCGGCAAGAACGGCAGTGGCAAGTCCACGCTTCTGCGTCTGCTCGGCGGCCTCACGCGGCCCACGACGGGGTCGGTGCGCATCGCACGCAGGGTGAGCGGGCTCTTGACCCTCGGCGAAGGCCTGCATCCACTTATGACTGGAGAGGAGAACGCCGTCACGGGCGCCATCCTTGCGGGCCTCACCCGCGACCAGGCGCGTCGCCGCCTGCCCGAGATCACCGCGTTCGCAGAGCTCGAGGATCACATGGACCAGCCGCTGCGCACCTTCAGCGATGGGATGCGTCTGCGCCTCGCTTTCTCCGTTGCGGCGCATGTAGAACCAGAGATCCTCCTCATCGACGAGATCCTCGCGGTTGGGGACCTGCGGTTCCAGGAGAAGTGCTTCGCGTATCTCCAGGATCTGCAGAGCTCCGGCGTCTCGGTTGTCGTCGCCTCTCACGACCTCAATCAGATCCGCCGGCTATGTCACCGTGCATCGTGGATCGCCGACGGCAAGGTGCGCGCGGTGGGAGATGCGGCCGAGGTCGCCGATCGCTACGAAACGTCGATGACGGAAGGCGTTCCGGTACGGGATCCCGGCGAGCTCGCCACCCACAGGCTAGGCACCGGAGAGGTCGAGATCATCTCACTGAGGCTGCTGAACTCCAACGGCCACGAGACGGCGCAGATCCCATCGGGCGGCGCGTTCACCGTCGAGATCGACTTCGTCGCGCACGCTCGGGTCGATGACCCGATCTTCGGGATCAGCGCGCACTCGACACGCGACGGCACCCGTTGCTTCGATCTCAGCACGGCCTCCGACGGCCATCTCCTGGGCGCGCTCGACGGCAAGGGAACGGTCCAGCTGCAGATCGATCGGCTCGACCTCGGAGGTGGCTCGTACCATCTGGACGTTGGGGTCTACGAGTCGAGCTGGGACCGGCCGTACGACTACCTGTGGCAAGCGTTCCCCTTGGAGGTAACCGGGTCCGACGGCCAGGGGGTATTGGATCCTCCTCACCGCTGGAGCCTGCGATGAGATCCGCATCCATCATCATCCGCACGAAGAACGAGGCGCGCAGCCTCGGAGCAACGCTCGATGCCGTCTTTGCTCAAGCGTTGCCTCCGCACGAGGTCTTCGTCATCGATTCAGGATCGCGCGATGCAACGCTGGACATCGCCGCGCGCTATCCGGTGCAGATACTCCGCCTCGCACCGAAGGATTGGAACTACAGCCGAGCCCTTAACATGGGCGCGCGCGCAGCGACCGGAGACTTCCTCGTGTGCCTCTCCGCGCATTGTCCGCCGATAGACAACAACTGGCTGGGCGATCTGCTGCGTCACTTCGAGGACCCTGGCGTAGCTGCGGTCTGGGGGCCCAACCTCTCGCCGGGACGCCACGTGCGCCAACACGGGCCGCCGATCCGGCAGGAACCCGGGACCTACGGCGTGGACAACCGACTCTTCGGTTTAGTGAACTCGAACTCCGCCTTGAGACGTTCGCTATGGCTCGAGTTCCCGTTCGACGAATCGCTTCCCGCCACAGAGGACAAGGCGTGGGCGATGGAGGCGATGGCTTGCGGCTTCTGCATCGTGCACGATCCCGCGGCCGCCGTGTGGCACGAGCGTCACCCGGCGATCAACTCGTTCCGGCGCAACCGAGCCGTGATGGCCGGCTACGCGATGCTGTTCCCCGAGCTCTCCCGCTCGGGATCCAATCCCTTGTTCGTCATGGCCAGAGGCACATGGAACAAGGTCGTCTTCCACGCACGCGCGCGCGACCGAGGCAAGCTGTGGCTCGATCTGAAGACGGCTCCGTCAACGTTCGCGGCGATATTCGGCAACTTCTTCGGGAGCCGAGGGTCCCACTAGTTCACCTCAGGGCATGCGTCGTGCGCCGGCTTGTTGGGTAAGGGGCGCACATGGCTGCGATGGCGCGCTGGCTGGCCAGGGTCTTGATCATCAAGGGAATCGTGTCGTCGCTGGGGAGGAACAACTCGCCGGAGCGGCGATCGGCCCTCGCGGCCGGCGTGTCCAGTCCTGCGTATGCGGGCCGGAGTCCGGCGCCGCGCGGCGTACGCACGTCGCGCGCCGGAGGATCGGCGGATCAGGGGATCGCCCCTCAGAGGAGCGGCGAGCCGGGGCCCGATTCGCCCCTCGACCTCGAGCCGACGGACTGGAAGTCGACCCTCAAGCGAACGGCCGAGGAGATCAAGGACGACCGGATGACGCTCGCGGCTGCGGGCATGGCCTATTACTTCTTCCTTGCGGTCTTCCCCGCGATCATCGCGGCGGTGGGGGTCCTCGCCCTCATCGACGTGGACGTCGGCGCGGTCGTCGAGTCCATCAGAACGGCGGTTCCCGGCAGCGCCGGGCAGATCCTTGTCGATGCCGTGAACAACGCCGAGAGCGCCCCCCAGGGGGGTTCGCTGATCGCCGCCATCGCAGGCATCGCCGTCGCCCTATGGAGCGCATCGTCGGGCATGGTGGCGCTGCAATCCGGGCTCAACATCGCCTACGACGTCCCGAAGGACCGCAAGTTCATCGGCAAGCGGATGGTGGCATTCGCATTGCTGATCGCCACCGGGGTGCTCGGAGGAGTCCCGTCACCCATCTTCACCTTCGGCGAGTCGACGATCTTCGTCGTCCTCGGTTGGGTCCTGACCGTGATCGCGGTCATCGTGCTCTTCAGCGTCTTCTATTTCCTCGGCCCGAACCGCGACAAGCCCTCGTGGCGGTGGGTGAGCCCAGGAGGATTTGCCGGCGCGCTGCTGTGGCTCGTGGCATCGGCAGCCTTCGGTCTCTACCTCGCAGAGTTCGGCGAGACGAGCTACAGCGAGACCTATGGCTCGATCGCCGGCGTCGTCGCGCTGATCCTGTGGCTCTTCTTGACCTCGCTCTCGGTGCTCGTCGGCGGCGAGCTCAACGCGGAGGTCGAGCGCCAGGGCGAGGCCAAGACCTCCAGGCAGAGTGGGTGAGGGGGTTGCCACACACGGGATCTCACCCACTGGACCGCACCTCCACCCGGGTCAGCATCCCCTGTGAGTCTTCCACTACCCACGCGGCGCCCGCGCCCGAGGCGATCTCCATGATGCTGCCCTCGAGGTCTATCGCTGCGCCGAGGACGCTGCCGGATGCGGGGTCGATCCGGATCACCTGCTTCTCGAACTCGCTCGTCGAGTTGAGCACCCAGATGCCGTCGACGTCATCGGCGGTGACCTCTCCGAAGAAGCCCCTCACCGACGTCCGCTGCGCCACCGACCCTTGGGGGTCGATGCGCAGGACCTCTGCCTCGAGCCCCCGAGCCGGGCTCTGATAGACCCACACACCACCGGCTCCAACCGACACGTCGCTCACCGACCCAACGTCGCCGATCCGGCTGCTCTCGTCGGTGCTCGGGTCGAGACGGAAAAGTCCCTGGCTCGTCCCCGCCCACAGCGAGCCGAAGCCGTAGTCGAGATTGGCGATGGCGGGGACCTCGACGGTGGCGAGCTCCTCCAAGGTCTCGGCGTCGAACCTTCGCACGACGTAACGGTCCGCGGGCCCCTCGGGGGCCGACGACGCGACCCACACAGACCCGCCGCCGACAACGACGCCGGTGGCCTCGGCCCCTAGAGGCACGCGGTCAACCGGCTCGGCCGGACGACCGCTCGGAAGCTCGTACTTGTCGAGCGTTCCCGAGATGTTATTGATGCCGAACAGTGCGCCGTCTGCGATCGCCATCGAGCTCGGCACGTCGCCCATCCTGTGCGAGATGCGTCCGAACCACTCGCCCGTCTCGGGATCCACGAACAGCACCTCCGCTCCGTTGCTGTGAGCGACGTAGACCGTGTCGTCGAAGACCTCGACATCGCTGAGGTCGGGGCCGAGGTCGAACGTGCCGGTCACGACCGAGCGCCCGGGAGAAGCCGTCGGAACGCTCTGGACGGGCCGGCGTCGCTCGACCACCGCATCGGGTTGGAGGAAAGTAACCACTGCGACAACGGCCGCGCCGGCGGCAAGCGCTGCGCCGGCCACTCGCACGATGCGACGGCGTCGTCTACGCGCTAGGAACCGCTCGAGCGCTCCCGCCGCATCAGACGGTGCGTAGCCTGCTTCGGCCGTCTTGAGCGAGTCACGCAACGTCGCTTCGAAGTCGTTCACCGTTCACCTCCCACGGCCCAGGGGCCGAGCGCGCGCTCGAGCTTGGCTCGCGCCTTGGATAGCTGAGATTTCACCGTGCCGAGGGAGCAATCGAGGATCTCCGCTATGTGAGCATCCGGAAGGTCCTCGAGATAACGAAGGACGATGCACGCTCGCTGGCGCTCCGGCAATGCCCTCACGGCATCCCAGACGACGCTCGAAGTCGCATGTCGATCCGGGTCCCAGGCCGGGACGTGCCGATGTTGGCGGAGATGTACGACCGCGTTCACGCGCGTCTCCAAGGCGTTGCGCCGCATCTTGGAGCGACAGAGATTGACGACGGCCCGCCGTAGGTAGGCGTCGGTGCTGTCGGCGTTACGGATGCGGCTCCAGCCGGTGAAGGTCTTGAGCAAGGCCTCCATGACGATCTCCTCGGCGGCGGCCGCGTCACCCAGCATGACGTAGGCCAGACGGCACATCGGCGTATAGTGATGGCTGAACAGGATCGCCACCTCTCGGTGCCGCTCGGCGTCTCCTCGTTCGATCAAGCTCACTCCGCCTTGAGACATCACATGCTCCACCCGCTGGTCCTACCGTCAATGGTTAAGACGAACGAGCGGCGCGCCAGGTTGCCCGCGCGGCGCGGATCGGCCCCTCAGCCCGGCAGATCGATGACCGATCCCTCGGTTGCGGCCTGAACGAAGCCGTTGCCGTCGACGAACGACGCAACGAGCGCATCGATCTCGTCATCGGTCCGCGCTGGATCGTGATGGAAGAGAAGAACACGTCGAGCCCCCGCCTCTCGGGCGAGGCCGACCGCGTACTCCGCGGCCGAATGTCCGAGGAAGGCGAGACGCGGGAACTCGGTGGCCCTGTGCTGGGCGTCGTGCACGACGAGATCCACGCCTGCGGTCAAGGCCAGTGCGGCGTCGTGATACTCACCGAGGCCGTCCGATCCCTCTCCGAGTGATAGCGGGCTGTGATCGGAGAGATAGGCGAACGAGGTCCGGCCGTCGGAGATCCTGTAGCCGAAGGTGCGACCACCCTTGTGTGGGATCTCCCGAGCGGCCACCGAGAACCCGTCGAACTCGTGGTCCCCTTCGTCTATCCCCTCGAAGCGCCACTTCCCGTGCAGCTGCAGCGGTCCGATCGGGAAATAGGGAGGCGAGATCATCCGCTCGAGGAGCGCGACGGGCTCGGACTGCGCCGGAAGCAAGAGGTGTGCGTTGGTCTCCGCCCGATCGCCCGCAGAAAAGAACGGAAGCCCCTGCGTGTGATCCCAATGCAGATGGCCCAATAGGATCGTGCCGCGGAACGCTTCGCCTCCGAGCAGCTCGGTCACACGTCTCACGCCGGTGCCGACGTCGAGGATCAGCCTCGGGCGCTCTCCGTCGCGCGCTACGGCGATACACGAGGTATGCCCGCCGTAGCGAACGAAGGGGGCGCCCGGGGCGGGAGTCGAGCCGCGCGCCCCGCAGATGTGGAGCCGCACTCCTATACCTGGTCCTCTACCTGGTCCTCTATCACGAGTCTTTGAAGGCTACAGGTCCCCGGCCTCACTACCGCCTCGCTTATCCTCGCAGTCTGCGCCGGTATCGCCCGTGAGCGCCACCGGCCTCGTACCCGCCCCGAGCGCGATCGCTGCTGCCACCATGCCGATCCGTGTCATCTTCCCTCCCATCACGCCGCCCGGCGAGGAACGGCGCGTCGAGCGAAGCTCATCCTCGGAGCACCACAGTGAGCAAAGCGGGTAGGGGTGCGAACAAGAAGGGTGTTGCCTCACTTACAAGCCCGCGCGCCGCCGCTGATCGTCCGGCTTCTTGACGATGATCCGTCGTCCGTGAACCTCGACGTAGCTGCGCGACTCGAACAGGCGCAGGACCTGGTTCTCGCTCGGACGCGATCCGCCAACCATGCGTGTAAGGTCGCCCTGACTCACTCCTAGATCGACGACCCTCGAGTCGTCTATCGTCCCCTCTCCTCTGCCGGGAGAACGAGGAACTTGGTGACGCAACCTGGAAGGACCAGGACGGGGCGCCGTCACGGGTGCGGGCAACGACACGCTCGCCGGGATAGAGAACCTGGGCGGGTCTCCTTTCGACGACACTCTCGTCGGAGACTCCAGTGCCAATCGCATCTTCGAGCGGTACGGCGCCGGTGGTTTCGACACGATCACGGGCGGGGACGCCAACGACTCGCTTTACGGGGCGAGTGGGAAGGACAACGTCTACGGCGACACGGCAACGACTCGATCTACGGGAGGGCAGGGAGCGACGTCCTCGACGGCGGGGCCGACACCGACATCGTCGATGGTGGGCCAGGAACAAACGGCTGCGTGAACGGAGAGAGCACGCAAGATTGCGAGTAGCGTCGTGCGAGCGAGCGGAAACGCTTCGAGGGGCCGGGCCACCGGGGGGTGTCCGGCCCCTTAGGCGTAGGCGCCGGGCCCTTGGGCCTTCGTCTTGCTCCCGCCGGGCCGCGGCTGCCCGCTTCCCGCTTCGGACCTTGCGACAGGGGGTGTTTGCGTTGTGACCGGGTTGCCGCGGGTGCGCAAGAGCGCGAAAAGTTGTTGCTCCATGGCGCGGGTTGTGGCAGCGGTCGTTTCAAGGGAACATGTCGACCGATGGCCGCCCGCGGTGGGCGGGCTCTGGCGTGGAGGGCCGAGGATGCTGAGTGGCAGGAAAGTGATGATCCTCATCGCAGTGGGGATGGTGACCGCACTCTCGGGAGGGGTCGCGGCGCAGGCCGGCGGCGGAGGAGCGCCGACCGTCGAGATAGTGGGAGGGATCGAGATCGCCCCCAACGAGTACCTGCAGCTGACCCTCAGGTTCGATCCCGAGGACGTGGACGTCGCCAGCGGCGGGAGGGTCAGGTGGGTCGAGACTGCCGACCTGAAGGAGCCGCACACGGTCACGATCGTGCGCGAGGGGGCCCTTCCAGAGAACTTCGAGGAAGCCGAGGCCTGTTACGCGCCGGGTCACGCATGTGCACGCGCCTTGAAGGCTCACGAGAAGAAGAAAGGCGTGAGACGTGTCGTCGAGGCCAAGGGTTCGAAGAAGGGACTCGATGAGGTGCGCGACTCACGCTGGATCAAGCCAAACAAGACGATCAGGCCGACGATCTCGGCCCCCGCGGGCGAAACACTTTATTACCTCTGTGCGACCCACCCCTGGATGCAGGGCTCGGTCACAACCGAGTAAGCCTTCGACGGCGCGCCCCACACAACGATGTGGGGCGCGCCGTCGCGCATCCTCGAGCCTCGCCTACCGAGAGATCGATCCGCGTAACGCGATCCTTTCTTCGCCGTTATCCGTACATAGATCTGGTGACGGCGATCCAGGACTCTCTCCGGCGCCGCATCTGTCACAGCGGCCCGAAATCCGTCGCTGCGGCACCTCGCCGCCCTACGGTTATCTCGTGGACACCACGACTGAGTCCCCCGTCTTGCCCGCGGAGCCGCCCCAAGAGATCGACACACCTCTCGAGAGAGCCTCGGTGGGGGTCATGGAGGGGGAACCGCGGCAGAGGTTCGAGCCGTTGCGAGAACCACCCGAGACCGCCGAGAACGCGCACCGGCCCGAGATCGCAGTCATCACCCAGGGGGTCACCTGGGGGCTGATCGCCGGAATCGTGCTGACCATCCTGGGCTTCGGGTCAAGCTGACACATCCAGCATGTCTGCCCACTTGAGCAAGCGCTCCAAGGGGCAACCTACGCGCTCCGGCGCCCGGCTTCTTTGGTGCCACGAGCCCGGAAAGCGAGCCGATATCACCAAGGAACGGTGCCGCGAGTTAGATCGCGCTGGTTGTGCTCCACCGAGCTTGGTGCCAGGGTTGCTTGGGATCAAGGACTCGACGGACGAACGGCGGGATCCGTGTCCTCGACGTCGTTGTTGGTCAGGTTCGTCACTTTGCCCTTGCCGTCCGCGCCGACCGAGTAGATGTCGAAGTCGCCGTCGCGATCGCTCGCGAAGAAGATCGTCTCGCCGTCTTCCGACCACGCAGGCTCTCGGTTCGCGATCGAACCGCGCGTCACCTTCCTCACCGCGCCGGCGATGGGGTCGACTACGAAGATGTCCGCGACGTTCCCAAGCCCGCTTTCGAATGCGATCTCTTCGCCGCTCGGCGACCACTCGGGCGCGAGGTCGCTGCCGGGCCGTCCGACGACCAGGCGTCCTTCGTCTCCGGCCGCGGACCCCACATAGATGTCAAAACCGCCGTCGCGATCGCTCGAGAAGGTCAGTTGCTCGCCGTCTGGTGACCAGTCCGGGGCCACCTCCTTCGACGTGTTGTCCGTGACCTGCCTCACCCCGCGGCCCTGCGAGCTCATGACGAAGACCTCGGGATCCCCGTCGCGATCGCTCGTGAAGGCGATCTCGTCTCCGCTCGGCGACCAGTCCGGCGCCAGCTCATCGAAGGTGTTGTTCGTGAGATTCTCGAGTCCCGTCCCATCCGCGCGCATGACGTAGACGTCGAGGTCGCCGTCGGCATCGCTCGCGAAGGTGATCTTGCGGCCGTCCGGAGACCAATCGGGGCGCAGCGTCTCGCCGGCGGCGTCGGTGAGCGTGCGCGTCGAAGATCGCTGGGCCCCGGCCCTGTCGAGCACATGGATCTCAGGGCTGCCCGCCGGGTTGCTGATGAACGCGATCGTGGCCGGGGGGGAACCGGCGGCTTGGGCCCCGGGAGCCGGGGTTTTGGCGCGCTCTCGGGGAGGCGACTCCGCCGGATCGCGGAGCGAGGAGGCGATCGCGAACCCCGCGACGGAGAGCGCGGCCACCCCTGCGACGGCCAGCCACCAGCGCGATGCGACGCCGCGCCGGCGCGAGGGCGTCTCCGGCGAGACCGCCGGATCGCTCGGCGCAGGACCCGGCTGTGGCGGCCGAGCGAGAGCCGCCGGGGTGCGCTCTGGTCCCTGCCCGCTCGGGTGGAAGGAGGTGGGATCCGCGTCGGCCCGATCCTCCTCTTGAGGCGCGCGCGCGGAGCCCCGGTGCATCGTCGCGGCGGCCGCCGCCCCTTGGTCCGTGTCGCGCTCCGGAGCATCCTCGGGCCGGATCCGGGCGATCGTCTCCGGCGCCATCGCGCCCTCGCTTCCCGGGGCCTCCGGGGCTCCGGGAGCAGGCGGCCGTGGCCGCCGGCGCAGCACCGTGGCGTCGCTTCTCTCGGCCCCGTCGGGCGGCGCGCGTCGCGCCCCACCCGCCTCCTGGAGGGCGTCTCGCCACTCCCACGCAGAAGCCACCCTCTGGTCGGGATCCGGCGCGAGGCCCGAGGCGATCACCCGGGCGAGCTCGTCGGGGACGTCCGTTCGAAGCGTGCGGATCGGAGGAGGCTCCTCCTCCCGCTGAGCGCGCAAGAGCTCGCCGACCGAGTCATGGGGGAACGGGACCCGGCCCGCCAGCAGCTCGTAGAGCACGACCGCGGCCGAGTAGATGTCGCAGCGAAGGTCGGCCAGGGCGGCCGACAGGGGATCGGCCTGCTCGGGCGCCATGTAGTGGGGCGTTCCCGCCACGACCGTTCCGGCAAGCGTGCCCTCGAGCCGTCGGGCGATGCCGAAGTCGCTCAGCAGCAGCCGTTCCCTGGGGGCCGGGCGGCCTTGCCGCACGATCTCATGCTGAAGATGCTCAGGCACGCTCTTGAACAGGACGTTGCTGGGCTTCAGGTCTCGATGCAGGACCTTGAGACCGTGGGCGTGGATGAGACACTCCGCGATCTCCACGCTGAGGCCGAGCGCCTCCTCGACCGAGAAGGGAGAGCTCGACTCGGCCCGGGCCCGCATGCGATCCTCGAGCGTCCCTCGATCTGCGTGATCCATGACCATGTAGGGCCTGCCGTCGGGCAGCCGCCCGACCTCGCGCACCCGCACCATGCGATCGCTCTCGAGCCGATCGAGCAGGCGGGCCTCCTGCAGGAAGCGCCTGCTGACGTCCTCGTTGTGGCTCCAGTTCTCGGCCAGCACCTTGATGGCGACTTGGGCGTCGAGGTCCTCGTCGCGCACGAGCCACACGGTGGCGAAGCTTCCGCTGCCGAGATGACTGACGGTCTTGAAGCGTCCTATGCGATCGGGAAGATCCACACTCCGCCGCTCCCAAGCTGAGGCCGATGCTCCATCATCGCATCGAAGGTGACTCGCCGGGCGAGTGCCCCGACGGGAGAGTCACCCGTATCGGGTCAAACACTGAACGACGAACTCGCCAACACGCGCGGACACTTGTGGGCTGAGCATCAGGTCCCAGTGATCGGGTGCGGGAAGTAGGCCTAAGGCCTCCTCGCTTCCACAGATATGGGCAATGGCGCGCGGATACTGCCGCACTGCGATGGAATGTAGGCGCTGCCCTTCTCCCCCAGCCGCGGACGTCACGCTCCTAAGAGACCCTCCGCGGTTGACCGTTGGTCGAACTGGGTCTGGTAGAGCTCCTCGTAGCGGCCGCCGGCCGCAAGCAGCTCGGTGTGAGTGCCGCGCTCCACGACCCGACCCTCCTCGATGACGAGGATGAGGTCCGCGGACCGCACCGTTGAGAGCCTGTGAGCGATCACGATCGCCGTCCTCCCTTTGAGCGCCTCGGCGAGCGCCGCTTGAACCGCCTTCTCCGATGTGGAGTCCAGATGTGCGGTTGCCTCGTCCAGAATGACCACCCGCGGTCGCGCGAGCAGGAGGCGAGCGATCGTCAGTCGCTGCCGCTCCCCGCCCGAGAGCCTGTAGCCGCGCTCACCCACGATCGTGTTGAGTCCGTCCGGCAACGAGCGCACCAGCAACTCGAGGCGGGCGCGGCGAAGCGCGTCCCATAGCTCATCGTCGGTGGCCTCCGGCTGAGCCAGAAGCAGGTTGGACCTGACCGACTCGTGAAACAGATGCCCGTCCTGGGTGACGAGGCCGAGCATGTCGCGGATCGAGTCGGCGGAGAGATCGCGCACGTCGATGCCCCCCAGCCGGACTGCACCCTCGTCGACGTCATAGAGCCGCGGCACGAGCTGCGCGAGGGTCGACTTGCCGGCCCCCGATGACCCAACAAGCGCCACCATCTGGCCGGGCTCGGCGCGAAACGAGATGCCGTGAAGCACCTCGACGCCGCCGCGCGTGTCCAGTTGTGCGACCTCCTCCAGAGACGCGAGCGAGACCTTGTCCGCGGATGGGTAGCCGAACCGCACTGCTTCGAACTCCACCGACACAGGCCCCTCAGGGACCGGTTTGGACTCGGGAGGGTCGGCGATCATCGGCTTCAGGTCCAGGACCTCGAACACGCGCTCGAAGCTCACCAAGGCGCTCATGATCTCGACCCGCGCGCTCGCGAGCGCGGTCAGTGGTGCGTAGAGGCGAGTGAGCAGTAGTGCAAGGGCGACCACCGCGCCCGGCTCGAGCTGTCCCCTGATGGCGTAGAGGCCACCCAGTCCGTAGACGAGCGCTAGGGCGAGCGAAGAGACCAACATCAGGGCGGTGACGAAGATCCATTGCACCATCGCCGTGCGCACGCCGATGTCGCGCACGCGCTCCGCCCTGCTTGCAAACGCGGCAGATTCCTCCGAGGGCCGGCCGTACAGCTTCACGAGCGTCGCTCCGGGCGCGGAAAACCGCTCGGTTGCCTGCGTGCTCATGACGGCGTTGTGGTTGGCAGCTTCACGCTCGAGGCGCGCCAGCCGTGACCCCATCCGGCGCGCCGGCAGCACGAACACGGGCAGCAACAACAGCGTGAGCAATGTGATCTGCCAGGAGATGCCCACCATCACGACGAAAGTCAAGACGAGTGTCACGAGGTTGCTCACCACGCCTGAAAGCGTGTCGCTGAACGCGCGCTGCGCGCCGATGACGTCGTTGTTCAACCGGCTGACGAGCGCGCCGGTTCGGGTCCGCATGAAGAACGCGATCGGCATCCGCTGCACGTGGTCGAACACCGTCGTGCGCAGATCGAGGATCAAGCCTTCCCCTATGCGCGCCGACAACCACCGTGTCAGAAGCCCGAGTCCGGCCTCCACCACGGCGATCGCGGCGATGAGAGCCGCGAGCCTGATGACGACGTCCGTCGACGCACTCTCGACGATCGCGTCCACGACGCGGCCCGCCAACACTGGAGTCGCGACCGCGAGGGCGGCCGACACGACGCTGAGCATCAGGAACAAGGCGAGCTGCTTGCGGTGCGGCCGCGCAAAGGCACCGATCCGTCGCAGGGTTGCCTTCGAGAACGGGCGTTTGTCTTCCTGGGCGTGCATCGCGTTGTAGAGCGACATCCACGCTGTGACTTCCATGTCCATCGCGGACCTCCGCGGTCTTGGGGGTTCGCTCCTAAGAGGAGATCAAGCAAGACTATCGACGCAGCGAGAAGGACGCTCAGCCGCAGCGGACGGCCGCCGGATCACCTACGGCAACCGACGACGCTTCGGTCCGTCTGTCGAGGGCCGAGGGAACGGGCAAGTGTTAGGTGCTGGAGCGAGAGCCGAGGGACGGCTCTTGCGGGACTTCGAGCTCGACCCGGGCAGGGACTACCAGCCGCAGAGCTTGGGTGACGGGTGTCCACTATGCTCCGCGACACCCGTCCACGATGCCCCGCGACATCACATATGTGCCCGGGGTGGGATTCGAACCCACAAGCCCCGAAGGGCAGCGGATTTTAAGTCCGCCGTGTATGCCGTTCCACCACCCGGGCGCGCCCCGCGAGGATACGAGGATGGCCGGTTGTGGCTCGTGGCCCTCGGCGACCTTGTGACCGCTACCCTCGCTAAGCGAGGGTGGAGGGTGTCTGGTCGCCCGCGCGCGATCAGATCAGCGGCCACGGCAGGTGGTGGTCGCTCGCAGGAAGCGGCAGGCAGCCTTCGTCGAGCAGTCGTTCGGTGCGCCGCAGCGCTGCGGCCACCTCGTCCTCCGAGAGCAGGCGCCTCAGCTCGTGGCGGAGCCCTTCCCCGTCTTTGAGGGCGGCGGTCAGCCGCGTAAGACGGACGCGCGTACCTTCGTCGAGCGGCTGCCCGGCGAAATGCCAGATCACCGTACGCAGCTTCTCGTGCTCGTGGAAGGTGACTCCGTGATCGACGCCCCACAACCGGCCATCCGCATCGGAGATGACGTGACCCGCCTTGCGGTCGGCGTTGTTGATCACGACGTCGAAGGCCGCGAACGCGATGAACTCGCGGGCTCGCTGCTCTAGGAGTGTGAAGTAATGCTGCTGAGGGTCATGCTCGATGAACAGTTGCAACGACCCCACGCCCATCGGCGCGTCCGGCCGCAGAACCGTTGGAGGGACGAGGTGCCAACCGGCCGCCTCGCTCACGAGGAAGGCGGCGACCTCCCGTGCCGCGAGCGTCCCGCGGGGAAAGTCCCACAACGGACTTTCCCCCCGGCGGGGTTTGTAGATCGCAAGGGCATCGGTTCCCTCCCGACACAGGCGCGCAAGGAAGACGTAGTTCGACGAATACGGAAGAAGGCCGAGCACCTCGACGTCTCCGAGCGCCAGGAGCTCCAGCGCTGCGGCCACGGCCGGCCGAGCGCCGCTGGTCACGTGCTGAGATGGTGGCCGTTCGATGCGGGACAGATGTGGCCCGAGGGATCCATCGGCAGACCGCAGAGCTGACAGATCGGGCGGCCCTCCTGGACGACCGCGGTCACGTGGAGGACGAACGCCCGCACTTGATCTCGCCTCAGAAGGAAGCGCACGCCCGTATCGTCGTCCTCGATCGCTTCCGCTTCGTCTTCGTCGCCCTCCGCCGCGGGCTGCATGAGGACGACGACGCGATCGGCCTCCTCCTCGAATGCAAGGCCCATGGTGCCGACCCGCCACTCGGGCTCGAGGGGCGGAGCGATGACGAGCGCGGGATCCCGCGCCGGCGCGGCCGAGCGGATGGTGTCCTGTTCGTCGATCATCATGAGGAGATCTCGCAGCCGCTCGGCAAGCGCAGCGACCTGCTGCTTCTCGATGAGGTATGTGAGCGTCGCCCCGCTTCCCTGTGATTGCACGTAAAACGTGCGCGTCCCCGGCTCGCCGACGTAGTCCGCGGTGAACGTCTCAGGCGTTACTTCCAACTGGCTCATCCCTTCCCGCCATCGACATGGGGCGGCGCGTTGAGCGCGAGCACGCGAGGGCCATCGTCGGAGACTGAGATCGCGGTCACCGAAGCCGGCCCGATGTCTATGCGCTGGAAGAGGTCGATGTGCATGCCGAGGTAATGAGCCGCGACCAGCTTGATGACGTCGGCGTGTGACACGCAACAGATCGATCTCTTGGGGTGTCTACCTCGCAGCCGCTCCACCTCATCGACCGCTCGGCTCTGGACCTCGCGCAGCGTCTCGCCGTCGGGGAAACGCACGGCAGAGGGGAACCTCTGCACCGTCGTCCACATCTTGGTACGGGCAAGAGACTTGAACGAGCGGTTGGTCCACTTCCCGTAACGGACCTCTCCCAGATCTGCTGTTGTTTGCACCTCGAGCTTGTGGTGTGCGGCGATGACCTGTGCCGTCTCGAGCGTTCTCTCGATGGGGCTCGAGTAGATCGCCTTGATCGGCACCTGCGCGAGCATCTGCGCGGCCGCCTCTGCTTGCTCCTTTCCCCGCTCGGAAAGATGGATGTCCGGAAGCCAACCCGAAAGCTTGTGGCCGGTGTGCGAGGTCACGCCGTGTCGCACGAAGAAGAACGTCGTCATGCAAGAGCTTTGTCGATCGCATGGAGAGCGCTCGGATTCTCGAGCGATGAGAGGTCGCCGGGGTCCTCACCGACGACCTTGGCTCTGATCGCACGCCGAAGGATCTTGGCGGAGCGAGTCTTCGGAAGCTCCTCGACGAACTTCACCTCCGAGGGAGTGAACGCCTTGCCGAGCTCGTCCGCGATCACTCCCAGCACCTCGCGTCGCAGCTCGTCCGAGGGCTCCACGTTCGGCCTCAGTATGCAGAAGCACCACACGGCCGTGCCCTTTATGTCGTGCGGAACGCCCACCGCGGCACACTCGACGACGGCGGGATGCTCGACCGCCGCAGACTCGAACTCGGCGGGACCGATCCGCTTGCCCGCGACGTTGAGCGTGTCGTCCGAGCGGCCGTGCAGGAACCAGTAGCCGTCCTCGTCCACCGAGGCCCAATCCCCGTGCACCCAGATCCCCGGCCACCGCGTCCAGTACGTGTCGAGGTAGCGTTGGCGGTTGCGCCAGAAACCTCGCGTTTGGGCGGGCCATGGCTTCAGGCACACGAGCTCGCCGACCTCGCCTCGCACCGGATCGCCGTCCGGTCCGAAGACGTCCATCGCCATGCCAAGCGATGGGGTGCCGAGCGAGCACACCTTCGTCGGGATGACCGGAGCTTGTCCGAGGAAGCAGGCACCAACCTCCGTTCCGCCTGAGAGGTTCATGATCGGACAACGCCCTCCGCCGACGACGTCGGAGAACCAACGGTACGGCTCTGGGTTCCACGGCTCGCCGGTCGATGCGAGTACCCGCAGTCGCGAGAGGTCATGGGCGCGCACCCACTCCTCGCCCGCAGGCATCAACGCTCGTATCAGCGTGGGCGACACGCCGAGAATCGTCACGCCGTGGCGCGCGCACATGTCCCAGATACGGTCCGGACCAGGGTAGTTCGGCGCGCCCTCGAACATGAACACGCAAGCTCCTGCCGCGTGACCGCCGACCATCTCGAGCGGTCCCATGATCCAACCCATGTCCGTCACCCAGTAGAGGACCTCACCCGGTCGCGCGTCGAGCTGATATGCGACCTCTTGAGCGATCTTGACCAGGAAGCCACCATGCACATGAACACTTCCCTTGGGATCGCCGGTCGTGCCCGACGTGTACGCGATCAGCCACGGCGTCTCGGAGTCGAGAACCTCCGGTTCGCACTCGTTCGACTGGCGGCCGAAGGCTTCGTCCCACGTCATGTGCTTGTCGGATCCGAGTGGCGTTGTCGTGCCGCCGAGACGATCGAACATCACTATGCGTTCGACGGTCGGTGAATCCTTTACGGCTTCGTCGGCGGTCTCGATCATCGACACACGCTGCCCGCGCCGCAGGAAGCCATCCGAGGTCAGCAACAAGCGGGCCCCGGAGTCGTTGAGGCGCGTAGCGATCGCAGCCGCGCCGAAGCCCGAGAACACCGGAAGGTAGATGGCGCCTATCTTGGCTATCGCGTAGGCCGATATGACGGCCTCGGGGACCATCGGCATGTAGACCGCGACCACGTCGCCCACTCCGATCCCGAAAGCTTTGAGGCCGTTCGCGACGCGGTTCACGCTGGCGGCCGCGTCCGCATACGTCAGCAGACGCTGCGAGCCGTCCTCTCCCTCCCACGCGAGCGCCACGGCACGCGCCCGCTCCGAGGCGGCGTGTCGATCCACGCAGTTGTAGGTGAGGTTCAGCCGTCCGCCCACGAACCACCTCGGCCACGCAGGACCGTCGGGTGCTTCGAGGACCCTTTCGTACGGCTCGAAGAAATCGATGCCGAGGTCGGCTACCACCGCCTCCCAGAACCACTCGACGTCGTCCTGGGAGCGAGCGACGAGCTCGTGGTAAGTCTCGATCCCGTGCCGGCGCATCAGGCGAGTGACGTTGGCTTTCTCGATGTAGTCGGACGTGGGCTCCCACACGAACGGAGGCATGACTGCAGGCTATCGCGCCGCGTCGGTTGTGCCGCCCTCCGACGCGCCCCACCATGGGATCTATCTCGTTGCCTCCAGGAGCTGAAGGACGAGGCCGTCGAGGATGTCCTTCTCGGACACGAGGACCTCGGGCGCATCGAAGGACTCCATGACGCGCAGCAGTATCTCGGCGCCCGCGACGATGACGTCCACCCTGCCTGCCTCGAGGCCCTTGACGCGCCTGCGCTGCGCGTAGGTAAGGCTTGCGAGACGCCTGGCCAGCAACCTCACGTCGCCGTGCGAGAGAAGCATGTGGTGAACGACGTCGGGGTCGTAGACGGGCAAACCCGCCTTGAGCGCCGCGAGCTGGGTGACGGTCCCCGCGACGCCCACGAGACGCGTCCCGGACGGAACCTCCAACGACTCCTGGGCGGCCTCGATCGCCTCTGTGACTTCGGCCGCCAGCGCGGCAAGCTCCCCCTCGGCCGGAGGATCGGAGTGGAGATACTTCTCGAGCATGCGAACACACCCGACGTCGATCGACACGAGGGTCACCGGCTCGTCCGTTCCCGAGATGAATTCCGTGGAGCCTCCGCCGATGTCGACGACGAGGACCGGCGCGCCGTCCGGCAGATCCGAGCGGACGCCGAGGAACGTGGCGCGCGCCTCCTGCTCCCCGGACAACAGCTCGGGCTCGTGTCCGGTCAACCTTCGAACCCCGTCGAAGAACTCATCTCGGTTGCGCGCGTCCCTGACAGCAGACGTTCCGGTGACACGCAGCCGTTCGATCCCGTACTCGCCGCACGTCGCCGCGTACTCGGCGATTGTCCTGAACGTGCGCTCCAGGGCCTCCGGGGACAGGAGCTTGCGCCCGCCGACCCCCTCTCCGAGACGCGTGATCGTCATGCGTCGATCGACCGAGCGGAAACCACCGGGGCGCTCCTCGGCGACGAGCAGGCGCGTCGAGTTCGTTCCTACATCTATGGCGGCAACCCTCATGGCCGAGAGGAGACGCAGGCGGCCGTGCAGTCGGGGAAGCCGGCCCGCGCAAGCACCTCGGCGCCCACCGGGTTGGGAGGGTCGGCTAGCTCGTGAGCGACGTGTGCATGAAGGCACTTCACGCGCTGTGGTCCCCCTCCCGGCGGCGCGCCGGAGTCCGTGATCGGCTCGAGAGCGTCGCGGCGTGTCCTGAGGCGGCCGATCGCACCGGCGAGTCGAGCGCGCGCACCTCCGTCGCGCCCGATGCGGGAGTTGACCGCGTCCATGTGGCCGCCTGCCTCGAGCCGGCTCGAGCGCTTGACGAGGATCGGACAGGTGAGCCAGAAAAGGGTAGGGAAGGGCTCGCCACTCTCGAGCCGCGGATGGTTCTCGATCACCATCGGGATCCCCAGGTGACAACGCCGCGCCACAGCCCAGCGGCCGCGCAGTGGCCGTCCGAGCTGCGCCTCGACCGCCCGCCGATCCTCGGCCGAATGGGTCAGTCGATCCGCGTCCGGCGTCACTTCCGGGTCAATGGGTCCCGGCCACCGAGGATACCGCTGCCGAGGGTGCCTTCAAGATGCAGCGATCCTATCGGGCGCGCATCTCCTTCGAGGCAGCGCCGGCTATGGCACGCCGAGGAAACCGAGCAACCGCTCCAGGAATGTCGTCTCCGCAGCCGGAGGAGGCTGTGGCCTGCGCCTCTGCCCCGCGCGCTTGTCCGCTCGCCTGCTCGGCGGCATGACCACGAACGTCGTCTCGCCGGGCCTCACGAGCCCGAGCTGAGAGCGCGCCTGTTGCTCGATGTAGTCCGGATCGTTGAGGCGTCCGATGTAGTCCTCGAGGCGCCCGTTGAGAGCTTCGGTGCGTCGCAGCTCTGCGCTCATCTCGGCGATCCGGCTGCGCTGCGCGAGCAGCTGTCGAGTGGGCTGGATCGCCATCGCGCCCGCGAGCCCGAGGAGGAGCAGCACCGCGACCACCTGCGGCCCGATGCCGAGGTTGAGCCGCGGCCGGCGAAGCGGCGTGGCGCTCATGGCGCCCTCCAACGCGGGAACGCACCGGCGCCCGGATAACGGGCCGCATCGCCGAGCCGGTCCTCTATCCGCAGGAGCTGGTTGTACTTGGCCGTGCGCTCGCCGCGCGCCGGCGCGCCGGTCTTGATCTGCCCCGCGTTCACGCCGACCGCGATGTCGGCGATCGTTGCGTCCTCGGTCTCACCCGAGCGATGGGAGACCACCGTCGTGTAGGCGGCGCGCTGCGCGATCCGCACGCACTCCAGGGTTTCGGTGAGGGTGCCGATCTGGTTCGGTTTGACCAAGACGGAGTTAGCGGCGCCCGCGCGGATGCCTCTCTCGAGCAGCTCGGTGTTGGTCACGAAGAAGTCGTCTCCAACGAGCTGAACCCGGTTCCCGAGGCGCGACGTGAGCGACTTCCACCCCTCCCAGTCGTCTTCGGCCATGCCGTCCTCGATCGACACGATCGGGTAACGATCGATCCAGTCCTCCCAGAACCCCACCATGTCGTCGCTCGAGAGCCTGCGCTGCTCCGAGGCGAGGATGTACGCGTCCTCTTTCCGGATCTCCGACGTCGCCGGATCGAGCGCGACCGCGATATCTCGCCCGGGCTCGTAGCCCGCGGCAGAGATCGCCTCCACGATGAGTTCGAGCGCGGTTTCGTTGGACTCGAGGTCCGGGGCGAAGCCGCCCTCGTCGCCGACGCCGGTCGACAGGCCTCGTCGATCGAGGATCGCCTTGAGCGAGTGATAGGCATCGGAGCCCCACCGGAGAGCCTCGGCGAAGTGCCCGGCCCCCAGCGGCACGAACATGAACTCCTGGAAGTCGAGTGCGTTGTCCGCGTGCGCGCCGCCGTTGATCACGTTCATCAGCGGCACGGGGAGCAGGTGGGCATCCGGTCCGCCGAGGAAGCGGAACAGCGGCAGCTCGAGCTCCGCCGCGGCCGCGTGCGCGAGCGCGAGCGACACCCCGAGGATCGCGTTCGCCCCCACCTTCGACTTGTCGTCGGTCCCGTCGACATCGCGCATGATCGTGTCGACGATGCGCTGCTCGAGGGCGTCCTGCCCGAGGATGGCGGGACCCAGCACGTCGTTGATGCCTCTCACCGCGTTGCGCGTCCCCTTGCCCCGATAGCGCTCCCCACCGTCGCGCAGCTCGATCGCCTCGCCCGCGCCCGTGGACGCGCCCGACGGAACCGCGGCGCGCCCCAGGGCGCCCGAGTCCAGGGTCACCTCCGCCTCGACCGTGGGATTGCCCCGGGAGTCGAGGATCTCCCGCCCGCGCACGAACATGACCTCGCTCAATCCGTTCCTCTCTGTCGGGTCCCGTCGGCTCTGTCGGTGCCCGCCGTCTCTGTCGGGGCCCGCCGCCTCTGTCGGGTCCGCCGTCCAGTCACTCCTGCAACTACAGTAACAATGAACGACTCGGTTCACATGGCAAGCCGGCCTTTGCGTTTGGCCCCGCCCTTCCCCGGCCGGGCGGCCTCGGCCTCCCCCTCATCCTCCTTGCGATCGCGCACGCATAGCGTGTCTGGATGCAAGGAGTTCGATGGTCGGGGGCCCGGGCGGGTCTAGGCGCCGTGGCGAAGTTCGGAGGTGTTCGGCGTCACGCCCGACGGAGGGGCGGCCGGGCGGCGACACGGTCCCGGAAGGCGCGCGTGGCGCGCCGCAGCGCCGCCTCGGGATCCGTCCCTCGGGCGCGCGCCACGGCGACGAGCCAGAACAGCGCCCGCCCGACTCCGTCGTCCGACGCGAGCGCCTCGCCGAGGCGCGCGCGAGCCTCGTCCTCGCCCGCGGAGAACCCGAGCCGAGCCGCTCGCTTCTGCGTCTTGGAGGCGGCCAGCAGCGCCGGCAGCGCCGATGGGATGTCCTCGAAGGGGTCGCTGCGATCCTTCTCCGAACTCTTGATCGTCTCCCAGTTGCGCAGAACCTCGGCGGCGTCGGCGACCTCCACGTCGCCGAAGACGTGGGGATGCCGGTGCACCAGCTTGGCCACGATGCCGTCGGCCACCTCGGCCAGGTCAAAGCGACCCTCCTGTTCGGCGAGGCGGGCGTGGAACGCAACCTGCAGCAGCACATCCCCGAGCTCCTCCTGCAACTCCGCCTCGAGCCGATCGCTCTCGACCGCATCGATGACCTCGTGCGCCTCCTCGAGGAGGTGGACGGTCAGGGACCCATGCGACTGATCGCGATCCCACGGGCATCCGTCCTCGCTGCGCAGCCTCGCCATGACCGCCGCGAGGGTGCCGAGGGAGGCTGCGGCGCGCCGTACTACGCGAGCCGCGTGTGCGGCGGTCACCGGGTCCGGCGGCGAGGCGGCTCCCGCCGAGACGACCGCTCCCGCGCGCGCAAGCTCAAGGATCCGTCGGGAATCGGGCTCCGCCACGAGCGCCCAGCCGTCGCTCTGGGCTGCGGGCTCGTCGTCGAACGCGGCTGCCGGCACCCCAGCCGCCTGCAGCCGCTCGATCAGCGGGTGATCGGGGCGCTCGAACATCACTCGCTCGCACCCGTTGAGAGCATCCCATTCGTCGAGCGTCAGCACGCCCGTCTCGTCTGCGGCGAGCGGAACGACGAGAAGCGCCACGGACCTTCGGCCGAGCGAGCCGGTCAACCCTCGGGCGTCGACTCGTCGGCGCCGGGAACGTCCTCGGCCGACGGGTTCACGATCTGACCGGTGGCGACGTCGAGCTCGCCGTACCTCGGGTTGACCTCGACGTCTGCGTCCCTGTATGCGGCCGTGAGCCACTCCCGGAACGCGTCCTCGGCGGCGCCGCCCCCCAGCTGCGCCTCGATCTCGTCGGACACATCGCCGAACGGCTGTGTCCTGCGGCCCGTGACTCGGATGACGTGGAAACCGAACTCCGTCTGCACGGGCTCGGAGACGTCGCCGATGCCGAGGTCGTCCATCGCCTGCTCGAACTCCGGCACGAGACTTCCTGGCGCGACCCAGCCGAGTTGGCCCCCGTCCTTGCCCGAGGGGTCGGTCGAGTGTTTCTTCGCAAGCCTCGCGAAGATCTCGTCCACCTTCCCCTCCGGCGCACGCTGTAGCTGCTCCGAGATGGACCGCGCGAGGTCCGTCTTCTCCACGAGGATGTGCTGGACGCGCGTCTGGCTGTAGTTCTCCTCGTTCGATTCGTAGTAGTCCCTGATCTTCTCCTCGCTCGGGCCGGTGCCCTTGGTGACCTCCGAGCGGATCTTCTCCTCGAGAACCTGATCGCGGATCAGCTCGTCGAGCTCGGACGCCGTGAACCCCTGGCCCTCGAGCGCCTTGTCGAACTCCTCCTCGGAGGGGAACTGAGATCTGATCTGCTCGAGCTGCCCCTCGATCTCGTCGTCGCCCACCTCGATCCCCAGTTCCTCGGCCGCGGGGCGCAGCACCGCGCGACGGATCTGCTGGCCGAGATACGCCTGTTCGAACTGACGCCGCGCCGACTGATTGTCGCTCTGCTGTGCAAGCTGGTCGAACTGCGCCGTCTTCTCGAAGCGGTCGAGTGCCTCGCTGACGTCGGCGATCGATATCTTGCGTCCGTCTACCGTTGCCGCCGACGGGTTCAGCGTCTCGCCACCGCAGGCCGCCAGCAACACGACTGCGGCGAGCGCGATGCCCCTCGTCTTGGATCTCACGCGGCCGAGGTTAACTGCTGCAACAGGTTAGCCACCCACGTCACGACCCCGCTCTTGGGCACGCAGCGCTCCGGAACCAGCAGTGTCTGCGTCGCGGGTCTCCATTCGGCTTGCGGCAAGATCCGCTGCAGCCTTATCTCGCGCGAGTCCGCTAGCTCGAGCGGGCGGATGCGGAGGTTGCCCGCCACGGTCGCGGCTTCGCCGATGCCCGCCTTGGTCATGAGCCGGCGCAGCGACGCCACATCGAACAGTGCCTCGACGGGGGCCGGCACCGGCGCGCCGTAGCGGTCTTCGAGCTCGGCTTTGACCTCGTCGAGGTCCTCGGGGCTGCGCGCCGACGCGATCCTCCTGTAGGCCTCGAGCCGGAGGTTCTCCTCCGCGACGTAGTCCTTGGGGATGAACGCCTGCAACGGGAGATCGATGCGGACCTCGGTGTCCTCGTGCCACGGAAGCCCCTTGGCCTCATCCACCGCCGACGCGACGAGCTTCACGTAGAGATCGAACCCCACCTCTGATATGTGACCGTGCTGTTCCTCCCCGAGAAGGTTGCCCGCACCGCGGATCTCGAGGTCGCGCATCGCTATGCGGAAGCCCGAGCCGAGGCCGGTGTGCTCCACGATCGTCTTGAGTCGCTCGTGCGCCTCCTCCGTGATCGAGCGCTCGGGCGGGAAGAACAGGTACGCGTACGCGCGCTCGTGCGCGCGTCCGACCCTGCCACGCAACTGATACATCTGGGACAAGCCGAGGAGGTCGGCGCGCTCCACTATCAGCGTGTTGACCGTAGGTATGTCGAGGCCCGACTCGATGATCGTCGTACACACGAGCACATTGGTCTTCGCGTCACCGAAGTCGAGCATCGCCTGTTCGAGACCGCGCTCATCCATCTGTCCATGAGCGACCCCGATGCGCGCCTCGGGAACGAGCTCCCTCATGACATTCGCGGCATGCTGGATGGTGTTGACGCGCGGGTGGACGTAGAAGACCTGCCCATCGCGCAGCAGCTCGCGCCGTATCGCCGAGCGGATCGTCGGCTCCTCGTACTCCCCGACGTAAGTCATGACCGGATGCCGGTTCTCCGGCGGCGTGTCGACTATCGACATATCGCGGATCCCGGACATCGCCATCTCGAGTGTCCGCGGGATCGGGGTGGCGGTGAGGGTCAGCACGTCCACGTTCGCGCGCAGAGCTTTCAGCTTCTCCTTCTGCTGCACGCCGAACCGCTGCTCTTCATCGACGATGACGAGACCGAGATCATGGAACTTCACGTCTTCCGACAACAGCTTGTGGGTTCCCACCACGACGTCGACCTTGCCTGCGGTGATGTCCGCGATGACCTTTCTCGCCTCGCTCTGAGAGAGGAAACGCGACAGCATCTCGATGCGAACGGGGAAGTTACGGAAGCGCTCGACGAACGTCGCATGGTGCTGCTGGGCAAGGATCGTGGTGGGTACGAGAACCGCGACCTGCTTGCCGGCGGCCACGCCCTTGAACGCAGCGCGTACCGCTATCTCGGTCTTACCGTAGCCCACGTCTCCACAGACGAGCCTGTCCATGGGGATGGGGCGCTCCATGTCGTCCTTGACCTCGTCCACCGCTCGCAACTGGTCGGGCGTTTCCTCGTACGGGAAGGAGTCCTCGAGCTCGCGCTGCCACGGTGTGTCGGCACCGAACTCGTGGCCCTTGGCGCGGATCCGCTGCGCATAGAGAGCAACCAGCTCGGTCGCGATCCGGCGCGCCTTGCGCCGCACGCGCGCCTTCGTCTTCGCCCACTCGCCCGTCCCGAGCCTGTGGACCTTGGGCGCCTCGCCGCCGATGTACTTGGAGACGAGGTCCACCTGGTCGCTCGGCACGTAGAGGCGATCGCCCTTCGCGTACTCGATCACCAGGTACTCGCGGTGAACCCCCAGCAGCTCCCGGTCGACCATCCCGACGTAGCGTCCGATGCCGTGGACCTCGTGCACGATGAGATCGCTCTCGGCGAGATCGAGGGGAGCGGAGGCATCTCGGCGGCGCGTGTGGACGCGTCGGCGCGCCGCACCAGAGCGGCGCCCGGTGAGATCGGATTCCGCGACGAGCGCGAGGCGCGCCCACGGCAAGATGAAGCCACGGCCGACCTCCGCTACGACCAGGGCCCCGCCGGGCGGCGAGGTCGCATCCGGAGCAGCTTCGCAGACCTCCCACGGAAGACCCGCCGAGCGGAGGTTCCGCTGCAGGCGCGCCGCGGTCTCGGGAAGAGAAGCGGCTATGACCCCCCTGTAGCCCTCGCGCACGAGCTCGCCGAGGCGCTGGATCAAGACCTCGGGCCTTCCGGCGGTCGCCGTCCATGTCTCTGCGGCGAGCGTCTCGGAGCCGGCCTCGACGAAGCTCGACATCAGCACGACCCGGTCGGCCGGGGCGAGCGCATGATCGAGCGTGCCGTAATGCTCCTGGGCGGCGCCCGAGGTGCGCGCCCACTCGGACACCTGATCGATGACCTCATCGGCGCGGTCCCGCACGCGTTTGGGCTCGAGGATCACCACGGGCGAACCCTTCGGCAAGAGGTCGGTGAGCGGCACGAGGCCGCCGGAGAGCTGCGGCAGGAGGCGCTCGACGCCGGGGAGCATGACCCCCTGAGCGAGCTGCTCGAGCACGGGGTCGTCGCTCGAACGAGCGAGCTCGGCCGCGCGCGCCCGGGTCGCCTCGTCCGCCACGAGCTCGCGCGCCGGGGCGATCTCGACGCGCTCGATCGGCTCCAGCGATCGTTGCGACGCGAGCGCGAACTGGCGCAGAGAGGTGATCTCGTCGCCCCACAGCTCCGCTCGCACGGGTCTCTCGGCCGCGGGAGGAAAGACGTCGAAGACGCCGCCGCGGATCGCGAACTCCCCGCGTCGCTCGACGATGTAGTTGCGCTCGTAACCCATCGCAACGAGCCGGCGAGAGAGGTCGTCGAGAGACACCTCGGTGCCCGGCTCGAGCGCCACCGGAGCCTGCCCCATCACCGGAGCGACGAGTTGCGTGACCCCTTGCGCGGTGGCCACGACGACGAACCCGCCGCCCGCCCGTAGCCGATGCAGCACCTGGAGCCGGCGACCCATGGTCTCGACCGAAGGCGACATCGGCTCACCGGGAAGCACCTCCCAACCGGGGAACACCTCTGCGCCGCCGCGTCCCAGGAACGCTTCAACGTCATGGGCGAGCTGCTCGGCCTCATCGGCGCGCGCGACCACCGCGAGGACCGGGACGCCCGTTTGCCGCGCGAGCGCAGCAAGCAAGAAGGGGCGCGCCGGGTCGGGAACCGTGACCGCGCCGGGCGCGTCGAGAAGAGAGCGCACGCGCTCGTGTGGGACAAGATCGAGTAGGGGGGTCAGAGGGGCCACTGCTGCAACCAGTCTAAAGGGAGGCGGCGGTCGTGGGGTCAGAGGGGCCGGAGGTTGAACTCGTTCATCGTCGCCTCGAGGCCGCGCTCGGCGATGCTGCAGACCGCGTCCGCCGCGCGCTCGAGCACGAGCGGCAGCTCCCTTCGTTCCGCCGACGAGAACCTCGTGAGCACCCAGTCGACCGGGTCGCGTCCTCCCGACGGTCGCGACACGCCGATGCGCACCCGTCCGAAGTCCTTCGTGCCGACGTGGGATGCGATCGAGTTGAGACCGTTATGCCCCGCCGTGCCGCCTCCGCTCTTCACGCGCACCATGCCGAAGGGGATGTCGAGCTCGTCGTGGACGACGACCATGCGCTCGGGCGGCGTCTTGTACCAGCGCAGAAGCTCGCGCACGGGACGACCGGAGTCGTTCATGTAGGTGAGCGGCTCGGCGACAACGGCGCGCTCGGCGCCGAGAGAGACCTCCGCGATCAAGCACCCGCTCTTGTGCCTCCTGAGGGACGCCGAGGCGCGCCGCAGGACAACCGCGGTCGCCATCCTGCCCGCATTGTGGCGAGTGTCCTCGTAGCGCCCTCCGGGATTGCCGAGCCCGACCACGATGAGGCGGCCATGCTCGTCGCCGCGCGCGCGCGACCGCGAGCGGAAGAAGCTCAGGAACCTTCCTCGAGGGCAGCAGCATCCTCGCCCTCTGGAACCGCGGCTGCCGGCTGTTGCTCGACCTCGGCCACGTCGACAAGCCCGCCGGAAACCGCCGCCTCCATCGCCTCGAGCTCCTCCTGCGAGACCGGAGCAGCGATCATTGCCACAACCACGTCCGGGTCGTTGAGGATGGTGTAGTTGAGGCCGTCCGCGACGTCGGCGACCTTGAGCGACTCGGCCACGCCGAGACCCGAGATGTCTGCCTCGATGCGCTCGGGCACCTCGGCCGGCAGGCAGCGGACGTGGACGGTGAACAACTGGTGCTCCAGCACGCCGCCCTCCTTGACGCCGGGGGCCTCGCCGGTGAGGTGCACCGGCACTTCGACCTCTATCTCCTGCGTGCGGTCGACCTTGACGAAGTCGGCATGCAGGAGCGTCCCTCGCACGGGGTCGCGTTGCAGCTCGCGCGTCAGCGCCAGCGTCTTTTCGCCGTCGATGTCGATGTCGAGCAGCACGTTCATCCCAGCATCGGTGTGCAGCGCGATCGCCAGGTCCCGCCGGTCGACCTGAACCGCAACCGGCTCCATGCCCCGGCCGTAGAGGATGCCCGGCACCTTGCCGGCCGCGCGCGCCTTGCGGGCGACGCCCTTGCCCTTCCCCCGGCGCCTCTCCGCCGTGAGCTTCACTTCAGCCATTCGGTTCCTCCGTGGTCTAGTTCGACCTTTGAAGGTAGCATTGCCGCCCGCCCACGCCGCCACCCCATAGCCTCGAGGGTGTCCGGCGACGGGCCCATCAGGGCTGGTTCTCGCCGTGGAAGAGCTCGGAGACGGACTCCTCCTCGAACACCGCCTTCATGGTGTGGGCGATCGTCGGCGCTATCGACAACACGGTCAGCTTGTCCATCTGCTTGTCCGACGAGATCGGAAGCGTGTTCGTGACCACGAGCTGGCGCAGCGGCGAGTTCTTTATGCGATCCACTGCCGGATCCGAGAGGACCGCATGCGTGGCTGCGGCGTAGACGGCCGAGGCGCCCGCTTCGAGCAACACCTCGACGCCCTGCGTCAAGGTGCCCGCGGTGTCGATCATGTCGTCGACGACAACACACACCTTGTTCTTCACGTCACCGACCACGGCGCGCGTCTCGCTCACGTTGCGTAGGTCCTTGCGCCGGCGTTTGTGGAGGAACGCGACCTGACCGTTCTTGTTGTTGTACTGGTCGAGATGTTGAGCGAACTTGTCGGCAAGACGCACACCGCCCGCGTCGGGCGACACGATGACGAAGTCGTCCTCGAGGATGCCGGCGAAATGATCGCCGATCAAGGGTAGGGCGGTGAGGTGATCGAACGGCACGTTGAAGAAACCCTGGATCTGCCCCGAGTGCAGGTCGACCGACAGCACTCTGTTGGCGCCTGCGTTCTCGTACATGTCCGCCATGAGCTTGGCGGTGATCGGCTCCCGTCCGCGCGCCTTGCGGTCTTGGCGCGAGTAGGGGTAGAGGGGACAGACCGCCGTGATGCGCTTGGCGGACGCCCGCTTGAGAGCGTCGATCATGATGAGCTGCTGCATGATGTGGTGGTCGACGGGCTCGGAGATGCTCTGGATGACGAATGCGTCGCGGCCCCGGACCGACTCGGAGAAGCGAGCGTAACTTTCGGAGTTCGAGAAGGTCGCGATCTCGACGTCCCCCAGCTTCATCCCGAGATGCGTGGCTATCTCCTCGGCCAGAGGCCGATTGGCCGTCCCCGAGAAGATCATCATCCGCTTGTAGGTCGGAAGCTGCACCCTTAGTCCTCCAACGCCACGGGGCTGAAGCGTCTGCGGCGAGTCATCCTAGGGGGTTCCCTCGCCTTGTGCTTCACCTTGTGCTTCATCATGGGCACCCATCTTGTCGCCCTTACCCTCGATCACCCGCGCGGGAACGCCCACTGCTAGAGCGCCGTCCGGCACCTCTCCTCTCACCACTGCGCCCGCGCCGGTCGCGGCCCGCCGCCCGACGCGCGCAGGAGCGATCAGCATCGTGTCCGAGCCGATGTAGGCCTCGTCCTCGATGACGGTCTCGTGCTTGTCGCGTCCATCCCAGTTGCAGGTGATCGTTCCCGCCCCCACGTTCACTCCCTTTCCGATCACGGCGTCGCCAAGATAAGAGAGGTGAGGCGCCTTGCTTCCCTCGCCGAGCACGGTCTGCTTCGCCTCTACGAAGGTCCCGATGCGAGCGTCGGCCTTGAGCTCGGTCCCCGGCCGCAGCGAGGCAAACGGACCCACCGACGCCCGTGGACCCACCTTGGAGCCGAGCACCACCGAGAAGGCGACTGTGGCTTCAGGGCCTATCTCGGAATCGACGATGCGAGCCTGGGGACCGATCTGAGCCATCTCCGCGACGCTCGTGTCGCCCTCGAGGAACGTGAACGGCTGTATCAGCGCATCGCGCCCCACCTTCACCGAGACGTCGATGTAGGTCGTGTGGGGGTCGATGATCGTCACCCCTTCCGACATCAGCTGCTCGCATGTGCGGCGTCGCAGCACCGCCGCGACCTCCGCGAGATGGGTTCTTGACTTGACGCCGAGGACCTCCATACCGACCGTGTGGAAGGACGCGATCCTTCGGCTCCGGCTGTGCAACAAGGCCAGGACATCCGGAAGGTAGTATTCGCCCTGGTCGTTGTCACTGCGGACCCGGCCCAGCATATCGAGCAGGCTCGCGACTTCGAAGACGTAAGTGCCCGCGTTTATCTCCTGTATCGAGCGCTGCCCCTCGGTGGCGTCGCGTTCCTCGACGATCCCCTCGATATCGCCCGACTCGGTCCTCAGGATGCGGCCGTACCCGTACGGATCTGGAACGAGTGCGGTGAGGAGCGTGGCGACGGCTCCCTGAGCGGAATGGGTCTCGAGCAGCGCCCTGAACGTGTCGGTGCGGATCAACGGGCTGCCACCCTGCGTGACGAGAACGACGCCGTCTCGCAGACCGGCGCCCTCGAGTGCCACGCGCACCGCGTCCGCCGTGCCGCGCGCTCGCTCCTGAGCCACACACCGCACGCCGTGGCCCCAGCTGTTGCTCTCCACCGCGCGCTTGACGTCGGGCGACGACACGACGACGCGCCCCCCGGACAGATCCAGCCCCCTGAGCGCCTCCAGCACGTGCGCCACCAAAGGACGGCCCCCGGCCACGTGAAGGACCTTGGGCATGCGCGACTTCATGCGCTTGCCCTGCCCCGCGGCGAGAACGATCGCGGTCACGTTGCCGTCTTGTTGCTTTGCCACGCGCGCTCCCACGGTAGACACAGGTGCTGCCCCGTCTGGACTCGAACCAGAACTTAGGGAACCAAAATCCCTCGGGCTGCCACTTACCCCACGGGGCACCACGCTCGCTCCATCCTCGCAGCCGCGCGGGGCGCAAGGTGGCGGAGCGCCCCCCGATGCTAACCAGCGCGCCCGAGGTCGGCCCGCTCGACGCAGAGGGCTCGACTCGAGACGACCTCCACGCGATCGAAGCGATCCTCGACCGAGCGCGCCAGCATGACCCCGGCCCCCTCGTCGGGCACAAGCCCGAACAGCGTCGGACCGGAGCCCGCCACACACGCCCCGAGGGCACCGGAGTCGAGCAAGGCCGCCTTGTCGGCGGCGAGCCCGGGGCGCAGTGCGATCGCCGGTGCCTCGAGGTCGTTGTGCAGCGCCGCCGCTATGGCGGCCACGTCGCCGCGCGCGAGCGCGGCGACGAGTCGCGCGGCCTCCTCTGTTGCCGCCGAGCCCAGCTCGTCGAAGGCGCGGTAGACGTCGCGCGTCGGCAGCGGTCGAAGAGACATGCCGAGCACGAACCACAGCGTCGCCGGGGGCGGGAGAGGCGTCAGCTCGTCGCCCCGCCCCCCGGCAAGGACCGTTCCGCCGGCGAGGCAGAAGGGGACGTCGCTGCCGAGGCCGGCGCCGACCTCGGCCAGGGCGGCCGCGTCGAGGTCCGCGCCCCATAGCTCGTTGAGCGCGTGAAGCGCTCCTGCCGCGTTGCCGCTGCCTCCCGCCAGCCCGGCGCCCACCGGTATCCGCTTGACGAGGCGGATCGCCGCTTCGGTCCGCACCCGCGCGCGCCACGCCAGAGCTTCCGCCGCGCGCGCGACGAGGTTCTCCTCCGGCGAAGGGAGGTGATCGCCGGTTCGGGCGTCGACGACGACCTCCAGCGAGAACCCACCCTCCTCGTTCGCGCTCACCTCGAGCTCGTCGGCGAGCCCCACGCAGTGAAAGACCGTCTCTATCTCGTGGAGGCCATCCGGGCGCGCGCCGACGACGCGCAAGAACAGGTTGATCTTCGCGTTGGTGCGGACATGGATCGGGGCCCTCATGCGGTGCAGGTCGGCGCCGCGCCCGTGCGAGTACTAGACGCTCTCGCCCGCCTGGTCGGGATCACGATCCACCTCGTCGAGCGCCACCGCCAGCGCCAACCCGTCCTCTATCACTCCGAGCCACCAGAGGCCGGCCATGTCGAGCACTCGTCGGACGCGACCGGCGGCGGCCAGCTCGAACGAGATGTCGCGCGACCGGCAGCGGGCGGCTGCGTCGAGAAGCTCCTGGATCGTGGAGCTCTCGATGAAGCCGACCTCGTCGCAGTCCACCACCAGGCGCCTCGGGGCCAGGGACAGAGCCTCGTCTATCGCAACCCTCAGTGCCCCGCGCGTGGCGATGTCCAGCTCGCCGCTGCACCTCACGACCGCGGTGGAGCCACGGCTGGAGACGTCTACGACGGATGGCCTTGCCGGCATGCGGCCCCCTGATGGCGGTCGAAGGATCAGGACGCGAAGGCAATGGTCGTGGCACGGAGCGGGGACCCTCCGGCCCTGGACATCTCGGCTCGCTGCTCAGCCTCGATCGTTGTATCACTGCCGCGCGGCAACGACAACCTCACGTCGAAGGAGCCCGACGTGACAGCGCCGACGCCACGGCCACGAACTCGGCTACCCCGAGCTGCTCCGCGCGCGCCGCTGGGTCGATCCCCGCGGCGAGCAGAGCGGCCTCGGCCTCTCCGACCCCTCCCGCCAACGAGGCAAGTGCATTGCGAAGCGTCTTCCGGCGCCTACCGAAGGCGGCGCGCACGACGGCCGTCACTCGTCCCGCGTCCATCTCCCCCGGATATGGGCGACGAACGAGCCGCACGACCACGGAATCGACCCGAGGGACCGGGTAGAAGGCGCGCCGGGAGACCCTCTGGGCGATCTCGGCGGTCGCGAAGAGAGCCGCGATCACACTCGGCTGCCCATAGACCCTGGAGCCCGGGCCTGCGACGAGGCGCTCGCCCACCTCTCTCTGCGTCATGACCGTCAACGTCTCGATCGACGGCGCGTCGCACAGGACCTTGAGCACCAGCGCTGCGGCGATGTTGTAGGGGAGGTTGGCGACGAGATGGGCCGCGCCCAGCTCCTCGAGGCCGATGCGCATGGCGTCCCCGTGCACGACCTCGACGTTGTCGACGCCCGCCAAGCTCTCCTCGAGGACTGCGATCAGGCCCTTGTCGAGTTCGATCGCAACGACGCTTCGAGCGGCCGCGGCGAGGCCGAGCGTCAGCGAGCCGGCCCCCGGGCCTATCTCGATCACCCTGTCTTGCGGGCTCACCCGGGCCGCCGCGACAACCTTGCGGACCGTGTTCGGATCGATGACGAAGTTCTGGCCGCGCGCCCGGGATGGTCGCACGCCGTGCGCATCGAGAAGCGCTCGCACCCGTCGGGCGCCGAGCGTCTCGGCGTTCACCCGAGCATCCCGAAGAGCCGCCGCGCATTCGTGCTGGTGAGGTGCGCGACCACATCCGGATCGACGCCGCGCGCGCGCGCGACCACCGCCCCGACCTCGACGACGTGAGCGGGCTCGTTCGGCTTCCCGCGGTGCGGGACGGGGGAGAGATAGGGAGAGTCGGTCTCAACGAGCGCGCGCTCGAGCTGCGCCGCGTCGCCGGACCAGCAATGGAACACGGTGCGCGGGCGCGCCCGCGCTGCGACCAGCATGTCGAGCGCCGCGTCGATCGAAGCGCGCGTGTGGACGATCAGCGCCTTGTCGTGGGCGATCGCAAGCTCGATGTGCGTGGCGAAGGCGGCGCGCTGGCGCTCCTCGGGCGCCCCTGCACGGAAGAAATCGAGGCCCGACTCACCCACGGCGACGACCCGCTCCGCATCAACGAGCTGGTCGAGAGAGCTTGCGAGCGGTGGCCCCCAGGCGGTCGCCTCGTTGGGATGGACTCCTGCGGCGGCGTAGATCCCCGGCTCGCGGGCAAGCTCGACGGCGCGCCGACTCGTCGCGACATCGGTGCCCGCTACGAGCATCTCGGTCACGCCCGCGGAGCGCGCCCTCGCTTTCAGGTCCGCGACCGAGCCCTCGCAGTCGAAGAGATGGCAGTGCGAGTCGAACCACGTAGCCGCTGGGCGACGAGGGCGCGCCGCGTTCAGGCGGTCGTCGCCTCCTCGATGCGGGGGAACAGGGGCGCCCCCGCGCTCACCTCCGAACCGGCAGGAAGCAAACGCCATCGTCCCTCGGATGGGTAGGAGCGCTCCTCGACGGACCCTTCGAGCCCGAGGCGCGCCCACAGCTCCTGGGCGGCGCGGGGCACGATGGGCGACAGCATCAAGGCCAGTAGCCGGAGGCAGTCCGCGAGCTCGTAGAGAACCACCTCGAGCCGGCGCCGGCTCCCCGCCTCCTTCGCGAGCGCCCACGGCGTCACCTCTTCGACGTAGGCGTTGGCTCTCCGCACCACCTCCCACGCCGCCTTGAGCGCTTCGTCGGGCGCGATCTCGTCCACGGCCCGCCTCATGGCCTCGAAGGCCCGCTCCTGCGTGCCCTCCAGCTCGGCCTCGGCCCCCTCCAACTCGGTGGCGCCCGGAGGTTCTGGGATGACGCCGTCGAGGTAGCGACCGATCATGGCCAGCACGCGCGACGCGAGGTTCCCGAAGTCGTTGGCGAGATCGGAGTTGTAGCGCGCCGCCATCGCCTCCCACGAGAAGTTCCCGTCGAGCCCGAACGAGATCTCTCGCATGAAGTAGTAGCGGTAGCCATCCGAGCCGAACATCGGCAGAAGGTCGTGCGGCGAGATGCCCGTGAGGCGCGATTTCGACATCTTCTCGCCACTCACCTGGAGATAGCCGTGAGCGAACACGGTCCTCGGCAACGGCAGGTCGAGCGCCATCAGCATCGCCGGCCAGATCACCGAGTGGAACCACAGGATGTCCTTGCCCATGAAGTGGATGTCGGCCGGCCACAGACGCTCGAACTCGCCCTCGTCGGCGGCATACCCCGCGGCGGTGATGTAGTTCAGCAGGGCGTCGATCCAGACGTAGATCACGTGCTTGGAGTCCCACGGGACCGGGACGCCCCAGTCGAAGCTGACGCGCGAGATCGAAAGGTCGTCGAGGCCTTGTTTGACCTTGCCGAGCACCTCGTTGCGGCGCGCCTCCGGCTCCACGAACCCTTCGCCGCTCTCATAGAGAGCGATGAGGCGATCGGCGTAAGCCGAGAGGCGGAAGAAGTAGTTCTCCTCCTTGACCACCTCCGGGACCGTTCCGTGCAGCGGGCACTTTCCGTCCACGAGCTCGTCGGGTGACTTGAACGCCTCGCAGCCCACACAGTAGAGGCCCTCGTAGAACCCGCGATAGATCTGGTCCCGGTCGTAGAGCGCCTGGACGAAGGCCTGGACCGGTCGCTCGTGACGCTCCTCGGTCGTCCTGATGAAGTCGTCGTTGGAGATGTCGAGCGCGGCCCACAGCTCGGTCCAGCGCGGGACGATCCGATCGGCCCACTCCTGAGGCGAGACGCCGTGCGATTCGGCGATGCGGAGGATCCTCTCGCCGTGCTCATCTGTGCCGGTCAAGAAATGGACGGCTCGTCCCTCGAGCCGCCGGAAGCGAGCGATGAAATCCGCGGCCACCGTCGTGTAGGCGTGCCCGAGATGCGGCACGTCGTTGATGTAGTAGATGGGGGTCGTCAGATAGAAGATGTCGTCGCTCATCGGTCCCTCGTTCGTTCCGGCGGCGCCCGTGGCCCGTGCCGCCAACCCTTCCCGGCGGCGCCCGTGGCCCGTGCCGCCCACCCTTTCCGGCGGCGCTGTGGCCGTGCCGCCGACCCTTCCCCGCGGTGCCCGTGGCCCCTGCTGCCAGACCTCACCGCCCGGGGCGACTCTTTCCCCCTGATGGGTGACAGATTTGCCCCTAATGGGATTTGACTGGTTCGTTCTGCCAACTTAAGGTGACCAGGTACTACCAGTTGGCGGGGTTAAGGAGCTGTGCTTATGAAGTCTACCGGCGTGGTGCGGAAGATCGACGAGCTTGGCCGCATCGTTCTACCGTCCGAGCTGCGACGCGTCTTCGGCATCCACGAGGGTGACGAACTCGAGATCAGCGTCGACGGCGAACGCGTGATCTTGCAGAAGCGGCAGGATCTCTGCGTTTTCTGCAGCAGCGGCATGCCGACCGTCGAGTTCAAGGGCCGTCAGGTATGCGGCGGCTGCTTGGGCGAGCTGCGGACGCGGCCTTCCGAGGTCAAGCTTCCGGAGAATGTTGCGGCGGCCCGTTAGGACCGCGGTTCCGGCGGCCCGGTAGGAGCGCCGCGGGCGCCCGCCTCGACGAGGGCGTCGAACACCATCCTTCGGGGCACGCCGGTCGCACGCGCCACCTGCGACAGCGCGGTGCGCCGCTCGACCCCGTTCGACATCAGCTCGAGCGCTCGGCGCGCCAGCTCCTCGGATGCGACCTCAGGGTCGGCGCGTCCGGCTCCGCCGATCACGAGCACGATCTCCCCGCGCGGCGGCTCGGCGTGCACGCCGGCGAGCAGCTCGGGCAGGGTCCCGCGCCGCACCTCCTCGTGGAGCTTGGTGAGCTCGCGCGCCAGAGCGGCCGGACGGTCGCCCAGCTCCTCGACGAGATCCTCGAGAGACTCCGCGACCTTGTGCGGCGACACGTACAGCACGACCGTGCGGCGCTCCGCTGCAAGCTCGGCGATCCTGCGCCGGCGCTCCCCGGCCTTGCGAGGCAGGAAGCCCTCGAAAACGAACCGCCTCGAGGGGAGCCCCGAGACGGCGAGCGCGCTGATCGAGGCGGACGGTCCGGGCACGACCTCGACGGCGACGGCGCGGTCCACACACGCCCTCACGAGCCTGTAGCCGGGATCGGACAGACCCGGCATCCCGGCGTCGGTCACGAGGACCACCGTGGCGCCCTCGGCGCAGCGACGCGCGAGCTCGGGCGTCCGACGTCTCTCGTTGCCCTCGTTGTAGACGACGAGCTCAGGGGCCCTCAGCCCGAAATGCAGCAGCAGCTTGCGGGTGCGGCGAGTGTCCTCACACGCGAGGACGTCGGCCTCGCCGATCACGCGCGCCGCCCGCGGGCTCATGTCATCGAGGTTGCCGATGGGCGTAGCGCAGAGCACGAGCTTGCCCGTCAAGTTCTGCGCCCGGCACCGGGGAGGTGGGATCGAGCATGAGCCTCTGACACCGCGCCGAGACTAACTATGCTGCGAGCGGTGACCGGTACCGGCAGCGCGCGGCGAGCGGCCCTCGGCGGCAGGCACGACTGGACCCCCCTCGACGGCCTTGCGTTGGCGCTCGTGACCATCATCGGGGGCGGCATCCGGTTGGTGCGGCTCGGCGACCCCCCAAGTCTCATGTTCGACGAGACTTACTACGCTAAGGACGCGTGTCTCTACGCGGGGGGCTCGGAGCGCCTCTGCGGCATCGCATCCGAACAGACGCAGGTTCATCCCCCGCTCGGCAAGTGGTTCATCGCGGCCGGCGTGGACCTCTTCGGCTACGAGTCCTTCGGGTGGCGCATCGCGGGAGCGGTTGCCGGCACCGCGACGATCGCGTTGCTCTACCTTCTTGCGCGAAAGGTGCTGCGTTCGACGCTGGGAGCGACAGTGGCGTCTGGGCTCTTGGCCTTCGATCTGCTGCATTTCGTCCAGTCGCGCATCGCGATGCTCGATGTGTTCGTGACACTCTTCGGGGTAGCTGCCGTGCTCCTCGTGACACTCGATCGCGACCGGCTGCTGCGGCCTCGGTTGCGCCGGCGGCGCGCGCGCCCGTGGCGCAGCGCGGCGGGGCTGGCGGCCGGCGCTGCGGCCGGCGCCAAGTGGTCCGGCGTGTTCTTCGTGGTCGCGGTGCTCGTCTTGACGATCGCTTGGGAGGTATCGGCGCGGCGCGGCGCCGGGATCCGGGCGCCGCTGCGTCGTGCGCTGCGCGAGGAGGGCCCGTCCATCGTACTGTCGCTCGTCGCGCTGCCCCTTGCCCTCTACTGCCTGACCTTCGCCGGCCGCCTCGACGGAGCCGTCCTCGCCTTCCCGTGGAGCGATGGATCGTGGCTGCATGCGCTCTGGGAGCGACACCTCTACATGTACGACTTCCACAGCAACCTCGAGGCCACGCACCCCTACCAGTCGCCGGCATGGTCATGGCTGCTGCTCAAGCGGCCGGTCTCCTACTTCTTCGAGACGACCGCTCGGGGCGATTACATGGAGATCGTCGCCGTCGGAAGCCCTCTGGTGTGGTGGTCTTCGATCGCGGCGCTCATCTACGTCGGCCTCGAGTGGTTGAGGAGCAGGGACATGGCCGGACCGGAGGGCCTCATCCTCACGTCGTTCATCGTCAACTACGTGCCGTGGCTGCTGCCTCTCAACGATCGCTCGGCGGTGTTCCTCTTCTATCTTCTGCCGGCGGTGCCGTTCATGTGCCTCGCCATCGCCTACGTCCCTGCCCGTTTTCTCGGCCGTCGCGCAACGCCGGCGGCAGCCGCGGCCTTCTGCGCGGCTGCGGTTGCGCTGTTCGCCTTCTATTACCCCTTGGTGGCCAAGGTCCCGATAGCGCGCTCCGATTGGCTCACCCGCATCTGGATCTTCGACAACTGCGCCAGGCCGCCGCCGACCGAGACGGCGGGAGATGAGGGCGTTACGGCCGGCGACGAGGCGGACGACGACGAGCCTCCGGAGGGATGGTGCTGGATCTGAGCCCGAACGCTTGATCGCGCTCGGAGCGGCGCAAGGGGCCCGGCCCTTCCCGGGCTTGCCGGCGCGCACGACCGCAAGAGCTGCGTGCGCTAAGGACGTTCGATGTCGAGCAGCTCGATCTCGAAGGTGAGCGTCGCGCCGGGAGCCACGAGCCCCTCGACGCCGGCGCTGCCGAACGCGAGCTCCGGAGGCACGACCAGGGTCCTCGCGCCACCTGCCTTCATCCCTCGTATGCCCTCATCCCAGCCCAGGATCACCTGACCCGCGCCGAGGAGGAACGTGAAGCTCTCGGCGGCCGGCCGTAGCGGATAGGCATCGGACGCGTCCGCTTGCTCCACGAGCGCGTCGTCGAGCTCCGTTGTGAAGGCGACGGTGACGGTGTCGCCACCTTCTGCGGCATGTCCCGAACCGCAGCGAAGGTCGCGGTAGCGCAAACCGGACTCCGCCACGACCGTGGTTGCGCTGCAGGCATGGCTCCCGGCCCCGCCGTCGCACGCCACTCCCACGAACAGCGCCGCGACGACGAGCGCGCGCGTCCTCAGGGAGTGGAGGTCGCGGGACGTATCCGGTCTCCTCTGCGGATCACCCCCGGTTCGACGATCTGAGCGTTGAGGCCACCGCGGTGCGTCAAAGCTGCCTTGGCGCCCGGCTCGGTGCGGCGCTCGAGGAGCCCGCAGGGATCGCACAGGCGTATCCCCCGCAACACGACCTCGCCGACAGCGAAGTCTCGTCCCACGAGATGGTTGAGCGGCACCCCGCGCGTTGTGATGTTGCGCCGCGTCGCTCCTGGCTCGAGCTCGATGTCGTAGTCGTCGGCAACCGCGTCGATCGCCTCGGCCTCAACGAGCGTCACCTCGCGCCCGGGATCCTGCTTCCTAGAGAACGTCCCGGCGAGGTTGAAGTACCTGTCACCCTCGAGCCCGCGGCCGGGCACGGCGCGGACCTCGTCCACGGAAAACACCGGAGCACCCTCATCGGCGGCGAGATGGATCGCCTCCACCTCGCCGTCGAACCCGGCCGTCACGTCGTACATCGCTGCTCATCGTAACGCCGCGGCGCGCGCCGAGCTCGTGCACGACATCCACCAAGAGATCGACGTCCCCTCTTCGGTCGTGCGCCGGTTGACCGGCGCGGGGCGGAACGCGACGCGACCCCTATAAACGGTCGTGCCGAAGACGCGCCGTCCGCGAGCGATCGTTTTCGCGCTCCCTCTAGGCAGAAGGGGCAAAACGCGCGAAAGTCATCCTGGAAGGAAACGGCAGCCGGCAGGAGGTCAGCGCGTGGCGTACGAGATCAGGGTCGTGTTCCAGTCCGCCGACGCCTATGAATCCGCCGTCGAGCGTCTCTACCACGCGTTCGGCGTGGACCTCACCGGAGCCGAGGTAGAGTCCTCTGCCAACGGCGCCCTGAGACGGCCGGAAGACCTCGATCCCATGAGTGGCAGCGCCTTCGTGGATGCGCGCCTGGCCGAGGATCCCGCCGACGCCCCCGAGGCCGCGCCCAGCTTCGTGGTCGAAGACCGCACCGCCTGGTGACCGAATCACGGGACCGCCTTCGAGCTGGCTCCAACGGGTCCTGGGGGTCGGCTTGCACCCCCGCTCCACCGCTCGGTGAGGCGCCGGATCCCGGGCGCTCGCTCTCAGATGATGTGGACCCCAGGCATCCCCTCGAAGTCCGCGTCCTGCGAATAGATCGGAATGTCGTTCACCAGAGCTGTGGCGGCGATCAGAGCATCCACCACCCTCGGGTGCTTGCCCTTCGTCCGTGCATCCGCGACCAGCTCTGCGAAGGCGCGGGCGATCGCATCATCGACGGGTATGGGATCGAAGTTCCGCTCTACAAGCCCGAGGGTCCGCAACCTTTGGGCGCGCGTTTTCGGGCTCCTCGCCAGCAACACTCCCACGTGCAGTTCGGCCAACGTCATGACCCTGATCGCAGCCTCATCAGGAAGCTCTGGCACAGCCCGCTCCACCGAGACAAAGTCGGACTCTGCCAGATCTAGAGATCGAGCTGCCGGCTGGATAGGAAGAAGTACAGACCCTTACGGGACATCAGCTCGTCATGGGTTCCATGCTCTACGAGTCGGCCCTTGTCGAGTACGAGGATCACATCCGCATGACGGATGGTCGATAGCCGATGGGCGATGACAAAGGACGTCCGGCTCTCGAGCAGCCGATCGATGTTGTCCTGCACGGCCCGTTCGGACTCGACGTCGAGCGAGCTCGTGGCCTCGTCGAGGATGAGGACCGGAGGGCGATGGTAGATCGCGCGAGCTATCGCTATGCGCTGACGTTGGCCGCCGGAGAGCAGGAGCCCGGTCTCGCCCACCTTGGTCCCGTAACGCAGCGGAAGCCTGACGACGAACTCGTGCGCGTTCGCGACGCGTGCCGCCCACTCGACCTGTCGCATGTCCGGATGCTCATCGCCGAACGCGATGTTGCGCGCGATCGTGTCGGCGAACAGGAAGTTCTCCTGGAGCACGAAGCCGATCCGGCGCCGGAGCTGCCGATAGTCGAGTGCAGACATGTCAACGCCGTCGTAGAGGATCGCCCCCTCGGTCGGCTCGAGTAGTCCGGCGAGACACTTGACGAGAGTTGTCTTGCCCGAACCACTTCGGCCGACGACGGCCACCGTCGTGCCGGGCTTTGCGTCAAAGGAGATGCCTTGGAGGATGTAGGAGGATTCCGGTCCCGCGTACTGAAAGCCGACGTTCTCCAGGACTACATGGCCGGCAAGGCTCGGCACCGGGCGTAGGCCGGAGCGGTCTGCGCCTTGCTCGGGTTCTTCCTCGAAGATGTCGGACAGGCGTGTCATGAGCACCCGGACGAACTGGAGTTGGTCCCACAATGTGAGCAGCAGAGCGATCGGCGCGCTCGCCAGCACGACCAACGCATTGAAGGAGACGAGTTCGCCGATCGATAAGGATCCGTTCAGGACCTGCAACGATCCGATCCACACGAACACGACCAGCGACGCGAACCCCACGAGCTGGACACCGCCCTCGTAGAGCATGGCGGTCAAGTCGGCGCGAAACAGCCTGCGCGTCAGCGCCCGGAACTCGGTGAGAAGCTCGCCCCGCAGGGCGTCTTCGGCTCCCATCGCCTTGACCGCCTCGATCCCCTTGATGGCGTCGATCTGGCGCGAGTAGTACTTGCCGAAGGACTCCTCGAGACTGTCGAAGATGGGCCGCAGCCGCTTAGAAGCGAAGCGCATGAGGGCGCCGTATAGGGGTGCCGCAGCGAGAAAGACGTACGCGAGCACCGGGCTGTAGATGAACATCAGCACCGTCGCGGCTGCGAGCTGCGCCACCGCCGTCAGCGCCACGACGCCGTTCTGCACGACGAACGTGCGCGCTTGCTGCATGCCTGCCAGCCGCCGCTGGATATCGCCGGTCTTGCGCGCGTAGAAATAGCGCATGGGCAGCGCGAGCATCTTCTGACCGAGAAGATCCATCGCCGAGCCATCGACCCTCACGGCGATCCAACTGAGGATGTAGCGATGGGCGAAGCTGCCGATGAGCATGAAGAAGATCACCGCTCCCATTGAAAGAAGCATCAGGCGCAGCAGCCCGAGATCGCGGTTGGGGACCACCCTGTCGACGACGACCTGCAGGAATACCGGTAGGGCAAGCTGCAACGTGCTCACCGCCAGCGCGATGAGCGCGGCAGAGATGAGACCTTTCTTGTGACGGGCAAAGAGGCGCCACAGCCACGAGAAGTCGGCGCCACCGACCGGAGCGTCGTCGAACGCAGGCGTGTACTCAAACAACGCGGCGTATCCGCTCCATCTCTCCTGGAACTCCTCGCGCGGTATCCGCCGCAACCCGATGGCAGGGTCGGCCAGCCGGACGTGTCTTTCACCGACGTCGTAGAGCACGATCCAGTGGTTCGCCTCCCAATGGCAGATGGACGGAAGCGGCATCTCCCCCAGGTTTCGCTTCGACGCCTTGACCGAGCGCACCCGCGAGCCCCAGTTCCTCGGCCCCGCGCGTGATCCCCTTCAGGCTGGTTCCGTCGATGCCGGTTCGAACCACCTGGCGCACTCGCGCCAGACTCACGGCCCGTCCGAAATTCCGGCACACCATGGCGAGGCAAGCTGCACCGCAATCCATCTCGTCAACTTGCCACGAATGACGGAAGCGGCGGATCCGCTTTGG
>JBHEMX010000060.1:0-29923 GCA_046262355.1 Actinomycetota bacterium | reverse complement strand
CGAACGAGTAGAGGACCTGCGCCTGCGCCTGTCCCCGGGCGTTGACCGCGTTGTGCGCCAGCTGGTAGTAGCGGACCACCGAGCCGTCCTTGTTGCGGCGCGCGATCGTGCGTAGGTACATGCCTAATATGTTCGCATACGGCTTCCTAGATACAGCGGCTTTCCTCGTAGGTCGTGTGCCTATATGATTCTGGCCCACGGAGACCCCTACACGCGCTCTACCAGGACTTTTAGGTCAAGTCCCTCCTCAGAATGCCTTCAAACTGCGGAAGCCCGGCTTAGCTCTCTTCCCATGTGGCGATAGATGGCTGTCTCCGCCAGATCGGTCAACAAGGACGCCATCGGGTGAGACCTTGACCCAACCTTTTCACATGGAGCATCCATAGGGGAGGGTGTTTCTGCGTACGGTCGAAGTGCTCACGCATCCAGGGCTCAGGAGGTACGAGGGTAGATTGCAACCATCGAGCCGGAGATTCCTGACTGATACAAGCGTCGAGAGCGATGGCCTTGTGGCGAGGTAGCTTCCTTTTCGACGACCAAAGAGGTGTTTCGTCTCGTAGCAGCCGGTGAAGAGCGTGGAGACGGACACGGCTAGGACGAAGCGTGTCGAGAACCGAAGGGTCAACCCGAGTGCCGAGCAAGGTTTGGCTTGTCGTCAGGGCTATGTACGCCCGCGTATCGATGTGCATCTTCCTCACCTCATCTACGAAGCTTTGCCAATCGATGGGTCGATGACTGACCGTCCGGTCGATATCTATGTACAGCCGAAGTCCTGGAGCGCGGACGAACGAATGCAGAGAGGCGTGCATTACTGCAAGCGCGAGAGTATGACTGGGCCGAAGAACATTGACCTCGTCTGCGGTGCTCCCACTAACCCTCTCGGCGAGCCAGGCACTGGATCGATCGTGGTACGTGAGAGGAGTCCAGACGCGGTCAAAGGGCTTTGGACCGACATCCAGCCAGAGGTCGCCCGACGCTGTCGTCTTCTGGAACTCCGTGCGGATGGTTGGGTGACGGTGGCGGTCCGTCGGCGCGAAGCCGTGACGCTCGAGGACGCGGACCACAGTTGTCCATTGGCCGGCGGCCACAAGAAAATCCATATCTTGCGATGAGTACGTTGCAAGCGGGAGACCTGTGCTGACGAGAGTTGCTGCTCCTTCGATGAGCGCTGTTGGACAACCCTCCTTTTCCAGATCCCTGCCGACTCTAGTTGCTGTCCTGACCAATTCTTCGACACGTCGCCGATTGACGTCGAGGGCTGCTCTCCAGTCCGCTGACAGGTCGAGCCCTTCTTCGTCTATTACAACGCCAACTAGATGCTCAAGCCCGTTTACCTGGGCGTGACGCCTGACGCGGGTCTCGCCCAGCTCCTCGTAGAGCAAAGCGAGGCTGGATGTCTCCGCGCTCGAGCGATGAGCTTTGGCGACAAGTGCCAGGAGCGAATCCAATGAGCTATCGCCTGGTGAGAGAGGAGGAGGAGTCGCGATCATCTGATGAAGGGACCTAGTGCGTTGGCAAGTGTTTCAATCGCCTTGTCGTGGCTGAATAGTTCACAAGCGATCTGGCGAGCGTTGGAGCGATACGTTTCGAGTTGGTCGCGATCCATGTGAAGCTTTTGGATGGCGGCTGTGACGGCCTGCGGGTCGCTGGAGGAAGCGACTTCACCCAGATGGTAGGTGACAATCAATTCAGCGAGATCACTCTCCATTGATGTGAACGCTATTAGGGCGCAGCCCGCCGCGAGAGAGGTGTACGTCTTGCTTGGGATAGATAGAGACTCGGTTCCGCGACGCTGACCAACGAAAGCTATTTCGGCTGATGCGAGAATCTCGGGCAGCCGCTCCCAGGGCTGGTACGGCAGGATGCTGACGTTGGCCAGTCCTTGCCCATGAATCCGGTCCAAGAGGGCTTGTTTGCCGAGACCGTCTCCCACGATCAGAAAGGAGATGGACTTATTGTCGTGTAGTTGGCGTGCTGCGTCCAGCAGCGGGTGTAGCTCATGGCTTGCGCCTATGTTTCCAGCATACATCACGGTAAGCTTTCCGACCTGCCCATGTTCGATGGCGAAGCTGTTTGTCTCCTTGACCAACGGACGTATCAAGTCGACGTTTGCCCAATAAGGGGCAATCAGTATCGCTGTCTTGCCATTGCACCCAGACTGAGCCCTGATCCGTTCGGCCATCCTTGTACCGAGCGTAATGACGACCGAGGCAGCACGGTAGGACCGCTTGTTTAGCATCCGCCATGATCGAACGACGAAATGGTTAGGCCCTACCAGATCTCCAGCGACGAGATGATCAGGATAAACGTCCCATACGACGATGCCGTAGTTGAGTTTTCTCGTCGCGTGTAGAAGCCAAGCCACGATCGGCAAGATTGGTGGATTCGTATAGAAGAGCGTGAAGGTCTCTGCCGGGAGGCTCATGGCTCGTCTTGCTGCAAATGATGCAAAGGCTAGCCAAGACATCACTCGACTGATCATCGAGTCTCGCGTGTATCGAGGTCCCACTTCTATCGTCAGGCGCGAGGGGCCGATAGGGTGGGGTGAACCGGTGAATAGCAGGCAGTCACCGAACTCGTTGGCGAGTTCTGCGAGAACGTGCTGAAAGTCGGGGGAGTGCGACTGATTGAAGACGGCCCAACGCAATTGCTCTTTATCCGTCATGGCTCTTCCGTCCGCTCGCAGGCGCGGTCACCCGCCCCACCTTGCTAAACCCTCTAGAACAGTACGATACTGGTTTGCTACCCACTCCCACCCGCGGTCGAGTCTTTCGTAACGTGAGCGGCCCTTCAGGCTGAGATCCTCTGAAAGGGCGCTTTGATGGAGCAGCTGGAGAACCGCCTGCGCATATTCCTCGCCCGAGTCTGGATTGCAATAGACAGCGGCTGGTCCACATGCTTCTCGCGCAAATTCAAGATCCGAAGCGACGATGGGACTGCCGATGCCCATCGCCTCATAGTAGGAAAGCCCGAATGACTCCATCTTAGAGGGAAGAATGACCGCAGTCGCGGATCGCATCAGCTCGAGCACTTGACTTCTCGGAATTCTCCCGAGGATGCGGAAGCGATTAACAAGACGGAGCCGGCGTGCCTGTTCCATCAGGCCTGATACCTCGAAAGGGTGAGCCGTCAGAAAGCAGACAGCATCAATGCCTTGCTTGCGAAGTTCTGCCATCATGGGAATCAGAACCTCGTTGTTCTTGTGAGGACCACCATGCGTTGGGCAGAACAGCGATGCAGTTTGCGACTGTGGTGGGTGCCAGCTTCCCACACACTGCCGAGGGAGTGATGCTGAGCTAGGAACGACGACGATTGTTTCTGGCGGTATATTCCATCGGGACGAAATCCGGTTCTTCATCAGGTCGCTTTGGACGGTCAGTTTGGTGACCGAGGGTAGACCCAATCTAAAGTGAAGTTCCATCAACTTGAAGCGTTGCCGGATCAGGGGTGCTAGCGTCAGACCGAGGGTATGCCACGCATGGGCAAGGTACGCCTGTTGCACGAGCAGCAAGTGGGGTACAGGGCAGAGAAGCATGCTCGTATCCGTGAGCGAGAAAAGACGCGTGCCCTTCATGTTCCTGCGGATGGCGCGCCTCAGAAGCACATTCTCCCGGAGGAACTTATGCGCCACACCGGGTTTGACCGGATAAAGCCTGACTCTGAGCGTATCCGGTGTCTCGAGGTTCCATCCTTCTGGCACAAGGGCCTCGAGTGGAGGCTGACCCGCTCGAGCCAGCTGCTGAAAAACGTTCCTTCCGACGAAACCGCTTCCCATGCCACGAAGCGTGGAAAGGTTGAGGAAGAGTGTGCCTCCGCCAGGTGGCACATTGTTGCTACTCAAGGCGCGTACCGCATCTCATCGTGACGCTGGGACATTGGCGTGCAAAGGACACTCTGATAGAGCATAGGGCCAGCATCCTGGGCTTATCCCAAGGTTGAAGCCATCCCTATGGGTGCGGCTTGCTGAGGTGCCCATCACTCTTATTCCTTCACGCCGGCCGTGAGCCGGCCTCTTCTTTCCCTGGAGCTCCGGTCGGTACCATGACGGCTTGCCGCTATCCTCTCTAGGCTATACGTTCGCGTGTGTGTCTGGAAGGTCTCTCGGAAGGCTTCCACGTGGGCGTCAATCGACCTGAAGAAGCGGGTGTTGTCATGTCCGCCCCTGACATCAGCGATCTCGAACGCGTGGCAGTCCGCGAGGTTCTCGAATCGAGCGCGCTTAGTATGGGGGGCAGGATTGCGGCCTTCGAAGATGCGTTTGCCGAGTACATCGGAGCGCGCGCCGCGGTCGCAGTCTCGAGTGGGACGGCCGGATTGCATCTTGCCGTTATCCTGGCCGGCGTAAGAGAAGGCGATCTCGTCGTGACGACGCCATTTTCGTTCATCGCTTCGGCAAACGTCGTCCTGTATGAGAGAGCGACACCGATCTTTATCGATGTGGAGCCCGGAACCCGCAACATGGACATGGGAATCCTGGATGCATTGGTTGCTGATTTCGAAAGCGGCGGATCTGCGATCACTCGATGGCTCCCGCCAAGCTTTCGGGCCGCCGGAGACCAAGTCTTCCAGAATGAAAAGTTGCGAGCAGCCATTCCCGTTCACGTGTTTGGACAACCCGCCGACATGACATCTCTTGAGGCGGTACGGCGTCGGCATCAGTTCTTCGTAATCGAAGATGCTTGTGAGGCTATTGGTGCCGAACATCGCGGTGACAAGACGGGGATTTTCGGCGACGTCGGTGTGTTTGGGTTCTATCCGAACAAACAGCTAACGACAGGTGAGGGCGGTATGGTCGTGACGGATCGCGAGGCAATCGCGGACATGTTGCGCTCGCTTCGCAATCAAGGCAGAGACGCTACAGACCCCTGGCTTCATCATCGTCGTCTTGGCTATAACTATCGTCTTGATGAGATGAGTTGCGCCCTGGGACTTGCGCAGTTGCGGCGGATTGACGAGTTGCTTCGACGAAGAGAGCGTGTGGCCTCTTGGTACATGGAACGGCTGGAACACGTGCCTGAGTTATCAGTTCCAGACGTGTCACCGGATACCAGTCGAATGTCATGGTTTGTCTATGTCGTTCGTGTGGGGGAAGGGATTGACCGAAATGCGGTGATCACTGAGCTGGCGGAAGTGGGCATCCCATCGCGTGCGTACTTCACTCCCATCCACCTACAGCCCTTCTACGTCGAGCGGTTCGGCTACCGGCGAGGTGACTTCCCCGTCGCCGAGGCTCTCGGTGCCACCTGCCTGGCGCTTCCGTTCTCGGGGGTCATGTCGGAGGAGCAGGTGGACCACGTGTGCCGGGAGCTCGCTCGGGCCCTGCAGCGCTCCGGGAGCTCGGACGTGCCGTAGACACCTTCCCGGCGCTCTGCCATAATATGGAGCGACACGTTGGGGGGTGCACAGGGGGCCGATGGCGGACGAGAACCTCGCCGACAGGCGCGTCGCTTTCTATTGGAGAGTGCTCGTCTTGCTATTCCACGTTGCGGTCGCCGTGCTGGCCTATGTTTTGGCCTATCTGGTCCGATTCGATCTCCCGCTGAGCAGGGTCATCGAGGAGAAGTTGGTCTTTACGACTCCACTGCTTGTCGCCTCCACTCTTGTGGTCTTTCCCCGCTTCAAGGTGTTCCAGGGGCTGTGGCGGTACGTCTCCATGCGCGACGTCCTGGCGATGATCAAGGCGAAAACCATCACCTCCCTGGTCTTCCTCGGCGCCGTCTACGGGGTCTTCGGCTATGGCGTCCCGAGGTCCGTCTTGGTCTTGGATTGGATCCTGTGTGTGGCGCTGCTCGTGGGGATGAGGTTCGTCAGCAGGGCTCATCATGAGAGACGAGTGGGCCTGCGCAGCGGCGCGTCGGACGAGGATCACGCTGTGGATGGCCGGCGCGCCGTGATCGTGGGCGGCGGCGACGGCGCAGAAAGCCTGATCCGTGAGATGGGCCGCACCATGCCCCATCGCTACGAGCTTGTGGGTATCGTCGACGACCATCCCCGGATGCTCGGGCGATCGATCCATGGAGTGCAGGTCGTGGGCAAGATCGATCAGCTTCCGGACATCTGTGGTTCGTTCGACGTCGAGGAGATCCTGATCGCGATCCCATCCGCCACGCCGGCGGAACGCAGTCGCATACTGCAACGCTGCCGGACAAGCGCGGTGCCCGTGAAGTCTGTGCCAACGATGCAGGACCTCATCTACGGCAAGGCTCGTGTCGGACAGCTGCAGGAGGTCGACCCCGAGGACATCCTCGGACGGGAACCGGTCCGCATCGATACGGAGGTCCTGAGGGGCGAGGTGAGCGGCAAGCGCGTTCTAGTCACCGGGGCGGGAGGCTCGATCGGCTCGGAGCTGTGCCATCAGCTCGCCTTGTTCGGGCCGCGCCAGATCGTCCTTTACGAGCGGGCCGAGAGCAGCCTGCATTTCATCGACGTGGAGCTGCGGCAGCGGCACCCGGATCTCGAGGTCATTCCCGTCGTGGGCGACATCATGGATGAGCGCAAGCTGCACACGGTGATGACTCGCCACTCGCCGGACATCGTCTATCACGCCGCGGCCTACAAGCACGTCCACCTCATGGAGGCACAACCTCTTGACGCCATCCGCAACAACATCCTCGGAACGGAGGTTGTGGCCCGAGCGTCTCTCGACGGTGGAGTGGAGAAGTGCGTGTTCATCTCGACCGACAAGGCGGTTCGGCCCGTAGGGGTGATGGGACGAACCAAGCGAGCTGCTGAAGACTTGCTCTTGAGCCTGAGTGGCGGTGCGACGGCGTTCGTTTCGGTTCGCTTCGGCAACGTCCTGGGAAGCGACGGCAGCGTTCTCCCACTGTTCCAGAGGCAGATCGCGAGACGCGAGCCGGTCACGATCACGGATCCCGACGCAACGCGTTACTTCATGCTCATCGCCGAGGCTGCCCAGCTCGTCCTGCAGGCGGGCGCCATGGGACGCGGCGGCGAGGTGTTCTACCTCAACATGGGACAGCCGATGAAGATCAGTGATCTGGCGGAGGGACTGATCAGGTTGTCCGGCTTGAAGCCGGGAGAGGACGTACCCGTCGTCTTCACCGGGCTGCGCCCCGGTGAAAGGCTGAACGAAGAACTGGTGAGGGACACCGAAGAGCTCTTGGCGAGCGATCACGAGAAGATACTCATCCTGCGAAACGCATACTTCGACGAGTCCAAGTTCTCCCGGGAGCTCGCCGCCCTGCGGCGCTACGTGGACGGCCACGACGAAGCCGGCGCTCTCGAGCAGTTGAAGACGATGACGGCTGCGGCCGAGCAGTCCGTGATCGGTGTGCCGACCGAGTTGATCCCCGATCCTTTCGCGTCGTCGCCGGTCGGTTAGTCGATATCGTGGCGCTAGGCTCGAGCCCAGTGAGCGATCGACCAGGCGACCCTCCGAGAAGCGACTCCGCCTCGGGCGAGGCTCACTCAGGCGCCGAGAACGAGAACATAAGAGGCGGCGGCGCCGGGGCGGGTGAGTCATCGTCCACGGCCTTGAGCGTTGTGGGGTCGGGCCCCTATGGGGCCACAACGGCCAACGAGCTACTACACACCTTGAGCGCGCTCATGGACACGCTCAAGTCCGAGCGTCAGGTGTACATGAGCGCGGACGAGGACCGGCGAAGAGCAGAGATCGACAATGCGCGCCTTCAAGCCCAGCTCGAAGCGGAACAAGAGCTGAGGCGACGAGCCGAAGAGGAGCTGGCACGACTTCGTGCGGACATCCGGGAGCGTCGGCGCCGCACAGAGGCGGAGCTGGAGCGGATCGCGTCGGCCTCGACCTCGGCCCGGGAAGAGGCGCGCGCCACTGCGGCCGTGGGGCGCAGACCCGACGCCATCGCAGCGGGGCTGACGGGACTCGTCGATCTGGCGGCCGGAGCCCAGGATGCCCTGGTCGTGGAGGAGGACCAGAGGCAACGGGTGGAGGCGGAGCTGGAGCAGATGAGGCGTGCCGACGCGGCACGACGGGATCGAGTGGCCGAAGAGCTGGAACGGCTCAAGGCGAGCGGCCAGGGAGAGGCCGTCCGGCAGCGGGTGAAGGAGGAGCTCGAGCGGCTTCTCGGAGACCCCGTGGGCCAGACCGGGGCGGGGGCGGCGCCCGCGGCGGAGGAACCGAGCCCTCACCACGTCCCGTCCCCTCAGCACGTCGCACCCCAACACCAGGTCGCACGGTCCGCAGGGTTGCCGCAAGAGCCACGGCAGAGCCCTCCGGCGGCGCAGGAGGCTCCTCTTCCTCCGGGGTGGAGGTATGCGTCGGAACTCCCGCCACAGCGCCCTCGCTTCAGGGTGAGATGGGGAAAGCGTCCGCCCGGATCCGCCTGACGAAGCCCTTCTCGCCGCTACTGTCCTTCTCTGCGCTCCATCCACCTCCTGCCACCTATGGCGGCGGCACTCGTAGCATTCGATCCGTGAACATGTCGCCGTCTGTGCCGAAAGCCATCGTGGTCCTTGTGCTCTTCGCCGTCTTGGTCGCCTCCTGCTCCAACGGGTCCGATCCGCAACCCGACGGACAACAGACGGAGGAACCGCCGCCGGCAGGCGTGCGCGTGAAGGAAGGCGTTGGCTACCGCAGCGCCGGCGGGGTCTCGCTCGAGCTCGACGTCTACATGCCCGAGAAGCCGGGACCCTATCCGGGGCTCATCTACATCCACGGTGGGGGGTTCTTCACAGGCGACAAGTGCACCGGCACCCGTAGCATCGGGAGTCGCTACGCGCGCGAAGGCTTCGTCGTCTACATGATCAATTACCGCTTGGCCCCCGCACTCGACGAAGACGACGACGGACGCGTGTCGTGCAGCGACGGCACCAGCTCCGACATCGACGCGCTGCGTCCGTTCCACTATCCGGCGCCGCTCGAGGACGCCACCGCGGCGGCCGAATGGGTGCGGGCCTACGGACGCCGCTACAAGACCGACGTCTCACGCATCGGCGCGCTCGGCACGAGCGCCGGGGGCACGCTCGCGTACATGCTCGGCAACGCCGGCCTCGTCGACGCGGTCGTCGGCTGGTCCGGCCCGACCATGCTCGGCGAGTGCAGCACTTACACCTGTTCGGTCCACGAGAACTACCTCGGCTGTCCCGAGGCCTCCTGTCCCGAGCGGTGGACGGCTGCGTCGCCGCTGCCGGACGTCTCGAGGCGGACGGTCCCCACGGGGATCTACAACAGCTCCGACGAGGTGATAGACAAGGGGCAGGCGGAGGATCTGGCCGCGGCCCTGGAGGAGGCGGGCGTGAGGCACGCGACGACGATCGTACCCGGACGTCGTCACGCGACGGCCTACGGGAACTACGTATTGCCCAACGGCGAGCCCGTGTGGGAAGACACTTCCCGTTTTCTCAAGGACAACCTGGGGCCCGCCGAGTAGGTCGAGGGGCGGCATCGTGCCGCGGGGCCGGCCGGGCTGCAGCGGAAGGACGGAGGACAGGTGACGACAGAGGACAAGCTGCGGGGCTTCATCGTCGACGAGCTCGGCACCGAAGTGTCGGCCGACGAGCTCACAGACGACTACCTGATCAGGGATCAGCTCGATTCCTTGGGGCTCTTCGAGCTGGTGTCCTTCATCGAGAGCGAGTTCGGGGTCGAGATCCCCAACGAGCAGCTCGTGCCCCAGAACTTCGACACGATCGGCGGGATCGCTCGCCTAGTCGAAAGGCAGATGGCGCACAGCTGACGGCGCGCAACGGCGCGTGCTGCGTGGAGGGGATGTACGCAAGTCCGGAAATCCTCGCTCGAACCCTGGCCCCACGGAGGAGGTTTGGTAATAATCTCCAGAGAGAGCGCTCTACGAGGGCGGCTCATCCGCGTGCGGGGGGCGCTGCGAACAGTTGGGGACGCAGCGCCGGGCCAGGTGAGGAGAGATAGATGTCGGGACTCGATGAGAAACGCCATTGCTGGCGACGGAGCCGCGACCTAAGGTCGATGCGATGACGTCATTCGGCGAGCGATCGCTCACGCCCCTCGAGGCTCCTGGCTCCGCGGTCCTGGAGCGGGCCTCGCACGTCCACGATGACACGAACACGAAGGTCGAGGTCGACTTCTTCGAGGGGGCCTCGGGGCGGATCTTCGGCCTCACGCACCTTCCCTTCGGCGCGCCGCTCGGAGCCCTGTTGATCTGCTCCCCGTTCCATGCCGAGTTCCAGAAGAACTACCGCCAGGAGGTGCTCCTGGCGCGCGCCTTGGCGCAAAGCGGCATAGCCGTACAGCGCTTCCACTACCGCGGCTCGGGGCACAGCGACGGGCACAGCGACGACGTCACCTTCGACTCGATGTGCGAGGACGCGGTCGCCGCGACGGAGTGGCTGACGAAGAAGACGGGCGTCGCCGACATCGCCTTCATGGGCACCCGCTGGGGCGGGCTCGTCGCCGCGGCCGCGGCGAGCGAGCGCACGGCCGCGCCGGTCGCCCTGTGGGAGCCGACGATGGACGCGAAGCGCTACTTCCGCGAGGTCTTCCGGGCGCGCGCCATAGGCAACCTCGCCCAGGACGCCGGTCCCGCCGACGGCCCCATGAGCGAGCTCGAGGACAAGGGCTCGCTCGACGTGCTCGGCTACTCCATCACCAAGCGGCTCTACGACAGCGCCGCGGGCCGAACGCTCGTGGCCAATCTCGGCGAGCGCCCCCGGCCGCTCCTGCTGATCCAGATCGGCAGGAGCGCCGAGCTGCGCGGCGAGTACAAGCGGGTCGTGGCCGCGTGGGAGCAGAGCGGGCTCGCCGTCGACACCCACGTGGTGGCCGGGGAGAAGGGCTGGTGGTTCCCCGAGGACCTCGCCAAGACGAGCAAGGCGACCTCGGCGTCGACCCTGATGGAGGTCACGACGGAGTGGCTCGCGGAGCACGCCGTGAGGCGGGAGGCGGCCCGATGACCGAGACGCTGGACGCTGCGACGACCCTCGACGAGGAGCCGGTCTTCTTCGCCGCGGGCAAGGACACCTGCTTCGGCATCCTCACCCGGCCTCCGCGCGGGGACCGGGAGATGGGCTTCATCCTGCTCGGCGGCGGTGGCGGCGCCACGCCGTCCACCTCGACGGGACGGAACAGGCTGCACGTGACGATGTGCCGGCGGCTGGCCGCGTTCGGCTATCACGCCTTCCGCTTCGACTACCACGGGCGCGGAGAGAGCACGGGCACGACCGAGCACTTCCGGCTCGACGAGCCGTTCCTCGACGACCTCATGGGCGCGGTGGACCACGTGCGCGCCGAGGGCCTGGACCGCTACATCGTGTCGGGATCTTGCTTCGGGGCTCGCACCGCGCTTGCGGCGGTGGGCAAGCTCGAGGGCCTCACGGGCCTCGCCCTCATGTCGCCGCCGCTGCGCGACTTCGGCGTGAGCGAGAGAAAGACGCGCGACTGGACGCTCAAGGATTACCTCGTGTGCCTCGTCAACCCGCAGAAGGTCCTCGGGGGACGCGACAAGCGCCGCGGCCTCAGCTACCTTCGCTTCGTCAAGCTCGCCACCGTCATGGTCACCAAGAAGGTGCGCCGGCGCCTCGGCGGCTCCCGGGCTCAGGACGCTCCGTGGCTGTCGGACCGCAACTTCCTCCAGCCGCTTGCGTCCCTGGTCGAGCGGGGGGTGCCCGTCTTGTTCATCTACGGGCTCGAGGACGACTCCTACAAGGACTGGCTCGAGGCGCGCCGCGGCAAGCTCGGCAAGGTGCTCGAGGCCGGCGAAGGGCTGATTGAGGTGAAGGTCATCCCGGGGAAGGTCCACGGGTTCGCGACGCTGGGGATCCAGGACGACATGCTCGAGCTGGTGGGTGACTGGGCCTCTCGCCACGGCGCCACGTCGGTTGCAGCCGTTGACAGAAAGGCCTGATGGATGAATGTCTCTGCAAGTCTGGATAGGAGCGACGTGGATGCTTCCGTAGAGGTGGCCGGGGTGCCGTTCGGGCGGCCGCATCCGTTCAGGGTCATCGCGGGGCCCTGCTCGGTCGAGAGCTTCGAGCAGTTCCGCGAGACCGCGCTGGCGGTCAAGCGAGCGGGCGCCGTCCTGCTGCGCGGCGGGGCGTTCAAGCCGAGAACATCGCCGTATGCCTTCCAGGGCCTCGGCATCGCCGGCCTCGAGATCATGCGTTCGGTGGCCGACGAGCTCGAGATGGGGATCGTGACCGAGGCGATGGCGCCGGAGGACATGGCCACGGTTGCCAGCTTCGCCGACATGATCCAGATCGGGGCACGCAACATGAACAACCGGGTGCTGCTCGAGGCGGCCGCGGAGTCGGGATTGCCGATCCTTCTCAAGCGGGGGCTCACCGCGACGGTGCAGGACGTCTTGGTCATGGCCGAGACGATCCTCGGGCTCGGCAACGATCGCGTGTTGATCTGCGAGCGGGGGAGCCGCACGTTCGAGCCCGCGATGCGCAACAGCCTCGACATAGCCGCCGTTCCCGAGGTCCGCTTCCGCAGCAACCTCCCGGTGATAGTCGACCCGTCGCACGGGACCGGGCGCACCGATCTCGTGGCCCCGGTCGCGCTCGCCGGCGTGGCCGCCGGCGCCGACGGCATGATCGTCGAGGCCCACCCCGACCCCTCGGTGGCGCTGTCGGACGGCTTCCAGTCGCTCGAGACGGCTCGCTTCGAGGAGTTCATGGCGCCCGTCCGAGCGATGGCGGCGGCGCTGGGTCGGTGGTCGTGATGGCGGCGAAGCCGGCGACCGCTCTCGCCCTGTTGCTGCGGGCGGATGCAAGCGACGACGAGCGCGACGAGGTCACGTCGCTGACCCAGCGACTGCACCTGAACACGTGCGTGACCAACGGCGACGGCTGGTCTGCGATCAGCATCGGCGACGGAACCCGGCCGATCGACGCCTATCCCTTCGAGCAGCTCGGAGCCGTGGGGCGCGCCGTGGCACTGTCGGCTCCCTATCGGCTTGCCAGCCGCGAGCTCTTCGGCACCCCGCGCTCGGTCGGCATCGGCGGGTCCAAGGACGGCGAGGACGCCGTGGTGGTCGGGGGCGCGGCGCCGCTGATGGCGATGATCGCTCCGGCTCCCGTTCCCGCGGGCACGGCGCGCCGTGCCGAGCGCCTCGTCGCCACCGTTCGCAGCGCCGGCGGCGCGATCCTGCACGCGGGCGAATACTCCCCCGGGGACGACCTCGGCGGGGAGCGCGCCGTGGACGCCGATCGCCTTGCGGAGCTCAAGGGGGTGGCCGACGCGGCCGGGCAGTCTCTCTGCGTCGAGGTCTCGGATGTGCGCCACGTCGCAGGAGCGTGCGACTTCGCCGATGTCTTGCAGGTCGGCCACAGGAACATGCAGAACTTCAGCCTCCTGCGCGAGGTGGGCGGCACGGACCGTCCCGTGCTCCTCAAGAGGGGCGTCGGAGCGACGATCGAGGAGTTCCTGCTGGCCGCCGAATACGTCCTCGCCGGAGGCAACGGACGGGTCCTGCTGTGCGAGTCGGGCGTGCGTGTCTCGGGCTCTACTCATGAGCCGCGCTTCGAGATCAACGCGATACCTCTGCTCAAGAAGCTCACGCACCTTCCGGTGCTCGCCCACCCGATGCACGCGGCGTCACAGTCCTACCTCGTTCCCGCGGTGGCGCGCGCGGCGATAGCGGCAGGCGCCGATGGGCTCATCCTCGAGGTCGACGAGGGTGTCGGGGAGGGATCGGCGGAGCGCCCCATGGACGTCGTCGCGTGCCGTCGTCTGCTCGAGGAGCTGAGACCGATCGCGACCGTGATCGGCCGCACCGTGGCCATCGCAGAGCCCCAACCCGGGGATGCGACCGTCGAGTCAGGCGACGACGATCGGGTTCGGTCCCTGCACGCATCGAGCTCGCGTCCGCTCGAGCCGATGGACGTGCTGCGGCGCACCGAGGGGACGCTCGCAAGCGTCATCGAGTCACTGCTCGGCGAAGCACCCAGGCTCGATGTCCTGCGACAGACCGTGATCAAGCCACCGTACCCGTCATGGTTGACGTGGTTGCTGCGCCCCGAGGGCGACCTTCTCGTGCGCTGGACCGGATACATGTCGGGCGACGTCGCGCTCAGCCGTAACCTCGCCTACGTCGACTTCGGCCGGGTCGACCCCACTATCCTGGCGCGGCTGGAGAACGAGGAGCTCAACCTCGGCGAGCTGTTCAGCTCACAGGAGATCGACAAGTTCGGCTTCGAGTTCGGGACCGGGGGCGACGCCGAGGAGCTCGATGTCGCTTTGCGTGAGGGCCACTTGAACTTGCGGCATCCCTACGTCTGGAGGCGCTACATCGCTGCGACCGCGGGACGGGTCGGCTTCCTGGTCATGGAGTCTCTGCCGAGCGTCACGTGGCGGCAGCTGCTCGGAGCTCGGGCGCAGCCCGTGTCGGCCAGAGGGGACGTCTGAGTGAGCGAGCACATCGCGGCCCACGACGAGCTCGACGCGGCGCCGTACAACGCCACCGTCGACCTGCTCGAGCGCAACCTCGCCGGGGGGCGCGCCGAGCGGCCTTACCTGCGCACCGCGACGGCGACGTGGTCGTACGGAGAGGTTGCGGCGGCCGCCGACGCGGCCGGTGCCGGGCTGCTCGAGCTTGGTCTCCGTCCGGGAGACCGAGTGATGCTTGCGACTCGCGACCGGCCCGAGTTCGTGATCACGTTCTGGGGCGCGATGAAGGCCGGCCTCATCCCGATCCCCATCGCACAGGGACTGTCGGTGTCCGACGTCCACTTCATCGTCAGCGACAGCGAGGCGCGCGCGATCGTCTGTGACGCATCGTCGGCGGGCGTCGTGCTGCGCGCCGCGGACGACTCGCGGACGACTTGCCTCTTCGTCGGCGACGCGTCGCATGAGGGCGCGCGGTCGTGGTCGGAGGTCTGCGGCGGCAGCGCGACGCTGGCCGCCGCGTCCACGACCGGCGACGACATCGCGTTGTGGCTCTATACATCGGGGACCACGGGTCTGCCCAAGGCCGTCATGCACCGTCACCGCAACCTGCGGGCGGCTCCGAACGGTCTCGCCGAGCAGGTTATCGGTCTCTCGACGGACGACGTCGTTCTGTCGGTCTCGAAGATGTACTTCGCCTATGGACTCGGCAACTCTGTGTATCTCCCCGCGTCGGTAGGGGCCTCGGTAGTTCTCAACGATGGACCGGTCGTGCCGGCGAGCATCCAGCAGCTCATAGACGAGACCGAGCCGACCGTGATCTTCGGGGTGCCGGCGTTCTTCGACGGCTTTTCCCGTCTAGAAGACGTCAAGCTGCCGTCCTCGGTCCGCATGGTGCTGAGCGCCGGCGAGGCACTAAGCAGCCATCTCTTCGAGCGCTTCAAGGAGCGCTTCGGGCATTCGCTGCTCGACGGCTTGGGCTCCACCGAGGCGCTCCACCACGTCACCTCGAACACCCCCGACGATGCGCTGGCGGGCAGCGCCGGGCGCGCCCTCGAGGGCTACGAGATCGAGATACGCGATCGCGACGAGCAGCCCGTGGGCGAGGGCACCAGCGGCGAGCTCTGGGTCCGGGGCCCCACGGTGTTCGCGGGTTACTGGAGGCGTCCGGATCTCACCGCGCGCGTCAAGTCCGACTCGTGGATCCGCACCGGCGACCAGGCGCGCATCGTGGACGGACGCGTCTACCACGAGGGCCGGCTCGACGACCTCATCAAGCTCGGCGGCATCTGGGTCGCGCCGCTGGAGATAGAGGACGTCCTGCGCGGCCACGGGGATGTCGACGACGCCGCGGTCGTGACCGTGGACGAGGGCGCGGGAGTGCCGCTGCTCAAGGCGTTCGTGCTGTCTCAGCGCGACGACGACGAGGATCTGGCGAAGGAGCTCGTGGGCCTCTGTCGCAGCCGTCTGGCGCGCTTCAAGGTCCCCAAGTACTTCGAGGTGGTCGCGGAGATGCCGCGGACGCCTACCGGTAAGCTCAAGCGTTTCGTGCTGCGGGGACGGTCGGCGACGCCCACGGAACGCGGATGACGCGCCAAAGGCACGGGATGCGCGCTTGAGCAGGCAGATGAGCATCGCTGCAACCCCTCCACTGCAGACCAGACGCGTCTGGGCGCTGCTCGGCGCGGCGGCGCTGGCGACGGCTGCAGGTGTCGCCGTGGCGACCTATCCGATCGTGGCGTTCGGGCTCGCCGCGCTGGTGCTGGCGCTCGCCTTCGCCCTGCGTGACCTGACCACCACCGAGCGGATGATGGCGATCGTGCTTCTCGGCGGCGCCATGATGCTCGGCAACGGGTTCGCAAACATCGGCGTGAGCGCCGGCCCCGTCCCGATACCCGCGACGGAGATCCTCTTCATACCGCTGGCGCTGATCGCGCTCGCCGATCGCCGGACCCGGCTCGACTCCCGGGTCCTGCTGCCCGCCTCGCTGTTCGGGCTCCTGGTTCTCATACGCCTCGTCTTCGACTTCCCCGTGTGGGGCATCTTTGCGGTGCGCGACACGACGCTCGCCCTCGAGGTATTCATCCTTCTCGTCGGCTACAGAGCCGTGGCGCGCGATGGGATCGCCTACTGGCTTCCGCGCATGAAGTGGATCTTTCTCGCCGTGGTCCTCTACGGGCTGCTGACCCCGTTCCAGGATCAGCTTCGTCCCCTCGTGACGGTCGGCCTCCAGCGCCCCGTGTCTCTGTTCGACATGGCCGGCGTTAAGCACGCCGTCGTCGCCGCCAGTTTCTTCTACTTCATCTTCGGGCGCGGGTGGGTGCGGCTCGCGGTGCTGGGCGTGGTGGCCGGGATGCTGGGGATCTTCCAGGCTCGGACGCTCTACGTGCTCTTCCCGCTCGGGCTGCTGCTGATCGGGTGGATAACTCGTCGCTTCACGCAGACGATCGCGCTGCTGATCCCGATCATCCTCTTGGGCCTCGGGTTCATCCTCTACGTGGGTTCCGCCGGGATCGAGGGACGTCGCGGCGAGGTCACCACCGACTTCATCGAAGCGCACGCGCGCACGCTGCTCGGAGAAGACGGTCCCGCCGACGGGACGATCGACGCGCGCGTGAGCTGGTTCGACGCGACCGTGGCGGAGGTGACGAAGTCGCCGGGCACGGTTGCCGTCGGCGTCGGCCTCGGTCCCGACCTCACCTTCGGGTTCCTCGGAAAAGAAGACCAAGCCGTGCGCAAGCCGCACGACGACTATCTCGAGGTGTGGGCTCGAACGGGGACGCTCGGGCTCATCATATTCTTGTGGCTCCTGTGGGTCTGCGTGGCGCCGGTGGTGCGCAAGGCTCTCAGCGGAACGGGCGTCGAGGAGCGGTTCTGCGCCTGGATCGTGGGTCTCTGTCTCATCTATCTCGGGGGGGCCGCGGTGCAGCCGGCGCTGTCCTTCCCGTACGCCTCGGTGCCCGTCTTCTTCACCCTCGGTATGGGCCTGTACCTGAGCAAGCAGCCGGGGCGCAGGGCGGTGCCCGCGGCCTCACGGCCGGGTCCGCGCCTGCAGCTCGTCGAGGCCAAGCCCGAAGGCCGGGAGACCCGCCTTCTCGACGCGCCGCTGGTCGGGCGGGGCGCGGAGGTCGCGGCGCTGCGGGCCGACTTCGAGTCCGCGACCCGGGAGAGGAACTGCAGGCTCGTCACGGTCGTCGGAGAGCCGGGCATCGGGAAGTCGCGGCTCGTGACCGAGTTCGCCACGTCGCTGGACGCGCAGGTGCTCCATGCGCGCTGTCTGCCGCCGGGCGAGGGTCCGTCGTTCTGGCCCTTGGGCGAGATCATCGTGCAGGCCGCGGGGATCACGGACGACGACGACGCCGATCTTGCGACGAAGAAGATCGCCTCGGTCCTGCGCGGTCACGACGACGCGGTCGCCACGTCGCAGAGCGTCGCGGCAGCGATAGGCATGTCCCCGATCACCTTCGCCGGCTCCTTCTCTGGGCGGGAACGCTCGGATGCGGTGCGCCGCTTCCTCGGCGCGTTGGCGGCGCAGCGACCGCTCGCCATCGTCGTCGAGGACGTGCAATGGGCGCAGACGAGCTTCCTCGAGCTCGTCAAGGAGCTCGTCGGCAGCACTCCCGGCGCGCCGATCCTCGTGATGTGCGCGGCGCGCCCGGGCTTCCTCGACGCTCAGCAAGACTGGCCGCGCGCCGGGGACGCAACGCGCGTCGTGGCGCTCGGGGAACTCGACCACGACGACGTGAACGCCCTCATAGAGGAGCTCCTCGACGATTCGGGCCTCCCGGGCGCGGCGCGATCGATGGTTGCGGCGCGCGCCGCGGGCAACCCCCTGTTCCTCGAGCAGACGCTGTTGTTGTGGATCGACGACGGCGTGCTGACGAAGGACGACGGCAACTGGCTGCTCGCTGCGGACGCTCCCATCGGCGCGGTGCCGACCACCTTGTCCGCGCTGCTGACGGCGCGCCTCGAGCGGCTGCGTAGGGTCGAACGACTCGTGCTGGAGGGAGCGTCCGTGGTCGGTCCCGTCTTCCACCCGGCCGCGGTGCAGCAGCTGTGCCCCGGCAACCTCGCTCCGAGGCTGCCCGCGATCTTCAGAGGGTTGATGTCCAAGGGCCTCATCCGGGGGTGTGCCGGCAACGCGGCCGAGGAGCAGGCGTTCGAGTTCTCCCACGCGCTCATCAGGGACGTCGTCTACACCTCCGTGCTCAAGCGCAACCGCGCCGAGCTCCACGAGCGCTTCGCGGATTGGCTCGACAAGAGCGGGCGCGACGCCGCGCATCAGCACGAGGAGATCATCGGCTATCACCTCGAGCGGGCCTATCGCTACCGCGCGGATCTCGGGCCCGTGTCGGACGTCGAGCACCACATCGCCCGCAAGGCGGCGCGCAAGCTCGGATCGGCGGGAAAGAGGGCGCTGGCGCGCGGGGACATGCCCTCCGCAGCAGCCCTCTTGGGGCGTGCGCTGGAGCTCACGGACCTCAAGGATCCGCAGCGCCTCGAGCTCCTCCACGATCACTGCTCGTCACTCGCGAACAACCTGTCGCTCGGCGAGGGGACGCGCGAGCAGTCCGACGAGGAGGCGCTGATCCAGGCCAACGCGCGTGCCCGCGAGCGGATCCAGCGACTCACGACGTTGGGGTTCACCGACGATTCGGCGGAATGGCGCAGGTCGGCTCTGAGAGAGGCCGAGTCCGCCATCCCATCGTTCCAGCAGGCGCACGATGAGATCGGGCTCGTGCACGCCTACTGGCTCATCTCCGACGTCTACGTCCTCGAGCTCCGCTTCGGCGCGGCTCAGGTCATCACGGAGAAGGCGCTCGAGCACGCGCGCCGCTCCGGCGATCGCATCCAGGAGAGCCGCTGCCTCCAGAGGCTCGCAGGTCTCGTCTTCTGGGGCCCCACGCCGGTCGAGCAGGCGTTGCGGAGCTGCAGGGAGATCGTCGATGCGCTCGCGGGCAAGCGCGACGCCGAGGCCGGCTGCCTCTTCAGGATGGCCGGGCTGCAGGCGATGCGAGGCGATTTCGACGAGGCGCGCAAGCTGATGACGGAGGGCAAGTCGATCCTCGGGCACCTGGGTCTGGTGACGTCGCTGGCCGGCAACGCGCAGATCTGCGGCAGCGTCGAGATGCTCGCGGGCGACCCCGCCGGGGCGGAGCGGGAGCTGCGCGCCGGGCTCGACGTCTTCGACAGGGCCGGCGACGTGGCGAACGCGGGCAGCCTCGCGGCGCAGCTCGCCGACGCGCTCTTCACGCAGGGGCGTCACGAACAAGCCGAGCACTTCTGCCGCATCGCCGAGTCGTCGCTCGGCGAGGACGGTGTCGCCGCCTGGGGGCTGACGCGCGCCAGGCTGCTCGCGAGCGTGGGACGCGCCGATGAGGCCGATCGCATGGCGCATCGGGCGGTCGCGGCCACGGCGACCGGGGACAACCTGAACGCGCACGGCGACGTCCTCGTCCGGCTCGCCGAGGTCTTCAGCCTGACCGGGCAAGACGACCAGAGGCGGGCCGCGCTCCAGGAGGCCGCGGGCCTCTACGAGCAGAAGGGCAACACCGTGGCGGCGCGCCGGGCGCTCCTCCTCCTGCAAGGCGCCGCCCCAGTAGCCTGATCGGCGCCGGCGGGGCCGGGTTCTCCCGACCTTTGACCTGGTGCCGTCGCGGAGCGGCGGTGGTGGGCTTCTGGTCACCATGGGCGGCCGCAAAACCCGTTTCCCGTCGCACCTCGCCGCTAGGCTGAAGTCGTGACGGTGCAACCCTCGATCCAGGCGCAGACGTGCTGCAGCTGAAGGCGGACCCGTGGCGCCCCGACCACGGCGCCGGCGCCGAGATCGAGCTCGAGGACGAGACGACGCGCGCGGTGGTGGACCCCAACGTCGAGACCGACGACTGGACGCGACCCTTGGTTCCGGCTCCCTGCGCCGCGCCGAGCGTGTCCTTCGTCGACGGGGTCATGCGCACCGAGCTGCGGGTGCTCGCGCGCGACGGCGACGCGCGCGCCTGGGGGCTGTTGGGATCCTGCGCCTCGGGGGCCGTGCGTTGCGACGGAGCCGCGACCTTCGTGGCGGAGGGCGAGCCCATAGCGCGCGCCTTCCTCGTGGGCAGCCGCATCGAGGCGCCGCCGCTCGACGTGGACGTTGCCGGCAGCAAGCTGCGCTACGAGCCGCACCCGCTCGCCGACGACTCTCCGACGGGGCTCAGGCGCGGTCTGCAACGGGTCATGCTCGCGCTCGAGCAGCGTCTCGCCGAGACGCTCGCGCGCGACGGGCTCGTGTTCGCGGACGGCCCCCTGCACCTCGACGGCGGTGCCGCCCGGCCGGTCGTGGGCGTGGTCAAGCGGATGGTGGTCTCGTACCTGCCCGCTCCCAACGAGGCGCTTCTGGGGCGCCTGGAGCCGGGCCAGAGGACCCCGCTGTTCGCGCTCGGCAACGGCGTGATCGATCGCTATGCGTGGTACCTCAGGCTCATCGAGAGCGCCCCCGCGTGGCACGAGTTCGCCGGGCTCGTGCGCTGCGAGGTCCGCACCTCGCTGGGCCTCGAGGAGGCGCGCAGGATCGCCGATCTCGTCGCCCGCCACCTTCCCAGCTTCGCCGGGCGGCCCGGCTTCGACCCGCGCGCCCCCCAGAACCTCACGCCGGTGGGCGCGCTCGAGGAGCGCCTCAAGCACCGGCTCGGCAGTTCGATGCTAATCACGCGCGCCATGCAGGCACACCTTGCGGAGGGCAACCATGGATAGCGACTACATCCCGACGTCCTCGGAGCCGGTCGGCATCGTGCTCGGCACGGAGGACTCGACCCCGCTCGTATTCTGGGTAGGGGTTTTGCCCGGCGCCTACATGCAGCTCGACGACGCCGTGCTGGTCGAGACCGACGTCCCGGGGCGGGGCACGATCCGGGTCTCCGGGTTGGTGCAGGAGGTGCGGGCGCGCCACGAGGGCGTGAGCCTCGACTCCGACGTGTTCCTCGTCGACAAGGGGGTGCTGCCGGCCGGCATATCCCAGGCCGCCAAGGTCGTTGCGACGCGCGTGGAGCCGGAGATCTTCGTCCCGCCGCTCCCGGGGCAGCCGGCCCTGCGGGCGCGCGGCAAAGACCGCGACGAGGCGCTCTACTTGGACCAGATCGAGCGCCGCCTGGCGGGCGGCCTGTCGCGCGACGGCGAACCCGTCTTCCTCGATCTCGACTTCCTCGACGGGTCGCGCGGCGCGCACGTGAACATCTCCGGCATCTCGGGCGTCGCCACCAAGACCACCTATGCGCTGTTCCTCCTCTATTCGCTGTTCCACTCCGAGGTCCTCGGTCGCTACCGGACGAACACAAAGGCGATCGTCTTCAACGTCAAGGGCGAGGACCTTCTCTATCTCGACAAGCCCAACGCCAAGATCGCCACCGACGCGAAGGCTAGAGCCGACTACACCCACCTCGGGCTTCCTGCCGGACCGTTCGAGTCGGTCGGCATCTGGGCGCCGGTCGCGCCGCGCGCCGGTGATCAGGCGATCCCGGACACGGGCAGCCGCAAGGAAGGCGTGCATGCATACTACTGGACGATCAAGGAGTTCGTGAGGGAAGGCTTCCTCAAGTTCCTCTTCGCCGAGGCGGAGAGCGAGCGCTCGCAGATCGCCGACCTCGTGGCGCGCGTCGAGTCGTTCCTCGATCGCGAGGCAGAAGACGACCCAGAGCACGGCGCGACGGTTCGGATACGCGGTCAGGTGATCGCCGACTTCGAGACTCTGGTCGACTTCATCAACACCGAGCTCGATGAAGATTCATCGCTGTGGCGAGGTCGCATGGCCGAGGGCACGATCGCCGCGTTCCAGCGCCGCCTCGAGGCCGCGCGCTTCCGCGTCGGCCACCTCATCTGGGGGCGTCGGGCGGACGAGACGAAGAGGCACCGCATCGACTGGGACGCCACGCAGGTGACCGTCATCGACATCCACAACCTCCACGACCGCGCCAAGCGGTTCGTCACGGGTGTGGTGGTCAAGAAGCTGTTCGAGCAGAAGGAGCGCCGGGGACAGCGCTTGCCCCTCACGTTCCTCGTGCTCGACGAGCTCAACCGCTACGCGCCGCGCGAGGGATGGAGCCCGATCAAAGAAGTGCTTCTCGACGTCGCCGAGCGCGGGCGCTCCCTCGGCATGATCCTCGTCGGCGCGGAGCAGACCGCCAGCGAGGTGGAGCGCCGCGTCATCGCCAATGCGGCCTTCCGCGTCGTCGGCAGACTCGACACCGCAGAGGCCGAGCGTTCCGAGTACGGCTTCATGCCTGCGGTCACGAGGGCGAGGGCGGCGATCCTCAAGCCGGGTTCCATGATCGTGCAACAGCCGCACGTCCCCGTGCCGATGCAGATCTCGTTCCCGTTCCCGTCGTGGGCGACGCGCGCCGATGAAGCGATCGCATCCGCGGCCGACGACGTCTTCGAGAGGTTCGACGGCGACTGATGAGGTTCCTGCACACCGCCGACTGGCACGTCGGCAGGACGATCCGCGGCAGGTCGCGCGTGGACGAGTTCGCCGCCGCTCTGAGCACGGTCGTCGAGGTGGCCGAAGCGGAAGGCGTCGATGCGCTGTTGCTGGCCGGCGACATCTACGATCAGAGGTCCGTGTCGCCGGATGCGGACAAGCTCATCTTCGAGACGTTGCTGCGCCTCGGCGAGCGGGGCGTCGGCGTCGTGGCGATCCCCGGCAACCACGACTCCAGCCTGCGTCTGGGGGCCTTCGCTCCGCTCCTGGAGCGCATCGGCACCCATGTCGTTCCCAAGGTGCGTCGTCCCGACGAGGGGGCGATCGTGACGCTTGCGTCGCGCGACGGAACCGAGGCGGCGCTGTTCGCGTGCGTCCCGTTCACGTCGCCGCGGCGCTTCTCCGATGCCGCCGGTCTCTTCGACGACATGGCGTCGGGCTTTGTCAACTACGACGAGAACATGGGGAAGCTGCTGGCGGCGTACGAGGCCCGTTTCCGTGCAGACACCGTCAACATCGTGATCGGCCACATGTTCATCTCGGGCGCTCAGCCGGGCGGCAGCGAACGAGAGATCACGATCGGCAGCGACTACGCCATCTCGCCCCAGCGCCTGCCGGCGACGGCAAGCTACGTCGCACTCGGCCACATCCACAAGGCACAGAAGGTCCCCGGCGCGCCGGGCGAGGCGCACTACAGCGGGTCGCTGCTGCAGCTCGACTTCGGCGAGGTGGGACAGCAGAAGTCGCTCGTCGTGGTGGAGGCCTCGGCGGGCAAGCCTGCGCGCGTGCACGAGGTCGCGCTCGACGTGGGGCGCCGGCTCGTCGATGTGGAGGCGACGCCGGAGGTGCTCGACGACATCGCCGAACAGGTGGACGATGCGTTCTTGAGGGTCCACCTCACGCTCGATCGGCCCATCCCCGGCATCGCCGACCTCGTGCGCGAGAAGCTGCCGAACACGTTGGACGTTCGTCTCGTGCTGCCGGAGATCGAAGGCGAGCCCGCGCCGGCCTCGCTGCAGGGGCTCAGTCCCAAAGAGCAGTTCTTGTCCTACTACGGCGACACGCATGGCTCCCAACCGTCGGGCGAGCTCACGAACGCGTTCGACCGCATCTATGAGGAGGTGACTTTCTGATGCGGCCGCTGTCGCTTCGGCTCAGAGGTTTCACCTCGTTCCGAGAGGAGCAGGAGATCGACTTCACGGATCTCGACCTCTTCGCTCTCTGGGGCCCGATGGGATCGGGCAAGAGCAGCGTCCTCGACGCGATGACCTACGCGCTGTACGGACACGTCGAAAGGGTGGGACGCGAGGCCGCGCAGCTCGTCAGCCAGGGACAGCCCTACATGGCGGTGACGCTCGATTTCTCGGTGTCGGGTGTGCGTTACCGCGTCGCCCGTCGCACTCCTGGCGTGTACGGCTCGGGCCCCACCAGGGTCCTCCTGGAGGTGTCGAAAGGAGACGAATGGGTGAGCGCGGGGCCGGGCGCCGATTCCGTGCGCGAGGTCAATCGCATGATCAAGGGCATCATCGGCCTCGATTACGAGGCCTTCTCGCGCTCGGTGGTGCTGCCACAGGGGAAGTTCGCGGAGTTCCTGACGGGCGAGGCGAAGCACCGCCGCAAGATCCTGACGGAGCTGCTGGGACTGGAGCTGTTCAAGAAGATGGCGCAGCGCTCCAACGAGGTCGCCAGAGATGCTCGCAATGCGAGCGAGAACAAGCAGCAGTTCATAGACACCGATTACCAGGGGGTGGACGAAGCCGCGCTACGCGGCGCGCGCACGACTGCGAAGCGCGCCCGCAACGACGCCGGGCGCGCGCTCGATGCGCAGCGCGCCTTGGAGGCCGCGGCGCGCGAGTGGGAGGTCCAGGAACGCTCGATCGCAGACCTCCAAGCGTGTGACGAAGAGATAGGGGAGTTGGCTCACGACCTCTCCGTGCGCGCCGCGCGCCTCGAGGCTCATGGCGAGGCTTTGGCCGCCGCGTTGAGGGACGTCGAGGAAACCACCGAGACGGCAGGTATCGCCGGGAGGAGGCTCGACGAAGCGCAGGCAGAGATCGGATCCGCCGAATCGACGTGGGGTCGCGTGGATGAGATCGCGGCGCTGCGCGAGCGCGCGCTGCGCGTCGGTGACCTGCGGGGCGAGTTCGGCGCGGCGCAAGGGTCGGTGTCCTCGGAGGAGGACAAGGAGGCCGCCGCGCGCGCGGGCTTGGCGCCGATCGAGAAGGAGCTCGCGCGCGCGCGGCGGCGGCAGAGCAACAGCCTGCGGGCGCTCGAGCAGGCCACGGCGCGCCACCACGAGGCGTACGAGGCAGATGCCGTGGCGGCGCTGGTGGCCGACCTCGAGCCGGGCGACGCCTGCCCGGTGTGCGACAGGCCACTCGAGGACCTTCCCGCGCCGTCCCCAGAGGCCTTGCAAGAGGCGAAGCAGGAGCTGCACAGCGCGGAGGCGGCGAAGGAGGCGGCCGAGCAGGCGGTGCATTCGCTCGACCGCAGGCTCGATGTCGCGCGCAACACGCTGGAGCACGCGCGCGCGAGCGTGGAGCGCTGTCGCTCGGAGCTCGCCGTCAAGGAGTCGCTGCTCACGACGGCGCGCACAGAGCTCGAGGTCGGCTTCGGCGCAGACCCCCCGGACGAAGCGGACGCGATCCTGGCACAGCGCCTGAGCGTCCTCAAGGATCGGATCGAGGTCCGGGAGCAGGCGCGCGTCGACGTCGAGAAGGCGCGCCACCTCGCGGAGGAGTCCCGGCGGCGCGTTGCTGCGATCGAGCGCGACGTCGCCGAGGAGCGCGCCGCCCTGCACCGAGGTGGTCTCGAGGCGGTGCTGGAGCGGGCCAAGGAGGCGGCGCCCGAGGCCGGCATGGCTGCCGTCTGGCCCGCCGAGCTGCCGCGCGCCGCTGAGGACCTGGCCGCCGTCGCCGCCGGGGCGGCGCGCCGGCTGGGAGAGCTGCACAAGGCGGTGCAGGAGGCGCTCGACGCCCGCCTCGCCCGGCGAGCCTCGATGGTCGCCGAGGCGAGGGCCGCGGTTCCCTCCGACCTCGGGATCGCGGGCGAGGACCTCGGCGGGTTGGCGCAGTCCGCGGCTGCACTCGCACGCGCCCGTGTGGAGGATGCGGCCGTGGCCGAGCGGGACCGCGAGACGCTCGAGGACAAGCTCGCACGGCGACGGGTGCTGGAGGGGGAGGTCGCCGAGCAGCGCAACGCGCACGCGGTCTTCTCGGCGCTCGGTAACGAGCTGAGGGACAACCGCATAGTCGAGTTCCTTCAGGGTGAGGCGATCGCGCTGCTGGCTCGAGCGGCGACGGAGAGGCTGGCGAGCCTCTCGGCGGCGAGGTACCGCCTGGTCTACGAGGACAACGAGTTCTTCGTGGTCGACGGCTGGAACGGCGACGAGCGGCGCAGCGTGCGAACGCTGTCCGGCGGCGAGACCTTTCTTGCTTCTCTGGCCCTGGCGCTCGCGCTGTCCGAGCAGGTCCAGCTCCTCGCGGTGAGCGAGAAGAGCAAGCTCGAGAGCCTCTTCCTCGACGAGGGCTTCGGCAACCTCGACGCGGAGACGCTCGGGGTCGTGGTCGCGGCGATCGAGCAGCTCGGGGGAGAGGACCGTCTCGTGGGAGTCATCACCCATGTCTCCGAGGTCGCCGACCGCATGCCGGTTCGCCTCGAGGTCCGCAAGTCCTCCACCGGCAGCACGCTCGGTCGATCCTCGGCCGAGCCCGCGCTCGTGTAGCCACCGCAGCCGCCGAGAGCTGCTCCGGGGGGAAGGCGGTTCCATGCACGACTCGAGGCTCGGGTAACCTGCCGGTCATGAACCCCAAGCTCTTCGGACAGCGCCTGGAGCGCCTGCGGGACGCGACGGTGATAGCGATCCTGCGCACGCATTCGTCCCACGACGCCGTCGAGGGCATCGCATCCGCGCTGCGCGGAGGCTTCGAGGCAGTGGAGGTAACACTCAACACTCCGGACGCCACCGACGCGCTCGCCGACGTCGCCGGTCGGGGCGACGCGATCGTCGGCGCCGGCACGATCACGGCCCCGGAGCAGGTCAAGGAGTCCTACGACGCCGGAGCCGAGTTCATCGTCACTCCCGTGGTCGTGCCCGAGGTCGTCGAAGCCGCCCACGAGCTCTCTCTGCCGGTGGCGATCGGGGCGTCGAGTCCTACCGAGATCTTCTCGGCCCGGCGCGCCGGCGCCGATTGGGTCAAGGTCTTTCCCGCGGAGAGGCTCGGGGGACCGGCCTACATCGCCGACGTCCTCGGACCGCTCGACGGCACGCCGATCCTCGTGACCGGGGGGCTCACCGCCGAGAACTACCTCGGCTACCTCGACGCGGGCGCCGAGCTCGCGGGGTTCGGCGGGGACATCTTCAGCGCGGACCTGGCCGCCGACGGGCGCTTCGACGAGCTCGAGCGGCGCGCCATCGAGGTGTGCCGTCGCCTCGACATGTACGTCACGGACCAGGAGAGCGACTAGCCTTACACGAGGCCGACGAGCTTCGCCATCAGCGTGAGTCCCGCGACGATCAGCACGAGCCCGACGAGGTCGAAGACGAAGCCCGACCGCATCATCTTGGTGATCGGGATCATGCCCGACCCGTAGACGATCGCGTTCGGCGGCGTCGATACGGGAAGCATGAAGCCGTAGGACGCCGCGAAGACGGCGGCGAGTGCCCGCGGCGCCGGCGGTGAGTGTAGTCGTGCCGAAGACTAGAAGATGTACTGGAGAACGACTATCAGCCCTATGACGGCGAGGACCGTCCATACGATGCCCATGCGTCCCTCCCTTCCTCTTCTGCCTGCCTCCCTTCTTCCCGCCCGCAGGTTGTGATAAACGAGGGTGTGTGCTCCTGGAAGGCGATGTAAGGCAGGTGAGATGATCCCGGTCCGCGAGCTGCGCGACCTCGTTCTCGAGCGACGGCAAGAGGTCGACGGTTCCAGGCACATCGCGGCGGCAAGCAGCCTCGCCCGTCTGGAGGACACGTTGTTCGTCGTGGCGGACGACGAGATGGTGCTCGGGGTCTTCCCGCTCAACGCGTCGAAGCCCGGATACGCGCTACAGATACTCGAAGGGAAGCTTCCGCGCGACCACAGTGACCGGCAGGAGCAGAAGCCCGACCTCGAGAGCGTGACGTTGCTGGCGCCCTTCGGCGAGCTCTCCCACGGAGCCCTTCTGGCGCTCGGCTCGGGCTCCGGAGCGAAGAGGCACCGAGGCGCGCTGATCCCCCTCCTCGCCGATCGACGGCCGGCCGAGGCTCACGTGGAGGTGGACCTCACGTCGCTATACGAAGCGCTTGCGGCCGCGGTCGGCGAGCTCAACATCGAGGGCGCCGCCGCCCTGGAGACGGTTCTTCGGCTCCTGCAGAGGGGCGACGGCGAGCGGGCACGGAACGCGCGCGTCGACCTCGATCTCGGCGAGGTCTGCGCCGCGCTCGCGCACGGCGAGCCGCTGCCTCCTTCGGCGATCCTCGACGTCGTGGACTACGACCTCGGCCGGCTCCACGGAGTGGAGCTCAGCTTCTCGGACGCGTCGCCGCTGGCGGACGGGCGGATGGTGTTCGCGGCCTCGGCCGAGGACCCCGGATCGGAAACGGACGGGGCCATCGAAGGGTCCGCGCTCGGGATCCTCGACGTCGAGGGTCGCGTCGAGATGCTCGAGCCCGTGGATCTTCCCATCAAGGTGGAGGGCATGACGGCTCGCCTCGCCGACGACGGCGTGGAGACGCTGATGGTGACCGACGCCGACGATCCCAAGGAGCCGTCCCGGCTGTGGAGCGCCACGCTCGACGCTTGAGGCGGAGGTTAGACGGATCCTGTCTTCGCGCCCAGCAGAGCATCCCGCACGGCGCGGAGGAGCTCGTCTGCTGAGAACGGCTTCGCTAGCAGGCTCTCGCCGTGCGCCAGGATGCCGTGCTCGGCGGTGATCTCGTCGGTGTAGCCGGACATGTAAAGCGTGCGCAGGCCGGTCATTTCCGAGACCTCTCTTCCGGAGACGTCGGGCATGATGACGTCGGCGAGGAGGAGGTCGACGTTGTCCTCGTGGGCCCCGGCGAGGCGGATCGCTTCCATCCCTGCGGCCGCGGCAAGGACCGTGTATCTGTGGCGACGCAGGATGCGAACCACCAGCTCCCGCACCGCGTCCTCGTCTTCCACGACGAGCACCGTGGCGCGCGCGGAGACGCCGGGAAGCTCGGCCGCGACATCGGCGAACGGCGATGCTGCCGCGTCCGTGGTTCGCGGCAGGTAAATCGTGAAGGAGGTGCCGACCCCGAGCTCCGAATCGGCTCGGACCTGGCCATTGGCTTGCTCGACGATCCCGTAGACCGTTGCCAACCCGAGGCCCGTGCCTTCGCCCTTGGGCTTGGTCGTGTAGAAGGGCTCGAAGACCCGGTCGGTCACCTCCGGGCTCATGCCGGTCCCCGTGTCCGTAACCGCGATTCGCGCGTACCTCCCGGGCGGGAGAGCCGTGCCCGCCGTCACGAGCTCCTCGGCGAGGTCGGTGTTCGAGGTCTCGACGGTCAGCGTCCCGCCGTCGGGCATCGCACCCCGGGCGTTGACCGCCAGGTTGACGAGCACCTGCTCGAGCTGCCCGCGGTCGGCCTCTATGGGCCACAGGTCTGAGGCAAGGGCGGTGACAAGTTCGACGTGCTCTCCGAGCGTGCGCCGCAGCAGCTTCTCGGTGTCGGAGACGACGTCGTTGACGTCGAAGACCTCCGGCTTGACCCGCTCGCGACGGCTGAAGATGAGGAGCTGCTGGGTGAGCGCAGCCGCCCGGTCGGCCGCCTGCCTTATCTCCTCCACATCAGCGCGCGCGGGGTGGTCGTTGCCGAGCTCGTCGGTGACAAAGGAGGCGTAGTTGAGGATCACGGCCAGCAGGTTGTTGAAGTCGTGGGCGATGCCGCCGGCGAGCTGGCCTACGCTCTCCAGCCGTTCGGCCTGGCGCGCCCGCGCCTCGGTGCGGCGAAGCGCCTCCTCGGCCCTGCGGCGCTCCGTCACGTCGTGCGCCGTGCCCGCCAGCCTGACCGGCTTGCCGGCCTCGTCGAGGAAGATGTCGCCGCGGCAGTAGAGCTCGCGGACGGCGCCGTCGGGACGGAAGAGGCGGTGCGAGAGCTCGAATGCCTGCCGATCGCGGACGGCGGCCTCCACCGCCTCCTGGAGCCGCCCCCGGTCATCTGGGTGCACCAG
>JBHEMX010000059.1:0-13137 GCA_046262355.1 Actinomycetota bacterium | reverse complement strand
GGATGGCGAGGTCGATGGTGCCGACGCGCGTGTCCCAGCGCCTCGAGCGGTAGCCGTTGCGTGAGTTGGTGCGATCTTCGCTGCGCTCCCCATAGGCGGCGTTGCACGCTGCGTCCGCGTCGGCGCCCATGAGCGCCTCGGGTGCCCCGCTAAGCAGGGCCGCGATGTCTGCCCCGAGGCGACCAGGACATGGGATTTGCCCGTGCCAGCGGGCCCGATCAGACAAAGGTTCTCTTTGGCCTCGACCCATTCGAGCGAGCGGATGTAGTCGAAGGTCGCCTGCGGCACCGATGACTGCGCGACCTTGAAGTCCTCAAAGCCCTTGGCGACCGGGAACCCCGCGGCCCGCAAGCGGTTGCGCAAATTGGACTCGTCGCGCGACGCGATCTCTGCTTGGACCAGGGTGCGCAACAGCTCCTCGGGCGTCCATCGCTGCGTCTTGGCGGCTTGAAGGACATCGGGACCGAGTTGACGGAACGCCCTCAGCTTGAGGCGCTTGAGCGCGGCTTCGAGATCCGGTGCGAGCGCCTTGGCCGGAGCGCTCACGACCACCGCTCCAGGGCGTAGGCGTCGAGGGGCCGGGTCGGAGCCTGGGGCGCAGAGATCTCGAGCCGCTCCCCGCGCACCACGACGGCCGGGGTCGTTCCCGCCGCCAGGATCGAGCGAACGTCTCGCGCCTTGAAGCGCCTAAAGGTCGTTGCTCGTTCGAGCGCAGCGATGAGTCTGTCCCGACCCCACGACGCCTCGAGGCCGACGATCTCCTCGAGCTCGCTCGAAAGGCGTGCGGTCCCCGCCGCGGCCGCCGCCCGGAGGAAGTCCTCGGCGACCTCGCCGAGCGAGAGGAAGGCTCGCTCGACATTCGAACGGGGACGGATCGCACGGCGAGGCCGCACTGCGGGTCGCCCGTAGTGGTCATCTGCGATCGACACCTCGCCGGGAGCCACGAGCGGGTGCCTGCAGACCTCGGCCTCCGCGCGATAGACCACGACCTCGCGCCCCGAAGCCACGACCTCGACCTTCTCTCCGATCAGCTCCGAGGGGACCGAATAGCGGGCGGAGCCGAGGCGCACCGTCGAGAGGCGGTCGACCTTGCGGGTCTCGCCGCGTCGCAGCGGCGGCCTCAGGCTCGGAAGCGCGCGCATCACTCGGCGCTCTTGGGCGAGCCGCTCGGCGGGCACCGCGGCGATCTCGCTGTGCGTCCTCGAGTTGACCTCGGCGCCCCACGAGCGGGCGTCCCCGTTGGCCGCATCGATGTCGTCCCAGCCGTCGGATGCGACGACGAGGTCGAATTTGGCATAGCCGACGAGCGATTCCACGACTCCCTTGGACGCGGGATCGTCGGCCTCACAGAAGTCGGGACGGAATCCGAAGTGGGTCGCGAAGCGCACGTAGTCGGGATGGGGGACGACGACGTTCGCGACCGTCTGGGCGCGCAGACACGCCATGCGATCCGACAGGACGACGTGTGGGACGGCGCCGATCTCCTCGATGCACTCGGCCAGTCTCCCGGCGCATCGGTGGCGAAGCGCACGAAGCGATAGCGGCTCCACGCCAGCACCGCGCAGAAGATCTTGAGCGGGCCCTCCTCGCCCCAGTCGATGACCAAGTGTTCTCCGGGGGACGGAACCCACGGACGGCGGGCGTGCTCGCTGCGCGCCCAACGAGCCTTGGCTCGCGCCACGGCGCGGCGGAAGTTGCGCGCCGACCCCTCGTAGCCGGCGGCGCGCGCCTGGGGCAGGAGCCGCTTTGCGGTGATGCGCCCCCGCGTCTTTTTGACCTTGTTCCAGATGAGGCCCTCGACGCGGTCGGTGTCCCCGCTTGGGCGTGACCCTTCCCTCGGCGATAGTGCCCGCCCGCCATCGCTGCACGACCCTCTTCACGGTCTTGTGGTTCACGCCGCAGAGATCGGCTGCGGCGCGATAGCTGCCGAGTTCGAGATAGGCGTTGACAATGTCCATGCACTCCCTCTCAGACTTCAGTGGGCACCTCCGGAGGTCGCTGGTGTCGGTTTCGTCACCAGCACCATCGCGACCCCGGGGGTCGCCCACGGGGATTAGGTCAGATCAGGAAGTGGAGACTTTCGAGTGGCCATGGATGGAGACATTCACATGGCCATGGACAATTACCGCCCTCCAGGTCAGGATGCTCTAGCGGGATGCCGGCGGAGCCGTCGTCATCGTCAGGCCGCGTGGAGGCCGCGGCGCTGTTTCGAAGGTCCTCCATTCGAGCCAGTCATGGTGTCTTGTTCCGGGAACATGTGGCCGTATAGCTGCAGGGTCGTGGCTGACCGACTCACTCGCGTGAGGGTCAGGCCGTTTTCACGAAAAACTCGTTGCCGTCCTGGTCGACCAGCGCGGCGGCGCCGTCCTCACCGACGTCGAGCCGAGTGGCCCCGAGAGAGACCAGCCGGTCGACCTCCGCTTCCTGGTCGCCATCGGCCGGGGCGAGCTCGAAGCGCTGCCGGTTCCCCACCTCTTTCGGGGCCACGGGAGCGCCTCCCCACGCGACCTTTGTACCGCCGTGCGGCGACTGGATCGCGGTCTCTTGATCTTGGTCCCACACCAGCGGCCAGCCCAGCGCCTCGCTCCAGAAGAGGCCGACCTCCCGGGTGCCGTCGCAGGCGAGCTCTCCCAGGAAGCCGCAACCCGCGAGGAAGGCGTTGCCCGGCTCGATCACGCAGAACTCATTGCCCTCGGGGTCGGCCAGGACGATGTGCCCCTCCTCGGGGCGCTGCCCGACGTCGAGGTGGCGGGCGCCCAGCCCCAGCGCCATTCCCACCGTGTGCTGCTGGTCGGCGGGGCTGGCGCTTGTCAGGTGGAGGTGCATGCGGTTCGGCCCCACCTTTTCCGCGCGGCTAAGGACGAACCGGAGGCTGAGCTGCGTGTCCTCGCCGGGGAGGAGCGCACTCCCGGCGTCCTCGACGACCTCTCGGCCGAGCACGCCGGCCCAGAACTGCGCCAGACGAGTTGGGTCGTTCGCGTCGAAGGTCACCGTGAGCATTCCCGAGAGCATGACCGCACCGTAGCGCGCGGGCCAGCAAGACGACAAGGCAGCGAGCCGGGCTGGACGTGTCGTGAGTGGCGCAGGGCAGCACGTCGACCAGCATGAGCGCTGCGTTGTGCTCGCGTGTCCCTGTGCCAGCGAGTCGCGCAGGTGGACGGCGCGGCGAAGGGTTTCGCGCAGCAGTGCCTCCTAGTCGCACCGACGCGTTGCCGCCGGGTCGGATCAGCCCCAACGCCATTCGTCCATGGGACGGGTCATCTCGCGTGCGACTTCGTCTTGGTCCACACCTGGTCCACATTCCATCGCGAAATGCGGGTCAAGAGCGCGAAAGAGCGACACAACGAAAACCTAGTCTGACCTGCGGAACAAGCTCTAACTGGTCGGGATTCGTTTCGCCCTCAGTGGCTCTTACAAAGAAGTGTTCTTGGATAAAGACTTCTTGAAGTGCCGCCCCATCGCTTCTGCCGCTTCGCCTCGCCCCTCGTCAAAGAGATGAGTGTAGGTATCGAGCGTCATCGCGATGGTCGAATGCCCGAGTTGTTCTTTGACCTCCTTGGCGGAACGACCGGCGGCGTGCATAAGGCTGGCGCACGTGTGACGCAGGTCTTTGATTGTCGTGATCCGGTCCAAACCGGCCTGATCGAGCACCGGCCACCAGACGTGCCTGCGAAAGTTGCTGATCCAGATGTGTGCCGTCATCGGTCAACGCACCGACCGCCCGGTGTGCGCATCGAAGACGTGCACGGCGTCGTCGGGAACCGCGAGGCGCAGGGAGTCCCCCGCTCGCGGCCTCATCCTCGGGTCCAAGCGAGCGACGACCTCGGCTCTCGCTCCAGGGAGTGGCGGCAACAGCTCCTCCTCGTCCCCGGCGATGTCGACGCGCGCAAGCTCACCTCGGACGGTTCCGTGCACGATGACCTCGTCGCCCAACGGCTCCACGACCTCGATCTGCAGCTGCAGCTCGGCGTGTCCGTCCTCGCCCGCAGGCCGCAGCCGCTCCGGGCGCAGCCCGAGAACCATCTCGCCGTCCGGGATCCCCGAGACGGGTAGCTGGAGGTCACCCGCGACGAGCACGCCTGCGCGGGCGACCGCCCGCAGCAGGTTCATGGGAGGGCTGCCGATGAACGCTGCGACGAACAGGTTCGCCGGTCGGTCGTAGACTTCTTGCGGAGGGCCCACCTGCTGCAGACACCCGGCCGACATCACCGCTATCCGTTCGCCCAGGGTCATCGCCTCGACCTGGTCGTGGGTCACGTAGATCGTCGTGATGCCGAGCTGCTGGTGCAAGCGCTTGAGATCACCGCGCACCTGCACCCGTAGCTTGGCGTCTAGGTTGGAGAGGGGCTCGTCCAACAGGAAGGCTGCGGGTTCTCGGACCAGAGCGCGACCCATCGCCACGCGCTGTCGCTGACCGCCGGAGAGCTGGGCGGGCTTACGGTCGAGCAGCTCGCCGAGACCCAGCATCCCAGACACCTCCTCCACCCGCCGCTGGATTTCCGCCTTCGGAACCCTGCGTTCCTTGAGTGCGAAAGCGAGGTTACGGCGGACGCTCATGTGCGGGTAGAGGGCGTAGTTCTGAAACACCATCGCGATGTCTCGTTCCTTGGGTGACAGCTCGTTGACGACCCGCTTGCCTATCGCGACCAGGCCGGAGGTCGGCTTGTCGAGGCCGGCTACCAGGCGCAGGGCCGTTGTCTTGCCGCATCCCGACGGGCCGACGAAGATCATGAACTCTCCGTCGGCCACGGCGATGTCGAGGTCCTCCAGAGCGCGCACGCCTCCGGGGAACTCCTTGGTCACTCCCTGGAAGACGACGTCTGCCATGAGGGCAGCCGTCCCGTCAGCCCTTGAGACCCGTCGTGGCGACGGACCTCACGAAGTACCGCTGGGCGGCGAAGAAGACGACCAGCATGGGCACCAAGCTGATGACGTTGGCGGCCATCAGCAACGTCCACGCCGTGGAGTGCGCGCCCTGGAACGTCGCGAGCCCCAGCTGCACCGTCATGTTCTCCGGGGACTGGATGACGACGAGCGGCCAGATGAAGTCGTTCCACGAAGCCAAGAAAGTGAGCGCCGCGAGCGTTGCGAGCGCGGGCGCCGACAGCGGCAGGATGATCTTGAACAGCACACCCAACCGGGAAGCCCCGTCGATGCGCGCCGCCTCCTCGAGCTCGACGGGCAGCGTTCGGAAGAACTGCCTCAGCATGAATACGCCGAACACGGTGACCAGGTTGGGCAGTATGAGCGCGCCGAGGCTGTCGATCCCGACCGCCGCGTTCACGTTCGCGCCGAGCCACCTGATGATCAGGAAGGAGGGGATGAGCGTTACCTGGAAGGGCACCATGAGCGTCGCCAGAAGCAAGAAGAAGATGACCTCGCGGCCCCAGAAGCTGATCCGGGCGAACGCATAGCCGGACATGCTGCAGAACAGCAGGTTCCCTCCGACCGTCGCCGCTGCGACCACCCCGGTATTGAGCAGGAAACGGCCCAGCGGCGCGGCCCTGAGAGCCTTCGGATAGTTCTGCCAGTGGATGCCCTTGGGAACGAGGATCGGCGGGAAGTGACGGGCTTCCGCAGGGAGCTCGATCGACGTGAGCACCATCCACAGGACCGGAAAGAGCATGACTATCAGCAGCGGGAACAGGAACAAGTGCCACGGGCTGAAGGGCAGCCGGGGGCGCAGCCTCCGGTCGTCCGTCTGTTCGACCAGCAGACCCCCGTCGATCACGCCCTCGGTCATGGGCGAAAGCTCACGAGCTGTAGTGGACCATGCGCCTACCGGCCCAGAACTGGACCAGCGTCACGACCACGATGCCGACGAACAGCACGTAGGCCGCGGCGGCGGCCAGCCCCGCCCTGAACAGGTGGAAGGCCTGGTCGAACAGGAAGTAGACGATCACTGTCGTGGAGTAGAGTGGGCCGCCGCGCGTCGTCAGATAGACCTCGTCGAAGAGCTGCAGAGCATTGACCGTCAGCCACACGATCAGGAACAGCGTCGCGGGGCCGAGGAGGGGCAGGGTGACGTTGCGGAATGTGCTCCACCGACCGGCACCGTCGATCGCGGCCGCCTCGAGAAGCTCGTGAGGGACGCCCTGAAGCGCGGCGAGGTAGACGACGACCACGAAGCCGAGCCACCCCCACACCGTCATGGCCACGATCACGTACATCGCCTGCCCGGGATCCTGTAGGAACCCCTGTGGCGGAACGCCCACACCCCTCAGTGCATGGTTGAGGATGCCGAACGTGGGCTCGGTGAGCCACAGGAACATGATCGCGGTGGAGATCGTCGAAACGGCGAGCGTGAGGAAGACGACGGTCCTGTAGAGCGAGATCAGCCTGATCCTCCGGTTCATCGCCACGGCCACGGCGAGCCCGCTGACGATGGACAAAGGCACGAACAAGGCGGTGTAGAGCACGGTGTTCGAGACGGCGCGGCGGAACACCGGATCGCTCATCAACTGACGGTAGTTCGACCATCCCACCCACGGGGGGTTCGGAGCGAGCAGGTCGCTCTGCTGGAACGACAGCACGACCGACCACGCGATCGGAAAGAGCGCGAAGAGACCGATCAGGAAGATCGCCGGAGAGGCGAGCCCCCAGCCGGCGACATGGTCGGAGCGGAGCGCGCGCCGGTACCAAGGGATGCGTTCTAGCCGGAGGTAGCTCACGCGGGCATCCGTCCGAGCCCCCCCGCCCGCCGCCTGCAGCCGCCTCGCGCCGCGGCGGGCGGCCGCTGTCGCAGCGCCACTGCCGGCGCTGAGAAAGGCCAGTGGGCTGATCCCGGCGCCCGTCTCCGCCTCATGTTCGGCGACTATGCCTCGCCGGCGAGGATCGCGTCCACCTGCTGCGCCGCCTGGTCCAGGGCCTCCTGCGGCTCGGCACGCCCCAGGAGCACCGCGACGATCGCCTGCCCGAGGGCCTCAGAGATCTTGGGGTAGGTCTTGACGGTGGGCCGCGCCTTCTCCACGTTGCCGAGGTTGTCGACGAAGGTGCCGATGCCCTCGTACTTGCTCTCGAAGTCCTTGTACCCCGGCAGCTCCGTCACCGACGCTCGCGTCGGGAGGTGCCCCGTCGCGAGGGAGTCCTGCAGCACCTGTTCGGGAGCTGCCAGCCACGACAGGAACTCGAACGCCGCCTCCCTGCGCGCCGCCCCGTTGTCGAACAGGACCCAGTTGTCCGGACCCGCGATCGTCTGGTGGTTCTCGGGGTCGCTGAACGACGGCATGATCTCGACCCCGTAGTCCACCGACGGATACGACGACAGCGCCCACGGCCCCGTCACGACCATCGCCAGCTTGCCCGAGTTGAACAGCTGGTCGATCTTCGTGTTCGTGGTGTCGATGAACACCGACTCGTCGTCGACGGCCATCGCCTGGAGCGCGGTGAGCGCCTCGACTCCCTCCGGCGAATCGAAGACCGCTTCGGTGTTGTCCTCGTTGAGGATGTCACCGCCGGCCTCCCACAGCATCGCCTCCCAGTGCCACACGGTGTCCTCGCTCGCGTCCGCCGGGTAGGCCCAGCCGAACTGCTGGGTCGACGGATCGGTCAGCTCCTGCGCTGCCGCTCTGAAGTCGTCCCACGTCCACTCCGGCGAAGGAGGCGCGACGCCCGCTTGGTCGAACAGCTTCTTGTTGTAGACGATCGCCAGGTTGTCCACCAGGGCTGGGATGCCCACGATCTCACCATCGACCGTCGCGGCCTCGCGCTCCCCCGGGTAGAAGTCCTCCCAGTCGAAGCTCGAGTCGGCCTGCATCATGTCGTTCAGCGCCACGACGCGCGGGGCGCCGGCGATGTTGGCGGCCCACGAACCGTAGAGATAGGCGATGTCGGGATAGGAACCACCCGCCAGCGCGGTCAAGACCTTCTGCAGAGCGTGATCGTTGCTCCCGTTGAACTGAGCGGTCACCTCTATGTCCTCGTGGGAGGAGTTGAACTCGTTCACGAGCTTGTCGAGCGACCGCTTCTCCACGCCTTGGTAGCCGTGCCACAGCACGACCTCCGCCGGCCCTCCACCGGAAGAGGACCCACCGCCTCCAGAGTCGTCGGAGCTAGTGCACGCAGCCCCGATCAGGCACAGCAACAGCGTCGTGGCGACGACCGTGCGTCTCATGTGCTCCCCCCGCGTCAGACCCTCGGACCTGCTTTGTCGACCCTTCGCAGCTTCATGCCAGTACCACGGAACGAGACAGACGGCGGGGGCTGTCGGGATCGAGGCCGCGCCTCGCCGCGAGCTCGACCGCCAGCCGCTGGGCCTGAACGAGCTCCGCCAGAGGGTCCAGTCCATCCGCGACCACGGTCGCTCCCGTCGCCTCGGCCTCGGCGAGCAGCTCCGGCTCCACCTCCCCAAGGCTCCACACCAAGCTGTCCTCGTCGGGCACGCTGATGGGACCATGGCGAAACTCCATGGCCGGATAGGACTCCGCCCAGGCGGCCGCCGCCTCGCGCACCTTGAGGGCGGCCTCGTGGGCGAGCCCGACCGTCCATCCCCTCCCCAGGAAGACGAACTGCCTGAAGCGCTCCACCTCCACCGGCAGCGGTGCCGACAGCGCCCGCTCCAACTCGGCCGCCACGGGGGCGATGTCCTCGCCGAAGTGCGCGCGCAGCAGAGCGACGACGGTGGTCGCGAAGCGCGTCTGCACCACGGCTCGCTCGTCGACGAAGTCGAGCACGAGCGACCGCTCGGCGGCGTCGGTGATCGGCGTAGCCGAAACCGCGGTGATCACCGCGGTGCGCGTGTCCGGTCCGACGCTTGCCAGCAGCCGCTGCACCTCGGTGGTGGTCCCCGAGCGCGAGATGGCCAGGAGGTGGCTGTAGCGGCGCCCGCTCGGCATCTCCGAGGCGGTGAAGGCGTCCGTCTCGCCGAGGCCGCGCGCCTCCCTCAGCGAGGCGAGGGCGAGAGCGACGTTGTAGGAGGTGCCGCAGCCCACCAGCACCGCCCTCCCCCCGTGGGGCAGGAGCTCGGCGGCAGCTGCCACTAGGCCCGCCGCGGCTCGCCAGCACGACGGTTGGCTGTCGATCTCGTGCGTGATGCTGCTCATTTTCGGCTCAGCTAATCAGAAGCGCTCACGAAGAGCAAGATGGGGCGACCGGCAACTCCTATACTTTCGCCTCATGCGCCAGTCGGATCGCTTGAGCGCCATCCTGGAACGGCTGTCCGACACCGGCTCCGTGGGGGTGGCGGATCTGTCCGAGCAGCTCGAGACCTCCTCGGCGATGATCCGGCGCGACCTCGAGCTCCTCGAGGGCCAGCAGATGCTGACCCGAACCCACGGCGGGGCCGTCGCCCATGGAGTCGTGTACGAGCTGCCGCTGCGCTACAAGGGCTCGCGCCGCCAGGCCGAGAAGCGGCGCATCGCCCAACAAGCCGCGGCCCGCGTCACCGACGACCTCGCCATCGGACTCACCGGCGGCACGACGACGACCGAAGTGGCTCGCGCGCTGGTGGGGCGCCGGCGCGGCTCACGATCGTCACCAACGCCCTCAACATCGCCTCTGAGCTGGCCGTGCGCCCCAACCTCAAGTTGGTCGTCACGGGAGGCCAGGCCCGCAGGGAGTCCTACGAGCTCGTGGGGCCGCTCGCAGAGGCGAGCTTGTCGGACCTCAACCTCGACATGGTCTTCATCGGCACCGACGGCATCTCGCTGGACGCCGGCCTGACCACTCACCACGAAGTGGAGGCGCACACGAACCGGGCGCTCATCGCACGGGCGCGCCGGACCATCGTCGTCGCGGACAGCTCCAAGATCGGGCGCGTGGCGTTCGCCCGGATCTGCAGCATCGGGCAGATCCACGAGCTGGTGACCGACTCGGCGGCGGATCCGGCCGCGATCGCCGCGCTGAGAGAGGCGGGGGTCGACGTCACCTCGGTCTGATCCGCCGCAGCACGACGCCCTGCGCGAGCTCCGGTTGCGCGACTACCGTCCGCGCTCCTGTCTGCGCGTCGCCCAGCACCATCTCGACGCGCCCCGCTTTGAGGTCGTCGACGCCCACAACCACCTCGGACGCTGGTTGAGCGCCGATGGGCGCTGGGTCGTGGAGGACGTCGGAGCCTTGCTCGACACCATGGCGCGGACACGGACGCGCTCTATCGTCAACCTCGACGGTCGCTGGGGAGGCGAGCTCGAGGCCAATCTGGATCGCTACGACCGTGCTAACCACGGCAGGTTCGCCACCTTCTGCCAGCTCGACTGGCGCGAGGCTCGCTCGCGGGGCTTCGGCGAGCGGCTGGCGGTCTCTCTGGAGCGGTCGGTCGGCAGCGGCGCTCGGGGGGTAAAGGTGTGGAAGGACCTCGGGCTGCACGTCACCGACGACCGGGGCGATTGGTTGTTCGCCGACGACGAGCGCCTGGCGCCGGTGTGGCAGCGGGCCGGCGAGCTCGATGTCCCCGTGCTGATCCACTCTGGCGATCCCGTCGCCTTCTTCGAGCCCGTCGATCCGTTCAACGAGCGACTGGAGGAGCTGCTCGCCAACCCCGCGTGGTCCTTCGCCGATCCCCGCTTCCCGCGTTTCGAGCGACTGATCGAGGTGCTCGAGGCGACCGTGGCCGCCCATCCTGCAACCACGTTCATCGGCGCGCACGCGGTCTTCCCCGAAGACCTGCGGTGGGTGGCCCGGATGCTCGATACCTATCCCAACTTCAACGTGGACATCGCCGCCCGGGTGGCCGAGCTGGGGCGTCAACCGAATGCGGCGCGCCGACTGATGCTCGACCATCCCGACCGAGTCCTGTTCGGCCTCGACCTCTTTCCTCCCGCGGCCGAGGACTACGCGCTCTGCTGGCGTTTCCTGGAGACCGCCGACGAGCACTTCGCCTACTCGAACGACGAGGTGCCACCGCAGGGCCGCTGGGCGATCTCGGGGCTGTCGCTTCCCGACCACGTGCTCGAGGCCGTCTACGCGACGAACGCGCTCCGGCTCGTGCCGGGCCTAGCCTGAACGACCGGCCTTCGTTATGCCGGGGTGCAGGTAGTCGCGATGCGCCTCGATCAGGTCATCGCACATGGCGACGATCGCATTGGGGGTGAGCGTGGCCGCGGCGTTGGGATCGAGCAGGGCCGCGTGGTAGACGTGGGCGCGGCTGCCCTCGAGCGCGGCTCGCACCGTGAGCTCGGCCACGTTCAGAAACGTGCGGTTGAGAGCGGCGAGCTGTGGGGGAAGCGCTCCCGCGCCCTGGGGATCGATCGCCGCCCGGCTGATGCGACAAGGCACCTCGACGCAACACTCGGGAGGAAGGTTGCTGATGAGCCCGTCGTTGCGAACGTTGCCGTAGACCTCGCGCTCGGTCCCCGTCTCCATCGAGTGGATCACCTCGGAGGCGAGCTCGTGGGTCGGGACTACCTCCAGACCACCGCCGCCACCGAGCGCCCGCCGGACCTCCTCGTACTCGCTGAGGTTGTCCTCCGAGCGCCGCAGGTACTCGTCGACCGGGACGCGGAAGCGCTCGATCATGGCGTCGTCGTGCATGAACCACGGCACGTACTCGGCGGAGTGCTCGCTCGACTCAGTGGGAAAGAACCCGAAGCGACGGTAGAGTTCGACGCGCACCCTGCGCGCCAGATCGGGGTTCGCCTCGATCACGGCATCGAGCCTGGGGTAGAGGTCCTTGCCCTCGTGCCGGAAACGGAGCACGAAGGCCTGGTGGTTGAATCCCGCGGTGTAGAAGTCGACCTCCTCCTCGGGGACGTCCACGGTCTCCGCGAGAAAGCGATGCGTGTCGCGCACCGAGTGGCACAGCCCCACGACGTTGCGGAAGTGACTGCCGTCGTGGATCGCCCACGGCAGCATCGCCATCGGGTTCGTGTAGGTGAGCAGCCACGCGTCGGGACATAGCTCGGCCATGTCGGCGGCGATGTCGAGCATCACCGGGATCGTGCGCAGGCCCCTGAAGATGCCCCCCACGCCGATCGTGTCGGCGATCGTCTGGCGCAAGCCGTAGCTCCGGGGGATGTCGAAGTCAATGAGCGTGGACCCGTAGCCGCCCACCTGTATCTCGTTGACGACGTAGTCGCCGCCGTCCAGAGCCCGGCGCCGCTCCAGGTGGGCCTCGATCGCAACAGGCTCTCCAACCCTGCCGGCGCTGTGGCGGGCCATCGCCTCGGCGGTGGCGAGCCGCTCGGCGTCGATGTCGTGCAGGACGATCGTGAGGTCTTCCACCCGGGCGAAGGTAAGCAGGTCCGCGAGGATGTTCCGCGTAAACTCCACGCTCCCGGCTCCGACGAACACCACCCTCGGCATGCGCGAAAGTGTTGCACGAGGCACTCAAACGAGCAACATCGAGCTTGTGAGCCCGCACTGAACAGTGGGAACCACGGCGTCTTGCTGGCCATCGACCTCGGCGGGACGAAGACGGACCTCGCCGTCGGCCTCGCCGAGCTCCACGCGTGCGGTTCCTTGCTCGAGGCGCAGGAACGGTCGAGGTCCTCGTGCACCTCGCGGCCGATGTCCTCGCCCGGCGCCCGAGAACCAGAACACCTGTTCGCATAAAACCCGGCTTCGCTGGATGCTAATTTACCTCATGGGCGAGGTTGCCGGCCACTTGTATCGAGCCCCGTTGATCAAGTGCGCAAAGTGTGTCAGTTCTTCGGCGTGGCTAATCATGCTGCCTGGGAATCCCTTTGGCGAAAGCCAACCGCCTATCGGAAGTCCCGCGCTTTTACGAGCGACCCTGGGGCGGTAGCGGCGTGGCTGCGGATCGGTGAACTTCTGGCTGCGGAGATCGAAACCAAGCCATACGACAGAGCCAAGTTTGAGGCACTTCTTGAAGACGTTCGTGGATGACATGCGACAACGATCCCGAACGCTGGTGGCCTGAGCTACGCGAGAAGTGGGCCGCGTCCCGTCAAGTGGTGGACATTGGTCGTCGCCATCCCCATCCTCGACTCTAGGCGATCGCAACTAACAGCTCCTGATCGACCTCACCTCCTTCCAGCTCCGCGTCGATCTTGATCATCGACTCCGCCGAGAAGTAGCGGCGCTCGGTGACCTGCCACTCGTCGTCCTGCTCTTGCAGGAGTGTCCCGACCATACGGATCAGCGACGCGCGGTTGGGGAAGATCCCGATCACTCTCGTGCGACGTTTGATCTCTAGATGCAGCCTCTCGACCGTGTTGGTCGAGTGCAGGCGCCGACGATGCT
>JBHEMX010000058.1:0-8481 GCA_046262355.1 Actinomycetota bacterium | reverse complement strand
CTTCGGCGGCAGCGTGCGAGACGACGGGCCGCTTCCGGAGGTCGTGTCCGACATGAACGAGGTGCAGCGCCGCCTGCGGGCCCTCATATGGGGCGAGGACGGCCACGACCTCGTCGGTTATTGCATCGTCGTCGGAACCATGCTGCACGGCATCGCCACGGGCAACTGCCTGCCCGCCTCGGTGCCGCTCGCGTGCGTAGACATCAACCAGGCGACGGTGACCAAGCTCATGGATCGCGGCTCGTGGCAGTCGATGGGCATCATCACCGACGTCGGCTTGTTCATCCGCCAGCTCGCCGAGCGGCTCGCGCCCGAAGAGATACGCAGACCGAGCGAAGACGCCACGAGCCGGGAGGCCGCCGGCCGCACGCGCCGCTAGGGCACACCCGCCTCGATCGTTGGCACGACGAGCCCAACATGGGGATCAACCTTCCTCACCGATCGGGCCCATGCGCAGGGCACGTGTAGGAACGGCCCGCAGGACGCGGCTCGTCGATAGCAGGCGCCCGGCGCTTAGAGTCGCAGGTGGCCGGCGAGGACCTCCGCAAGCGTCGGGCTCGACGCGTCCTCGAGCTCGTAGCGGGCGCGCACGGCCGGCTTGGTGATGTCGCAGACCTTGCGGAGGTCGATCGGCGTGGCGATCAGCACGACGTCCGCAGCCGCGGCGTTGATCGTCGCGGCGAGCTCTGCACGCTGCCGGTCCGAGTAGCCCATCGCCGGCAGCAGCGGTCCGATGTGCGGATAGCGGTCGTAGACGGCGGCGATCGATCCCACGGCCCAGGGACGAGGATCGACCAGCTCGGCGCCCGCCCGGCGCGCGGCCACCACCCCCGCGCCGTACGCCATCTCCCCGTGCGTGAGGGTCGGGCCGTCTTCGACGACGATTGCCCGCCTGCCGCTGAGGAGGCCGGGGTCGTCGACGGTGATCGGTGAACGAGCCTCGACGATCGCGGCCTTGCCGTTGGTCACCTCGATCGTGCTGCGCAGCTCCGCCACGGCATCCGGTGACGCGGAATCGATCTTGTTGATCACGACCACGTCGGCCATCCGGAGGTTGGTCTCACCCGGGTGGTAGGACGTCTCGTGCCCGAGGCGCAGCGGGTCAACGACCGTTATGTGCACATCGGGAACGTAGAAGGGCAGGTCGTTGTTGCCGCCGTCCCACAGCACGACCTCCGCCTCGCGCTGTGCCGACTCGAGGATGCGTCCGTAGTCGATCCCGGCGTAGACGATCGATCCTTGTGCGAGATGCGGTTCGTACTCCTCTCGCTCCTCGATCGTGCACTCGGCGGCGACGAGATCGTCGAAGTTCTCGAAGCGCTGGACCTGTTGGCTGACGAGATCGCCATAGGGCATCGGGTGACGAACCACCGCGATCTTCTTACCCGCCTCCCCGAGGATGCGCGACACCGCCCTCGTCGTCTGCGACTTCCCCGCACCCGTGCGCACGGCGCAAACCGCCACCACCGGAACGCTCGCCGCGAGCATCGTCGAGCTGGGGCCCAGCAGCGTGTAGTCGGCGCCTGCGGCGAGCGCGCGCGAGCCGAGGTGCATGACGGTTTCGTGCGCCACGTCCGAATACGAGAACACGACCTCGGCGGCGCGGAGCTCCGTCACGAGTCTCTCGAGCGAGTCCTCATGATGGATCGGGATGCCGTCCGGATAAAGCGGTCCGGCGAGCTCGGCGGGATAGGTTCGTCCCTCTATGCCCGGTATCTGAGTCGCGGTGAAAGCCACGACCTCGAAACGAGGATCGCCGCGGTAGACGGTATTGAAGTTATGGAAGTCGCGTCCCGCCGCGCCCATGATGATCACTCTGCGCTTGCCCACGTCGGTCATGTAAGGAAGCGTAGAGCAACCTGTCCTCGAACCGCTAGGGCCTTCGGCGTTACGCCGCGCGCCGTGGATGCACGACGCTGTTATCTCAAGCTCGACCGGACGACAGGGCGCCCCTTACCCCCCGGATCGCTTGGCGGATGCGGTGCTCGTTCTCCACCAGCGCGAAGCGGACGAAGTGATCGCCGCTCGGGCCGAAGCCGATGCCCGGAGAGACCGCTACCCTTCCCTCTTGCAACAGGAACTTCGCAAACTCCAGTGAACCGAGATGGGAGAACGACGCTGGGATCGGTGCCCAGGCGAACATCGTAGCGGGAGGCGTTGTCATGTCCCAGCCCACTCGAGCCAGGCCCGCGCACAACGCGTCCCTGCGGCTCCTGTACGTCTCGCGGATCTCCTTGGGCACGGTGACACACTCGTTGAGCGCGATGATCCCGGCTATCTGAATCGGCTGAAAAACACCGTAGTCGAGATAGGACTTGAGTTTCGCAAGGGCCCCGATCATCTCCCGGTTGCCTACCGCGAAAGCGAGTCGCCATCCGGCCATGGAGTAGGACTTCGACATCGAGAAGAACTCGACCCCGACGTCCTTGGCGCCCGGGACCTGCATCAGCGACGGAGCGTGTTCTGCATCGAACACGAGATCGGCGTAGGCGAGGTCATGGACGATCATGACGTCTCGCGCGCGCGCGAACTCGACGAGTTGCTCGAAGAAGGACAGGTCCACAACCGAGGTCGTGGGGTTGTGAGGGAACGAACAGAGAACGACGCGCGGCTTTGGTTGGGAGCGCTCGTAGGCCGACACGAGGTCCTCGAAGAAGTCCGATCCGATCGACAGCGGGACGGAGATGACGTTGGCGCCGGAAAGGATCATGGCGTAGGTATGGATCGGATAGGTGGGCTCGGGAACAAGCACCGAATCGCCCGGCGCGCACAGCACCCATGCGAGATGGGACAGCCCTTCCTTGGCCCCGATCGTGGCCACCGCCTCGCCGTCCGGGTCGAGCGTCACGCCCCAGGATCGCTCGTAGAGGTCACAGATAGCGCGCCGCAGCTTCGGGATGCCCTTGGATGAGGAATAGCGATGGTTGCGCGGGTTGTCGGCAGCTTCTTTGAGCTTGTCCACGACGGCGACGGGCGTGGGCATGTCGGGGTTGCCCATGCCGAGGTCGACGACGTCCTCGCCGGCGCGCCGAGCTTGCATCTTGAGGTCGTTGACGATCGAGAACACGTAAGGCGGGAACCGATCGATGCGGCGGAACTCCATGCCGGCAACGCTACCCCGCATCGAGTCGGGGCCAGGTTCGACGGGACCCAGCAAGGACCCGCTCGAGCGAGAGCGTCACTGGTTGGGGTCATCGCGCGCGGGTCTGCTTTCGTCCATCCGCTCGAGGCCGTCGAGTACCAGGCGTCCGTCGCGTCGCTCCGCGTCGAAGCACACTACGCCCCCGTTGCCCACGCCGCGCAAGGTGGCGGACGTCCGCTCGTCGAGCCCGAGCGCCTCCGCGACGAGCGTCCTGATCGTCGCGCCGTGGCTCACGACCACGACCGCCCCCTCCGGATGAGCGCCGACCACTCGCTCGAGACCTGCAAGCGCGCGGCGCCGAACCTCGGTCGGCGACTCGCCGCCGGGACGGGCCGAGTAGTGACGAGCGGGGCCCCAGCGGTCCGGCCAGCGCCTCTTGATCTCGTCGTCGCTCAGACCCGTCCACTCGCCCTGGTCGATCTCGCGGAACGCAACCTCGGCCTGGACCGCGAGGCCGTGACGCGCTGCGATCTCCGCGGCCGTGTCGAACGCCCTGCTGAGATCGCTCGAGTAGACGGCGTTAATCCTAGCCCCGGCGAGCTTCTCTGCCGTCTCGAGCGCCTGGCGCCGGCCGAGATCGTTGAGCCCGATGTCGGCCTGGCCCTGGGCGCGCAACTGCACGTTCCACTCGGTGGCGCCGTGGCGGACGAGGAGGATCTTGGTGATGGCCGGCTCCTATCCCTGCGCGCCGAGAACACGCAGCAATCGCCGAGTGGGACCGTCGAGACCGTGCTCGTCGGCCAGCGCCCGCAGTCCTTCGACGTCGGGAGGATGGGGAGCGGTCGACTCGACCCCGGCATCACGTACGAGCGGCACGATCTGCGCGACCGCGCCGAGGTAGTCGCGTGCCGCACGCAAGGCGTCGGCCTGCTTGGCCGGGAGCTCGTCGAGGTGGTCCATGATCCCGTCGATCGATCCGAACTCGTTCAGGAGCCGCGCAGCTCGCACCGCACCTATGCCGGCGACTCCAGGAAGACCGTCCGACGCGTCGCCCCGCAACATGGCGAGATCGGCATAGAGCGCGGGTCCCACTCCGTATCGCTCCTCCACGGCTGCCTCGTCGAGCTGCTCGAGCTTGCGTATGCCCTTGGCGACGTAGAGAAGCCCGACATCCGGATCATGCACGAGCGCGAACAGGTCGCGATCGCCCGTGACGATGCCCGCAATCTCGTCGGGTTCCTTCGTTGCGACGGCAGTCGCTATGGCGTCGTCGGCCTCGAACCCGGGCGCCTCTGCCCGCGCGATCCCCGCCGCATCGAGCACATCGGCCACGACGTCGAACTGGCCGGGCAGCTCGCAGGGGTCCTCGGGGCGCCCGGCCTTGTAGCCGGGATAGAGCTCGACGCGCCACGCCGGCCGCCACTCCGCGTCGAACACGGCAACCACGTCGCGCACGCCGCGATCCGTCACGAGCCGCGACACCATGTCCATGAAGCCCCGCACGGCATTCACGGGCCGGCCGCTCGGGTCCGTGATGGATCTCGGCAGTGCGAAGAAGGCCCGGTACATGAGGCTAGGTGCATCGAGATACAGGCGGTCCAGCGGGCCCTCCTGTGTGCTGGGCGTCAGGAAGGGATCATCATCTCAGGCCGAAGCTCCGCCTCATCGCTTCGATCCAACTCCACGACCTCGCAGTCGTCGGGATGGATGCTGCCGTCGCGCTCGGTGTCGTAGAGACCCGGGACGAGCATGAACGACAGGGTCGCGATCCCGCCGAGCAGGCCGGCGCCGATGAGGGTGGCCGAGGTCCCGATGGCTTCGGCTACCGGACCCGTGATCGCGAACGACACCGGCACGAGCCCTATCGAGATGAGCCAGTCGACGCTGCGCACCCTGCCCTGCAAGCTCGCCGGCACCAGCTTGTGCATCAGCGTGCCCCACACGACCATCGCCGCGGTCGCGAGGCCGGCCGCGAAGAAGGCGATGATCATCGCCTGCCATGGGGCCGTCACGACCGCGTAGCCGGCGACGCCGAAGATCTCGACCGCGAACGCCAGGTACATGAAACGCATGTGCCTGCGCGGAAGCCCTCGTTGGGCCATCACGAGCGAGGCCAGGACCGCACCGACGCCTCCGCTCGCATAGACGAGCCCGAGCGCGTCTGGCCCGCCGCCGAGCTCGTTCTTGATCACGTAAGGCAGCAGCACCTCCCACGGCCCGAGGAAGAAGAGAAGGGACGTCAGGGCCATGCCGAGCGTCGCCCACAGCCACGTCTGGGAACGAACGAAGCGGAACCCCTCGCCGATCTCGCGCACGGCCGCGCGCACACCGAGGTCGCTCGGAGCGGCCACCCGCCGAGTACCTACGAAGACGAGACATCCCGCCGAGAAGGCAAACGTCGCCGCGTCGATCAGGAAGATGTCGCCGACACCGCCGCCGATCCGCTCGAACGCCGCGATGCCGAAGCCTCCGAGCGCGGGACCGATCATCTGGAAGGCAAGCGGACGGACGAAGCGCTCCAGGGAGTTGGCTTCCACGAGCATGTCGCCCGGGACGATGTCCGGGACGATGGCACCGAACGCCGGAGCGAAGAACGCTTCGCCGGCGCCGTACAGCGCGATGAGTGCGAAGATGTGCCACAGCTCGATGCGACCGGTTACGGACAAGATGCCCATCGACCCGATGGCGATGCCGCGCACGATGTCCGACGCGATCATCACGCGCCGGCGGTCGAAGCGGTCGCTTACCACTCCTCCGACGAGCAGGAAGACGACCATCGGAAGCGTCCACGCAACCCCCACGGCAGACAACGCGGTGGGCACGTTCGAGAGTTCGTAGACCTGCCACGCTAGCGCCACGAAGGTGATCCCGTCGCCGACCATGGACACCGACATCGCGGTCCACAACAACGAGAAATCCCTGATGGAAAGGGGTCTCAGTATCTTGATCCTGTCTCGCATCTGAAGCATGGGGCGGCCTTTCGAGGAACTGGGGCAGCGACTGCGGTGAAGAGGGGCAGCGTGCCGGAAGAAAGAGGGTGCGTCCGGGCGTTCGAGGCCGGAGCGTTAGCCGCCGGAGACGGGAGAAAGGATCCTCTGCTCCGAACGACCACGCGCCGGGAACACGTTGCGCGCGCGCATATGCGCTGGCTCCGTGCCGGTTCGGGTGAGCATCAGGTTTGCCTTTCTCGTCGTGTCGTTCACTTATAGCACGCCTGATCGACGTGCGTCCACGAGCCCCTCAAGTGGTCGCGACCAAGGCCTCGATGCGCGGGCGAACCGCGCGCGCGAGGCGTTCGAAGGCGCCGGGGCGGGCGGCATCGGGAAACGTGACGATGAGGTGGTGCGCCCCCGCGCGCACCAAAGCCGAGAGGTGTGCGGCGACCGTGTCGGGACCTCCGACGACGTAGCCACTCGGATCGCGAGAGCCCAGCTTGTAGCGCGCGTGCTCGTCGCTGTCGCCGAGGACGACGAGGCCGCCCCAGGTTGGAGTTACGCGTCGCCCACAGGCCGCTCGCTCGAGGCGCGCCACGTCGGCCCGGAACGTCTCCGGCCCACTCGCCCACCCGTTCCAGCCATCGGCAAGACGCCCTGCGAGGGCCATCACCGCGTCCGAGCGCCCGGCGATCCACAGCTGCGGGTGCGGCCACGGGCGCGGCCCCGCGGGGATCACGGCGATCGTCTCGCCCGATCCGGCCGGGGGCGCCCAGTGCGCGCGCAGGACCTCCGCGGTGGCCGCGAGCTGGGTCGCGCGCCGTTCGCCGGGGTGATAGTCGATGCCGAACGCCTCGTTCTCGGCGCGGCTGCGTGCGTCGCCGCTGCCGAGGCCCACCGTCAGGCGGCCGGGAGCTATCGCGGCGACCGTCCCCGCCATCTGCGCGAGCACGGCCGCGGGCCTCAACGATGAACGCGTGACGAGCGTGCCGATCCCGATCCGCTCGGTGGCCGCCGCAAGCCACGCAAGTGCAGTCCACCCCTCGATCACCGGACGTTGCCTTCCGCCCGACAGCGGCCAGAGATGGTCGAACACCCAGATCGAGTCCAGCCCCAAGGCCTCGGCGCGCCGTGCGCCGGAGATCAACACCTCCGGGTCCGCGGTGAACTGCGGCAGCGTGACGCCTATCGGCACATGACGCACCATCTCGCTCACCATCCGGTGGCGCATCATCTCACCGATCGCCCGAGTTGCGACGCTTACACACCGAGTGGGCCTTTCCGAGGGCCCGGCCTTGCGGCGTAGGGGGATCAGCCGCCGATCCGGGAGCCGTCGCTGGTCAGGAGGAGAAACGCCACCGAGTCTGGCTGAACTGCTTGCCCTTGCCGAAACCGAAGGCCGTCGAGGGGGCGACCCGGTACACCAGGACGTCACCGCTGCGGATCGAATCACCGAGACGGAACCGGGTCCCTTCGGGCGCCGTGAGATGCGGACCATACTTTGACTCGTAGGTGTCGGCGACGCTTCGGAGCTCGGCCTCGTCGCTCACCTTCGCAGCCTCACTCTCGACCACCACGTCGATACCGGCATCAAGTGTGTTGCGGCCCGTCGTGAGGATGCAACGCGCTCACTCCCGGTAGCTGGAACGATGGGCCCACGATTCCCCGCCGAACCCATTCTCGCCGCGATCACCGCCGGTCAGCCCACGACGCGATAAGAGATGTGCGTCGCGAACGGTGACTGGAGCAGGCGCAGGTGCTCGAGGCTCACAGTCTCGTCGAAGTCGTAGAACAGACGTTTCCCGCCGCCGAGCACGACCGGCGCGATCGAGATCGACAGCTCTTCCACATGTCCAGCGCGCAGCGCCTGGCGGATCACGTCCGCCCCGCCCATGACGAACACGTCTTTGCTGGCCGCCGCCTCGCGCGCCCTGGCGATCGCCTCATCCAGCCCGTTCACGAACGTGAATCCGGCGTCTGCGGGAGCGTCCTCCGGCCGGTGTGTCACGATGAACAACGGCACGCCGAACGGATTCTGGCCGCCCCACGCCCCCGCTGCCTCGTAAGTGTTGCGGCGGCCGACGACGGCGCCGACGCGAGCCATCGCCTCGTCGAGAAGGTCCTTGTCCGCGCCCGTGGCCTCGCCTCTCGGCTCCTCGTCGTAGCTCCACGGGCCGCCGAAAACCCAGTAATGCAATCGCTCACCGCCCTCGCCCAGACCGCGGCCCGGCCCGTCGTCCGGCCCGGTGATGTAACCGTCGAGCGAGATCGTGATTCCTGCGGCCACCTTCGTCATCGGTCTTTCCTCCCTGGTCGTCACCATCATCTAGGGTGAAAATGAACCGTTCCGAATCACCATAGTCACGTCCCTGCGCGGCTGGGTCGAGCACAACCTTGTGACCGAGCTGCTCCAACTGTCGAACGAGTCTCTTGGTGCGCTGCTCGTCTGAGTGACGGTGCTCGAAA
>JBHEMX010000057.1:0-44424 GCA_046262355.1 Actinomycetota bacterium | reverse complement strand
GAGAGTGGCGATATCGTCGTTCAGCCGGTACTTGTCATCACCGGCGAACTCGATCGTGCCCTCTATGGCATCGATCAGGTTCACCTGACCGCCGACGAGGTTGTCCCAGGTCGGAGAGTTGGAGTCCTCGAAGTCCACCATGAAGCCCTTGGCGCCCGAGTTCAAAGCGTTGATCATCATCTTGCGATCGGTCGGGCCGGTGATCTCGACCCTTCGGTCCCTTAGGTCTTCAGGCGCCGGTTCCACTTTCCACTCGCCGGCCCGGATCTCTTCGGTCTCGGGCATGAAGCTCGGGGTATCGCCCGCGTCCCTCTTGGCTTGTTGCTCGCTCCTCCGGTGGAGAAGCTCCTCACGGGTGGAGTCGAACTCGCGGTGCAGCGTCGCCACGAACTCGAGCGCATCCGTGGTGAGCACCTCGTCGAAGCGGTCCTTCACGGCCCCGCGGAGGTCGATGCCTTGTTCGTTCGCCATGAGCTACAGCCTCCGTCCCTCGAGTGAAGCGTCGAGCACTTCCATCGGGTGGTAGATGGGGATCCGGCGCCCAAGCGCTTCGAGTTGCGCCCCTATCTGAAAAGTGCATCCTGGATTGCCTGCGGCGATCGCATCGGCAGCGGTGGCGAGAAGGTTGTGGGCCTTTCGGCGACCCAGCTCCTCGCCGGCCTCTGGATGAAGCAGGTTGTAGATGCCGGCGGAGCCGCAACATATCTCCCACTCGTCGGGCTCCACGATCTCGAGCTCGGGGATGCCCCCCAAGAGATCGCGCGGCTGCATCCGAACGCCTTGAGCATGAGCCAGGTGGCAGGCATCGTGATAGGCGACCGTTAGGGGAACGGGGTGCCTGCGGGCCACGGGCTCGAACTCGGCGAGCAGCTCGGAGACGTCCCGGACCTTGTCGGAGAACGCTCGGGCACGCTCGCCCCAGGCACGATCCGAGGCCAGCACGTGACCGTAGTCTTTCATCGATGAGCCGCATCCAGCGGCGTTCACGGCCACGTAGTCGCAGTCCTCGAACGCCTCTATGAGCTGCTTCGCAAGCTGGAGCGCCTCCGGCTCGTAGCCGGAATGGAACATCAGAGCCCCGCAGCAGCGCGGTGCCCGCGGCGCAAAGACCTCGAAATCCTCCGCGGACAGAACTCGCACGGTAGCGGCATTGACGTGATGGAGAAAGACCCGTTGAACGCAGCCTTGGAGAAGACCGACGCGCGCCCGTCGCGTCCCGCGTGCGGGTGTGGTTTCCGGCAGGCGCGCCACAGCATCCTTTAGAGAAACCCTCGGCGCCAGCTGCAACGTATTGCGAAGTCGCGGCGAGCGCTTCAGCACTTCCGCGTTCTTCATCTTGCGGCCCAATTCCGAGCTCTGGAGCGCCACCAGCAGCGGGACGAGGGCGCGCATCCGGCCGGGATGGGTGAAAGAACCGAACATGAGGCGCCGAAACAGCCGTTCGCCCACAGAGCGGTCGTAGTTGCGCTCCACTTGAGGGCGGGTGGACTCGATCAGCTTGTCGTACTGAACTCCCGACGGGCATGCCGTCACGCATGCCATGCACCCAAGGCAGCGGTCGAAGTGCGTCACCATGCCCTCGGTCATGGCGCTGCCCTCATCGAGCCCCTTCTTCATCAGCACGATGCGGCCACGAGGTGAGTCCATCTCTTCTCCCCACAGGACATAGGTGGGGCAGGTCGGAAGGCAGAAGCCGCAGTGCACGCAGTCATCGATGAGGTTCATGTCGGGGGGCCGCCGCTGATCGAAGGCGCGCATCGTCATCAAATGCCTCCAACAAAGACGCCGGGATTCCACATCCCTTTGGGATCGAAGCGCGCCCTGATCGAGCGCATCAGCCGGAGCGCCGAAGGATCCGGTGCGCCCCACACGTCCACCTTGTCGCGCACCTCGGCGGGAGCGTCCAAGACGACGCACGACCAGGGATGGAGCTTTTGCCGAAGGTCTTCGATGTCGCCGACGAGATCGTTCGGGGGCCGATCCTTAAGACGAACCCAGGAGAGACCCAGCGCAGCACGTCCGACGACCGAAGCGCCGGCGGAGCTCACTGCGTGGAGCACCTTGGTCCATTCCGAGGGGCGCCCCGAGACCCGCATGACGGCGCCGTCGGACGAGCGCTGAAGAGCTCCCTGTTTCGTCCACATCGCATCGTCGTCTTCGACGAGACCGGCGTCGAGGCCCGCCTCCTTCATCGCATCCACCGCTCGGCGCGCACGCGGCTCGGGGGCGGCCCCGGCGCTGCCCGCCAGCAGCGCGCCCTCGTCGGCCTCCCACGACAGATCCAAGACCTCGAGCTCGAGAGGCGCCGCCGCAAGCGCGACCGCTGCGCGCTGTATCGCGTTCGGGTCGTCGCTGTGGCCGCGGGCGCTAACTCGGCGCTGCGGCGAGGGATGCAGCCTCACCACGAGTTGGACCATGAATCCCAGGGTGCCGTATGAGCCGGCGAACAGCTTCGCCAGGTCATAGCCGGCCACGTTCTTGATGACCTTGCCGCCCGACTTCGCCACGGATCCATCGGCCAGCACCACGGTCATCCCGAGAAGGATGTCGCGTGCTCCGCCGTAGCGGTGACGCAGTGGCCCCGAGTCGCCGGTCGCCACGATCCCGCCGATCGTGGCCATGTCGTCCCGCCCCCCAGGAGGGTCCAGAACCAACATCTGGCCCGCTTCCGCGAAGGAGCGCCGGGCGTCGGCAAGCCTGACCCCCGGCTCCACAACTGCGGTGAGATCTCCGGTGTTGTGCTCGACGATGCGGCCGAGGCTGTGTGTGCAAAGCTCGATGTCGGGCTCGGGCGCGGGACGACCCCAGTGCAGCTTGGTCCCGCGGCCCGCGGGCCGGACGCTCAGACCTTCTGCCTCTGCCTGCCCGACGACCTCGGCAGCCTCTTCGGCCGACGAGGGACTTTCGGTCCGCACTAGTGTCCCCTCGCTAGAAACGCTCTGCCACTCCGGACCTCTCCAGCGGATGTTGTCTGTAGGGTCCGGGAACCTCACCGCACAATCGCGGCGTCGGCATGACCTTGCCGGGATTGACGAGCTGTGCCGGATCGAAGGCGCACCGGAGCCGCTGAAAGGCCGCAAGATCGGACTCGGAGAACATGTCGGTCATATGCATCTTCTTGTCCAGCCCGACGCCGTGCTCGCCCGTGATGGAGCCCCCGGCTTCGACGCACGCGTTGACTATGGCGCCGGCAAGTTCCTCGGCCTTCGTCGTCTCGCCGGCCTTCGTGCCGTCATAACAAACCAGGGGATGAAGGTTGCCGTCGCCGGCGTGGAACACGTTGGCGACCTTGAACCCATACTCCAGGGACAGCTCGTCGATGCGGCGCAACACCTCGGACAGACTGGTGCGGGGGATCACGCTGTCTTGCACGTAGTAGCTCGGAGAGACTCGACCCATAGCCGCGAACGCCGCCTTGCGCGCCTTCCAGATGAGCGCGCGCTCGGCCGCATCGCCGGCGACACGGATATCGGTGGAGTGATTGTTCCTGCATATCCCCATCAGCTCGTCGAAGCGGGCGCTGCACTCCTCCTCCGGTCCGTCCAGCTCCACGATCAGCGCCGCTCCGACGTCGAGCGGATAGCCGGCATGGGTCGCCTCCTCGGTCGCCTCGATCGTCAGCTTGTCCATCATCTCGATCGCCGCGGGAACGATCCCCGCGCCGATGATGTCGGTGACGGCCTGACCGGCCTTGTCCATGCTGTCGAAGTAGGCGACCAGAGTGTGGAAGCTTTCGGCGGCCGGGATGATCCGCAAAGTGATCCTGGTGGCGATGCCCAGGGTTCCTTCGGACCCGACGAAGGCGCCGATCAGGTCGTAGCCGGGTTGATCGAGCTCCTTTCCCCCGAGTGCGACGATGTCACCGTTGGCCAGCACCACCTCCAACCCGATCACGTAGTTGGTCGTAAACCCGTACTTGAAGCAATGAGCTCCTCCGGAGTTCTCGGCCACGTTGCCGCCGATGGAGCAGACGATCTGGCTGGAGGGGTCGGGCGGATAGAAGAATCCTGGGGCGACCGCGTTGGTGACTTCGATGTTGCTGACGCCGGGCTCGACGATCACCCGCTGGTTGTCGAGATCGACCTCGAGGATCCTGCGCATGCGTGAAAGGACCACGAGGACCCCCTCTTCCACCGGGACGGCGCCGCCCGAAAGCCCGGTTCCGGAGCCTCGGGCCACCCACGGCACCTCGGCGGCGTGACACGCCTTGAGGATCCGCTGTACTTCTTCCGAAGTGTCCGGCAAAACGGCCACCGGCGGCTTCACCCAGAAATGAAGCAACCCATCTTGCGCATAGGTATTCAGCGCCTCCGGGTCGGTGACCACACGCTCGGGCCCACAGATGCCTTGGAGCTCTTCGACAAGCCGGTCGAGTTTCATCCCTACGACACCCGCATCAGGGAAGGGAGAAAGTCGGGAACGTTGGCCTGCAAGCTCATCAACCCCCGGAGAACCCGTAGACGCTGCCGCAGTGGGCGCCTGCCGGAACGCGCAGGATAGCACCGGCACTTGACCGGCACTTGACCCCTCGCCCCCTCGCCTCTCTTGGCCCCGTTGCTCAACCTCGGACGAAGGGCCACGTCCGTTCGGCGCGCGGCGCCGCCTCAGGAGATGGGCGACGCGTCAGAGGAGGGGCGTGAGCGCCGGAGAGGACCGCCCTGGCCGCCGCGTCGCACCGGCTTCGCGACGGACTCGTGCGCTCGTGAAAGAGCCTATGTAGACTAGACGGGAGGGTCAGCGGTGTGTCCGGGGGTCAACCGGCGACAGCGGGGGGCTCCGGGGCCCATGGCAAAGGGGGAAGTCATGGCTCGGGTACACGGAGAAGAGGGCGCTCGGACCTCCGCGCCCGAAAGGGACGGCCTCGCGCACGAGATCCCCAGCAAGAACCTCCCCGGCGTGCCCTACCGGGACATGCCCGAGGCGCTGCCACTCAAGAAGGTGCTGGGGCCGGGAGTGATCCTGCTCGCCGCATCGATCGGCTCCGGCGAGTACGTCCTGTGGCCCTTCATCACGTCCCAGGTCGGCCTCGTCGCGATGTGGGCCGCGATCGTCGGCGTCTTCACGCAGTACTTCATCAACATGGAGATCGAGCGCTACACGCTCGCCACAGGTGAGACCGCGGTGACGGGCTTCACGCGGCTATGGAAGCCGTGGGCGCTGCTCTTCATCGTCATGACGGTCGTCCCGTGGGCGTGGCCGGGGTGGGCCACCGGGGCGGCGACGAGCGCGACCTTCGCGTTCGGGCTGAGCGAGGGCAGCGTCGTGCCGATCACGATCGCCGCACTCATAGCGATCGGCGCCGCGCTCACGGTGTCCCCGGTCATCTACCAGACCGTCGAAAAGATCCAGTTCGTGCTCGTCGGCATCATCCTGCTGTTCCTCGGGATCGCGGTCTTTGCCGGGATCGAGGCGCAGGCGTGGGGCGATCTCGTCACCGGTTTCTCGAACTTCGGGCGCATCCCCAGCGGCATAGAGCCCGCCGTCCTGCTCGGTGCGCTCGCCTTCGCCGGTGCAGGAGGATCGCTCAACCTCATGCAGAGCAACCTCATCCGCGACAAGGGCTTCGGCATGGGCACCTACGTCCCCCGCATCGTGTCGCCGTTCACCGGAGAAGAGGAGGCGGCGCCGTCGATCGGGTCTTTCTTCCCTCAGGACGAGGCGAACCTGTCCCGCTGGAACCGCTGGTGGCGAGTCGCCAACCACGAGCAGTTCTGGACCTTCGGCGTGATCGGGGCCATCTCGATCGTTCTGCTCTCTCTGCTCACCTATTCGACGGTGTTCGGTCGAGAAGGCGTCGGCGAGGACTTCACGTTCATCCAGCGCGAGGGCGAGGTCTTGAAGGACGTCGTCGGCGGCTGGTTCGGCACCTTCTTCTGGCTCGCCGGCGCAGTCATCCTGCTGTCGACCAACCTCGGCGTGCTCGACATGGTCGGGCGCGTCACGGCCGACGTGCTCAAGGTCGGGAGGCTGCGCGACAACGAGACCTGGACCGAGAGCAGGATCTATCTCCTCGTCGTGTGGGCCGAGATCGCGTTCGGCTCGATCATCCTTCTGGCGGGCGTCGATCAACCTATCGTTCTGCTCGTTATCGCGTCGGCTCTGAACGGGCTCGTCATGTTCGTTTACTCCACGTTGCTGATCCAGCTCAACCGCGGCGTCTTGCCGCGCACGATCGGGCTCAAGGGCTTCCGGCTCGTGGCCATGGCGTGGGCGGTGCTGTTCTTCGGCTTCTTCTCGATAGTCGTGATCATCGATCAGGGCGCGCAACTCTTCGAGTGAGCATGCTCAAGGCGCTATGGCTGCGCGTCCTGCTGGCGCTGACGATATGGATCGTGCTCGTGACCGTCGGACAGATGTTGGGCCTGCTGCACCTCTGACTCTGTCACGGCGATGCGTGTGGTCCGAGCAGCTTGGTCCGGGCCCGCGAGCACCGTCACCCGATGTGGGTGGTGACGCTTGATGGGTAGGGATAAGGGCTTCGTCTATGGAGGAGAGTGAGCGGTGAAGGCAGTTACCTGGCACGGCAAGCGCGATGTACGGGTCGATGAGGTCCCCGACCCGATCATGAAGGAGCCGACCGACGCCATCGTGCGCGTGACCTCGTCCGCCATCTGCGGCTCTGACCTGCACCTCTACGAGGTCCTGGGGATGTACATGGCCGAGGGCGACATCATCGGACACGAACCCATGGGGATAGTCGAGGAGGTCGGCTCCGACGTCACCCACATCAAGGCGGGCGACCGCGTCGTGATGCCGTTCAACATCGCCTGCGGCCACTGCTTCATGTGCGAGCGCCAACTCTTCGCGCAGTGCGAAACGACCCAGGTGCGCGAGGAGGACAAGGGCGCCGCGCTGTTCGGCTACAGCAAGCTCTACGGGGCCGTCCCGGGCGGCCAGGCGGAGTACCTCCGGGTGCCCCAGGCGCATTTCGGGCCCATCAAGGTCCCGGCGGGCCCCTTGGATGACCGCTTCGTCTACCTCTCCGACGTGTTGCCTACCGCGTGGCAGGCGGTCGAGTACGCCGACGTGCCCCAGGGCGGGACACTCGCCGTCTTCGGCCTCGGCCCCATCGGCCAGATGAGCGCCCGCATCGCCCTGCACAGAGGGGCGAGGCGCGTCTTCGGCGTCGATCTCGTCCCCGAGCGCCTCGAGATGGCGCGCCGCCACGGCGTCGAGGTGCTCGACCGGCGCGAGCACGACAACATCTCCGAGACGATCAGGGAGCTCACCGGCGGGCGCGGCACCGACGGCGTGATCGACGCGGTGGGCATGGAGGCGCACGGCGCGCCGGTGGCCGAGGCGATGCAGAAGGCCGCCGGTCTCCTACCGGACAAGATCGCTCAGAAGGTCTCGGAGAAGGCGGGGATCGACAGACTCTCGGCCCTGTTCAGCGCGATCGACACCGTGCGCCGTAGCGGCACGCTTTCGGTCATCGGCGTCTACGGAGGCGCCGCCGATCCGATGCCGATGATGCAGATGTTCGACAAGGGCGTCACGCTGCGCATGGGTCAGGCTCACGTCAAGAGCTGGATCGACGACATCCTGCCTCTCGTCACCTCGGACGATGACCCGCTCGGGACTGAGGACCTCGCCACGCATCACCTCCCGCTCGAGCAGGCGCCGCACGGCTACGACATCCTCCAGAAGAAGCAGGACGGCGCGATTAAGGTCGTGCTGCAGCCGTGACCGTCCGTCGTGGTCGCGCTACCGAGGCGTCGCGAGAAGGAGCCGTCGGCGCGCGGCCGGCGCCGAAGTGGTCGGGTTAGCCGCCTATCGTGACCGTGGTCTCGTCGATGAACCCGCCGTACTGGTCGTCGCCGTCCTCGTTGCGGGCGATCGTCAACGTCGAGCCGTTAGAGATGCTGCCGAGGCTGATGGACTTGGTCTGGGTCCTGTTGACCCCTCCGCCCTCGACCTTGATCTGGATCGACGAGGCGGTCTTCGTGCAGGTGAGCTTGTACCAGGTGTTGAGGCTAAGGGTGGGCTTCGCCATCAGCGAGGAGGTCGTCTTGGTGCCGTCCTTGAACTGACAGCGGGCCTTGGCGACCTTAACGTCGTTCACGAGCCTGCTCTTGATCTCCATCTTGTAGTAGCCGCCCGCGGCCCTGCCGAGGCCCTTTCTCACGACGTTGTAGTCCGTGTCGGGAATCGCTTGGAAGTTCACCCACGAGCTGAAGCTGATGTCCTGGGTCCCCGGGTCGAGGCTGTCGGAGTCCGGCACCGTCACGTATGACTCACCGGTCGCAGGGTTGAAGTTGTAGGCCTGACCGCTGACCCCTGTGACCAGTGTGACGTTGGAAGTGGCGGTCCCATCGTTGCCGTTGCCTGACGAGTCCACCATGGTCGGGAGACTCTCCATATGCCATTCCGCCGCCGTGGCCGCATACGCCGGAGACGCCAACGGCGCTGCGAGCATGCACGTAGACAAAGAGCAAAAGCGACTCGTTTCATCCCGACCCCCTAAGCGCGCCGACCTCGCACGCCTACCGATTTCCCCACTCTCACCCAGATTATACCAGGCGAGGGCCCCAGGAAGGCCACCAAGCGGGCGGATCGTGGAGGCGGTTAGGCGGAGGTCCGGTCGCTCGTCGCCGCTCGGCGCATCCTCCGCACTCCCGTGGCGTAGGTCGCCTCCTCGGTGAGGCCGAGGGCGCGCCGGGCGACCTCGGGGAGCGGGTCGGTGCAGTTCCACAGGCGGCCGATCAGCCACCGCAGCGGCTCGAGACGGCCCTGGACGCGCACGTTGCGGGCGCGCCCGCCGTCGGCGACCCACTCGTCGAAGGCGACCCTGAGATACCTCGGCGCATGCCCGCCCCTCAGCGGGTTGAAGGAGGGGGCGTCGACGTGCTCGCCGATGGATTCGAGGTAGTCGAGCATCGCGAACACGGCCCGGCCGTCGTCCGGATCGACCTCGTCGACCTCGAGCTTGCGCTGCCACCACAGCAGATCCCATGCCTGCCTCATCCCCTTGTAGTCGACAGTCGTGGAGGTCGACTTGATGTTCGGTTGGGACATCCCCCGCCCCGAAAGCGAGAGCGCATGCGTGGAGGTCTTCAATCACGGAAGGTTGTCCTCATGGACGGCAAGCCCTAAGCACGTTGTATCCTTCCGTTCCGCCGAGATGCCGAATAGAGGGCAGCAGGAGCATCGGGCCCCGGCGGCAACTTGGATGACCTGAGGGAGACAGCATGACGAGAGAAGGTGTTCACGGGGGTTTGCTACGCTTTTTACCTCACGCCCTGACTGCCACGGCAGTCGTGTCGGTGTGTCCGCTCCTCGTGATCTACTTTCTAGAGGATACGGGCGTTGTGGATTCTGTTGTCGTCTCGATTGGGCTCGGCACTGCAGTCTCCCTAGTGACAGCGATGGTCGCCTCGTGGAGTTGGGCACGGATGCCGAGGTCGCGCGACATCGTCTTCGGTGACCTGATGTTGTGGGGCTATCTCAAGAGGTTACGTAACGAGAAGACCATCGCCGAGATCCTCGACCTGATCGACAGCCGCAGCGCCGATGCATCCGGCATGGATGCACCTCGCCGGATCGAGATCCTCAAGAAGCTGGCTTCGGCCCTCGAAGCAAGAGATCCCTACACCCATGGACACACTGGACGCGTGGCGCACTACTCACACATGATCGCTAAGGGGATGCGTCTGACGGAGCCCCAGATCACCAAGATCTGGACGGCCGCCGCGGTGCACGACGTCGGCAAGGTCCATATCTCGGACGAAGTGCTGAACAAGCCTGGAAAACTAACTGACGATGAGTTCGCAGCGATCAAGGAGCATGCCGCTGCGGGTGCAGTGATGGTCGCGACGGCGGGAGACGATGAACTTACTGCTCTCGTACGTCATCACCACGAGCGTATCGACGGGCGCGGATATCCTGACCGTTTGGCGGGCGACGAGATCCCCCTGGGGGCCCGCATCATTGCCGTAGCCGATACGTTCGATGCGATCACTTCGACTCGGTCCTACCGTTCCGCCTCCTCACACAAGAAAGCTCTTGAGATCTTGACAAGAGAGGCCGGTCACCAGCTCGATGAGACCGCGGTCGATGCGTTCCTCGCTTACTATAGTGGCCGAAGCTCGCGAGTCTGGTGGGGCACGCTCACTACCGCTCCTCAGCGCTTGCTGGGCCGGTTAACAGAGTGGCTCGCACAAGCAGGGATGGCGGGCGCAACCAACGTGGTGGCCACGGTCGGCATCGCCGCTTCACTGGCGGCGCCGTTGACAACTAAACTCGCCGATCCCCCGAATCGGTCCGTTGTCTCGAGACTTGAGGTCGGTGCCGGCGCCCAACCCATTGCCATGCTGTCGGATGCCACCTCCCGGCGGCCCAGATACGACGACCCGTCCCTCGAAGCACATCGAGCCTCTAGCAGCTCATCAGGCGACGTGGGATACGTCGGTTCCGAAAGGGCCCGTTCGGACACCGAAGAACCTACACCGGAGGAATCTTCAGGTCCGAACTCTGCCGGCGTGGGGTCGCCCCCAGGTGAGTCCGAAAAAGACGGTTCTGGCGGCGGCAACGGCCATCCGCCTGGATCCTCCGATAGAGGCTCTGACGGCATCGCCGACGAGCCGACCAACGACGCCGGAGACGACGGGTCCGACGTTATCGACCCTTCGCCGGACGGTGACGATGAGACCGGCACAGTGGACGATACGGTCGAGAACCTAGAAGATACCGTTGAGGACGCCGGCGACGAGGGCATCCTCGATGATGTGACCGGCACGGTCGACGATACGGTCGAGGGCCTAGAAAGCACCATCGAGGAGTTACAAGACCCCATCGAGGAGTTACAAGACCCCATCGAGGACCCGCTTCCTTCGCTGCCCTGATCAGTATTTGCCGGGCATGGGATATCTATCCCCCGCCCAACCGATCAAGGAAGGTCGGCGATCGCCTCGGCGAGGTCCTTGCGCACGCCTGTGAAGAAGGGAACCTCGAGTTTCGCGTAGAGGCGCGCCTCGGTCCCTCTGAGATGACGGATGAGCTCCACGATGCGTTCGAGCCCGGTTGCCTCGAACGCGAGGATCCACTCGTAGTCCCCCAAGCCGAAGGCGCTCGTGGTGTTGGCGAGCACGTCCGGGTAGCGCCGCCCCGCCTCCCCGTGCGCGTGCAGAAGTGAGCCACGCTCGGCGGGCTCGAGCAGGTACCACTCGGGCGTGCGCACGAATGGGTACACGCACAGGTACTTCTCCGGCGGTTTGCCCTGTACGAAGGCGGGCTGGTGGTCCTTGGTGAACTCGGCCGGGCGCACGAGGCCCATGAAGATCTCGCGTTGCTCGAGGGCGCGCCCGAGCTGGGTGCGCCGCAGGTCGGCATGCAGAGCCTGGAGGTCGTCCGGCGACGACGCCACCCACCAGAACATGATGTCGGCGTCGGCCCGGAAACCGACGGTCGAGTACACGCCGCGCGTCTGCACCCGCCCGGCGTGGGCCTCGAGCACCCCGTTGGCCTCTTTGGCGACGACGTCGCGCTCTGCCGCGTCGAAACGCTCCGGGAGAGCCCTGAACACCGAGTAGCTCGTGAACACGAGCTCATCAGCCATCGCTTGACCCCTTCCTATCCCCCGGGCTTGAGCCTATCGCCCGACGTCCGCAACACCGGCTGTGATCCCGGCGAGGACGCGCTGCGCCGCCTCCTCGCCCTGGCGGATGCAATCGGGCAGGCCCGAGCCGCGGTAGCCGGCGCCAGCCAGCGCCACGCCGGGACATGCCGACAGCGCCGCCTCCACTCGGTCCATGCGCTCGTTGTGACCTACCGCGTACTGCGGGATCGCCCGTGGCCATCGGATCACGCTGCTGGTCCGGGCGGCCGCAGACCAACCCAGAGCGGCGCGCACCTCCTCCTCGGCGCGCCGCGCGAGCTCGTCGTTGGAGAGGCTCAGAGCGGGGTCGTCCCCGGCGCGCCCGACGAAGCACCTGAACGAGAGCCCTCCGTCCGCAGGAGCGAGATGCGGCCACTTGCGCGACGTCCACGTGCAGCCGGCGAGCGTGCGTCCCTCTGTGCTCGGCACGAGGATGCCGCTGCCGCTTGCCGGCAGCATCCCCGCGCCGGGCGGATAGACGAGGTTCACGAGCGCGATCGACGCGTACTCGATCGTCCGCAGCTCGTCGGCGGCACGCGGGCTGAGCTTTTCGAGCAGCTCTGCAGTCTCGCGCGCCGGCGCCGCGAGCACCACGCCGCTCACAGCCACAGGGCCCTCGCGCGTCTCGACGACGTAGCCCTCTTGTTGTTGCGCCACGCGTGTCACCGGGATTCCGCAACGAAGCTCCACGCGACCCAAGAGGTTCGCTCGCAGGCGCTCGATGAGGCGCTGCATCCCGCCCCTCAGGCCGAGGAACTGCGGCGGTCCCGCGTGGCCCGTTCGCGCCTCGTGCATAAGGCCGAGCAGGACGCTTCGGTGTCTGCGCGCGACCGCGTCGATAGGCGGCGCCGCGGCTGCGAGGCTCATGTCGTCGGCGCTGCCCGCTCTCGTGCCGGCGAGGATCGGGTCGACGAGGCGCTCGAGGACCTCGGCGCCGAAGCGCCGTCGCACGAGCGAGCCGACCGACACGTCCGGGCCCGTGAGCGGCCCGGGAAGGACGAGGTCGACGAGGGCGCGCGCCGCTCCGCTCGCCGAGAGGATGCCCGACCTCATGACCGCAGCAGGCGACGCGGGCACGCCGAGGACCGAGCCCGACGGCAGCGGGTGGAGGCGGTCCCCGATCCAGATGTGCGCCCCGAACGCGGCCGGCGCGACGAGCTCCGTGGCGAGCCCGAGCTCCTCACAGAGCCGGACGGCGTGGGGATCGCGCGTAAGAAAGGAGTCGGGGCCGGCCTCGGTGACGCCCCCCTCGAGCTCGGTCGTGAGGATCTTGCCGCCGAGGCGTGCCTCGGCCTCGAACAAGACGACGCGGGTAGTGTCCGCCAGCGCGCGCGCCGCGACGAGCCCGGCTATGCCTCCTCCAACCACGGCGATGACCGGGCCGTCGCCGGGGGCCCGGTTAACCGCGCGCTCCGACGTCGGCGGCTCCGCCGGGCGCGCCGAAGATAGGAGGCTCGGCGGGCGCGCCGGGCGCGCTCGAGCTGATGAGCTCGGGCAGCGCGCCCGGCGTGACCTCCCGAACTTCTTTCATTGGGACACGCCTGGCGTGCACGATCGCAAGGAGTTCCGGCGCGCCGCGGGAGCTGAGCTCCAGACCCGGCGCGCCGGCCGAGCTGAGATCCAGGTACGGCGCGCCGCCGGAGCTGGAGCTCAACTGAGGGCGCGCGCCACGACCGCGGCGAGCATGTCGAGGAAGCCCGGGTCGGCGTTGGGCGCCTCGGTGCGGCGCAGCGAGATCCCGAGCGCCTCGGCGAGCCGCGCCGCCTCGATGTCGATGTCGTAGAGGACCTCGAGGTGATCGGCGACGAAACCACAGGGACAGACGACCACGCCACGGCCGCCGGCCTCGGCGTGCTCGCGCACGACCTCGAGGATGTCGGGCCCTATCCACGTCTCGGCCGTGCGCCCCGCGCTCTGCCATCCCACCCGCCAGCGCTCGAGACCAAGCGAGCCGGCCACGGCCTCCGCCGTCTCCGCGAGCTGCGCAGGATAGGGGTCGCCGGTCTCGAGGATGCGCCCGGGGAGGCTGTGCGCGCTGAACACGACGGTCGTGGACGCCCGCGTGTCCTCGGGAAGAGAGGCGAGCGCGTCGCGCACCCTGTCGCCGAGCCATGCGACGTAGCCGGGCTCGAGGTGCCAGCTCTCGATCATCTCGAGCTTGCCGCTCCAGCCGCTCTCTTCGGCGGCGCGCCCGGCGCGCCGGGCGTAGTCGCCCACGCTCATGGACGAGTAGTGGGGGGCGAGCACCAGCCCCGCGGCACGCTCGATGCCCTCCGCCGCCATCGCCTCCACCGCATCTGCGATGAAGGGGGTCGCGTGCTTCTGGCCGAGGTAGGCGCGCACGCCGTCGAGCCGGTCCTCGATGCCGCGCGTCTGCGCCTCGGTGATCTCCAACAGAGGGGAGCGCCCGCCGATCGCCCGATAGCGCTCGGTGAGCTTGTCGAGCAGCTCAGGCGACGGCGGGCGTCCGCCGCGGATGTCGGCGTAGTAGGCCTCGACGTCGTCGAGACCGCGCGGCGTGCCGTAGGCCATGACGAGCACGGCGCGCCGCTCAGCCATAGGTCTTGGAGGCATGCACGAGGTCTACCAGGCGCGCCAGCACGCCGGGATCGGTCTCGGGAAGCACTCCGTGGCCGAGGTTGAAGATGTGTCCCCGACCGCCCCCGCGCGCCAGCACGGCCCCGGCCTTGCGCTCGAGCACGTCCCACGGAGCGAGGCATGCGGCAGGGTCGAGGTTTCCCTGCAGCGCGACGTCGGCCCGCAGCCGTCTGCGCGCGTCGTCCAGCGGCACGCGCCAGTCCACGCCGACGACGTCGGCTCCGCACGTCGACATGGACGCGAGCAGCTCACCCGTGCCGACTCCGAAGACGATGCGCGGCGCCCCGAGGTCCTCGAGCCCGGCCATGATGTGACGCACCCACGGCAGGACGTGTTGCTCGTAGTCGGCAGGCTCGAGCGCACCGGCCCAGCTGTCGAAGAGCTGCACCGCCGCGGCGCCCGCGAGCACCTGCGCGCGTAGGTACGCGAGTACGGAGTCCGCGAGCAACCGCATGAGGCGGCGCCACAGCTCCGGCGCGCCGAGCATCAGCGCCTTCGTGCGGGCGTGCGTCTTGGAGGGGCCTCCCTCGACGAGGTAGCTCGCGAGCGTGAACGGCGCGCCCCCGAAGCCGATCAGCGGGACGTCGAGCTCGGCGGCGAGCATGCCCACGGCCTTGAGCACGTAGTCCACGTCGGTCTCGGGCTCGAGCACATGCAGCCGGGCGAGGTCCGCCTCCGTCCGCACGGGGTCGGCGAGCACCGGCCCCACGCCCCCAACGATGTCGACGCCGGCACCCATGCCGGGGAACGGAACGACGATGTCGCTGAAGAGGATCGCGGCGTCGACGCCCAGTCGCCTCACCGGCTGCAGCGTCACCTCGACCGCGAGCTCGGGGGTGCGGCACATCTCGAGCATCGAGTGGCGCTCGCGCAGCGCCCGATACTCCGGCAGGCTGCGTCCCGCCTGGCGCATGAACCACACGGGCGTCGCGTCCACCGGCTCGCCGCGACAGGCGGCGATGAAGCGGGGGCGCGCCGAAGCGGTGGCGCCGATCGGGGTGCTCCTCTCTCGAAGGGTCGAGCGCATCCTATTGGGCGGGGCTGCGCAACCCGGGCGTGGTTAGGGTCACCCGGTGAGCTTCGACGCTGTGATCCTTGCGGGAGGCGGCGCGCGCCGCCTCGGGGGCGCCGACAAGGCCCTGCTCGAGGTCGGGGGGCGGCGCCTGCTCGACCGCGTCCTGGCCGCGGTACGGGGGGCCCGGCGCGTGTTCGTCGTGGGGCCGCGACGAGACACGGCGCCGCCGGGCGACCACGGACGCGCAGAGCCGCCGGTCGAGCAGATGCGCGCGGGTCAACCGGGACCCAGCAGAGCGCCGCGGGCGATCGAGTGGCTGCGCGAGGAGCCGCCGGGCGGGGGACCCGTGGCGGCGCTGCACGCCGCGCTGTACGAGCTCGGCGCGCCCCTCGTGGTGGTGCTTGCGGTTGACCTTCCCTTCGTCGACGCCGGGCTCGTCGAGCGCCTCGTGCGCTCCGTCGGTGCGGACGGGGCCATCGACGGGGCCATCCTCGTCGACCGCGACGGGCGCGACCAACCACTCGCCGGGGCCTACCGCGTCGAGTCGCTCCGGGCGCGCCTTCCCCGGAACTCGAGCCCTGCGGGCGCGTCGGTGCGTGCGCTGGTGGACGGCATGATGCTGGCGCGCATCGAAGACGAGGGAGCGGCGCTCGACTGCGACACCTGGGACGAGGTTGCGGCGGCGCGCCGCAGGCATGGAGGTGGCGACGATGTTGGATGAATGCCGAGCGCGGCCCCGCGCGCCCCTACGGCACGAGGCCGTAGACGTTCGCCGGCGAGCCGGAGCCGCCCTCGTTGCGCACGCCTCCGACGACGATCCATCCGCCGCTGGGCGGCATCTTGCCGAGCCCGGCGAGGTTCTCGAGGTGGATGCGGTGATCGTGCAGCAGCAGCGTATTGGTGGCGAACGTCTCGTCGGTGCCCGGATCGACGCCGAGCGTGTCGATGCCGAGGCCGCCGAGATCCCGCTTGTCGATCAGCCACCGGGTCGCGGCGACGCCGATGCCCGGGAAGTGCAGCACCCCATCCGCGTCTGCGTTGAGGTACGCCTCGGGATCGTCCCACCGGCTCTGGAACCCGGTCCACATGACGACGATGGCGTTGTCGGGGATGCGCCCATGCCGCGCCTCGAAATCCTTGAGGTCGCCCACGGTGAGCACGTAGTCGACGTTGCGCTGCGTCTCGGCGCGCGCGTCGATCACGGCGGCGGGGTGAAAGAAGTCGCGCGCCCGCATGTCCTCGGCGCACGGCTCTCCGGAGTTGAAGTGACACGGGGATCCCCAGTGGGTGCCCGAATGCTCGCCGATCTTCATGAGGTTGAGGCGGAACCCGTCGTCCTCGACGGTGAACAGGGTGCGGAGCTTGAACGGCGGGTCGCCCGGAAAGATCGGCATGTCGAGGGTATTCACATGGCTGAGGAAGACCGCTCGTTCGAACCCGAAGAGAGCCTTGGCCCCGCCCCGCCCGGCTGCTCGCTGCCCCGAGAACCCGCCCGATGCCACGCCGGCAGCGGCCGCCAGGCCACACAACGCCAGCACAGAGGCCTTCCAGCCGATCCGCCCGTCCGCCACCGTCCACCTCCCGCTCGTCCTTGGATGCATCATGCGCCGCCCGAGCGCTGTTACGCCACTGTTGCTTTCGAGCCCGGCAGTGATGGGTAATAGGCAGCCACATCTACTACATTGGTGGCAAGGAAAGACGAACGGGTCGGTCCGTCGATCAATGAGGGGGAAACACCATGCTCCGTCGCTCCCGGATGTTGTTCCTGCTCCTCGCACTCGTGCTGGTTGCGGCGGGATGCGCCGGCGGTGAGCCGGGTGGTGGTGGTGGCGACACGACGGAGGAAGAGGACGGTGGTGGTGGTGAGATCTCCATCGCGGCCTCCTGGGTGGGCGGCGAGCAGGAGAGCTTCGAGGCGGTTCTCGACGCCTTCACCGAGGAATCCGGGATCGACACGCGCTATCAGGGCAGCGACGACCTCCCGACCTTCCTCGGCACCCAGCTCGAGGGTGGGGACCCGCCCGACGTGGCGATGATCCCGCAGCCGGGACTGCTGGCCGAGTTCGCATCGGGCGGCTCGGTGGTCGAGCTCGGCGACGAGGCCACCCAGAACCTCGAGGAGAACTACGGCCAGTACTGGATCGACCTCGCGACCGTCGACGGCACCCTCTACGGTGTCTACTTCAAGGCCGCGAGCAAGGGGACGTGGTGGTACAACACACAGGCCATGGAGCAGGCCGGGGTGCAGCCGCCGGCATCGTGGGACGAGATGCTGCAGACCGCCGGGACGGTCAACTCGTCGGGGACCCCATGGCTTTCGATCGGCGGCGCGGATGCGTGGCCGCTGACCGACATCTTCGAGAACGTCTATCTGCAGGTGGCGGGCCCGGACAAGTACGACCAGCTTGCCGAGCACAAGATCCCGTGGACCGATCCGAGCGTGATCGAGTCGCTCACCACCCTGGGCGAACTGTTAGGAGAGGACGCCAACCTGGCCGGCGGCCAGCAGGGCGCGCTGCAGACCGCCTTCGTCGACTCGGTGACGCAGGTCTACACGACTCCTCCTGAGGCGGCGACCGTTTACGAGGGCGACTTCGTCGGTGGGGTGATCGGCGCCGAGACCAACGCGAAGGTGGGTCAGGACGCCGACTTCTTCACCTTCCCGGAGATATCGGGCGGCGAGGGGGCCGGAGGCATCGTCGGCGCCGGTGACGTCGGCGTCGCGCTTACCGACAACCCCGACGCTCAGGAGCTTCTCGCCTACCTCGCGACCCCGGAGGCGGCCGAGGAGTGGGCGTCGCTCGGCGGCTTCACATCGCCGAACCTGAACCTCAGCCTCGACGTCTACCCGGACGAGATCAGCCGCAGGATCGCCGAGGGCGTGGTCAAGGCATCGGAGGCCGAGAGCTTCCGCTTCGACCTTTCGGACCTCCAGCCGCCGGAGTTCGGGGCGACCGCGGGCCGCGGCATGTGGCTGCGCATGCAGGACTTCTTGAAGAACCCGGACGACGTGCAGGGTGTGGCGCAAGCGCTTGAGAGTGATGCGAAGAAGGCCTTTAAATAGGGTCCTCGCATGGCCACGACAACAGCCGACGTAGGCGCCAGGTCCAAGGCCCGGTCGGCGCGCGCCGAGCGGCCTCCCGGCGGCGGCAACCGCCGCTGGCAGGTCGTCATCTTCCTCGCACCTGCGGCACTGTTCATCGGCGCACTGATCATCTATCCGCTCGTCGACACGATCGCCCAGAGCCTTCAGAACGACGCACGCCAGTTTGTCGGGGTCGACAACTACAAGGCGATCGTCGAGAGCGAGCGCATAAAGACCGCGATCCAGAACACCGCCGTCTGGGTCATCCTCGCGCCCGGTCTCATCACCGGCTTCGGCGTGATCGTGGCCGTGCTGACCGAGCGCGTGAGCTACTCGACCGCCATCAAGCTCGTGTTGTTCATGCCGTTCGCGATATCGGGCCTCGCGGCCGGCGTCCTGTGGCGCATCACCTATGAGCCCGAGCCGGAGCGGGGGATCGTCAACGCCGCGGCCAACTGGGTGGTGGAGCTCTTCGACGCGCCGGGGCTCTACCCCTCGGCGCGCCCCCTGCCCGACTCCGGGCTGACGCAGGCGCCCGGCGGCGGCTACGTCAGCGATCAGAGCGTGCAGCCGGGCGACACTGCGGCGCTCGGCCTCGTCGCGATCACCGATCCCGAGGTGCCCAAGGACGCACGGGGCGCGCAGTTGCCTCAGGCTGCGAGCGACGAGATCTCGGTGCTCGTATGGCGGGACTTCAAGCCCGGCGGCGGGCAGAGCGGCGAGGTCGAGGAGGGTGAGCTGGCGCTTCCCGGCGCCGAGGTGGCGCTTCTCGATAGCGGAGGCGAGCAGGTTGCGAGCGAGAACACAGGGACCGACGGCGTCGTCACGTTCTCAGACCCCTCCGGCGAGGGTCCCTACCAGGTGAAGCTCGCGGCCACCACCTTCGACCAGGGCTTCGAGGGCATCAACTGGCTCGGACCGAGCCTCGTGACTCCGGCCTTGATCGGGATCTTCTTCTGGGCCAGTGTGGGCTTCGCGGTGGTCGTCATCGGCGGCGGGCTCTCGGCCCTGCCCCGCGATCTGCTGGAGGCGGCCCGGGTCGACGGCGGGACGGAGTGGCAGGTGTTCCGCCTCATCACGGTCCCGCTGCTGATGCCGGTGCTCGGCGTCGTGTTCATCTCCACGACGATCACCGTGCTCAAGATGTTCGATCTCGTGTGGGTGACCGCTCCCGGAGCGAGCCAGGACGAGGCCAACGTGATCGCGGTCGAGATGTTCCGCACCGCGTTCGCCGAGCGCAACTTCGGGGTCGGAGCGGCGGTCGCCGTGCTCCTCTTCGTCCTCGTGATCCCGATCATGATCCTCAACCTCCGCCAGTTCAGAAGGGAAGGATGATGGCAGTCGCAACAGAAAGGCTCGGGAGGCCGGGGCAAGCGCGCGACGAACGCTCGGTTGCGGCGCGCATCGGAGACGCCGTCTCCAAGGGGCCGGTACACGTCTTCCTCATAGTCCTCGCGCTGTTGTGGATCACGCCTACGATCACGCTGTTGGTCAGCAGCTTCCGGACCGCGGCGGCCTACGCCGAGTCGGGCTGGTGGACCGTCTTCACGCGCCCGGCGCAGCTGACGCTCAAGCCCTACACGGACCTCTTCGCCAACGAGCAGCTCGTCACCGCGCTGCTCAACACGGTCAAGATCACGGTCCCCACGAGTCTTGCGGTGGTCGTCGTCGCGGCGCTCGCGGCGTACGGGTTCGCATGGATCGACTTCAAGGGCCGAGACATCGTCTTCGTGATCGTCGTCGGGCTGCTCGTGGTACCTCTGCAGATGGCGTTGATCCCGGCGGCGCGCCTGTTCGGCAACATCGGTCTCTTCGGCACGATCTGGGCGGCCATACTGTTCCACATCGCCTTCGGGCTGCCGTTCGCGATCTTCTTGTTGCGCAACTTCTTCATCGGGATCCCGGGCGATCTGCTGGAGGCGGCGCGCATCGACGGCGCATCGGAGATGCAGATCTTCCGGCGCATCGTGCTGCCGCTCGGCATGCCGGCGATCGCGGCGTTGCTGATCTTCCAGTTCATCTGGACCTGGAACGACCTGCTGGTCGCGCTGGTGTTCGCCGGGGGCGAGTCGGCACCGCTCAACGTCTACATCCGGAGCCAGATGCGCCAGTACGGGACGAGCATCGACATCATCGCTCCGGGGGCGTTCATCTCGATGATCGTGCCGGTCGTAGTGTTCTTCATCTTCCAGCGCTACTTCGTGCAGGGGATCCTGGCCGGCTCGATCAAGTAGCGCGCCGGCACAGCCCCGGCGAGTTCGATCAAGCAGCGCACCTGCCGGCCCTGCTTGCCGTGCGGGGACCTTAGGGTTGAGACGTGCCCGAGCTTCCCGAGATGCAGGCGCTGTCCGAGCGGCTCGAAGCGCTCTTCGGCGGCGCGCCGTTCGCCGGCGCGGCGCCGTTACAGTTTTCTGCGCTCAAGACGTTCGAGCCGCGCCCCGAGTCGCTCGTCGGCGCGCCGCTCGGCGGCGTCGGCCGGCGCGCCAAGTACCTCATCTTCGACTTCGGTGGGCCGCGCCTGCTCGTGCACCTGTCCCAGGGCGGGCGCATCGAGATCGAGCAGCCGCCCAAGAGGACTCGCCCGAAGGGCGCCGTCGTGCGACTGGCCTTCGAGGGCCGCGGCGCGCTGCTGATCAAAGAGTACGGGACTCAGCGCAAGGCGGCCTGGTGGGTGCTCGCCGAGGGTGACGAGGGACCGCTCGACGGACTCGGCCCGGAGCCCTTCTCCGAGGCCTTCTCCGAGCTCGTCAGAGGCGGGCGCGACGGGCGCAGGATCCACACCATGCTGCGCGACCAGCGCACGGTCGCCGGCATCGGGCGCGGCTTCTCCGACGACATCCTGCATCGGGCGCGCCTGTCGCCGTACGCGACGCTCACGAAGCTGTCGGACGATGAGCGGGCGCGTCTGCTCGACGCGGTTCGAGCGGTGCTCGACGAGGGTCTCGAGCGTGAGCGGCGTCGCACCGGAGGGCTCCCGCCCAAGCTCGGCGAGCGCTTCGCGATCCACGGCCGCTACGGTCGTCCCTGCCCGCGCTGCGGGGACGATCTGCGGCGCGTGTCCTACGAGGGTTACGAGATCGCGTACTGCCCGACGTGCCAGACCGACGGCAAGGTCCTGGCGGACCGCCGCTTGTCGCGCCTCGTGCGCTGAACCGGCGGCGCAGCCTGCGCGAGCGGCGCGCCGCCTGCGCCGGCCTGAGCGGCGCGCCGCCGGCCGCCTCGGCTTACTTTGGTGAGAACAGCCCGCCTTGCGGGCTCAGGTTCCGAAGAACCGTTCAGGCGGCGTGGGGGAGTGCCGTATCGGCGCGCCGCTCCTCGGCCTCTCCCGTGGAGGTGAGGACCCGAGTCGCCACGAGGCCGACGCCGAGCAGAGCCACGGCCGCGAAGAGGAACGGCATGCGGAGGCCGAAGGTGCTCGCGAGCACACCGCCCAGGAGCGCGCCGAGCGGGATCGCGCCCCAAGCGAGGCAGCGGTGCGCGCTGTTGACGCGACCGAGGAGCTCGTCGGGGACGAGGCTCTGGCGCATCGATGTCGTGAGGATGTTCCAGGTCACGCCGGCGACGCTCAGCAGCACGAGCATCGCGGCGACGAAGATGGCCGCCGAGGAGACTCCGATCAGCAGGTTGGTCGCGGCCGCGAGCAGGATGGCTCCGACGATCGTGGCGCGCGGCCCGAACCGGGCGCTGACTCGAGACGCCACCATGGCCCCGAGGAAGCTCCCGACCGCCTCCGCGACGAGGAGCAGCCCGAACGCAACCTCGCTCAGGTGCAGCACCTCGAGCGCGAACAGCACGAAGATCGCGTAGGTCGCGTGGAGCACGAGGTTGATGACCGCGGACATCCCGCTCAACGCGCGCAGCAGCGGCTGACGCCAGAGCCACGAGATGCCCTCGCCGATGTCCTGGCGGAGGTCTGCGACGACGCTGGTTGCGCCGGCCGGGCGCTCCTTGCGCTGTGGGCGGAAGCGGCCGTGCATGGCGACGACGAGCAACGCCGCGAGGGCGAAGCTGACGCCGTCGAGGAAGAACGGGCTCGCGGCGAGCGCCACGAACAGGAGCCCTCCGATCGCCGGGCCCACGAAGTTGTTGCCGATCAGCATCGCAGCCTCGAGCTGTCCGTTGGCCTTCTCGAGGTCCTCTCGGGTGACGACCGAGGGCAGGATCGCGTGCGCCGCGTTGTCGAACAGGGTCTCCGCGCTCCCGAGCAGGAACGCCGCGACGTAGAGGACGGCCACGCCGGCGTGCCCCGTCACCACGGCCGCCCCGAGGCCGATCATGAGACAGGCGCGCGCCGCGTCGGCGATCGTCATCACGATCCTGCGATCCCACCGGTCGACCAGCGCGCCGCTGACCAGCGACAGCAGCAGCCACGGGAGGCGGTTGGCGAAAGCCACGCCCGCGACCGCGACAGGGTCTCGGGTGAGCGTCGCCGCAAGCAGAGGCAGCGCCGTCTCGCGGATGCCGTCGCCCACGTTGGACACCGCGGTCGCGGTCCACAACCGGCGGTAATCTCCACCGAGTCCCCGCCGCACCAGCATCGCCCTGCCCCTTCTTTCTCTCTCGCTCGGCGACCACCGAGCCGATCGCCCCCTCGGCGACGGCCGAGCCGGTCGCTCTCCCTGCCGCCGATCGCTCCCGCTCGCGGCGGACGCCGGAACGGAACCGAGACTGGCTGAAGGGTCTAGTGGCCCCTCAGCCAGTCCCGGTTGTGGACCCTCCGCTGCGAGGGTCCGAAACAGACACTTACGACCAGCTACGACCCTCGTCGCCAGGCTTACGGATCTCCATCAGGTGCCTCCTCTCGATGCTCGCCCCGTGGCCGCCACCCCATGTTTGCGGCCAACGAAGAGGAGCTTCCCAGGGCGCGCTTAAGGAACGCTGAAAGGTCCGCGCAGGGACCGGTTCGGCTCCCCACGCGCCCGCCGCGCGCCCCACGGGCGCGGTCGAACCCGACCACAAGCCCTCCACCCCCGCCGAGCGACGGTGGCTGCACAAAGGTCGGGCTTTCCCCTCCGGCGGCCCGGTCGTTCTTGGGATAGGAGCCCTGCAGGCTTTAGGCTGGGAGCGCGTGACCGACCGACCGCACGACCCGAGCTCAGCTCGAGCCGGAGCGGGCGTGCGCGACGGGGGAGGGACCGATATGGACCTTCGCATCCTGGGTCCCCTGGAGGCCGAGGAGCACGGGCGTCCTCTGCCGCTGGGGGGCGCGAAGCAGCGCGCCCTGTTCGCGATCCTCCTCCTGCATCGCAACCAGGCGGTCTCGGCCGACAGGCTGATCGACCTCCTGTGGGCGGACGAGCCGCCGGAGACCGCGGCGAACACGATCCAGGTCTACGTCTCGGGCCTCCGCAAGGCCCTCGAGCCCGGCCGGGAGCCCGGCGCGCCGAGCAGCGTCGTGGTGCGACGAGGACCCGGATACGCCCTCGAGCTCGATCCCGACGCTCTGGACGCCGACCGCTTCGAGCACCTCGTCGAACGGGCGCGGCGCGAGGACGCGGAGCGCGCCGCCGCGACCCTGCGAGACGCGCTCATGCTGTGGCGCGGTCCGGCCCTGGTCGACTTCGCCTACGAGCCGTTCGCGCAGGCCGAGATCAGCCGGCTCGAGGAGCTCCGGATGATCGCGCTGGAGGAACGCGTCGAAGCCGAGCTCTCGCTCGGCCATCACCTCCTCCTCGCGGGAGAGCTCGAGGCGCTCGTGGCCGAGCACCCGCTGCGCGAGGGTCTGCGCGCTCAGCTCATGCTGGCGCTGTATCGGGCGGGGCGTCAGGCCGAGGCCCTGAACGTGTACGCGGAGACCAGGCAGGTGCTCGACGAGGAGCTCGGCATCGATCCGAGCGTGAGGCTCCAGCAGCTCGAACAGAAGATCCTGCTGCAAGACGCGTCGCTCGAGCCCGCGGAACGCCGGGCCCCGCCGGCGGCGCGCCGAGCGGTCGTGCGCAAGACCGTGTCGGTCCTGTGCTGCGAGCTCGATGCGGACGGCGAGCTCGATCCCGAGGCGCGCGAGGCGCTCACGGACCGCGTCCACGATCTCGCCCGCAGCACCCTGGAGCGCCACGGCGCGGTCGTCGAGAGAACGCTCGGCGACCAGGTGCTGGGGGTCTTCGGCGTCCCCACCGTGCACGAGGACGATGCCCTGCGCGCCGCGCGTGCGGCGGTCGAGATCAGAGATGCGTTCCCCACGCTTCGTTCCGAGCTGCGCGACGAGGTCGACCCCATGGCGAGCTTCGGGATCGCGACCGGCGAGGTCGTCACCGGCGACGACGCGACGCTGCCCCGGGGCGAGGTCGTGACCGCTGCGAACCAGCTCGCCCATGCGGCCGCGTCGGCCGAGATCCTGATGGACGAGGGCACCCACGACCGGGTCGGGCGGGTCGCGCTCACCGAGCCGACGACGACCGATGTCGGCCTCAGGCGGTCGAGCGGAAGCTTCCGACTCGTCGGCGCGGTGCTCCCGGCGACGGAGGACGCGCGCAGCTTGAGTGCCGCGATGGTCGGCCGCAGAGGTGAGCTGATCCAGCTGTCACAGGCGTACGAGCGCGCGCTCAAGGAACGCGGCTGCCATCTCTTCACGGTGCTCGGGGCCGCCGGCGTCGGCAAGTCGCGCCTGCTGGCGGAGTTCCTGCGCATGCTCGGGGAGCGCGCCCACGTCCTCACCGGGCGCTGTCCTCCGTACGGCGAGGGGGTCGCGCTGCTGCCCGCACGCGACATCGTCAAGCGCGCTGCAGGGTTGGACGGCCACGGGGCCGAAGAGGCGCGCGCGGCTATCGAGTCTCTGCTCGAGGGACAGAGGGATGCCTCGCACGTCGCAGCGCGCGTTGCGGAGCTCGCCGGTTACGCAGAGCCGACCGGATCTCTCGAAGAGATGTTCTGGGGGATGCGCAAGCTGCTCGAGTCCCTCGCCCGCCGTCGCCCCGTCGTGGTCGTCCTCGACGACGTTCACTGGGCCGAGCCGACGCTCCTGGATCTCGTCGAGCACATCGCGGAGTGGTCGCGCGGAGTGCCGCTGCTGCTCGTCTGCTCGGCGCGCGTCGAGTTCCTCGAGTCGCGCAGCTCGTGGGGCGGGGGGAAGGTGAACACTTCTTCTATCCTGCTGGAGCCGCTCAGCGATCGCGAGTCACTACTGCTCTTGCGCAACCTCCTCGACGAGAGCTCTTCGTCGCCCGACATCGATCGCCGCATCGTCGAGGCGGCCGAGGGCAACCCGTTGTTCGTCGAGGAGATGGCGAGGATGCTCATCGACGAGGGGCGCCTGCGTCGCGAGCAGGGACGCTGGGTGCCGGCAAGCGATCTCTCTCGTGTGCGCATCCCCCCGACGATCCAGGCGCTCCTCGAGGCGCGCCTCGACCGGCTCGGCGCCAACGAGCGTCTCTTGCTCCAGAACGCTGCGGTCATCGGCAAGACGTTCACGTGCGAGCTCGTCACCGATCTGTGCGAGCATGAGCTTGCGGCGGACCTGCGCTCTCTTCTCATGGACCTCGTGCGGAAGGAGCTCATCCGGCCCGACCATGCCGACGCGCGCGAGGAAGCATTCCGGTTCCGTCACATCTTGATCCGCGACGTCGCCTACCAGCAAGTGTCCAAGCAGCGGCGCGCCGAGCTGCACGAGACGCTCGCGAATCAACTGGAGGGGCGCGCCGATGCCACCCCCGAGGTGATCGCGCACCATCTCGAGCGCGCCTTCTCGTACATACGTGAGCTTCGTGGCGTCGACGCTCGTGCGGGATCGCTCGGCGCAAGAGCTGCGGAACTGTTGTCCTCGGCTGCGCGTTCGGCGTTTGCCCACGGCGATCTGTCGCGTGCGATCGGCATGTTCGAACGTGCCCTCGACCTCCTCTCGGAGCGCGATCGGCAGCGTCCGCACATCTCGCTCGCGCTCTCGGCGGCGCTCGTTGATGCCGGAGAGCTCAAGCGGGCAGAGGCATCGCTGCGCGATGTGGTCGCCGCGTCCGACGACGAGCTCGTGCTCGCGCGCGCCGGGATGCAACTATGGGAGATCCGCTCCGCGAGCGAGAACCTCGCCGGTTGGAAGGATGCGGCGCTGCGCGACGCCACCGGCGCCATGGACGTTTTCCGCGCTGCCGGGGACGAGCTGGGGATGGCGAAGGCCATGTACCTGCAGGCGAGCGTCCTGCAATATGACTACAGGTTCGCTCACGCCGACGCCGCGCTGGAGGAGGCGCTCGAACATGTGCGGCGCGCCGGAGACGAACAAGAGGAGATCAAGATCAACCTCGTGTACGCGCGCTCGGCTCTCTTCGGCCCCATGCACGTGGACGAGGCACTCATGCGTCATCATGACTTCCTCGAGCGGTTCCGCGGCAACCGCAAGGTCGAAGCCGACTGCTTCCGAGGGATGGCGATGCTCGAGGCGATGCGCGGCCAGTTCGCGCGCGCCCGTGGGCTGCTAACGAGAGCGAGAGATGTGCTGAGCGATCTCGGACTGAGCCTGAGCGCGGCGACGAGCTTGGCGCCGGGCATCGTAGAGATGCTTGCAGGCGACGCGGTGGCGGCCGAGCGCGCATTCCGCTCGAGCTACGAAGGCCTCGAGCGCGCCGGCGAACGCAACATCCGCGCCAACGCAGCGGCGTATCTCGCGCGCGCTCTCTACGAGCTCGGGCGCCACGACGAGGCCTACGAGCTCACGCGCATCAGCGAGGAGCTGTCGCCGGAGGACGACTTCGCCACGATGATCGAGTGGGCCTCGACGAGGGCGAAGTTGCTGGCGCGACGAGGCCTGCCCGAGGACGCGGACCGGCTCTCGAACGAGGTGGTGGGTCTCGCTTCGGACACCGACGAGCTCGAGACGAGGGCGAACGCACTGATGGACCGCGCCGAAGTGCTGCGTCTCATCGACCGGGTGAACGACGCCGCGCCGTGCCTGCACGACGCGCTGCAGCTCTACGCGCGCAAGGGCGACGCCGCATCGGCCGAGAGGGCGAGCCGGCAGATCACGCGCGGCGCGCCGCGCGTGATCGACCTCAGGGAGGAGACGGCCACGCCGAGGCGCTGAGCCGGGGCGTCCCCAGGCGCGGTGATCCCGTACCGCGACATGGCGGAGGTCCAGGCGTCGCTCGATCGCTTATCCCTGCAGGTGGATCAAGCGGATGGCGATCGAACCCTCTGCCACGGCGGAAGCGACGCGTTTCTCCGAACCGTGCCGAACGTCGCCGACGGCGAGCACATCCGGCATGCTCGTTTCGAGCAGCATCCTGGTCTCTTGATCGCGCCGTTCGTGGCCGTCGACCGGCTCGCCGCCGGTCAACACGAACCCCCATCTGTCACGTTCGATCTCGTCGGGTAGCCACTCCGTGTACGGCTGCGCACCGATCAATACGAAGAGCGCGGCGGCCGCGACGGTTTCCTCTCGGCCCGACCTCGAGTTCCTCAGCACGACCGACTCGAGACGACCCTCTCCACGCGCATCGACGACCTCACTGTTGAACCACACTCGCACGTTGGAGGCGCTCTCTATCATCTTGATGAGGTAGTCGGACATGCTGTCGGCCAGGGAGTCGCCGCGCACGACAAGCGTTACGTTCGACGCGTAGGCCGACAGGTGTATCGCCGCTTGGCCCGCGGAGTTGCCGCCTCCGACGATCAACACGTCGCCACCCTCCAGACCGCGAGCCTCGGCCGCGGAGGCGCCATAGAAGACGCCGGCGCCGAGGAGCTCCTCGACGCCTGTGATGTGGAGACGTCGATACGAAACACCGGTCGCGAGGATGATTTTTCGCCCCACCACCTCCTCGCCGTGCTCGAGCGAGACGACCAAACCTCTTCCGTCGCGCCGGATCCCGGTCGCCGGGCGCGTCATCAAGAAGGTCGTGCCGAAGAGCCAGGCCTGCTGATAAGCTTGTTGAGCGAGCTCTGATCCGCTCACTCCTCTCGCAAACCCGAGGTAGTTCCGGATGAGAGAGCTGCTTCCGGCTTGACCCCCGATCGCCTCGCGCTCGACAACAACCGTACGCAGGCCTTCGGAGGATCCATAGACGGCAGCCGCCAGCCCCGCCGGTCCGGCTCCGACGATCACGACATCGAAGTCCTCGTCCCGATCGAGATGCGTGATGAGCCCCATGGCGTTCGCAAGCTCCGCGTTGCTCGGATCGACGCTCACGCGACCGTCGAGGAGCGCGACGACGGGGAGGGTGCTCTGCGAGCAGCCGGAGCGACGTAACGTCGCTTTCCCTTCCTCGGAGTCGGCGGGGTAGAAGACATGGTCGAAACGACCTCTCGTCAAGAAATCGCGAACCTCGTAAGAGCGCCGGGAGCGCGCATGTCCGACCACGGTGATCTGTGGAGTCCGTGAGGGGCGGCTGCGCCGCCATTCATGCAGGAAGGTCGTGATGGTCCTGTGGAAGAGCTCGTCGGGTACCTGCCACGGCTTGAGGACGTAGTACTCGATGTGCCCCAGCGTCATCGCTCTTACGATCGCCTCGGCCGTGGCCCGGTCGCCCCAGCCTCCCCACGGGAGCAGAAGGGCTCGCTTGGTCGTTGCATCGACGGCCTTGACCGCGGCCAGGAACTCGGCACCCGTCATGGAGGGCATCCACTGGTCTGCGAGCACGAGGGCGATATCGCGCCGGGCGGCGGCGAACCCCTGCAAGGAGTGCATCGCTTGATCGACAGAGTCGGCGCAGACGATCTCGTAGTCGCGCGCATAGCGGGAGGCAAGCTCGTTCCTGATCCGGCCCAGCTCTTCGGTGTCGTCGTCGACGACAAGGACCACGGCTTTCGAGGTCATGTTGTCTCGCCCAACATTCACGGTCGACGTCGGCGCCGGCGGCTGCGCCGGCGGAACCGAGACATCTGCCGCTCAGTCAAGTATCTCGGCGGAGCATCAGAGACTCAGCTCCTTGCGCGCGTATGCCAGGGCTTCCTGTGGAGCCATCGCTGCACCCTCTTTCGTTAGTTCCTCGATCCGAGCTTCGTCCAGCGTTGCACGCGCTATCGCCCGAAGGTCGCTCAGATCCACGAGAGGTGCCGGCGATCCTCCCCCGTAGTCGTCCCTGAACGCTTCCGCAGCGCCGCGCAAGCGCAGAGCCCGTTCGAGGTTGCCGTCGAGCAGATCGATCTCCGCCAGCAATTCGAGAGCGGAAGGAACCGTCAGATCATTCGCGTCGGCTTCCTCGATGTACCGCAACATGAGCGCACGCGCCCCGGCGAGGTCGCGCGTGTAACGGGCTATCTGGTAGAAGACGAAGAGGGAAAGACCCCTGCCGAACAGATCGCCCAGCTCGTCGTAGAGGCGGCCGCACTCCGAGCCCCACCTGCGCGCCTCCTCCCAGTCCTCGGCCTGGATCGCGGCCATGGCCAGCCCCCATCCCGTAGCGGCCATCCCTTTCTTGTCGCTGCACCGCTCGGCGATCGCGCGGCTCTGTGAGAACAGGTCCGAAGCCGGTCCTGGATCTCTCTCGAGAAGTGATAGGAAGCCGGCGTTGTACAGGGCCTCCTGCAGCCCTTCGTCGTCGTCGACCCCCCGGAAGATCTCCAAGGCTTCGACGTAATGGCGGCGGGTCTCCTCGAACGAGTTCTGCCAGTACGTGATACTCCCGAGCGCCATGACGGCGCGAGCTCTTCCGGCCGAGAATCCCTCCGACGGGAGGGCGATGATCTCACTCAGCCAGCGTTTCCCCTCCGCGAGGTGGCTCCGCAACTGCCAGAACCGCCACATCGACGAACCCAACCGCATCGCTGCATCGACATCCTCTGAGTCGATCGCCCACCGCAGTGCGGCGCGGACGTTGTCGTGTTCCATCTCCATCGATTCGAGCCCTTCGGGTGCTGCGGTGAATCTCGGCGCGACATCCTCCACATGGCGCAGGCACCAGGCCCCGTGCCGCATCCTCGTGGCGTCTTCCTCTCCCGCATCCTTCAGTTGGTCCAGGGCAAACTCGCGGATCGTGTGCAAGAGTCTGAAGCGCGTCTCCCCGTAGTCGGTCTCGGACCGACGAACGAGACTGCTGTCGACCATCGTCTCGATCGCATCAAGTGTGTCGAGACCTGTGTCGCGGAGGGCGTCGGTGGTCTCCTCGGCAGCTTGGAATCCGAAAGTGCCCGGGAACACGCCCAAGCGACGGAAGAAGATCTTGTGGGCGTCGTCCAGCAGCTCGTAGCTCCAGTCGATCGCCCCACGTAGGGTTTGCTGTCTCTCCGGGAGATCGCGCGCTCCCCCGGTCAGCAACGACAGGCTGGTATGAAGCCGCTCGACGATTTCCTGCGGCGACAAGAGCCTGATGCGGGCAGCGGCGAGCTCGATGGCGAGTGGAAGACCATCCAGTCGCCGACAGAGCTCGGCGACCGGATGGGCGTTGTCGTCCGTCAGGCTGAAGTCTGGTTTCGCGCTTCGAGCTCGATGAACGAAGAGATCGACGGACTCGTAACCGGACAGCGAATCGAGAGAGGGGAGACGATCCGGGTCCGGCAGCGCCATCGGAGGAACCCGGTATTCCTGTTCCCCGGCGAGCCGCAGCGGCGTCCGGCTCGTCACCAGCACCTTGACGCGTGGACCGGAGGCAAGTAGGTCGGCCACGACCGGTGCGGCCGGAACGATCTGCTCGAAGTTGTCCAGGATCAGCAACAACTCTTTGTCCCTCAGGTGGTCCTCCAGTGTGTCCTCGATCGGAATCATGCCTTGCTCCCGCAGGCCCAAGGTCTGTGCGACGGTCGACGCCACCAACATCGGATCCTCGAGCGGCGCCAGAAAGACGACGAAGACGCCGTCGTTGAACGCGGGCATCACCGCTTCACCGACGGCGAGACTCAACCTCGTCTTCCCGGTTCCTCCCGGGCCCGTGAGGGTGACGAGCCGGTTGTCCCCCAGGAGCTCGGCGATGTCACGAAGCTCCCGGCCCCGGTGCACGAATGACGTCAGCCAAGGCGGAAGGTTGCTCGCACGCGGATCCAGCGCCCTGGGCGGCGGGAAACGCGATCGCAGCCCCTCGACGCACAACTGGTGGAGATGCTCCGGACGCTCGAGGTCCTTCAGGCGGAACCGCCCCAGATCCTGCATCGTGAGCTTCGACGTCGGCGACAGCTCGACGAGGCCTGCCGTCGCGGAGGACAGCAGTATCTGACCGCCGTGAGCAGCGGATGCTATGCGGGCAGCACGGTGCACGTCTATGCCACCGTAGTTGTCACCGACTAACGTCGCGGAACCCGTGTGCATACCCATGCGAACGCGCAGCTCGATCCCATCGCCCCAGTTGTGGGCCGCCAGCGCTCGCTGGGCCTCGGCCGCTGCCGTCACCGCGTCGGAGGCGGTGGTGAATACCGCGAAGAACGCGTCACCCTCCGTGCCGATCTCTATCCCGTTCGAAGCCTCGAAGACCTTCCGCATCGCCCTGTGGTGCTCACCGATCAGCGCTTCGAAGCGTTCTTGCAGTCGCTGGAGCAGTCGGGTCGAACCCTCGATGTCGGTGAACAGGAACGTGACCGTGCCCCGGGGCAGTGCATGCCTGTCCGTCATGTCGCGGCCTCCGCCGGCGCTTCGACGCCTGGAGACTGGGCGCAAGGGGTGATCGGTTTACCTCCCGTCTGCCGGCTCGTGGGTTCGTTGCGGATGCCCAGCGCATTGACGACCGCGCCACCGAAGCACATGGAAGCAGCGACGAGCATGGCCACGTGGAAGGCGCTCGTGGAGGCGTCGCGGGCCGCTTCGGCGAGCCGCTCGGGTGCATCGGACGTCGGCGGATTGAGTGGGCCGACCTGCTCCTGGACGCGCCGCGACGAGACGTCTACCTGGGGGACGAGGTCCTGCAGGGTCGCATAGAAGGTCGCAGAGATCGCCACAACGATGAGCGCCCCGGCGAGCTGAGGTCCGACGCGCGACACGGCGTTGTTGAACGCCGAGGCGATCCCCGCATGTCGAACTGGAACGGATCGCATCAAGGCGGTCGTCAACGGCGCCACCATGACCATCAGCCCGAGGCCGAACAGGACCATGGCAGGAAAGACGTCGGATACGTAGCTGGATGGCGGGATCCAAGAATCGACGTCGCCGAGCCGCACCACCCACGCAGCGCTGTCGCTTGGGATGCGTACGAGCCACAGCACACCCGCAGCCATCAGCAGGGGGCCGACCACCATGAACAGGCGAGGGCCGAAGCGATCGGACAGTGCGCCGAATCGAGCGGAGAAGATCGCCAGAAAGAGAGTGCTCGGGATCGTGGAGATACCGAAGCCCACCTCGTTGTATCCGAGGACTCCTATGGTGAACAGTGCGAGGAACTGGATCAGCACATAGATCGCGCCGTAGATGAGCAACGTCGAGACGTTGGTGACGCTGAAGTTCCGAGAGCGGAAGAGATCCAGCGGCACGAGCGGATGCCTTGACCGAGCCATCAGCAACGGGAAGGCTACCGATGCCAAGGTGCCCACGGCGAGCGACGCCCACGGGGCGATGCCGTCCCATCCCTGGGACTGACCTCGGATCGCGCCGAAGGTCAGGCCACCGATCGCCAGAGCGACGACCACGGCACCGAGCCAGTCGAAACTTCCCGAGGCGTCCTCATCTCTCGATTCGGCCATGTACCGGACCGTCAGCCACGCCGCGAGGGTGAGCATGGGGATGTTGATGAAGAAGGCTGCTCTCCACGATACGTATGCGACCAGGGCGCCGCCTATCACCGGCCCGAGTATCGTCGTCGCCGCCGACGCCCCGGCCCACACACCGAACGCCCTTGCCTGGTCCTCCGCCTCGAAGGTCGCGGTGATGATCGACAGGGACCCCGGCACGAGGATGGCGCCGGCGGCCCCCTGCAGGATGCGCGCGGCGATCAGGAACTCCATGTTGGTGGCTACGCCGCACAAGAGCGACGTCACGCCGAAGCCGAGGAGACCTATGAGGAACATCCTGCGGCGACCGTGGTAATCGTTGAGCGCACCGGCCAGGATCAGGAGGGCGCTGAGTGCGAGGAGATAGCCGTAGTAGACGTACGACTGTGCTTCCAGGGTTCCGAGGAACGTGGACGAGAGTGCCTCGCCGATCTTCGGCAATGCGGCGGCAACGATCGAGGACTCAAGGAACACCGTCGACGATCCCAGGACGACGGCGAAGAGGGTCCACCTCTTGTTGGGCGTCACGAGGCCGGCCGGCGCCTCATCGGGATCGCCGCGGCGCCGCGGCCTGAGTCGGGCCGGTCGAGCCCGGCCCCGCGTGGCACGCGCTGCGCCTCCAGCAGCGCCGGGAACCCGACGTTGTAGAGGGCCTCGATAGTGCCGCTGCGGTCGCCGACCTGCCGGAAGACCTCGAGGCTTTCCCGGTAGTGTCGTCGCGTCGCGTCGAAGTCGTTCTGCCAGTACGTGATGCTCCCGAGGGCCGTCAAGGCCGGGGCGCGTTGCGCCGTGCGCTCCGACGCGCGCGGAAGCGCCAAGAGATCAGTGAGCCACCTTCGCCCCTCGGCGAGATGCGAGTTGAGCATCCAGTACCGCCACAGCCCCGAAGCGAGCCGAAGCCCGATCTCCGTTTCTCCGTTCTTCATCGACCACGCCAGAGCCGCCCGTACGTTGCCGTGCTCGAGCTCGGGGATCTGGTTCGCGACGGGATCGCGCGTGACGCGCGGAGCTGCTTCCTCGACGAGCGACAGGACGTACTCCGCGTGCCTGCGTTGCAGGGTCGCCATGTCACCGCTTGCGCTCAGCATCTCGGCGGAGAACTCGTGGATCGTGTTCAGCATGCGGAAGCGCGTGGTGCCCTGGTCCGTTTCCACTCGCCTCACGAGGCTATGTTCGACCAGAGCGTCCAGCGCATCGAGCGTGTCCATGCCGATCTCGGCATCGGCGTTGCAGATGGCAACCGCAGCGTCGAAGGGTCCACCCGCCCGCATGTCGGCTCCGAGAGCGTTCCTGCGGAGGTCGCATCCGGCGTCGCCTCGGAGTTCGACCATGGCGTCTTCGTGGTGCATCTGACTTCCATCCAGGATGCCCAACTCGTGGCTTCGACCACTCTAGTCGCCCCCGGCGGAGGCCAGTCTGTGTGCCAGCACCTTTAGCAATTTGAGCGCGAGCTTCGGCTCGGATGTCAGCAGGCGCTGGAAGTCGTCGCGCCTGATGGCGAGGCAGCGTACGGAGGTGGCCGCCGAGACGCGCGCGGTGCGAACGGCGCGTTCGTCGAGGAGCGCAAGCTCGCCGAAGAACTCGCCCGGGCCCAGCTCGATCGCCCGGCCGGGAAGCTCGACGGACACGCGTCCTTCCTCGAGCACGAACAAGCCGGTGCCGGGCTGACCCCTGTCCACCAGCACGTGGCCACGCTCGACGCCGAACTCGGTGGCGATGTCGAGAACGTGGCTCAACGACTCGTCCGAGAGCTCTGCCAGGAGAGGTATGGCCCTCAATCTCTCCGCGCGGGCCGACGCGGCCGTCTCTCCCATGGCGGCCTTCATAGCACGCGCGCCGAGCGGCCGCCCCCCACCGGGCACCCTGGTCTCCGTCCCTAGCCGAGCCTTAGCCGAGCCTTAGCCCAGCAGCGCGCCCATCAGTTCCACGTACTGCATGAGGTGGCGCGGTCCGAGGAACTCGTCGCGCACGCGCGCCTGGGCTTCTCGTCCCATGCGCGCCGCTCCCTCGGCGTCTTCGAGGAGGCCGGTCACCGCGGCGCCGAAGGCGGCGAGGTCGTGCGGGTCGTCGACCAGCACTCCCGTTGCTCCGTCGCTTATCTGGTCCTGGATGCCGCCGATCTTGCTCGCCACAACGGGGCGCGCTTTCCACATCGCCTCCGCCACCGTGAGCCCGAAGCCCTCGGCGATGCTCTTCTGCACGACGACGTCGGCGCGCCGCTGGAGCGCGTTCACGATCGCGGCATTCTCCTCGCCGTCCTCCATCGGCAGGCACGCGAGATGCACACGAGCGGCGACATCGCGCTCCAGCGCGGCCCACTTGTCGCGCACCTCGTTGAGCACCTCGGCGCCTTCCGGGTCGTCGGCCACCGCCTCGACCGAGGGGCCGGCAAGGATCAGATGCGCATCGGTGTTGGGCGCAACGTGGTCCACGAAGCCCATCATGACTCCGAGCGGGTCCTTGAGCCGGTCCCAGCGAGACACCTGCACGACCAACGGCGCGCCGGGCGGAGGTGGCGGCCCGCCGTCGTACATCTGCGTGCTGCGCGTCACGCGCCCGGGGCTGCCGTCCTCGCGCAGGAACGCGGGGACCGCGTCGTCGGAATGACTCGTGCCGGCCGGCGAAGCCGGCCGCCCTGCCGCTCTTGGCGGACCCATCTCATCGATGATCTCGGTGGCGCGCAGGATCGCCTGCACGGTCGCGCGGTCCATGTCTTGGTTCTTCGCCGAGAAGGCATCGATCGAGGGAGGGATGATGCGCGTCTTGCCACCATCGAGCCCTTCCCAGGTGAAGGCGCGCCGGGAAAAGATGTAGGCGTCGGCGGCGGACACGTACGGCACGAGGAAGCGCCACGCGCCGCGCGCGAGCTCGTTGGGAAGGTCGAGGCCGACGTGACAGCGCCATATGACGCACGAGCATCCTCGACGTTTGAGCGCGGGGATGAGGCCCGCCGCCTGTGGGTCGTGAAGAAGGATGAAGTCGTTGGGCTCGACCAGCTCCTCGAGCTCCTCGGCGTTCGTTGCGAGCGTCCATTCATAGGCCCGCCGCTCCTTGTCGCCGAGCTCGCCGCCGTCCCCGGGCGAGCCGTGCAGGTGGTTGTGGATGCGCTTGGTGATCTTGAAGAAGTCGGGGTTGCCCTCGATGACGAGCCAGCGGGCGTCGACGTCGGCGCCGCGCGCGTAGGCGAGCAGCGAGCGCAGCATCTCGGCGACGCCACCGCCCTTGGCAGTGGAGTTGACGTTCCACACGATGCGTCCTTCGAAGAGCTTCTGGGCCTGCACGATCGCGGCCGCGAAGCGCTCGTAGCGATCCGGTGGAAGGATCGACTCGAAGCGCTGAGGCTCGAGTCTCTTGACCGATACCTGCCTAAGCTGGCTCATGTCGCCCCCGTTCCGCCCGACGTTGCCTCACTTGTACCCCCTTCCGGGGCCGTTCGGGCTGCATTTCGAAGTTTCTTCCACTCCGTCTGCGAATATGTCGCTCATGTCCAGACTGTTCGGCACCGACGGGGTCCGCGGAGTGGCCAACCACGACCTCACCCCGGACCTTGCGTTGGCGCTGGGCCGCGCCGCCGGAATGGTGCTGGCGAGTGGCGGCGGCGAGGTCTTGGTGGGGCGCGACACGCGCCTTTCGGGACCGATGCTCGAGGGAGCGCTGGTGGCGGGGCTGTGCTCCGCGGGAGCGCGCGTGCGGCTTGCAGGGATCATCCCGAGTCCCGGCGTCTCGTTCCTCACGATCGACGAGAACGCGCGTGCGGGAGCCATGATCTCGGCGTCGCACAACCCCATCTCGGACAACGGCATCAAGTTCTTCTCCGACGAGGGCACGAAGATCACGGCCGAGCGCGAGGACGCCATCGAGCGTCACATGAAGGAGCCGACCATCGACGAGCTCGGTACGGGTCTCGATGTCGGCACGGTGTCGCGGCTTGCCGATGCGAAGGGACGCTACGTCCGTCACCTGTTGTCGACGCTCGACGGCCGTCTCGAGGGACTCAAGGTCGTTCTCGACTGTGCCTATGGAGCGGGATGGGAGACAGGTCCGGCCACGTTCGCTGCCGCCGGCGCGACGGTGGTCGCGATCCATGCGGAGCCGGACGGCGCTCGTATCAACGTCGACTGCGGCTCGACCTCGATGTCGACGGTGGCCCGCAGGGTTGTCGAGGAGGAGGCGGATCTCGGCCTCGCGCTGGATGGCGATGCGGACAGGGTGCTTGCGGTCGACGAACGAGGAGAGATGATCGATGGAGATCGGATCCTCGCGCTCAGCGCGCTGCGTCTGCACGATGTCGGCGCTCTCAAGGGCGACGTCGTCGTGGCTACCGTGATGTCGAACCTGGCCATGACGAAGATGCTCGAGTCTCACGGCATCGAGGTCCTTGCGGCCCCCGTGGGAGACAGGTTCGTGGTCGAGTCGATGCTGGACAGGGGCGCGGTGCTCGGGGGCGAACAGTCGGGTCATGTCATCTTCGGCGAGCACGCGCATACGGGCGACGGCATCCTCACGGGACTGCAGATCGCCCAGGCTGTGCGCACGTCGGGGTCGTCGCTGCACGAGCTCGCCCATCTCTATGAGCCCTATCCTCAAGTGCTGATCAACGTCCCGGTCGCGGCGCGCGGCGCTCTCGAGCAGGCCGAGGCAGTGTGGAGCGACGTCGCCGCCGCGGAGAGGACGCTCGGAGACGACGGGCGCGTGCTGCTGCGGGCGTCGGGGACCGAGCCGGTCGTACGCGTCATGGTCGAGGCCGCCGATAGAGACGTCGCCGCACGGATCGCCGACGAGCTTGCAAGTTCGCTGAGGCGTCATCTCGCCTGAGGGCTGGCTTCGCGCCGATGACGCCGCTATCCTTTGCGGCGAGAGGAAGCAGCATCCCAGACGGAACTAGCGCCAGGACTCGCCGAGGAGGGGCGAGTTGACGAGGTGGGGGATCTCGAAGGACGTGAGCTTCGGCTCACCTCCACTCGGCGGGTGACCCCCGGCAGGCCACGGTCGTTACGGCGTCGACAAAACCCGGGAGCGATCCCGGTGCACAAACCGGCTCCGCGTGGCTCCTCTCGGATCACAAGCAATGGTGGCGAGCGCCTCTTGGACGGCGCTCGCAGTGCCGGAATGGATCGGCGCGCAGGCGCGCGCCAACATCTGGAGAGGAGCCCGCCACGATGTGTGGGATCGTCGGCTACACCGGCAGCGACGGCGCCTTGCCCGTCCTTCTGGACGGCATGGCCAAGCTCGAGTACCGCGGCTACGACTCGGCCGGCGTCGCGGTGATCACGGACGGGCGGCTCGACGTCGCGCGGCGCGCCGGCCGTCTGGACGTCCTCGCCGACTCAATGCAACGGTCGGCGTTCGAAGGCGTCGCAGGCATCGGCCACACGCGCTGGGCGACGCACGGCGCGCCGACCGACACGAACGCGCACCCGCACGTCGACTGCAAGGGCGAGATCGCGATCGTCCACAACGGGATCATCGAGAACCACGACGTGCTGCGCGAGCGACTGGCCCGTGACGGTCACGTGTTCCGGTCCGAGACCGACACCGAAGTGGCGGCTCATCTCATCGAGTCCATCGTGGAGCAGCGAGACTGCTCGCTGCTGGATGCGGTGCGTGTCACCGTCGGCATGCTGGAGGGAGCCTTCGCGCTCGTGTGCATCTCCACCGCCGAGCCGGACGCCATCGTGGTCGCGCGTCACGAGCCTCCGATGATCGTCGGCGCGGCCCCCGGCGTGGGGCTCGTCGCTTCGGACATCCCCGCGCTGCTTGCCTACACGCGCGATGTCATCCCTCTGGACAACAACCAGATCGCCGAGGTTCGCCCGGGCCGCGTACGCGTATCCACGTTCGACGGCGACGCGGTCGACGCGCGGCCGGTGCGCGTGGACTGGGACATGGAGGCGGCGGAGCGCGGCGGCTTCGAGGACTTCATGCTCAAAGAGATCTTCGAGCAACCCGTCGCCGTGCGCAACACGATGCGCGATCGCGTCGAGGACGGCGCACACGTGGAGCTCGACGAGGTTCGCTGGGACCACGGCGCGCTCGATCGCATCACGAAGATAGTCGTGGTCGCGTGCGGCAGCTCTTTCCACGCGGGCATGGCCGCCAAGCACGCGCTCGAGCACTGGACGCGACTTCCCGTGGAGCTGGACCTCGCGTCGGAGTTCAGGTACCGCGATCCCGTGCTCGACGACACATGTCTGGTCATCGGCATCGCTCAATCGGGTGAGACGGCCGACACGCTGGCCGCCGTGCGCTTCGCGAGGGAGATGGGCGCTCGCGTGGTTGCGATCACGAACGTCGTGGGGTCGTCGATCACGCGCGCTGCCGATGCGGTCCTGTTCACGCGCGCCGGCCCCGAGATCGGCGTTGCCGCAACAAAGACGTTCCTGTGTCAGCTCATCGCTTCCAACCTCCTCGCCCTTTACCTCGCCCACGCGCGCGGAACCATGCCGGACGGCAAGATCGCCGAGACCATCTCTGCGATGAGGGCGTTGCCCGACCAGATCGAAGAGGTCCTCGCCCTGCAGGGTGACATCAATCGCGCCGCGAAGCGCTACGCCGACGCGGACGACTTTCTGTTCATCGGACGCGGCGTAGGCATGGCGGTCGCGATGGAAGGCGCGCTGAAGCTCAAGGAGATCTCCTACATCCACGCGGAGGGCTACGCGGCCGGGGAGCTCAAGCACGGCGCGATCGCGTTGATCCACGACGGAGTGCCGGTCGTCGCGATCCTCACAGGGCACCGGCTCTACGACAAGATGCTAGCGAACGTATCTGAGGTACGGGCGAGGGGCGCCGACACGATCCTGATCGCACCACAAGGCGACGACCGCGCACGCGCGCTCGCCAACGAGCTGTTCGAGGTGCCGGTGACCAAGCCGCTGCTGACGCCGGTGCTCGACACCGTGTGCCTGCAGCTCTTCGCCTATTTCGTCGCCAAGGAGCGCGGGCTGTCGCCCGACAAGCCGCGCAACCTCGCGAAAAGCGTCACCGTCGAGTGACCGGGGACATAAGGTGGCAAAGTACCCGGTAGGCAACTTACCGGGAGGTGCGACATGGGGTTGATGGATCGCCTGAAGGGGACCGCGCAGGACGTCGCGAGCGAGGCGCGCAAGGCGGGGGTCCAAGCGCAAGAGAAGCTCGAAGAGGTGAAGTCTCGCCGCAAGACCGACGAAACTGCGCGCCGGCTCGGGTACCTCGTCTACAGGGAGAGGACGGCCGGCACTCCCGCCGGCTCGGACGCCGACGCGCTCGTGAACGAGATGAGGGAGCTGGAGGAGCAGGAGGAGCGCCGGCAGCAGGCGGCGCGCGAGCAGCAGGCGGAGCAAGTCGAGGCCACGGACGCCTCCCCGGAGGGCGCCGACGACGACCTCATGGAGGAGACGCAACCGGGCGCGCCGCCGCCTCAGTCGCCTCCCGAGGGCCAGACTACCGACCAGGACTCAAATTAGGGGGGCGCACTCTCACGCCTTCCCCTCGTCGTCGTCCTCACGGCGCGTAAGCCGCTCAGTGGCCTCGGCTATGCGCTCCAAGGCGTCGGCTACCCGCCCCAGCACGCTCAGGAGCCGCTGGGTGTCTTGCTGCTCGCCCCGCGTGTGACCTCCGAAGCCCATCACCGCACCCCTCCGGGCCGGGGCGTCTCTGGCTCCCCAAGGGTGGCCACGAGCCTTGGGCGGCCGATTCCGGCCGCCGGTGGCCAGTTTCCACAGAGGCTTCATCCAGAGGGATGAGGTAGTCGGAGGAAGTCCCGAATCTGCCCCCAGGCTTCCTTGAAGCGCTCCCCATTGGGGATGTCCTTGAGCAGCATGACGGTTCCCCATCCCTTGCGCTCCCGCAGGTGGTCCGCAACCACGTTGCTGGGCAGTACGTAGAGCGACGGGGGTCGGGGGTCAGGGGGCTTCCTCGGGTAGCCGCGGTTGAGCCTTGCGTACACGACGAAGTCGCACGCATTCGGGTCGCCTATCGGGAAGCCCCTGTCGCTCGTGTAGTACCTGCTCTTGACCTGGATACGGCAAGTGGTGTCCTCAGCGAGATTGTGGGCAACCAGGTCGTAGCCGGGGTAGTTGACGTAGGCCTTGTAGGCCTCGATGCCCTCTATGAGCAGGTGGGCGAGGACAAGGAACTCTGCGCCCGCCGCTTCAAGTCTGGTGTCTCGCCGCTTCTTGGGTGCTTCGGCCTTGTCCGACATGCCCCCCCTACTCCGCCGACGTGCCACAGCAGGGATTCTCCACTGCTCACGCCCGCTCCAGCCCTTCTTCTCGCCCACAACCTACGTGAGCCAAGAGGCGCTGGCCGTCCCGCCCCACGACTCCCCTATCCCGTCTCGCCCCCACATCAGCGGCTCATCACACACATCACACGGTCGTTCTTCGCCGTAGCGGTCCCGCACCGCGACGTTGATGGGAGGGCCTGCCCCGCCACTCTTCATCCACAGCCTCCTGTCTCGCCGCTGGCTCATCAGCCCCGGGGAGCGGCACACCCGGAGGACCTAACCGGCCCGGCCGGTTAGGTTTCGCCTACTGCTCCGCGAGCGCGGCGAACAGGCAATCCGGGATGTCCCCTTCGATGTGGTCATGGGGGAACACCTCGGCTTCCGGCTCACCCCGGCGCCGCTGGAGGAACACGTGCTCCCCCGTCGTGGTCACCGCGTAGACGAGGCGTAGCTCCACGCGGTCCTTACGCTCGGCTGGCGGTCCCAGAGCCGCGCTCAGCTCGTCGTGACGGCGGCGGCGGCGGTCGTGTGGCACCTTGCGAACCTGAGCGCTGAGCCACTCCATGGTCGCTGTGGAGTACGTCCACCCCTCACACACAACCACAGACGGTGGCTTACGCGCCAAGTCGGCGCAGGAACGCCAGCGCGATAACCCCGACACCAATAGCCACGAAGGTCACGAGCAGACGGCGGCGCAGTTCACCATCAATCGACCCGTACGCAACTCGCCCGACGACCAGCAATACTGCCGCAATGGGGACGAGGAATGAGGCGGGAAGAAACAGTCCCAGCGCGAGCGGCGCGATACCAAGCGCCGCTGCCGCCGTTCCCACGTATAGGAACCAAAGGCCTATCTTTCGCCTCATATACCGACCCTATCGAGTTTCTGCCGACCGAGGTCGCAGGCAGCGAAGCGAGAACGACCGAGAACGACCAAGCGTCGGTTTTCACGCGCAGGATTCGCGGTTGACGTAAGGCGTAGCGGCCCTACGGTGGTGTCATCAGGAACGGCTGCTTTCGGCGCGAAGCAAGGGTCAAGAGGTTGCCAGAACCAGAAGTCGCCCGGCCAAAGCGCCAGCGCGTCGGCGCGGAACCGGCCCGAGGTGGCGACCAGCGCGCGTATGGCGTCTTGGGGCTTGCCCGACGCAGCGAGCACGAATATCTCTCGCACACGGGCGTCCTCGAGCGTGAACAGCGCCGGAGCGGAGTCCCACCCGTGGGCGTCGGCGGTGCGCTCGATGTGCCGGGCAATCTCCACGAGCGCGTCCATCACCGCACCGCTGCGCGTCGAGCGGCCCGGGCGATGGTCGAGATGTGCCACCGGGAGCCGCCCTGCTTGTTGGGGACGCCTTCGGCCTCCAAAGCGGTGGCGATGTCCCGCAGCGACACGCCCTGCCCGCGCAGCTCGTGGATGCGCCGCACCGTCACTTGCTCGTCGGGGTCCGGGACCAGCTCCCCGGCCATGACTCGCCACCCCAGCGGGGGCGGTGCCCCGTAGTACTCACCACGTTCCGCCTTGCGGCGGCGGCCCGCCTTGAGGCGTAAGACGGTCACGGAGCGCTCGTACTCAGCCACGGCCCCGAGAAGCTGACGGATGAGCTTGCGTGAGGGGTCGGCCGGGTCGTCCTCCAAGAACTCCTGCTCCGCGGGGGAAGTGGTGAACACGGCGGCGCCGAGCCGTCCTAGCTCTGCCAGCAGCGTCTCTTGCACGATGAGGTCACGGGCCAGCCGGTCGAGCCTGGCCACCACCAGTCCCTCGGCGCGCCCGTCCTTGACGGTGGCGAAGGCTTCGGGCAAGCCGTCTCGGGCGTCGAGCCCGTTGCTCCCTGAGACGCCGGCATCCGTCGCCACCGTGACGATGCGGTGCCCCTCCGCCCGTGCCCACTTACGGATAGTCTGTTCCTGGACCTCCAGGCCGAGCCCGTGTTCGGCTTGTTCCCGGGACGACACCCGCAGGTACGCGACCAGGCGGCTACGCTCGGTCACGTCAGCACCTCCTATTCAGGTCGCTGGCCGAGCCCCCGGGTGTTCGCTGCACCGCGGGGGCGCTTCTTGCCCATCAAGCATGCCTCGTTTCGATGTGGAACGAAACCCCCGACCGTCAGGTTCTCTTGACGGTGAAAGGGCCAGCCCCTACCGTCGCTAAATGAGCACGGACACGGAGCTACTGGTGGGCCTACGCCACGCCGTCGAGGTGCTGGAGAGCGAAAAGACGAAGGCTGTACGGCGCGCCCGGCAAGACGGAGAGAGCTGGGCGGCTATCGCCCGGGCGCTGGGAATCTCGCGTCAGGCAGCGTGGGAGCGCTACGGGCAAGGCATCGACGACAGCAAGGAGTCCTGACGTTAGACTGGCAGCGCGTTGCGGGAGGGCGATGCCCTTCGGACCTCTCGCAGAGCACCCCCTTCCCCGTGCGGCTTGTTCCACAGCGGAGGAACGTGCATCGAGGCATGCTTCAGGGGCCGTCTCACGACAAGGGCAGGTGTAGGTGAGACTCAAGGACATTCGAGAAGGCGGCTTCTACGCCGTCACCGTGGACCAGAAACAGTGGCAGTTGGGGACCGACCTAGAAGACCCGCTGCGGGCTCTTCAGGTCGCCCCCATTCGCTACCGGGTCCGCCACAGGCTGGGCAGGGCTTATCGGGTCCGTGTCGTACAGGTGGGCGTTCCGAAGGGCCGGAGGAAGGGTGTCGCGGTAGAGCTGACGTACCGCGTGGACCGTAGGGAGCATCGCATCGAGGACAACCTGGACGGCACGCTCACGGAATGGACCGGGCGGGTCTACCGGGGCGACCCGAACGACGAGGACACGTGGGAAGAGGTTCAGGACGAACGCACAGTCATCGCTGTGGTGGAGCCGTCGCAGGTACTGGGCGAGTGGGACGAGGTGTTCATCCAGCATCAGGTGCAGCGCCTGGATTGGGAGCTAGAGAGCGAGACCTGGAAACGACGCAGGGCCGACGGGCGGGAGGAATAGCGCCCGTCGGCGCGATAAGCCCCCGACCCGGACAAAAGCCGCGACCACTCCTTTCGAAAGCATCTCGACAAGTGCTCGTGTTACACACGCCAGCGAGCGGAATGGAAGGTTCCGCCAGCAGAAGGGGGGACTACGTGGCACAGAACGTGGAGCAGGACCTGCACGGCTGGTTCGCGGGCAGGCGCGCGTTCGTCATCACGAGCGGGACCTACGGCCCGGAGCACGGAGACCGGGACAAGAGCGTTCCGATGCCTACGCCGTATGCGCGGGTTTTCCTCGGAGGGGACCAGGGGGGCGACACGAGCGGAACACCTCGACACCGACACCTGCTCTGAGCTGCACCTTTGCGGACGCACGCGCACACGACGACACCACCTAGAGCGATTCCCAAGCTAGTGA
>JBHEMX010000056.1:0-59471 GCA_046262355.1 Actinomycetota bacterium | reverse complement strand
AGGAAGTTGAGTCCCGGCCGCCCGGTCATCGAGAGCACGTAGCCCGTCGGTCCCGTGCCCGTGTAGAAGAGGTTGCCGGCGGCGAGAACCGCGACCACGGGAACCGCTCCCGCCCCCTCGGCCCCGGCGAAGAGCTTGACGAAGAGGTCGGCCTCGAGGATCAGCGCGACGAAGACGGGGAACGAGAAGGTTGCGATCCAGCGGTTGATCGTCTGGTAGAGGGCCCCGAGCCTGTCGATCTCGCCGCGCTCGTGGAGGTCCGAGACGACCGGCGCCCAGATGTTCACGATGCCTCCGAGGAAGATCGTCCCCGGCCCCTGCAGCGACAGGGCGATCCCGAAGAGCCCCACCTGCGCGTTGCCGCTGTAGATCCCCAACAGGACGATGCCGAGGCCGAGCGTCTGGATCCCGAGCAACGACGCCCCCGCCTGAGGAAGCGCGAAGCGCACCATCGGACCGACCCGGCGCTCGCCCACGGCGCCCCGCTCCTCGGTGGTCAACATCCTCCGGTAGGCGAGCGCGCCGGCGAGCGCGCCGATCGCCTCGCTCGCGACGAGCGTGGTGATCGCCCCTGCGATGGCGAAGCCCGCCAGCAGGGCCCCCACGCCGAGCGCGAAGCGAGCGATAGGCTGCACGATGTTGCCGACGACGACGGACGGAACCATCGTCTTGTAGGCCTGGGTGCAGTAGCGCAGCACCTGCATGAGCGCGAACAGCGGCACGAACAGGACCCCAAGGCGAAGCAGGCGCGCGATCTCGCCTGCGTCCGCGGGCTCGTCGGCGAAGAGCGAGGCAAGGGGGTCTGCCGTCGCCACCAGGACGACCACGGCCAGCGTCGACGCGAGGGCCGCTCCCGCGCTGCCGACCTGCGCGGCGGCGCGCACTCCCCCGTGATCGCCGCTCGCGCGCGCGCGCGTGATGAAGCGCATGGCGGCGTAGTTGAAGCCGGCCAGCCCGACCTGACCGGCGATCGTGAGAACCTGGGACACCTGACGGTAAAGCCCATAACCGGAGGGGCCGAGGATCCTGACCGCCACGGCCGTGAAGATGAACGCGAAGCCTCGCTGCGAGAACTGGCCGGCGATCTGAACCGCGCCGGCGCGCGCCACGGTGCGGACATCCGCGGCCGCGGCGCCCGACAGCCGCTCCTCCCCGAGCGGGTCCGCGTTGTCGCTCACGCGCCGGTCCCGGGCGGCCTTAGGGGGTCCGGACCCACAGGAGCGCCTCGTCTCACCATGCAACCATCACGGCGTTGCGGTTCGGCGCCCCCGCAAGACGTCGGAGCGGGCGCCGACGAGCGCGCCGAGGACGGCGGTGATCAGCAAGGCCACCCACGCCGGGCCGGAAGAGAACGGCGCGCGCGCGAGCGCCAGGACGACCATCCCGACGAGCCCGAGAAGTGCGGTCGACAGCGCAGGGACCATCCCGAGCGCCTCCGCGAAGGTGCCGCCCGGCACGAACCGGCGGAAGGCCAGCGCGCCGGGGACCAACAGGAGAGCCAGCGCGCCGAGCACGCGCAAGACGTGAAGGCCTCCGGCGTCGCTTCGCTCCACGGTGTCGCCGGCCAGAGAGGGTCCGCCCGGCGTGATGACTCCGTTGTCGTTGACGATCCACACCTCCTCGGCCGCGTCGACCGGCTCGGCGGCGGCGGCGATCTCTGCGTTCGCTCCCGTCGCGTTGAACGCGCTCGCGACCACGACGATCGGCTCCTCGCCCGACTCATCGATGCCCTCCTCGGCGTTCGCGAGCAGCTCTGGAGAGAGCTTGTCGTAGGTGGCCTCGCCGCGCAGGGTCGGCTCGCCGTCCAGGAAGCTCTGGAGCGACCCGAGATAGAGGTAGCCCTGATCGATGTGGCCGTGCGGCAGCGCGTAGCGCGACGTGTTGCCCGCTAGCTTCGTGAAGCCCCAGATCTGGAACGTCGAGGTCTCGTCGTCGATGACGAACACCACCGGACGCTCGTCGCCGCCGAGGGCGGCGCGCAGCAGATCGAGCTGCCGGCGCGTCTGTGCGGAGATCCAGCCCTTGCTCGGGTCGTTCCACCCCGCCTGGTCGAAGCCCGCGCTCAGGTTCGTGGCGAAGATCGCGATGATCGCGGCAACGCCGAGGAGTGCCAGCACGGCGATGCCGCCGCGCCGCGCGAGGTCGAGGAACAGCCGCAGGAGGAGATACGCCCCGACACCGACCAACAGCACCCATGCGAGCGTCGTGTTGAAGAAGCGGTAGTACGGATACGCGATCCCGGCGAGGAACCCAAACAGCCCGCCGAGCGGCAGCAACCACACGATCGAGACCATGGCCAAGGAGTCCTCGAACCACCGTCGCGCCGTCACGATGACGCCGACGAGCCCGACGAGGAACAGAGGAGCGTTGAGCGCGGGACGCATCGCCTTGATCCACAGCAACATGCGCTCGACGAAGAAGCCCGAGCCGTAAGGCGGCGGCAGCGCGGCCTCTCCGAGCGATGCCGACTCGCCCCAGATGCCGACCGTCCACACGAGATACGTGACGACCCCGGCGGCGAACGCGGTCGCGAGCATCGGTCCGTCGTCCCTCACCACGGAACGGAGATCGAAGCGGCGGAACAACAATCTCACGAACGCGATCGCTCCGAGAGTGAGACAGAAGATCGCAAGCGTCGTCGGATGCGTGAAACCCGCCAAGACAAGGAACAGCAGTAGAGCAGAGCGCGCGGCCAACGAGTCACGCGCCGGTCCGATGAACCAGATCGCGGCGGCGAGGAAGAAGAGGCACAGGATGTTGTCGAGGTAGCCCACGAACGGGGGGGTGAGATACAGGCTCGCCGTCCCGAAGGCCACCGCGTGGAAGATCAAGGGATCGCGGCGATTGCGATACGCGAAGCCGGCGAGCAGCAGCGCGGTGACCACGGGAACGATCACCATGAGGAAAGCGGTCGAGTGCAGCGAGGAGATCCCGGCCACTTGCCTCAGGAAGCCGCCGATGACCGGCGCAGCGACGCGGTACCCGCCCGCGAACATGTCGAAGGCGCCTCTGATCTCCAGCAGCGTGACGGGATCCTCCGAGATCAGCGCTTCGGTTCGCCATGTGTAATAGGCGGGATCCTTGGTGGGAGCGACGCGGTCGGGGTTGGCGACGAATGTCCAGCCGAACAACGTCAGCAGGATGAGCGCGGTCGCGAGGAACGCGAGCGGGTGCCCGAGCAAGCCGCGGGCCCTCCCCGGCGTTCTCCCCCCGCCCTCGAGGTGGACGCGTTCGGTCACTTTGGTGTCGGCCATGGACGGCCGTCACTCTAATGGCTCCGGGCTCCGGGATCGTGGCTCTCGCCGGTGCGGCGCCGTACCCCGTTGCTCGACCCGGTCACTCGGTGCAGCGGAGCCCCGGCAGCATGCCCGCCGGGATCGCCAGGGCGAAGAGGCGATCGTCCGCGGCGAACCGTCCCGCTCCGGCGACCGCGATGTCCGGCCTCTTCGTGTTGTCCTCCAGCCGGAGGTCGCCGAGGAAGCGCGCGACTTCCTCGACCGTCACGCCGCGCTCCTCCATGACGTCGGGATAAAGGAACGCCTCCGTGGGCCACACGGCTCGCATGATCGGGCCGAACTCGGCGTTGACGTCGTTCTCGACCTCGTTGGGATCGATGCCGTAGCCGTCGACCGCCGGCGCGTCGGGCTGCTGGCCGTGGTCGGCCGTCAGCGCGACCACGTAGCTGCCGCGCCCCACCTCCTCGTCGAGGAAGTCCAGGAACGCGCCGAGCGCCTCGTCGCTCGCCACCACTGTGTCGCGCACCTCCTCGGAAGCCATGTTGTAGTAGTGGCCGTCGCGATCGATCTGCTTGAAGTTCGTGAACAAGAGGTCGGTGGGCCCGCCTCGTCCATAGCCCTCGGCGCGTACGAGGTTCTCCAGCGCGCGCTCGTGGTAGCGGATGAAGCCGGGCAGCTCCTCGATGCGCCCTGGATCGTCGAGGATCGCGTGATCGCGCCATGCGCCGTCGACGCGGCCGTCTGCGGCATCGGTGCGCTCGATGTCTCCTTCCAAGCCTTCCGTCGCGGGGATCGAGGGCGGAAGGCGATAGTGCTCTGGGTTCGTTATCCACTCGTTGGTCTCGATGTTGAGCCACACCGCGTCGTCCTTGTCGCCTCCTTCGCGCTCGGCGCCTTTACCGATCATGCCGAGGTGCCACGGCTCGTAGCCGACCATGCCGATCAATGCACGATCATCGGACTGCTCATCCCACAGCTCCGCCAGCGTGGGGACCTGTATGAAGCGCGACGACTCACCTTTGAGGAAGGCATCCACCACCTCGCCGCTCTCGTCGCGCACGGGGACGCCCGTGATGCCGTGCGACGACGGGAAACGTCCGGTGCCGATGGTCGTGTGCACCGCCGGCGTCACGGACGGCGACGACCCCACACTCGCGTTCGTGTAGCTCACGCCCTCGGCCATCATCCTGCGCAGGTTCGGCCATGCGTTGGGCCACTGCTCGAGGACGTTCCACCCTCCCCCGTCCCACACGATCGTCACGACGAGCTTGGGAGAGCTGCCCGCCATCTGGCGCGCGTCGAGGCGCGCCACCGCGCCGAGCGGCGCACCGTCGCTCGCGGGCAGCGAGCCTTTGAGCAGGGTGGCGATCGTCGGGGCGATGTCGGCGAGCGTGACCGCGGTGTCCACGTCGCCCCGGGCCGGCACGATGCCCGGTCCGTAGAACACCAGCGGGACGTGCGTGAGGTAGGGCCACGGCCCGGAGTGGCTCCAGCCCCCGGCCCCCGATGCCATGTACGCGGGCTGCTCCGGAAGCAGCGCCACCTGCCCGGAGCGCGGGCCGAAGTGTCCGCGGCGGGTGAGTCTCAGCCAGTCATCCGCCAGCCCGCAGGCCTGCTGCCGGAAGGACGGCAGCGGCCCTTGCTCGTCGCGGCGCGCGCGCACCGCCAGGGTCGCGAGCGCGACGACGGCGACGACCACGACCGCGCCGATCGCCCGCGCCGGCATGCGGAGGGTCGCTCGCCGGGCGCGCGCGGCGCCGGCGGCGGGCCCGCGGTCACGCTGCGACACGCAGGAAGTGGCTCAGAGACCGACCTTCTCTGCGGCCACCTGGGGTGCGAGCAGGCCGGCGCGCCGGTACCACCCGGCGAGCGCGGCGAGCCCGGCGAGGAAGACGACACCCATCCCGGCGATCAGCGCGCCGTCGGTCGCGGGCGTCCACAGCAGCTTCATGCCAGCGGCGGCGAGCACCCAGGCCACGTTGTAGGCGATGTCGTAGAGCGAGAAGGCGCGCCCCCGGAAGTCATCGCCGAGAGCTTGCTGCACGAGCGTGTCGAGGGAGATCTTGGCGACGAAGAAGCCGAGGCCGAGACCGAAAGCCAGCAGGGCGAGGGCGACCTGCACCTGCACGGCGCCGAGCAACGCGACCGCTGCGCCGCCGAGGGCCGCACCGCCGAGAACGGCATGTGCGGTCGTGCGCGTGCGCTCGTGCAGCATCGGCGACAGCACGAAGCCGAGGGCCGCGCCCAGGGCCCCGCCTCCGCCGACGAGCGCCGCGACGAGGAGGTCGTCGCCCGCCAGGAGATCGCGCGCCACGAAGCCGAGCCCGACGAGGGTGAAGCTCCACAGGAAACGGAGCCAGAAGTAGGTGGTGATCGAGGCCGCCGCCTTCGGCACGCGCGCGACCTCCTTGACGCCGGCCGCGATGTTGCGGACGACGCGCGCGATCTCCTCGCCCAGGGTCCACCGTGCACGCGCCGCTCCGGTTTGCTGCAACATCCACGCAGCTGCAGCGCCGAGCCCGTAGACCAGTGCGCCCGCCAGAACGATGGGCTCGACCGCGAGGAAGCCCGCGGCCACGAAGGCGACGGCGACGCCGCCGAGCTGGAACAGCGCGCCGCCGAGCTGGGACACCGCGTTGCCCTCGACGAGCGATGTCTCGTCCAGCGTCGCCGGAAGTGCGGCCGCCTTCGTGGCGAGCACGAGACGTGTCGACATCAACGTCAGCAGGAAGGCGAGGAAGAGCGGGAGGTCGCCGACGCGAGCGGTCCCCGCGAGCGCCACGAGCGCGAGCACCACCGCGCGCAGCCCGTTGGCGAGAACCAGCAGGCGGCGCCTGTCCCAGCGATCGATGACGACTCCGAGGAAGGGGCTGATGATCGAGTAGGGCACCATGAGATAGAGCGCAATGCGCAGGAGCTCGTCGGGCGAGCGCGCTCCCTCGAGGTCGAATCCCCTCTGATCGCCGAAGGCGATCGACTTGGCGAGCGCGGTCTGCACGATCCCGTCGCCGGCGAGGGCGAGGAACTGGGTCCCCATGAGCCAGGCGAAGTTGCGCTTGGTAGCGAAGAGGCCAACTCCCCGCTTGATCATCTCCACGTTGCGACCCTATCCCCCCGGCCGCCCCGAGCCCCGTAGCCCGAGGTCGCCTTCGGGGTAGTCTCCGTCACCGAAGGACTCGATCGCCTCGGACGTCAGGTCCTGGATGTAGTTCGTCGAGAACGCTCCGGCGAACAACCTGTCGTCGAGACGAGCCTCCGGCACGTGGTCACTTCCCGGTTGGTTCTCGAAGATGTTGTCGCCGAGGGTGTAGGTGCCGATGTAACGGGCTATGTCGTCGAGGTCGACCCCGGCTTCCTCGACGCGATCCTCGTTAACGTAGACGTCGACGGTGGTCACCTTCTCGACGACGCCGGCGCCGAAGCGCTCCTCGATATCGCGCTCGAGCTCCTCGGAATTGATGCGCCATCCTCCGAACAGCTCGGGTAACGGCTGCTGTCCGTGGTCTGCGGTGACCGCCAATATGTAGTCGCCGGCGCCGACCTCCTCATCGAGCCACTGCTTCATCCGGGCGATCTGACGATCGGTCTCGAATAGGACGTCGCCCTCCTCGGGACGCAACACGTTCCAGGCGTGGCCGGCGTAGTCGGGCATCTTCATCTCGACCCAGAAGAGGTCGGTGAGCTCGTCGCTGCCGATGTCCTCGTTGCGCAAGACGTCCATGACCGCGTCGCCGGTGAAGCGAACGTAGGCGGGCGTGCCCGGACGCACGGTGAACTCTTGAAGCTCATCGAGCGTGTGGCCGAACCACGTGCCGTCGTCGAGACCATCGCGCCGGTCGAGGCCTGCCTCGTAGGACTCGAGCCGGTCGAGGTCGGTGGTCTTCAGGTACGACGGAAGCTTGTAGAAGTCCTCGTTCACCCACCACTCGTTGTCCTCGGCGTCCCACAGGACCGCGACGTCCTTGTCGCCGCCCGGGCGCTGCGCGCCGTGGCCGATCATGCCGAGGTGCCAGCCCTCGTACGACACGGTTCCCACCCACGGTTCGTTGTCGTTGCGCTCGTCCCACAGCTCGGAAACGGCGGGCGCTTCGAGGTAGCTCGGGTCGGCGTCGTCCTGATAGGCGTCCTGGTTGGTGCCGTCGGGGGCTCGCAGCTGGTTGCCGGGGATGCCGTGGTCCATGGGGTAGAGGCCGGTGCCGATCGTCGCGTGGATCGCTCCCGTGATCGACGGCGCCGAGCCGATCGTCGCGTTCGTGTACGTGGTCCCCCGGCGCCCGAGCAGCGCGATCGTCGGCCAGTCGTCGGGATGCTCCTGCAGCGCGTTCCAACCGCCTCCGTCGAGCACGACGGTGACTATCGCCTTGGGAGGCTTGCGTCCCAACGACGCGTCTACGATGTCCTCGAGCTCGCTGCCGTCGGCCTCGAAGTCGTCCATGCCGAGAAGGGCCGCATAGGTGGGTGCGATGTCGGCGCTGTCGACCTCATCGGTGACGTCGAGGCCGTGCGGGACGCGGCCGGGACCGTAGAAGAAGATCGGCACGCGCGCCGTGTAGTCCCACGGGTTGGGATGCGACGAGGTCGTGATGGGCGCATCGGAGCCGAGCGCCGTGAGGTCCCACTCGCCGATCAGGTAGTTGTGCGGCTTCGGCACCGTCATCACCTCGGCCGACCGGCCGGGAACGTGCCCGCGCTTGACGTGCTCCATGATCTGCGCCCCCACGGCCGCCGCCATCTCGTCCTCCGTCGGCGCGCCCTCGGGGACGCCGGTCGGCGGCCTCAGCGTGTACGCCGCGAGGGCCGCAACAGCGGCGGCCGCGGCGACCACGATCAGGACGCGCCGTGACAAGGAAAACCCCCGCTCCTCTCGCTCGAGTGGGTGAGAGATTGCCACATGGGGGATGCCACACCCACTGGGCGGTGCGCGGAGGGGCGGCTCGGTTCGCCCTGGTCAGCAGTGCGTGAAGGCGAGCGCAACCGATCGCCCGTCGACCCTCTCGATCGGCAGGGTTATCACGTCGCCGCTCTCCTGATGCTCTTGCAGGTGGGGGTCGAGGGGGCATTCGTACTCGCGGTCGGGCGAGAAGAACACCTCCTGACGGGTGCCGCCGTCCTCGACGACGACGCTGGTGATGCGACCGCCCTCCTTGTTGATCTGCACGACCACGCCGGTCGCGGCCGCGCCGGCGCCCGGCGCGAGGTTGTGCACGTGCGAGGGATGGATCGGTCCGCTCTCGGTCTCCCACCACGCCAACAGCGCGGCCGGATCCGCCCCTGTGGCCTTTCCGACGATCTTGGTAGAGGGGTCCATCCAGTCGATCTCCGGCGCTCCGGCGGCGCTCGAGTAACAGACCACCTGGCCCTGGAACTTGCCGCCGGCGCCTATGGTGTGGGTTCCATCTTTGGGCCCGCTACCCCACAGGGCATGCCCCTCCCCGGTGCTGCAGTCACCGCTGCGGGGCGGGATCGCTTGGTTCTCGCGGACGCCGCCGAGGAACTCCCGCATGCGGAAGCCGTCGTGGAACATGAGGTACTGAAGCGTGTCCACGGGGGCTCCGGGCGCGCAGGAGACGACCCGCACGGTGTCCTCGGGCCATTCCTCCAGCGGAGGCCGCGTGCAGTCCCAGCTCTCCACGTTCTGCACCCCGATGTGAGGAACCATGAAGAGAGCCTCGACCGGGTCGGGGAAGTCGCCGATCGGGGTGAGCGCCCGGTTCGTCGCCGCGGCGAGGCCACCGCCGTCTGCCATCGTCCCGTGGCCTCCGCCTCCTCCGGCTGCAGGTCGCTCATTGGGGCCCGCTGCGGGCTCATCGTCGCTCAACAGGTACCACCCACCCGCCCCGCCGGCCAGCAGCAGCAGCACGAGGATGCCGGCCAACGCCCCCCGCCGTCGTCCCCGCTTGGACGAGCGCCCTGCACTTCTCGCCGGCGGGGCGCTGCTCGAGGAGGCCCCGGCGGCCGGTGGCGGCTCGGCGTAGCCCACCGCCGCCGACGATGATCCGGCGCCGTCGTGGTCCTGCCCCGCGGCCGGGCGCTCGTCGGCAGGCGCGTCCTGGACCGCCGACCGTCCGGGCGCTTCGGCGCTCGACGACGCCGCGCCCGCATCGGGAAGAACGATCGGGGCCGGAGGTGGCTCGGGGATCCCGGCGCCCCCGGGACGCTGGCGGAGAACCGTATGCGTGCCGGGCAGTGGTTGCGGATGCGAGTAGCGCGAATCGCCGCCGATCTCCTCTCGCAGCGCTGCGACGAGTGCCATGCAGCTCGGGAAGCGGTCGTCGGCGTTCTTGCCCATCGCCCGCGCGACCACGTCGTCCACTCCCTCGGGAACGTCGCGCGAGGAGTCGGTGATGCGCGGCGGGTCCTCCCTGAGATGCGCCCAGATCACCGCTGCGTCCGTGTCCCTCATGAAGGGCACGCGTCCCGTGAGGCACTGGTAGACGATGCACCCGAGTGCATAGACATCGGCGCGCCCGTCCACCTGCTTGCCCTCGATCTGCTCCGGCGCCATGTAGTCGACCGTGCCGACGAACTGGCCGGTGCCGGTTATGCCGCTGCGAGACGTGGCGTGCTTCGTCAGGCCGAAGTCCGCGAGGTAGACGTGGTCGTTCCCCTCGGCTCCAGAGTTGAACGCGATCAGGATGTTCGCCGGCTTGACGTCGCGGTGCACCAGTCCAAGGTCGTGAGCCGCATCGAGTCCGCTGGCGACCTGTGCGATGAGGGGCAGCGCCCGCTCGGGCCGCAAACGGCCCTCTCGCTGAAGCGCTCCCTTCAGATCGCCCTTGACGAATCGCATCGCGATGTACAGGAGTGCATCTGCGCTGCCGGCATCGTAGATCGGGACGATGTTCGGGTGGTCGAGCGACGCGGCCAGGCGCGACTCGCGCACGAAGCGCTCGCGGAACCGATCGTCCTCGGCCAGCTCGAGGGCCAGGACCTTCAACGCCACGACCCGGGCAAGCCGCGGGTGCTCCGCCTGGTAGACGACGCTCATCCCGCCTCGCCCGAGGATGCCCTGGATGCGGTACCCGGCGAAATCCGTGCCGACCCGCGGCATCTCGATCATTCTCGCCCCATCCCCTTTCGACTCCGAGCTCTCGAGGCGCGCCTCACGTCATCCTACGGCCGGTTGTGCTCTACGGCGCGCCCGCCGGTCCGGCCCGCCCGAGGTCCCGCGAGCGGCCCCCGGATTCGCCTCAGACGCCCGGCCGCCACGCTCGACGAGCGCGCAGAGGTCGTCGAGGAGAGCATCCGCGCGCGCGATCAGCGCCTCGGTGTGCGGGGCCCACGCCGGGTCGAACAACCGCACCCGGCGCACCGTGATCTTCGTCAGGATGAGCACCTCGTAGAGGCGCGCGGAGAGCAGACGTTGGGGCGGCGTGTCCGCGCCGTAGCCGGCGAGGAAGCGCTCGCGCGCCCACTCGACCCCCGAACGTCCCGAGGTCGCGTACCACCACTGGAGATCGGCGAGGAACTTCCCGACGTCGAGCGCCGGCTCCGCCAACGAGACGGTGTTGAAGTCGATGAGCGTGAGACCGGCGGCCGTGACCCACGCGTGATCGGCCTTGTAGTCCCCGTGGGCGAAAGTGGGGGCCTCCTGGACCATCTTGCCCTCGACCTCCTGAGCGCGCTCGAGGAGGCGGGCGATGCCCTCGCTGGCGCTGGGGAGCAGGGGCTCGACGTGTTCGCTGGCGCGTGCGATCGCCTTTATCTCTGCCGCGAACTCGTGTCTCGGAAGCTTCCCGGTGAGCTCCACGGGGGTCTCGTGCAGGTGGCGCAGAGCCGCACCCGCGCGTTCGAGGTGCACGGCCGCCGTCCCCCGGGCGCGCCTGAGGAAGTTGGACAGAGGGGTCCCGGTCACACGGGGGTACAGGATGACCTCGTCGTCCGGAAGGTACCCGAGGGGTCGTGCGGCCTGGATGCCTTCCGTCGGCTCCAGCCAATCGGCGATCTGCGTCGCGTCGCTCCAGGCGCGCGCGCCCTCGCCGTCGCGGTAGAGCTTTGCGAAGATAGTCCCCTCTCCGCTGCGCGCCCCGTCATCGTCCACCGGGTCGTAGCGGAGGACGTGGCGCTCGCCGGGCCGGTATCTGATCGTCGTTACGGCATAGGAGCCGACCGGCCCGCCCGCATGAGCAGCGCCGCCGCCGGAGCATGCGCGCGCGACCATCGCGCGCGCATGCTCCGGGGTCGAGACGCGCACGAGCTGGCGATAGCGAGGGTCGAGCGGAGACACGGAGATGCGCGTGCCCAGCTTGTGGTCGCCCGCCTGGAGCCGTTGGAAGGGCGCCGCCAGTCCCGCGTCGATGGCCTCGGCCTCCATCTCCGAGGGACCCGCGTCCGGTCCCACGTCCCCGAGAGCGTCCGGGACCCACTCGACGGCTACCGAGCGAAAGTTGCCGGGGACGTTGCCGAGGGACGCGTTGTAGTACGCCTTGAGCTTGCGCCCGGGCTTGAACTTGGCGCGATAGAGCCGGCAGGGACCGAGGAGCTCGGAGCTCGGCAGCAGCGCGGACAGCTCACGACGCAAGCTCCGGCGCACGGCCGGAGCCAGCAGCAGCCAGCGCACTCCCTCCAGCCCTGCTCTACCCGATAGCGCCTCCGTCACGTCGACGCGCTCGCCGGTTCCGCCGCCACCCCGTATCGGGGCGGGTACGCTGCGGCTCACGCCCGGAACCGAGGACCGGCGTAGGCGGAGGTCGCGACCGTCGGCGCATGACCAACGGCCCCGCGCTCAACCTCGAGTTGCGGCGACCTCCGAGCGCAGGCGGTCAAAGGCAGCCCCGCGCGCGCCGGCCCGGGCACAGCCCCGGTGAGTGCTTCGATGAAAACCCAAGTGCCGCCGATCCGCTCCGACGCTTCGAGGGTGGGGGACATGGACTCCTGTTCAGAGCGTGGGACCCTTCTCTCGGGCAGCCGAGATCACTCGTCCGCCCCTCATATGAGGCACACAGCTCGACAAGCATGTCAACCGCCTTTGAGCTAGCATGCCTCGTGATCCACCTGGATGCGGGGGCTGACCCCATCGAGATGAAGGCCGTCACGACCGCGCCGAGCCGGCCGGCCGGAGGGTGGGCGCGCCGACCCGAGCGGAGCCGGTGACGACTTGAGCTCGCTCGCCGTCGATCTCGATCCGGGGCTTCCGGAGCTCGCCGCGGCGTTCGACCTTCCCCTCGTGTCGCGCTGGTTCGTCGAGCGGTGGCCCGGCCTCGGCCGGGTCGTGAACGTGACCGCGCGGCGCGTGCACGACACGAAGTACGAGCCGTCGGTCCGCTGCGTTATCGCCTATGACCTGCTCGTGGAGCGCGCTGGTGAGGACCCTCAGAAGACCATCGGGGTCGCAGAGATCGGCCCCGCCGGAACGAGGTTGAGGCTCTACGATCAGGACCCCAGGATGCCGTGGCTTCAGGAGGCCACTGCTCCCCAGCCGATGTCCGAGCGCTTCGCTCGATTGCCCGAGTTCGAGCGCGCCGCGTCGGGCCCGCCGAGGATCACTGCGCTGCGCTACAAGGCGGGGGTTCGCTGCGCGCTGCGCTACGACCTCCCCGTGGGCGATTCGTCGGCGCGCGTGTTCGGCAAGATGCTCGTTGCCGACGGCGCCCGGATCATGTCCACGCTCGACGAGCTCCACGAGCTGAGCCGCGCGGAGCCCGAGATGCCTCGCATCGCGCGGCCGCTGGTGTACTGGTCCGACATCCACGTGCTCGCCCAGTACGCGGTGGTCGACGGACGCGAGCTCCACGAGGTGGTCTTCGACCTCGGCGAGGACCCCGAGGTTCGCCTGAGCTGGATCCGCACCGCCGGCGCGCGGCTCGCCGGGCTGCACGCGCACGCGCGGACGCCGGGGCCCCATCAGGGGCTGCTGGGCGACGCCGCCGAGCTCGACGGCTACGCCGGAGCGATCGGACGCGCGGACGCGGCGCTCGCCGACGCCTTCGCCGACGCGATCGAGCTCCTGCGCCACACCGGCGAGCGCGAGCCGGACGCCGTGGCGAGTCACGGAGCGTTCCGCACCGACCAGTTCATGATCCAGGACGGGCGGCTCGTGATGATCGACCTCGACAGCTACTGCTGGGCGGACCCCGCCCGCGACATTGGCAACCTCTTCGCCTACCTCAGATGGAAGAGCATCCGGCAACCGCAGCACGCGGACTTCATCGCCTCGGCGCGCGGGAGCTTCCTCGAAGGCTACGGCGAGGTGAGAGACCCTCCCTCGGAACGGTGGAGCGCGCTCTACGAGGCGGCCTCGATGCTCAAGGTAGCCGGGCGCCGATACCGGAGCCTCACGGTGCGCGAATGGCCGGTCGTACCCCGGTTGATCTACGACGCCCGAGCGCTCGCCCGGGGACGCCCTGCGCCGTATTGACCGGTCGCAACGACGGCCGGGCGCCCGAACGAGGTCAGCGCCCCGAGCCCCGCTCCCTCATCGCCACCTCGAGCAACGACTCCGCGTCTTCGTACTCAGGATCGAGCGTCACGAGGCGGCCGAGCCGCTCGCAGGCGCGGTCCCACTGCCCCCGCTGGAAGGCCCGCACTCCCGCTTCGTACAGCTCGACGAGGGGATCGGAACCCGTGGAGCGCTCGACGACGGCCGCGACCTGCTGCAGCTTCTCGCCCATGTCCGCCGCCTTCTGATAGCGGCGGCTTGCCTCCTTCTCGAGAGCGCGCGCGACGAGCGGTTCCAACTCCGCGGGCACGGCCGGAACGATGCTGCGCAACCTCGGCGGCTCGTCGTATGCATGCATACTCAACGTCGCCTGCGGCGTGTCTCCCTTGAAGGGAACGCGTCCGGTCACGAGCTCGAAGAGCAACACTCCCGTCGAGTAGATGTCGGCGCGGCCGTCGACGGTCAGGCCGAACGCCTGCTCGGGCGCCATGTACGCGGGCGTGCCGATCACCATGCCCTGTTGCGTGAGGCCGCGCGTGCGGCGCTCATCGGTCACCTTGGCGATGTCGAAACCCGCGAGCATGGGCCACGTGGGCAGAGGCATCATCACATTGGCCGGCTTGACGTTGCGGTGCACGACGCTGTTGCGGTGCGCGAAGTCCAGCGCGGAGAGGACCTGCGCGGTCAGCCGCAGCGCAAGCGTTGCCTCCATCGGCTCGCCGACCATGTCGCCGAGCGACATCTCGCTGTCGAGGTATTGCGTCACGAGATAGAGGAGGCCGTCCTGCTCGCCGTGGTCGTAGATCGGCACGATGTTGGGGTGCTGGAGCCGCGCGAGGATCTTCGCCTCGAGCCTGAAGCGGGCGCCGAACTCCGCGCTCTGCGGATCGATCAAGATCTTGACCGCGACGTGGCGGTCGAGCCTGTCCTGGTACGCCTTGTAGATCGTGAACGTCGCGTCCTGGCTGATCACCTCTTCGAGCTCGTACGTTCCGAGCCTCGTACCCGAGAGATCCGACGCGCCGCTCGGGGCGGCGGTCCGAGGCCGTGCCGGCACCCCCACCTCGATCGAGCTCCCTCCGATCTCGATCACGTCTCCGTCCGCCAGGGGGATGGCCGAGCGGATCAACGCGTTGTTGACCGAGGTGCCGTTGAGCGAGCCGACGTCCTCGATCTCGAAGCCGACCCCGGAGGGACGGATGATGACGTGCCTGCGGGATATCTCCGGGTCCTCGATCGTGATGTCCGCGTTCTCACGACCGAGCAACGTCTCCGACTTGACCCGGATGCGTTGCCCGGCCAGGGGACCGCTGGTGAAGCGAAGAACTAGCAACTGATCCGCCGGCCCCCTTCCCTTGCGCCGGTCACGAGCGACGCCCCGTGTGCGACGACACGAGAGACGAGAGATCCAGAGGCAGAGCCGCCAGGTAGAGCCTCCAGTCCGTCTTGAGGCGAGTCAGGCGCTCTCGATACTCGTCCATGCGACGTTGCGACTCATAGAGCCGCCGGGGCTGCAGCAGGTCCGGCTCGTCTACGCCCGGCACGCTCGACGCGATCTCGTACCCGAGCTCCTCGTCGGATTCCCAGATGATCGAGCCCTCGGCGATCGCCTCGACTATCGCGAACGAGCAGTTGAACGCGATCTCCTTCGAGCGAGGATCGGCGGCCGGGCCGCCGACGCGTCCCGTGTTCACGAGATAGGCCTCGATCGGGTGACTGGCGAGCAGCGCGCCCAAGCGCTGGCCGCGCTGCGCGATGCCGAGCAGAGACTGGTCGGCCCGAGGACCGGGCAACGATCCCTCACCGTGGGCGTCCTTGGCCGTCCATCCATGTAGCTCCCGCAGGAGGAAGTGTCGGATCGCTCCTTTGAGGTCGAGCCGTGCGACCGCCGGCATGACGGTCTCGTCGCGATGCAGGATCACCAGAGAGGACGCCTGCGGGACCTGGTCGGCGGGCCAGGCGTCGATCGAACGGAAGTTGAACACCGCTCTTCCCGCGCGCCTGTCGGTCTCGCGCGAGAAGTCTGGCAGGTTGCCCCGCTGCAAGACGTTCTCGAGATAGGCGTCCGGCTGGGTGACCGCGTGGTAGATCGCCGGTTGCAGGCGCGCCTCCAACCCATAGGTCTTCTCGATGCAGCCGTCCTGACTGGACACGATGTGGCCTCGAGGCAGCAGGGCCACGAAATCGTCCTGGAGGACCTTGGAGCCCTTCTGCTGCGTGAACGTGATCGTGCTCTTGCCCGTGTCGGGTAATCCCACGATGAGCATGGGCTTGGGTCCACCCGAGCTCGGTATGACCTTGCACCCTGCGTGAAGCACGAGACCACCCGACTCGTAGACGCGACTGCTCCACATCCGCAGACCGGCTTTCTTGGACTCGTCGAAGTAGTCGGAGTTGATGACGCGTGTGACTCCCTCGTCCAGCCACACGGCGATTATCCTGTCGTTGACATAGCCGGGAACCGCGAGGTGCGGCGTGCAGATCACCGTGAGCTCCGGCGCGCTCGGTGCTGTGTCCGATCCCGGGTCGTAGAGGAGATGACGTTGCATCGCGGCAATGTTCACGTTCGCCTTCTCCACGACCAGGCGCGCATGGGTACGGTGTGGTGCGACGCTGCCGATGAACCCGTCGATCACGATGACGTCTTGCGTTGCGAGGTAGCGATCCTGAAGAGCTGCGACCCTCTCACCCTCGGCGCGGCTGATCGTCGGGTCCGTATAGCGCTCGGGCTCGTCGCTCACCAGGAAGGTCGAGCTCCTCTGGCGTGCACCGACTTGCGTCGCAACGTTCACATTCCCATACAGCGTCTGACGCGCGTTCGGCATCGCGTCGGTGAGCGCGCGCAACTCCTCCTCGGACGGTCCATATCTAACCGACCTCGCGATGGTTGCGACCTCGTGTGGCGATGTCTTAGACATGACCGATCACGCCGAGTGTGCGCTCCTTTGCGACCACGGCGCGTCCTGGAGCACCGACAGGGCGAGGGCCACACGGGCCGGCTTGAGCTGCCGCCAGCCTCGGATCGCCATCCGAACCAATGTGACCCGCTCGTATATCGCGACGCGGGCGGGCAGACTCGATCGGTCGGCGCCCGAGCTCCCCGGCACAGAGAGATATCCGTCGAGGAACGTGTCGCGCAACCTGTCGCCCAGTCCCGAGGCGGCCGCTCCTTCGACCTTCCGCGCCGCGACCTCGAGGTAGGCAAGGAACTGCCCGAGGTCCAGCGCCGGCTCGGCCTCGCAGAGATCGTCCAGATCGACCATGCCGGCGCTCGAGCCATCGAAGAGGATCTGCGAAGGTGTGTAGTCACCGTGGCTGAAACAGCCCGAAGAGGAGAGGTTTGGCCTCGGCGCGTGCGCAAGCTGAGCCACGATGCCTTCGAGCAGCTCACAGAGTCGCGGGGACACTGGTCGCAGAGTGGACAGCTCCCGGCGCAGAGCGGCCAGCTCGCCCTCGAGCGAACGGAAGCGCGCCGCGCGCAAACCCGAGCGGTGCAGTCGGGACGCGATCGAGGCACAGCGCTCGATCGCCTCCTCGAGCGTGACGCCGGGGCCCTTCGCGACCTCTCGGCCGGCGCGCTCCTTGACGAGATCACCAACCTTCGGCGCCCCGGGGATCGCTTCGAGAAGCGAGAGCCGCAGCTCCGGAGCCTTGCCGGCGAAGCGGGGGATCGTCACCCATGCGGGCCCGTCCATCACATGCCGGCGCAACGCCTCGGCGACCTCCTCGTTGTCCGGGGCTTGTCCGCGGGCGAAAACCTTGCCGAAAAGGACCGCGCTCCACGGCTCGTGGGTGTCGCGCCGGCGCCCCTGGACCTCGTAGCGCAGAACGCAGCGGTTGCGCCGCGGGTAATGCGCCACCGTGACGTCGCAGCCCTCCACGTGAACATCGCCCGCCTGAGAGGCGGGTAGCACGCGTCGGATCAGATCGACCCCCTGTGCGCCGTCGGTCGCCTCGACCAGCGCAGGCAGGTCGGGATCTATGGGGAACGCCTGCACGGCCATGTCGAGTGGCTCGAGCAGCGCGATCGGGGCCTCGAAGGGGGCGATCTCCGGCCGGCCCTCGGTCTGCGCCGCAAGGACCTGCAGCGACTCCATGTGGGCAAGGCAGGCGGCGCGGCTCCCGAAGAGCCGTCCGCTCACCGTCGCGTGCGCCCTGGCCCCGCTCGCGCGCTGCCTCACTTCGAGCTCGTAGCGCACCACGCAGTCGTCCGGGCCCAGGTGTATCTTTCCCGGCGCGCAGCGCTCGACGGCGTGGCGCCCGTTCTCGCCGAACAGCGACGCCTCCAGCCTCGAGCGCATCTCGTCCGCATCCAGCGCCCGAGACAGTCCACGAAAGCGCGTCTGCACGCCGGGGCAGCGCCGGGCATCGAGATCGCCGTCGTCGAGGACCGGGGATCCGACGCGCGCTCCGGCCGACATGTTCATCGCGGGCGCACGATGCTCTCGACCGCGACCCGTGATGCCGGCAGCGGAAGGGCCTCGAGCAGCAGGGTCTCGAAGACCTCCTCGCCCGAGTCGAGCTGCTCTTCGTCGGGTGGTGGAGGCGGCGGCGTGGGGGGCTCTGCGGCGCCGAACTGGCGGGCGTAGAGCGAGGCGTAGAGACCGCCCTCGGCGAGAAGCCGGTCGTGGCTGCCCGACTGCTCGATCCGGCCGTCGCGGATGACCAGGATCCGGTCGGCGGGCCGCACGAGGTTGAGGTCGTGAGAGATCATGATCGTCGTCTTGCCCGCCATCAGGCGCTGCAGAGCCTGCAGGACCAGATCGGTCGACTCCGCATCGAGACCCGTGGTGGGCTCGTCGAGCATGAGGATCGGAGCGCTGCGCACGAGCGCGCGCGCTATCGCGATGCGTTGGCGTTGCCCACCCGAGAGGTTGCCGCCCCTCTCGCCGAGCTCGGTTTCGTACCCATCCGGCATCTTCGCGATGAAGTCGTGGGCGTTGGCCTTCATCGCGGCGGCGATGATCTCGTCGCGCGTGGCCTCCGGACGGCCGTAGGCGATGTTGTAGGCGACCGTGCCGCTGAACAGGATCGTCTCCTGCAGCACCATGCTGATCTGCGCTCGAAGCGACGCCAGCGTGAACTCCCGGATGTCGTGCCCGTCGATCAGGACCGCGCCCGCGTGCGGGTCATAGAGCCGCGGCACGAGCTGTGCCACCGTGCTCTTTCCCGCTCCACTCGGCCCCACCAGCGCGACGACCTCGCCCGGGTCGGCCCGGAAACTCACGTCGTTAAGCGCCAGCCGGACCGGTTGGCCACCCGAGCTCGGCCCAGACCCATCCTGGGGCTCGATCTGATAGGCGAAGCTGATGCGACGGAACTCGACGCGGCCTCTGAGCGGAGGCGCCGGCACCGCGCCGGGAAGGTCGTCGACCGCCGGCTTGCGGTCGAGCAGCTCGGCGATGCGCTCGACGCTGGCGAGGATCTTTCCGATGAGGCTCCACTCCTTGATGATGCGGCGGGTCGGCTTGAACATCTGGTCGACCAGACCGAGGAAGAGGATCAGGTCGTCCACCGTGGTCTCCGGCCCCGGTTGCCTGATCAGCAGGACGCCGACCCAGAGGATGCCCGAGATGGCCAATGCCTCCGTCGTCTTCACCGTCCAGCTGAACCCGGCTTCGAGGCGCGCGGTCCGCAGCGCCGCCTCCATCGTCCTGCGGCTCTGCTCGTAGAAACGCTCCTGCTCGGCGCCCCCGCGGCCGTAGGTCTGGATGACCCGGATCGACGTGAGCATCTCCTGGGCGGCGGAGGCGAGGTCCCCCTCGCGCGCGCGCTCCCGCTTGGCGCTGGCCTTGATGCGACCCGAGAAGGAGCGCGAGATCACCATGACGACGGGAACGATGACGATCGCGGCCACACCGAGCTGCCACGAGGTCATGAAGATGGTTACGACGATGATGGGAACGATGAGCAGGCTGCCCGTCACGTCGCTGGCGGAGCCCGTGAGGAAGTCCTCGACCTGGGCCACGTCGCTCGTGACCCTCGCCAGCACGTCGCCGGTACGACTCCGGTTGTGGAACGCGAGCGACAGCCGCTGAAGGTGATTGTGAAGCGTCGTGCGCAACGACATCCCCAACAGGCGGCCGCCGCGCGCGAGGAAGATCTCGGCCAGCGAGTCCGCAAAGGAGTTGAGCATCGCGAGCACGACTATCCCCGCGGTGAGGATCGCCACCGTGCCGATCAACGGGGTGCGCTGGCCGGGAGCGGCCCCCAAGAGGTCGAGCAGCGGCTGGAACAGCAGTGGAGGGTTGTCGGCGTTCGCGCTTCTGGTGAGGTAGCCGAACAGATAGGCCAGCGGCTTGACCGCGTAGACCGCCGTCAAGGCCTCCGCCACGAGCATGAGGAAGGCGAGCCAGAACCACTTGCGCTGACCCTTGGCGAAGTGTGTCAGGAGGCGGAGGGCGCGCCGCCCCTCGCCCTTGCTCGGCGGCGGCGCCGCGCCGGCGGGGGCCGCCGCGGGGCCGCGCTCGGCCCCTGCGGACGCGCCCGCGTCCCCGTTCGATCGTCGGTTCAACAGCTTCATCGTCGCCTCCGATCCGGCAGCGCGCCGAGCACCGCCAGCCCCTCTTCGATCAGCGCCTCCGGCATCGGCGAACGCGTGCTACGAGCGAAGGCGCGCTGAGCCTTACGGAGCAGTGCCTGTGCGTCGTACCACGCGCTGCGCGCGCGGAAGTCTGATCCTTGGTCCGCCGCAGCACAGTACCCATCGAGGAAGAGCATCTGCAGCTCCTCGAGCCAGCCGTCCTGCGTTGCGGAGCCGTCGCCCTTGAGCTCACGAGCGATCCGCCCCTGACGGAAGGTGGCCAGAAAGGTGCCCACATCGGTGGCGGGGTCCGCCATGCCGCAATGGTCGAAGTCCAGCAGGGTCACGGTGTCACCATCCATGAGGAACTGACTTGCCTTGCAGTCTCCATGCACCACGGTGTCGCGCGCGCCCCATCCGGAGAGGCTCTCGAGGCGCGCCGAGAGCTCGTCCAAGAGGCGTTCCATGCCGTCGGCCACGAGCGGCGAGGCGAGCCCCACCGACTCGGCGCGCCGGCCCATCTTCTTGAGCTCGCTCGACACCGGTCGAATGCGGTCTGAGACGAACCCTGAGCCGTGCAGCGCGGCGAGCGCGCCGGCTGCGCGCGTGAGGCCGTCACGACCGCGGGGATCGAGCTTTGCGAACCTCCCCTCAGGGCCCGGGAGGAACCTCTCGAGCGAGATCCCTCGCGCCGGTTCCTGGAGCACCATGGGGATGTCCGGGAGAAATCCGGCAGGAGCCACGACCGAGAAGCCGCCGGTGCGCACGGCTTCCAGGCGGGCCATCGTCGCCATCTCATCGAACACCGAGGTCGCTTTGTCGAGGTCATGGTAGACCTTGCCGAACATCCTCCGGCGCTCGACGGCGCCACCGGGTCCGCGCACCCACAGATCGAGTCGAACGGTGCAGCGCCGATCGGGGCGATAGCGGATGGGCTCGGCCCTGACGTGCACGACCCGCTCGTCCCTTGCGCGGTACTCCGCGAGGCCGTCGTTGAGCAGCGCCATCATGTGCCGTTCGTCGAGCGCAGCGGCGAGACCGGGGAGAGCCGGATCGTCGGGAAAGACGCGCACCTCCATGCCCAGCTCCGGCACGGTCACGGAGTCGCCCGAGTGCGGTTGGGAGCCGCTGCGCCACCCCAGGGTCCCCAAGACCATGTGACGTCCCACCTGGTACAGGATCGTGCAGCGAGCTCCCGGGGAATACTTCACATCGAGGATCTGGCAGGCGGGCGCCCGGGTCGGACGGGCATGGTCTTCGGTGAAGACCAGGGCCGTCCCCAGGGCCTCCACGAGCCGTGGACCCATCTCCGACGGGCTCAGAGCGACGTCGAGGGCGCGCGCCTCCGGCTCCTGGATCGTCCCGGGAGCGCTCACGCCACCTGCAGACATGGCTCCCCCCGGACCGAACGGAACAACGCAGCCAGCTCCTCGACGTGCTCGAAGGCGTCGAAGCGCTCGACGACCGTCCGGCGCGCGGCCGACCCGAGCCGCTCACGCAGCGGCGCGTCGTCGAGGAGCGCGGCCAGCGTCGTCGCTATGGCCTCCGCGTCGCGCGACTTGACGATCAGGCCGTTGACGCCGTCCGTGACCAGCTCCCGGATGCCTCCCGCCCCCGAGGTCACGACCGGAAGCCCACATGCCATCGCCTCCAGCAGCGCGTTGGGGATCCCGTCGCGGTCCCCCTCGGGGGTGACGAACGGAGTGAGGGCAAAGATGTCGGCGCGCTGATAGATCGGCACCAGCCGGTCTCTCGGGCACGGCCCCGGAAGGCTCACCCGATCCTGCAGATGCAGGCGCGCGACGAGATGACTCAGATAGCTCGTCTGCGGCCCGTTGCCGTAGATCACGCAGTCGAAGCTTCGCCCTTCGTCGGCCAGCACCTTGCAGGCGCCTACCAGATCGGCGAAGCCCTTCTTCTCGACGAGCCGGCCGACCGCCATGATCAGCAGCGGCTCGCGCGCGGGCCCTGCACGCGGGCGGGGATGAAACGTCCGGCCGTCCACACCGTGGTGAACCAGCCGCACCTTGGCCGCGAGGTGCGGCGGCAAGGCGCCCTCGAGGTACTCGCTGTTCGCCCGGCAGCAGGTGATCACGGCGACCGCTCGATGAGCGCGCCGGACGAGCGTGGCTGGGCGCACCTGATAGAGGTCGCGCGCATGTGCGGTGAAGCTGTAGGGGATGCCGGTAAGCAGGTGGGTGAGAAGCGCGACCAGCGTCGGATCGTGGGCGAAGTGGGCATGGAGATGATCCACATCCGCGTGCCCGGCGCGTCTCTCACGCCTCAAGGTGCGCGCCAGGTGGACCGCATAAAGGAAGCACTCGTAGCGCGTGGACGACGCGTATCCGGCATCGTGGTCGATGTCGGAGAGCACGCAGCGGAATGCGCGCAGGTATCGAAGTGGCGTCGCCGACGCCACGCAGACCTGCTCCCACGCGATCTTCCACGGAGCCCGCCCGACGGCGTCCTCCAGGTAGCTCGTGCGCGCCTTGACGTCCGCCACCTCTTTCTGGCGCACCGGCTCGTGCGGGTTGGTCAGGCTGAAGAGGCGGATGCGCACGCCGAGCCGCTCGAGCATCAGCACCTCGCCGAGGATGAACGTCTGGCTCAAACGCGGATAGCTGCGCACGATGTAGGCGACCGACATCGCGTCGGAGAGCTCGGGGGGCACATCCATCTAGGACGCCTCTCGGAGGACGGCGATGCCCTCGTCGAGGACCAGGCGGGCCTGCCGCGTCCGTTCCTCTCCGTCGGGCCGAGGCCTCACGCCGCGGGTCGTGCAGATCTGCTTGGCCAGCTTGAGAGCGGTGTAGGCGTAGAAGAACCGGAAACGGTCGTCCTTCCTCCACGCCCCCCGCCGCGCGTAGGCGGCAAGGAAGTCATCCTGGAGGCGGGCGAACGCCTCCGCCGGCACCTCGGGCGTGCGGCATCCGAGCAGGTAGAGGTGAGCACAGAAGTGGGCCAGGTCGAAGTTGGGATCGCCCAGCCGGACCTCGTCGAAATCGATCACGCCGAGCGTCCCGTCCACGAAGATGTGCTGGTAGTGGAAGTCCTTGTGGATCGGCGAGCGGGCCTCGAGCCGGAGTCCCCCGGCGAGCTCCGCGAGCAGCCCCGCCAGCGTGCGCGCCTGCTCGGTCGAGGCGGGACAGCGGTGGCCCACGAGCGCAGCCCACGCTTGCAGATTGACCAGCTCCGTGCCGATGTCCAGGCGCTTGTTGGGCAGGATCGCCGAGTGGTGGAGACCGTGGAGCCAGCTCGCCGTGAGCTCCATGAGGTGGGTCCCGCGGCCGTCTCGCAAGGCCGCGTCGAGAGGCTGGCCCGGCATCGGAAGGGAGACGAGCATCGCGAGCTCGGGGATGCATCCGAGGGGCCGCGGGACCTCGAGCGCATCCAAGCCCGAGTAGACGTCGTCCCACAGGGATCGCATGATCCCGTAGACGCGCGCCGCTCGTGCGGGATCCGGATAGAGCTTGCCGAGCACGACGCCGGCCTCCTGCGGGGCTCCGGTAACGTCGTAGTGGATGATGCCGCGATTGCCCTGCTTGTAGGCGAGGAGATTGGCGTGGGTGACGTGCGGGCTGTCGGCGCCGTCGAAGGACAGCAGCGGACGCAGGTTGTCGGTCATCACCTCTACGTTCAGCGCGACCTCCAGGATCGGAAGACCCGTCGTGAACAACGCGGTCGGATGCTCGCCGATCTTCGAGGACGTCATCACCTGCGCGATGCGGCTCTCCCTGAAGCGCTGCACCCCAGATCCTGTCCCGCCGGAAGTCCCCACCACGCTCCTTCGCCCACTCCATAGCGGGAAGGCCCCGGGCGCCGGTGGGTCTGGGACCCCGGCGTTCGGCCCTCTCTTCCCGCGTGATCCGCTCATCTTAGGCAGAGTCCCGCTGCTCGCTCTAGTACCCAGGTCCAGATCGGTGCCCGGCGGGTCCCGATCGAGCCGGTCGCAGGCGCCGCCCGGGGCCCCACACCAGGGTGATAGCTTCCGGCCATGGGCCTGAGACTGCTGGGTGCGGCGATCGCTCTGGCCCTGGTGGCCTTCGCCGTCGTTCGCTACCGACACGGGCAACTCCGGCGCGGGGAGTCGCTCGCCGTATTCATCGTGGCCGGCGGTCTCTCGATCGCGGCGGTCGCGCCCGACCTCCTCGACCCGCTGCTGTCGGCCCTCGGCTTCGAGCCCGGCGACGAGCGCAGGATCATCGGTCTCCTGGTCATCTCGAACCTGTTCACGCTCGCGCTGGTGTTCCGCAGCTTCGTGCGCGACGACCAGCTCTCCAACGAGGTCGGTGACCTCGTCGACTACATGGCCTTCAGGCGGCTCGAGGAGGAGCAGCACCCGCCGATCCTCGGAACCTGTGCCGTCGTCATCCCCGCGTACAACGAGGGTGACAACCTTCCCGCGGTCCTCGGCGAGATGCCGACCGATGCCGGCGAGCTTCCGGTCGTGCCGATCGTCATCGCGGACGGCTGCACCGACGCAACCGAGGCCGCGGCGCGCCGGCTCGGCGCGATCGTGATCCGGCGGGACCTGAGACGCGGCTCCGGCGCCGCCGTTCGACTCGGGTACCAGGCGGCGTTGCGCTACGGCGCGCGCTGCGTGGTCACGATCGACGGGGACGGGCAGCACGATCCCAAGGAGATGGACCGTCTCGTCGAACCGATTCTGTCCGGACGCGCCGACATGGTTCAGGGCTCGCGGGTGCTGGGCTCGTTCGAGGTCGAATCCAAGGCTCGCAGGTACGGCGTGATCTTGTTCGCGTCGCTGCTGAGCACGCTCGGTCGCACGCGGATCACGGACCCATCGACCGGCTATCGGGCGATATCGGCAGAGGCACTGCGGCGCCTCGACCTGCGTCAGGATCAGTTCTACGTCTCAGAGGTGATCCTCGACGCGGCGCGCAAGGGCTTCAGAGTGACGGAGGTGCCGATCACACTGCGCCGGCGAGCCTCGGGCGCCACGAAGAAGCCGACCACTTTGCGCTACGCGTGGGGCTTCTCGAAGGCGATTGTCAAGACCTGGCTGCGCTGAGCCCGTTCAGGACGGGATGGACAGCAGGTAGTCCTCGGCATCCTCGTCCCACTCCATCGCAACGAAGTCGTTGGCGCGCGCCGCCTTGACGAACTGCAGGAAGCCGCCGTAGCCGAACTCCTTCTCGGAGAAATCCGGCCGACGTCTGCGAAGCTCGTTCTTGAGCCCGGACAAGGGTGGCGCGCCGCCCTTGTGCTCGAGGTCGACCACGACGTCCCGCAGCAGCGCGAAGGCGCGTTCCTCGCCTCCTCCACCGGACGAGAAGTCGACGACCGGGTCTCCCTCGGCGGAGCCGGCGCGCAGCTCGACGGCCCCGGAGTTGGCGACGTGGCGCATGAGCTCTCCCCACGCCCGGAAGCCGAAGTCGCCCTCGGAGAAGGTCGGGTCCTTGCGCAGGATCGCGCGCTTGATCATCGAAGACAGAACCGGACCGTTCAGGGACCGCTGCAGACCCGCCAGCGTGCTCGTGACCAGCCGGGAGGCGTCGGCGACGTCCGTCGGCGGGGTCCCCCCGTTGCCGCTCTGTCTCCCCCTGGCGCGCTTGCGCGTCGAAGCCTCACCCGATCCCTGACCCGCGAGCCGCTCGTAGAAGAGGAACTCGTCGCACGCGCCGGGCAACAGCTCGGACGTCGAGCCCTCGACGCCCACGCCGATGACGCGCTTGTTCAGCTCCCTCAGCTTGAGGACCAGAGGCGTGAAGTCCGAGTCGCCGGATGCGATGACGAACACCGTCAGGAAGTCCCGTTGCCACGAGACCTCGATCGCGTCGACCGCCAGCTTGATGTCCGCGGCGTTCTTGCGAACCATCCCCGTTCGCTGGGGCACCTCGATCATCTCGATGCGCTGGCCGAGAAGGTTCTGGCGATGCTCCGAGAAGAGGTTCCAGTCGGCGTAGGCACGGCGGACGACCACCCGCCCCCGCTCCGAGAGGGCGTCCATGATCACGCCCATGTCGAGCGTCTGGCCCCGATCCTTCGCCCCGATGGCGAGGTTCTCGAAGTCGACGAACAGCGCGATGCGATCCTCCTCGTCTGCCATCAGACCGGCACCTCCTCTATGTAGGGAGGAACGTCGACCGCCCTCACGGCGATCTCTCCTCTCGCGAGTGCAAGGAGGTAGCGCCCGACCAGGTCGCGCCTCCAGCCCACCAGGAGCCGATGTCGAGACTCGTTCAGGCAGCCGGCGAAGATCTCCGCGAGGATCGTCTCCATCTCGCTCCTGGTCGCGACGAGCTCCGTCGCGATGCCGGCCTTCTCGCAGCGCGAGCGGGCGACGGCGTCGGCCAGCCCCGACAGCATGCGCGCCCGCACGAGCGCCGACCTGGGCAAGACCTCGTCGTGCTGCTCGATCGGCTCCTCGCTCGACCCGGCGGAGATCGCCGCGAGGAGCTGAGCGCCCGAACGCTCGGCCTCTTTGGCGTTGACGCCGCGGATCGCCTTGAGGTCCGCGACGCTGCGTGGGCGCCGGCGCGCGAGCTGGACGAGCGTGGGGTCCTTCAAGAGCCATCCGCGCGGCACGTCGCGGCGCGCCGCCGTCTCCTCGCGCCACGCCGCGAGCTCTCTCAACACCGCCGTCTGCGTGGGAGACAACCCCCCGCGCCCCGCCACCCGCCGCCAGGCGGTGTGCGAATCGACACCGTAGGAGTCCCTGCGCGCGAGTGCGGCCAGCTCCTCGCGCACCCACTGCGTTCGTCCCTGAGCGGCAAGCTCCTGCTCGAGCCGGTCGGCAGCGGCGAACAGGTAGCGGACGTCGGCGGCCGCATACGTGAGCTGGGCCGAGCTGAGCGGCCGCCGGCACCAGTCGGTGTAGGACTCGCCCTTGGTGAGCGACGCTCCCGTCAGCAACTCGATCAGGCGGCCGAGTGGAAGGGACGCACCGTAGCCCGCGAACCCTGCAGCCACCTGGACGTCGAACACGTTGGCCGGCACGACGCCGAAGGCCGAATGGAAGATGTCCAGGTCCTGCTTGCCGGCGTGGACCACGACGTCGACCGAGGGATCGCCGATGGCTTCGGCCACTGGCGTGAGGTCCGCACCTTGCATGGGATCGATCAGGGCCAAAGACGCATCGGTGACAACCTGCACGAGGCACAGCCGCGCACGATAGGTCCTCTCCCTCATGAACTCGGTGTCGAGTCCCATGCGGCCCCCCGCGCGCGCCTCGGCCACGACGCGTGCGATGTCGGCGGCGAGCGTGATCACGGTTGGGATCCCCACGTCGTTTGCGCTCAGACCTGCGGCAAGCCCAGCTCGCGCGCTATCAGGATGCGCATGACCTCCGATGTTCCCTCTCCGATCTCGAGGATCTTGGAGTCGCGGAAATGGCGGCACACCGGAAACTCCTCGATGTACCCATAACCTCCATGTATCTGGACCGCGTCGCGTGCGACATCGACCGCGCTCTCCGATGCATACAGCTTCGCCATCGCGGCCTCCTTCTTGTAGGAGCGCCTCCTCTCCTTCAACCATGCGGCCCGATGGTAGGCGTGGCGCGCAAGCTCCGTCTTCATCGCCATGTCTGCGATCTTGAACTGTAGGGACTGGAAGCTGCCGATCGGTCGACCGAAAGCGCTTCGCTGATGCGCGTACTCGAGGCTTTCGTCGACGCACCCCTGAGCAAGACCGACCGCGAGCGCCGCGATCGCGATGCGACCGTCGTCGAGGATCTGCAGGAAGTTCCTCAAGCCCTCTCCGCGTTGACCCAGGAGGTTGCTCTCGGGAACGCGACAGCCGTCGAATGCAAGCTCGCGGGTGTCCGAATGCCACCAGCCCATCTTGCGATAACCGGGGCCCACGGTGAAGCCCGGCGTGCCGCTCGGCACGATGATCGCCGATATCTCCTTGCCGCCGTTGCTCTCTCCGGTCACGGCCGTCACCGTCACGAACGCCGTGATGGCGGTCCCTGAGTTCGTGATGAACGACTTCGAACCATCGATCACCCACTCGTCTCCGTCGAGGCGCGCCGTCGTTCGCGTCGCTCCCGCGTCGGAGCCTCCGCCCGGTTCCGTCAGACCGAAGCCGGCCAGCGCGTCGCCCGCCGCCAGCGGCGGCAGCAAGCGCCGTCTCTGCTCCTCGGAGCCGAAGCGATACACCGGCATCGCTCCGAGCCCAACTGCGGCCTCGAGCGTGATCGCGAGCGACGAGTCGACGCGGGCTATCTCCTCTATGGCAAGGCACAGCGTGAGGAAGTCGGCGCCCGAACCCCCGTACTCCTCGGGGAACGGAAGCCCGAACAGGCCCAGCTCTCCCATCTGCTTGACCGCATCCATCGGGAGCTCGTGCTCGAGGTCCCAGCGCTCGGCATTGGGGCGTATGACGTCGTCGACGAATGCACGCATGGTCGCCACGAAGTCCTGTTGCTCCTGCGAAAGATCGAGGTCCACGCCGGTGAGCCTAGGGCATCTCTTCGCGGGCGGGCTCGATCACCCTTCGCTCGAGCAGCCGTCGGAGATCGCGTAACAGCGCTTGCCGTCGCTCTTGGCAACGTACATGGCCTCGTCGGCGCGCCGCAGGAGCTCGTCTGCCGGCGTGATGCCCGAAGCGCCGCACGCTATCCCGGCGCTCGCGTGGACGGTGATCGTCCGGTTCTCGACCTCGAGCGGCGCCTGCAAGCCGTCCATCACTCGGCGCGCAACGATCTCTGCTCCCGTATCGTCCGTGTCCTCGAGCAGCACCGCGAACTCATCACCTCCGAGGCGCGCCACCGTGTCGCCCGGGCGCAGACGTCCCTGCAGCCGGCCCGCCACCTGCACGAGGAGCTCGTCCCCCGCGGCGTGACCGAGGTCGTCGTTGACCTCCTTGAAGTTGTCGAGGTCGAAATAGATGACCGAGTGCCGCTCCTTGCGACGGTCCGAACGAGCGAGCGCGTGCTCCACGCGGTCGAGGAAGAGCGTCCGGTTGGCAAGATCGGTCAGCCCATCGTGGTACGCCTTGTGCTCGAGGCGCGCCTCGAGCTGCTTGCGCGCGGTTATGTCGCGCAGGTACGCGGTGAACACGGGCAGGCCCTGGAGGTGGATCGCATGGATCGCGAGCTCGATCGGGAACTCCGTTCGATCGGCTCGCAGCGCGGTCACCTCGATGCGGCGGTTGAGGACGGGGCCCTCTCCCGTCGTGAGGTAGTGCGCGATGCCCTTCCGGTGACGCTCCCGCAGCGCCGGCGGGACGATCGTCTCGGCGAGCTCTTTGCCGACGACCTCATCGCGGGCGCAGCCGAAGGTCCTCTCCGCGGCTGGGTTGAAATCCACGATGCGACCGTGATGATCCGAAGTGATGATGCAGTCCAGCGCGGACTCCAGGATCGCCGCCTTGAGCGCCTCGCTGTTGCGGAGAGCCTCCTCGGCGCGCTTGCGCTCGACCACGCGCCCGAACTGCGAGCCGATGTAGGTCATCGCGTTGACGAGCGCGTCGTCGGGCTCCACGGGCACGCGCGCGAAGAACTCGAGTACTGCGACGACGCGACCGCCCGCGACGGCGGGGAAGGCCATCCCGCTGGCGAGGTTCAGCTCCTCTGCGAGGTGGGCGCGGGGGAAGTTGGGATCGGTGCGCAGATCGGTGATCCACGCGGGCTTCCCCGTGGCGAGCACGCGCCCCGGAAGCCCCACGCCCGCACGCAGAGCGAGCGCGCCGGTAGGGCGCTTGAACGCTAACGAGACGTCGTCCTCATCGACATGCCACAGGTCTGTGGAGAGTAGGGCGTCACCATCGTCGGTGACGATGTAGACATGCCCCAAGGGCCAGCCCGTGTAGCCGCACACGACCTCGAGGCAGATCTGCATCGCCTCTTCGGCGGTGGAACCTTCGTTGGCCGCACGCGTGACGGCTTGGAAGAGCTCTACCAGGGCCGACTTCTCTCGCAGCGATCGCTCGAGTGATGCCGCCTGCGACGCCTCGCCGGCGGGCCCCACCTTCTGCGCGCGGCGAGTGTTCGTAGCCACCCAAAGGCCTCCTGCAGGGGAGTGTTGTCGTCGTCCCTTCGGCCGCTCAGGACGCGACTTGAGGCGGCCGACCGCTCAGGGCCCTATGAGTAGCGACCCCGACACCTCGTGGGACCCTGTCTCGAGGTCGAACGCCACCGTGTCGGAGGCGGTCTCACCGGCGGGCACTCGCCCGATGTCAACCGGGATAGCGGTCCCGTCGAGGATCAGCTGCACGGTCCCGCGCCACAGGTAGGGGCTCTCGTTCGTGATGGGAACGACCATGGCGAGCCGGCGCGGGCTCTGTAGACGCGTCCCGAGATCGAGCGCGAGACCACCGCAGATCTTGGCCTCGTCGCGCGTGATGCGCGTGGAGGTCACCGCTTCCGCAGTGCCGCTCTCGGGTATCACGAGCGTGAACGGTGTCCGGACCTGCTCCCGGCACGTCAACACGTGTGTCAATCCCCTCAGCGACGACATCCCGATCGGGATAAGGAACGCACCGAGCAGAGCGAACAGAGCCAGACGCGAGCGCAAGATCGAGGGCATGCAGACAGTGTCATGGGCGCGAGGGCACCAGTCAAAGACCAACGGAGACCTATCCGACGCGTGCGACCAGCTTTTTCCTCCTCGGACAAAGCCGCATGCCGACGGCATGTTGCGCGTAACCTGTGTGCATGGCTGAGCGGATGATGACCAACCTGCAGGACATCGGTTATGCGCGGGCTCGGCGGCTTCTGCTGGCGCTGGGCGTCGGCGTTCTCCTCCTCACCGCGGGCATCATGTACGTCCGGCGCGTCGACGCGGTCGAGGTGCTCGGAACGTTGTTCTTCATGGTCGTGTTCGTCGCCTTCGTGTTCTGGAAGGTTCAGGGCGGGATCGTCGCAGGGATAGTTGCCGCACTCGGCTACGCATCACTTCGATACCCGGCGATCCAGGCCGTCGGCGTCGATCGCTTCGTGGGGCTCATCCTGTCGCGCGCCGCAGCCTATGTGGCGTTCGGAGCGATCGGCGGTTGGGCGACGCAGAGCCTCGAGGGGGCGCTGGAGAAGCTCGAGCTCTACGATCAGATCGACGACGAGACCGGCCTCTACAACGCCCGCTTCTTCGTGCAGGACACGGATCTCGAGATGTCGCGCTCTCGCCGCTATCGCACCATCTTCTCGGTGGCCGTCGCAGACATCCCCGCCGCGGCGATGGATCACCTGGCGCGCCGCCAAAGGACCGGAACGCTTCGCCAGCTGGGACGGCTGGTCGGCGACAGCGTACGCACGGTCGACCGCGCGGTGCACGGCAGCGACGCGCAGCGGCACAGGCTGGCGGTCGTGCTGCCCGAGACGGGGGGCGAAGGAGCGCGCATCTTCGCCGACCGTTTCGCCGACCGGGTGGCCGGTTACCTCAGTCAGCGTGGAGCGGCGGTCGCACCAGACGTCATCGGGCGACTGGCCCTGAGCTATCCCGACGATGAGAGCGCGGTGCAGTCCTTGAGAGAGGAGTTCGCGGCGATAGATCGCGCCGACCACCCCGAGGCCGCAGAGCTGCAGGGAGACGCTTAGGGATCCCCGTCAACAGCGCGGCATCTTGAGCCGCGTGTTGGGGTTCTTGGTCGCCTCGAAGACGACCGTGACCCACATACGGCCGTGTGCCTTCTTGACCCCGATGCCGCTGTGCTTGAACGTCGAATAGAGGATGTTGTGGCGGTGCGAGGCCGAGTTCATGAAGGCTTTGTGCAACGAGCGGACGGTGTTGCCGACGCCGACGTTCTCGCCGAGGGTGTTCCATCCCACGACGCGGGTACGCAGCGCGTTGGAGGCGGTGTGGTAGAGCGTGTTCTTCCTCACCATCTCGCGCGTGTGCACGCGCGCCACTTTCGAGAGCTCGGGATCGAGGCTCATCTTGCGCCGACCGGAACGCCGTCGCGCCTTGTTCATCTTCTTGGCGAAGCCGCGCTCCGTCTTCTTGGAGCGCCAGCACTTCGAGTCCTTGCCGCCCCCCACCGGGACCGGATCGCCGAAGATGTCGCCCTTCAGCGTGATCGCGCCCGCCACCAGGACGCACGCGACCGTGGCGAGCGCCAGCAGTCGGGGACCGTGCCCGACCGCCGATACGAGAGACCGCCGGGCGGCTGAAACCCTCATATCTCGCTTTTCGGACGCAGGACCACCCGGATTGAGTAGGAAATCCTGGAGAGAGGCGTAAAGAGGGGGCGCGGGCGCGCCGAGTGACTAGTTGAAAGTTGCCCAGCCCGGCGGCGCCGGCGAGCGCCGGGGGCCAACGTTCGAGGAGACGCACGCTGAAGATCCTGGTCGCAGAGGACAGCCCCACGCAGGCGCTCCGCACCCGCCTGAGGTGCACGAGAGACGCCCACGGAAGATCCCTCGCCACCGCTTGGTGATGCGAAACGGGTCCGAGATGTCCGCCGACGACAACCCCCTCGTGTCCTGTCTGCGTGCCCCGACAGAGCACCACCGGGTGTAGGCCGCGTGGCCGAAGATCGCCTCGACGACCTCAGGCGCGAGCTCTTCGGTCTCTTCACGTCGGAGACCCACGGAGAGGCTCGCGTCGTTGAATCAGTGTGTGGTGGAGATCGAGAACGCCTCCGATCTCCGGGGTCAGGAGCCCGCCCTCGAAGAGGTGACGAGGCACGCGCACAACCTCAAGGGCGCAGCGGCGGCCGTCGGGATGCAACCGGTCAGAGAGGTGGCCCACCGGCTCGAGACCATCTTCACCCGCATGGGGGACCGCGGGCGACCGCCCGATGCGGCGGTGTTCGACGCGATCCATCAAGGCCTCGATGCGATCGCGGCGCTTGTGGCCGCCGCGCAACGTGGTGACGCTCCGCTCGACGTGCCGCCGCTCGTGACGCGACTCGACGAGGTGGCGGCCGGTGGATGACAGGCCCCGGCGAGGCCCATCGCAGCGACGAAGAGGCGGCTCCGGCCGGGACGCGAAGTTCCCCTTGCCATCGGGCGTCGCGCGTGCACAGGATAGGATGGAAAAACCCACCAATCGAGTGGGGGACCGAAGGAGGGGATCGAGTGGGGACTCTGAAGGAGGGAACCGTGGCGAAACGACTGGGCTCGCTTGTTGCGGTACTTGCGGTGATCGGACTCACCTCGGCTGCCATGTCGGCGGCTACGTCGCACGGCAGGGGTCCGCAGGCCGTTGCACGCCTCCGAGACGTGAACGGCAGACCGGTCGCGGTGGTCAAGCTGTACGGCGACCACGCCAAGGTGAAGGTATCGGCGCGCGCCGAGAAGATCGAGCCGGCAGGCGAGTTCCACGGCTTCCACGTCCACCAGACGGGCGTCTGCGATCCCGGCGCGGTCGATCCGGCGACCGGGGCGGTCGTGCCGTTCCTCTCTGCAGGCGGCCACTTCAACCCCGAGGACACCACTCACGGAGAGCACGCAGGCGACTTCCCGGTTCTGCTCGTGAACTCGGACGGCACAGCCCGGGCGCGCTTCAGCACCGACCGCTTCGAGATCACCGACCTGTTCGACGACGACGGCAGTGCCGTCATCATCCACGCGGGTCGAGACAACTACGCCAATATCCCCGCAACGACCACCACCGGAGAAGAGCGGTACCACTCGCACCTCGAGGATGTCTTCGGGCCCGATTCGCTGACCCTCGCCACGGGCGACGCCGGAAGTCGCTTCGCCTGCGGAGTGGTGCGGCACTAGGAGCCGCAGGACCCGAGATCCCGGGCGCGCCGACCGCGCCCGGGATTCGCTCGGACCGACCAGATGACCTCCACCACCACCGCGTAGCGGCGGCACAGGAGAAAGGTCCCGCAAACCGCCCGCCCGCGCGCCCGGCGACGCACCTGGGGACCCGCTCGGGACCGACCAGATGACCTCCACCACCGCGATTGAAGGGTCCGTCAGCCGATGCGCGCGAGCACTCGTCCCGCTGCGGTCGTGGCACCGGCGGCGGCGTCGAGCGCCACGATCATGCCGGCGATCGGCGCGACCAGCGTCGTCTCCATCTTCATCGCCTCGAGCACAACGATCGGCTGTCCCGCCTCGACCTCGTCGCCGGGACCGACCAGCACCTCGAGGATCGTTCCCTGCATGGGCGCGACCAGGTAACCCAAGGACCCGCCGGCGCGTGCGGCAGACGCCGAGGCGGACATCGCGGGGCTCCACAACCTGACCTCTGCGCCCTCGACGAGCAGGACGTCGGCAGTCGTCGCGCGCGGCGCAAGCTCCTCGAGGGACGCGCGCAGATCAGACTCGAGCGTCGTCGTCGAGTGCGTCCCCGATCGGAACTCATCGGATCCGAGAACGATGCGCAGTGCGGAGATCGTCGTCGCGATGCCCTCTACGGCCATCTCGTCGAGCGCCCGCAGCATGCGACGGCGGGCCCCCTCGCGCGTCGGTCCCCAGGCGATGACCTTGGCGATCAGCGAGTCGTAGGCCTGCGGCACCTCGTCGCCCGACGAGTAGCCGGAGTCGACGCGCACACCCAAGCCCTCTGGGGCGGTGAAGCGATGGATCACTCCGGGGGTTGGAGCAAAGCCCCGTGCGGGATCCTCCGCGTTGATGCGGCACTCGATGGCGTGGCCGTGCTCGACGATGTCGCTCTGCGTGAGGCCGAGGGGCTCGCCGGAGGCGATCCGGAGCTGGCACGCGACGAGGTCGAGGCCCAGCACCTCCTCGGTGACCGTGTGCTCCACCTGGAGGCGGGCGTTGACCTCGAGGAGATAGAAGTCGCCGGCGCGGTCGACCAGCATCTCGACGGTACCGGCGTTGACGTAGCCGCACGCCTTGGCGAGGGTCACCGCGGCCCGGCCCATCTCCTCCAGGGGCGCCGGTCGAGCGGGCGGCGTCTCCTCGACGATCTTCTGATGGCGGCGCTGTAAGGAGCAGTCCCGGACGCCGAGCCACAGGGCGTCGTCGGGGCGCGGCGCGAGGAGCTGGACCTCGAGGTGCTTGGGAGACTCGAGATAGCGCTCGACATAGACCTCGTCCGAGCCGAAGTAGCTCTGGGCCTCCCGGCGCGCCGAAGCCCAGGCACCCTCAACGTCTGCGGCGCTCCGCGCGATGCGCAGCCCGCGCCCCCCTCCACCCCCCGCGGCCTTGAGCGCGAGGGGGTATCCGTGCCGGTGACCGAACTCGACGATCTCGCAGGCGTCCTCGATCGCATGCCACAGGCCGGGGACGACCGGCACCCCGGCGGAGCGTGCGATCGAGCGGGCCCGGATCTTGTCCCCCATCGCGCGCGTCGCCTCCGGCGGCGGGCCGATCCAGACGAGACCCGCGTCCCCGACGGCCGCGGCGAAGTCCGCGTTCTCGGACAGGAACCCGTAGCCGGGATGGATCGCGTCGGCGCCGGAGCTGTGGGCGGCATCGAGCAGCGCTTCGACGTTCATGTAGGTCTGCGCCGGAGCGACGCCGGGGAGATGGATCGCCTCGTCGGCGCTCGCCGCGTGGCGAGAGCGGGCGTCGACGTCCGAGTAGACCGCGACCGAATCCACGCCGAGCTCCCGAAGCGTGCGCGCGATCCGCACGGCGATCTCGCCGCGATTGGCGATCAAGACCCTGTCGAACACGAGTGTTTCAGTCGGCGCGCGCGACCGGGCCGAGCGCGCTCCGGCGAGGACCGGCCTTGAGCAGCTTGCTCGGCAGCTCGCCTCCGATGAGGCGTTGAGCGACGGCCGCCGCATCGAGGAGGAGATCGAGATCGACGCCGGTCGAGACGCCCATGTCCTCGAGCATGTGGATGAGGTCCTCGGTGGCGATGTTGCCCGTCGCGCCCGAGGCGAAGGGACTCCCACCCATCCCGCCGATCGACGCGTCGAAGTACTCGACGCCGAGCTCGAGGGCGAGCAAGACGTTCGCCAGCCCGGTCCCGCGCGTGTCGTGGAAGTGCATGTTCGGGATGACCTCCGGAAGCTCGGCGCGCAGCGCGTCGAGCACATCCGCGACGCGTCGGGGAGTTCCCATCCCCGTCGTGTCTCCGTAGGAGATCGTCGAGACGCCCTCCTCCAGCACCCAGCGCGACACCTCGACGACGCGCGCCGGCGGCACGTCCCCCTCGTAGGGGCAGCCGAAGGCGGTGGAGATCGTTGCCTCGAGCGGAACCTCCGCGGCCCGGGCGACGGATGCAACGTCGGCCACGCTGGTCATCGACTCGCGCACGGTCCTGCGCACGTTGCGAAGGTTGTAGGAGTCGGTTGCGGCCACGAAGACCTGCAGAGAATCCGCACCCGCGTCCACGGCCATCTCGGCGCCACGCCTGTTCGGGACCAGCGCCGAGTACACGACACCGGCGCGCCGTGCGATCCCTTGGAAGACCTGCAACGCGTCGGCCATCTGCGGCACGGCCGCGGGCGACACGAACGCCGCCGCCTCGATAGAGGACAGGCCGGCGGCGCTGAGGGCATCGATGAGCTCGATCTTCTTCTCCGTCGGAACCTGTACGCGCTCGCCCTGGATGCCATCGCGCGGTCCGACCTCTCGGATGCGCACGGTCCGTGGGTATCTCATCGGTTGCTCCAGCGCGCATCTCGCTTGGCGTTGAAGGCTGCGATGCCCTCGGCGCGATCGGCGCTCTCGACCACGATGCTCCACTCGCCGTGCTCGACGGCCATGCCGTCCTCGAGCGGCCGGCCCCAGGACTCGTCGATCGCGGCCTTGGCGGCGCGCACGGCGACCGGCGACGACGCACAGATGTCGCGCGCGAGCGACTTCGTGGCGGCGTCAAGGTCTGCGCGCGGAACGATCCTCTCCACGAGCCCGAGCTCGGCGGCTTCTTGCGCCCCCAGGCGCCTGCCGGTGAAGACCAGCTCCTTCGCGCGCGACGGCCCCACTCGGCGCGCCAGCAGTTGGGTTCCTCCTCCGGCCGGTACGAGCCCGACGCGCGTCTCGGTCAGGCCCACCTCTAGGTCGTCGGCCGCTAGGACGATGTCGCATGTCAGCGCGAGCTCGAAGCCGCCGCCGAAGGCGAAGCCGAAGATCGATGCGATCGTCGGTTGAGGCACCGCCCGCAGCGCAGCGAACATGGAGCGTATCTGCCCTCGGTTCCCGTGGAAGTCCGCGCGCGAGAACGAGGCCCGCTCCTTGAGGTCAGCGCCGACACAAAAGGCCCTCTCGCCTGAAGCGGTCACCACCACGACCCAGACATCCTCGTCTCGAGCCACCGAGCCGAAGACGCCGGCGAGCTCGTCGGCCACCGCACCGGAGATCGCGTTGAGCGCCTCCGGACGCCTCAGCGTCACGAGCGCGATCCGCTCGTCGCGCTCGAGCGAGACGAAGCGCGGCTCGCTCACACCGGCGGGACCCCGTGCCGGCGATCCGAGAAGTGCCGGTCCTTGCGGCTCGCCTGAGCGAGCCGTCGCACAATCTCCCGGCGCAAGGCGTCCGGCTGGATGACCGCGTCGATGACGTTCTCGGACGCAAGATGCGCGATGTCGATGTCGGCCTCGTACTCGCCACGTCGGGCGGCAACGAACGCGGCGCGCTCTGCGGCATCGTCGATCGCCTTGATCCTGTTGAAGTAGACGGCGTTCACCGCGGGTTCCGGCCCCATGACTGCGATGCGAGCAGTCGGAAGAGCGATCGTCGCGTCGGGCTCGAAGCCGGGCCCCGCCATCGCGTAGAGGCCCGCTCCGTAGGCCTTGCGCACGATCACACAGAGCTTCGGCACGGTCGCCTCGGACACTGCGGTGATCATCTTGGCGCCGTGACGGATGATGCCCTGTCGTTCGACGGCCGTGCCGATCATGAAGCCCGGCACGTCGGACAGGAACACGAGCGGGATGTTGAATGCGTCGCAGAGCCATACGAAGCGGGCCGCCTTGTCGGCCGAGTCCACGAACAGCACGCCACCCTTCGCGGAGGGCTGGTTGGCGACGAGTCCCACCGCCCTGCCCTCGACGCGCGCGAGGCCGGTGATGATCTCGGGCGCGAAGTCCGGCTTGATCTCGAACAGCGACTCCTCGTCGACGATGCCGGCGACCAGCGCATACATGTCGAAGGCAACGCTCTCGGCCTCCGGGACGAGCGACGCGAGCGAACCGCCGTAGGCCGGGGGCCGGGCATCGACGACCGGCGCGGCGTCCCGGTAGCTCTGTCCGAAGTAGCCGAGATAGCCGCGCGCCGCTTCTATGGCGGCCTTGTCGTCGGCCACGAGCAGGTCGCCGCAGCCGGACACCTCACAATGCATGCGCGCGCCGCCCATGTCCTCCAGCGTGACCTTCTCGCCGATCACCTCCTCCGCCATGCGCGGCGATCCGAGGTACATCGACGCGTTGCCCTCGACCATGAAGACGACGTCGCAGAAGGCGGGGATGTACGCGCCGCCCGCGGCCGACGGGCCGAAGAGGCAGCAGATCTGCGGGATGCGGCCGGAGGCCTGCACCTGGTTGTAGAAGATCTTGCCCGCGCCGCGCCGCCCGGGAAAGAGATCCACCTGATCGGTGATGCGCGCGCCCGCCGAGTCGACGAGATAGACGAGGGGATGCTCGTGGCGCCGCGCGCGCTCGATGATCCTGATGATCTTCTCGACCGTGCGAGCGCCCCACGAGCCCGCCTTGACCGTCGAGTCGTTGGCCATGACCGCAACCCGGCGGCCGGCGATGGTTCCGACCCCGGTGACGACGCCGTCTGCGGGCAGATCACCTGCGAGCGCATTGACCAGCAGACCGTCCTCGACGAACCCGTCGGCGTCGTCGAGGAGCAGGGCGAGGCGCTCACGCGCGAACAGCTTCCCCTGCTGCGCGAGCCTCTCGTGGTACTTCGGCGCGCCGCCCCGCCGGGCTCGCTCGCTCGCCTCCGCAACCTCTTCCCCGAGACCGGCTCGGCGGGCTCGCTCTTCCTCTTCCTGAAGACCGGGCGCGCTCCGGCGTTCGCCCGTCATCGCCTCGACTGGAAGACGACTGCCCATCCCTCTGGTACGCCGGTCGACGTGGCGGAACGCGACTCCGCACGGCGCCGGGACCGCCGACGCGCCGAGCGGGTCCCCTCTCTCCTGAGCTGCGCGACCCGCAGCCTCTCGACCTGTTCGGCCACTCAGGCGAGGTGGGAGAGGTACGACAACTGCATCTCGGAACCTTCCGTCGAACGATCGGGCGTGGCGCCCATCCTAATCGTCGGGGCCCGGCACCCTCGAGTGGGCTCGAGTGGATGTCTGGTTGCCGTTACACGGGATCTGCCACCCACTGTGCAGGGAGGCTAGAGCGTGCGTTCGTAGGCCAGAACCGCGTTCGCCTGGGTCGAGGTGTCACAGCGCTGTCCATCCACCACGAAGCGCAGCGCGCCGTCGACGTGTCGCACGGTGTTGGGCCACGCGTAGTCGCCGTCCGGGCTCGGTCCGATCTCCACGTTGTCGTCGCTCCATGCCGAGCCCGGGGAGCGGCTGCGCGAAACGACCGCTCGCTCGACTCCGTAGCGCACCATGACCACCCATGCGGTTACTCCGTCGCTCGCGAGCGACGGCTGCGCGTAGCCCGTCGTCGTCGTCAGCAGCGTGGTGACCCCGTTGCCCTTGCGGGAGAACCTCAAGACCTTGACGACGTGATCCACGACGTTGCTCTCGAAGGTGGCGAGCAGCGCGCCGGAACGGAGCTTGACCGCGCTCGGCCTCGACTGCCCGGGCATCTTCACCGTCGCCGTGCCCCTCTTCCATCGTTTCAGCGGCTTGCGGCGGCCATGCCTGAAGACCTTCAGCCGGCCGGCGCGCGCGATGACCCTCATGCCCTTGCCGCTGGGCACGAAGGTCGCGGTCGTGTTGGGACCGCCGCTCGTGTACAGAACGCTGCGGTGGTGAAGCTTGGGGTTGTCGGTGTCCAGGTTGGTGAACCATCTCGTCACGAGGTCGTAGGAGTTGTCGCCCGTGCGCTGCAGCCACACCAAGACCCCACGCGTCAAGCCCCGGACTCTCTCGAACGCAAGATCGGCCCGGGCATTGCCGCGCCCCGGCGCCTGCACCACCTTCTCTCGCCCGAGCGTCGGCCCAGACGGAGCATCGAGGTTGCTCACCCTCAGGAGCTTGACCGCGCCGAGCCGCTCGAACCCATATCCGCTCGTAACGACCCATGCGTGCTGCCTGCCGTTCGAGTCGCGCGCCAGCGCTATGGATGCGGGGCGGTCGTTCTTCTCGTCGTCGGCGAAGAACCAGCTCGTTCCGGCGCCGCGCTCGTCTTCGTCCGGCCGCCACTCGTCCTCGCCCTCGTCGCGCCACACGAGTTGCTGGCCCTTGCCGTGGGGGTCGAACAGAGCGATCCGCCGGCCGCCCTCGGTCACGACCATCCGCCGGTTGTTGGGGAACAGGGTGGGATCGCTCGAGCCCCCGCACGGCCCCGTGATCGTGGTCAGGGACGCGGCCGCGCCGGCCGGCGCGGCGGTTGCCGCCACGGCGGCCACGGCCACGGCCGCGCACGATCTGAGTCGGCGCCTCATGTCGGGAAACAGCCTCATATCTTCTCCACCGTTACACATCGCGCCGTGAAAAGCGCGGAGATGCCGCTCTGGCGGGCGGCGAGATCGCGCCCGTCTCGCTCCGGCAGGGGCCAACCTTCCCGGCTGGCGCAGAGGAGCGCGCGCGGAAGGGTTGCCTGCCCATCTCGGCGAGGATCCGAATCGCTTCCTCGCCACGATCCAGGTCGGCATCACTCCCGCTGACTCACGATCGCTCCCCCAGTGCCGCGCGCAGGGCGCCGAACTCCAGGGCCAGGTCGGGGACCTGGTAGTGCGCGTTGAGCCCGCTCGGGTTCGGGAGCAGCCACACGCGGGCCGTCCCGATGGTCGTTTCCTGCGGCCCGGAGACCGCTCCTGGGACGCCGAAGGCGGTGCGGAACGCCCCGAGGCCGAGGAAGGCGACGAAGCGAGGGCAGAAACGTCCCGCCTTGCGGGCGAGCGCGCGTCCGCCCCGGCGCAGCTCGTCGGGGCCCAGCTCGTCCGCCGTCGCCGTCGCCCTCGTGACGAGATTGGTGATCCCGAGGCAGTGGTCCAGCAGCTCCCGCTCCTCGAACGCCGACAGGAGCCGCGGCGTGAAGCCGGAGGCGTGCAGCGTCGGCCAGAAGCGGTTGCCGGGGCGCGCGAAGTGGTGTCCGACCGCGCCGGAGTAGAGGCCCGGATTGATGCCGCAGAACAACACCGCGAGGTCCGCAGCGATGACGTCGGGGACCCTGCGGCCGTGAGCCGCAGCGACCTCGGCGCGCGTCGGCCTCCGGCGCGTCGGCCTCCGGCGCGTGGGCCTCCGGCGCGTGGGCCTCCGGCGCGCCGTCACCCGAGCCGCACGCGCTCGATCTCGCCTACCTCGATGCGGAGCGCGGTCCCGCCCACGTCGAGCTCCAGCGATCCCGTCTCGAGAAGCCCCAGGGCGACGCCCTCGAGCGCGGCCCCGGAGGCGAGGCGCACCCTGACCGCGCGCCCGACGACCTCCGAGCGCGCCGTCGCTCGCCGCACGACGTCGGAGGCGCCGGCGTCGGCCCCGATCGCGTCCAGGAGCGGCTCGAGGCGGGCCAGCACCCCCCCGAGAAGCTCGGCTCGGCCGACCTCCGGCGCGCGCCCCAGCCGCTCCAGCTCACAGCGAACGCTCGATGCGCGCGCGGCGATCTCCTCCGGGACCTCGTCGCAGCGCCATCCAACGTTGATCCCCACGCCGGCGACCGCCGACGCGACGATCCCGTTCGCAACGCGGCTCTCGACGAGGATGCCGGCGACCTTGCGGCCGCCGACGTCGACGTCGTTGGGCCACTTGATCAGTGCGTCGAGCCCGTGGCAAGCCTCCAGCGCCTCGGCGACGGCGACCCCGAGACACGTCGTGACCAATCCGGCCCGCTCGACGGGGAGGCGGGGACGGAGCACGAGCGAGAACTGCAGCGCCCGGCCCGGCTCGGACAACCATCCCCGGCCCCGGCGGCCCCGCCCGGCCGTCTGGTGGTCGGCGACGACGAGCGCTCCCTCGGGCGCCCCTTCGTCGGCCCACTCCAGCGCCTCCGTGCTCGTCGAGCCGATCTCGGCGAAGGTCCGCAGCGGGGCCCCCAGGCGGCCCGAGGTCGCCGCCGCGATGGCCGCGGCCGTCAGGTCGGCGCGCATGTCGGGACGGGGGTCGAGGTGGGAGCTCACGACCTCTCCGTACCCGGGGAGTTGGACGGCGGCTCCATGGACGGAGTATCGCCCCCCGATCCCGTGAGCCTCAAGCGCGCCTTACCCTCGAGGGCGATGAAGATCCCTTCGGATGCGCAGGGCGCAGCAAGGTCGTGAGCCGGGTCCCCACCGACGAGCCCGACCGGCGCGAGCTTCTAACGCGCGCCGTGTCCGGCGACGGTTTCGTACGCGCGGTGCTGTCCGGGCGCCGACGAGGACACGCCCCCGAGTGGAAGCGGGTGACCGCTCGCCCGGTCGTCGTCAAGGGCGAGCGCCGCACCCAGGTGGTGATGTTCGACGGAACGAAGACCTTCACCGAGAACCTCGATCTCGGCCCCGCGCTCGAGAGCTTGCGCGCGCTGCTGGAGTCGGGATTCAGCGACCTCCATGTCGAGACGGAGCACGAGACGATCGACGTCCGGATAGCGCGTCGGGGGGCGGCCACGGTGCACCGCACGCCGACGGCGCGTCCCGCTGCGGCGCTCGACCACGACAGACCCAAGTGCCGTCTCCTGCCCGCCTCTGCATCGGACCCCTACCTGCGCGCGGTGGGCATCACCACCGCCCGCGGGGACGTGCGCGCCGACCGGCAGCGCAAGTTCCGGCAGGTCAACGAGTTCCTGAGGATCCTCCACGAGACGCTGGAGGGGGAAGAGGCGGGACCGCTGCGCGTCGTCGACCTCGGCTGCGGGCGCGCCCACCTCACGTTCGCCGCCTATCACTTCCTCAACAACGTCGTCGGTGTGCCCGCCTCCGTCGTCGGCGTCGACTCCAGCGAGGACTCGATCCGGCGCAACCGCGCGCTCGCCGAGCGCCTCGGATGGGACCGCATCGAGTTCCGCAACCAGCTCATCGGCGATCTCGACCCCGCCGACCCGCCCGACGTGGTCCTGGCGCTGCACGCATGCGACACCGCAAGCGACGACGCCCTCGCTCAGGCGGTGCGCTGGCGCGCCCGGTTCGTGCTCAGCTCGCCGTGCTGCCACCATCACCTCCAGGAGCAGCTCCGAGCGGGGCGAGCGGCGCCCGAGCTCTCGCTTCTGTTCCGGCACGGGATCTTGCGCGAGCGGCTCGGAGACGTGCTCACCGACACCTTCCGCGCCGCGCTCCTGCAGCTCCTCGGGTATCGAGCGGAGGTCCTCGAGTTCGTAACGCCCGAGCACACCGACCGCAACCTCATGCTGCGAGCCGTCAGAACGGGTGCCGCGCCTGCCGCGTCCTCGGCCGCCGACTACGTGGCCCTCAAGGAGACCTGGGGCGTCACGCCCTACCTCGAAGAGCTCGTGGCCGGCGACCTGCGGCCTCTGCTCGAGCCGTAACGGCCACCCGGCGCGCCGTCCCGGCGCCCGTAGGATATGGACCGTGTTCGCGAAGGTGCTCGTGGCCAACCGGGGGGAGATCGCCGTCCGAGTCATGCGGGCGTGTCGCGATCTCGACATCTCCCCGGTGGCCGTCTATTCCGACCTCGACGCCGAGGCGCTCCACGTGCGCCTCGCAGATGAGGCCTACAACCTCGGAGGCGGCGCGCCGTCGGACTCGTACCTCAACATCGCAGGCGTGCTCGATGCGGCGCGCCGCTCCGGCGCAGAGGCGGTCCATCCCGGCTATGGGTTCCTGGCGGAGAACGCCGCCTTCGCGCGGGCGGTGATCGACGCGGGGCTGGCGTGGGTCGGTCCCGATCCCGGGATCATCGCCGCGATGGGAGACAAGACGGCCGCTCGGCGCGCCGCCGCAGACGCGGGCGTCGCGACGGTGCCGGGCACGTCCGAGCCGGTCACGAGCGCCCAGGAGGTGAACACCTTCGCCGCAGAGCACGGCTTTCCTCTTGCGATCAAGGCGTCGGCCGGCGGAGGGGGCAAGGGCTTCCGGTTGGTGGCCGACGTCGCCGAGATCGACGACGCGCTGACCGGCGCGGCGCGCGAGGCCCAGGCCTACTTCGCCTCCTCCGCCGTCTACCTCGAGCGTTACCTCGAGCGGCCGCGCCACATCGAGGTCCAGGTCCTCGGCGACGCCACCGGAGCGATCCTGGCGTTTCCCGAGCGTGATTGCTCGCTCCAGCGGCGCCATCAGAAGCTCGTCGAGGAATCGCCCTCGCCGGCCCTGGCCGCGACGGTGCGCGAGGCGATCATGGAGGCGGCGGCCAAGGTCTCCAAGCAGGTGGGCTACCGCAACGCCGGGACCTGTGAGTTCCTGCTCGAGGCCGACGGCACCACCTTCTACTTCCTCGAGATGAACACGCGCCTCCAGGTGGAGCACCCCGTCACCGAGCTCGTGACCGGCATCGACCTCGTCAAGGCGCAGCTGCTCGTCGCCGCCGGGGAACCGCTCGAGTTCTCACAGCACGACATCGAGCTGAGGGGGCACGCGATCGAGTGCCGCGTCAACGCCGAAGACGCGGCCAAGAGGTTCATGCCCACTCCCGGCACGATCGGCGAGTACCTCGAGCCGGCCGGCCCCGGTGTGCGCGTCGACTCGGGGACCGGGGCCGGAGCGACGATCTCGCAGGCCTACGACCCGCTCATCGCCAAGCTCATCGCCTACGGAGCCAACCGCGAGGAGGCGCGGCGCCGCATGTTGCGCGCGCTCGACGAGTACACGATCGAGGGCGTCCACACGACGATCCCGTGGCATCGTCTGATGCTGAGCGATCGACGCTTCGTGCGCGGCGACTATCACACCGGAACGGTCGAGCACGATATGGACCTCTCGGTCCTCGAGCGGCCCGTCCCCCCCGGGCCTCGCCCCGGCGAGCCCGAGATCGCACAGCGGCGCTTCGACGTCGAGATCGACGGCAAGCGCTTCGGCGTCGTGGCCCGCGAGACGCTCGATGCGACGGTCCGCCCACCCAAGCCGGCGGCGCCCGCGCGGCTTGGCGGGCTCGGCGGGGCCGGCACCGAGGTGCTCGCGGCCCCGATGCAGGGGGTGATCGTCAAGGTCCTCGTCGCCGCAGGCCAGGAGGTCGAAGCGGGCGAGATCGTCTGCGTGCTGGAGGCGATGAAGATGGAGAACTCGATCCTCGCCCACATCGCCGGACGCGTCGAGGAGGTCGCGGTCGAGGCGGGTCAGTCGGTCGAGACGGGGGCTCCGATCGCGCTGATCCGCTGACCGCTCACACGGCCGCGCGCACGCGTTCGAGCGGGCGCCCGAACAGCGACGACCGCTCGGGGTCCGCGGTGAACACATAGACCTGGATCGGCCGGATCTGGTGCGGGAGCTGGCCTTCCGTGGCCCGCATGTAGCCCTTCTCGTTGAGGCGGCGGAGCGCCCCCGCGAGGCCGGGGTGATCGTGGTGAGCGTCCGGCTCCGGCGACGGCGCGTCCGCCTCGGCGTGGCCGCCTCGGGCCGCCGCGCGTCCGAAGTAGGCGTTGGCGATCTCGTAGAACGTGCGGGGGAACAGCGCGAGCGAGCCGTCCATGCCCACATAGCCCTCGATCTCCACGCCGGCGCGCACCGGCGCCCCCTCCTCCGGGAACGCCCACGGCCGCCTCGCCTGAGCCTCGAACACGGCCTCGAGCAGCCCTACTGCGCTGCGCGCCTCCCTCTGCGTGTAGTCGCGCATGCGCTGGCGCGTCGCGGGCGGGATCGCCTCGTCGAGTTCGCTCACCTGGAAGCCGGGCCCACCCCAGTCCGCATCTGAGTGGTCGAAGGGATCGAGGCGCGAGAGCCTGTCGCTGAGCCTGCGCTGTGCGGTCATGCGGTCGGGGCCCTCGGCACGCCAGCTCCAACCCCCCCACTCGGCCCGGCAGATCACGCGGTCGTCCGCCTGCTCGGCGCGCATGTTCACCGAACCCAACGGCTCCTTCAGGTCGTCGACGAACTCGATGTAGAGATCGCTTTCGTCCTCGACGTAACGCTGGACCTCACGGCTGTCTCGCATTCGTCCCACCTCTCTCGCGCCGGGTCTCGGATGTGGTGCAGGGCCGGGGGACGAGAGGAGAACGGGGCTGTGCCCCGGCCCTGCTGTGAAAACCCTGCCTTTGGGGGGCGGTCGGGTTTGACAGGATCGTCCGACAATGCGGGGGCGGTGCCAATCGCTCGAACGGGGGTTATCGAGGTCCCGCTCGTGGGAGGCACCCCCCACGAACGGTCACACCACGAGCGCTCGGGCGATCCTTTCCCGCAGAGGTCGACGTTCGCCGAGCAAGGAAGCTCTGTGTCTCGATCGAGGTTGGAGGGGTGCGCCGGCCGGGGTAGGGGGACGGCGGGACCTCAGGAGCTCACTGGGAGCGCGCGACTCCAACCTCGGCCTGACCCGCCAAGGAGAGCCCGTTGGAGGATCCCGCGAGGCGATCGTAGTGTCCCTCGATGGACGGGTCCGAGGGCGGCGCGCCGGGGTCGTCGGTCACCGTCGGCTCGGTCGCGATCTGCTGCGGCACACTCTCGATCCCCTCCAGCATGGCCATCGATGAGTGCTGGGCCCCATCGAGGGGCGGGATGTTCGCCGGGTTCGGGACTGCACCATCCGCGAGCAGAGCGAGCAGCTCCTCGGCCAGCCGCACGGGCACGAGCTCGGTGGGATCGAGGACCCGGATCAGGGAGCGGCGCGAGAACAGGTCACCACGCGTCCGCTGTTCGGCGCTCGGACCAGACCGCGGCACGACGAGCGCCTTGCGGCGCCATTTCAGCACCTCGCAGAGGCTGTTGTAGCCGGCGAGCGAGACGACCGCGTCGGCATTGCGGATCCACATATCGGCGTTCGAGTAACCGCCCTTGACCACCACCGGAGTGGCGGCATGAGCGACGAGCGCCTCCCGGTCGCCGGCGAGCATGTTCGGGCCCGTGAGAACGACGGCGCGCATCGGAAGCTGAGGACTCAAGAGGGGAAAGGCGTCCAGGAACGTGAGGGCCAGGGGGTACGCATCCCGGCCTCCACCGCCCATCATCAAGATGTAGGGCTCGTCAAGTACCGACTCGGTCGCCTGCTGTTGGGCCACCGGCGAGACGTAGTTGCAGAAGAGCACGTTGCGAGCGCTGGGCTTGAGGCCGTACGCGAGCGACGCATCATAGATCTGCCGGCTCCCGTAGATCAGCACCGCCTCGTACAGGCGCAGGATCTCGTAGGCGCCGAGCTTGGCCCACACGCGGCGGATAACCGAGGGCGAGTCCAGGATGTCACGCAGCCCGAGGAACAGCTTGGGCGGCCTCCGGAGGCTCATCGAGCGCTCCAGCATCGGCTTGAGCTCGCCGAGGGCTCCCACCGGCATGTGGTCCACCAGAACCGTGTCGGGAGCGAACTCAGAGAACGTCTCGAGGATCAGCTTGGCGCGCAACCTCATGATCCGCTTGATGTCGGATGAGAGCGAGCTGTTCTTCCACGCGGTGCTCTTCCAGCTTCCGCTGCCCGTCTTGATGATCGTCGGTAGCTTCATCACCTCTATGCCGGGCCGAGGCGCTATCAGCGACGTCGCCGGAGAGTCGGCCAAGATGAGGACGTCGGTCTTGGGGGCCCGCAGCAAGATCTCCTGCGCGATGTTGGAGCTACGCCGCAGATGTCCCAGCCCCATCCCATCCTGGCTGTACATGAGCAGCCGTTTCATGCTCCACGCCTTTCTGCTGCTTCCCGCCTTAGACGCCAAGGCGTAGCAAGGGAGCTTAGGGTCCCTCGACCTTCTGCCGCGTCTCTTGCACGGTCGCCCGATCCGCCCTGCCGGGATTCCCGAACCCTCCGTCGATCAGCCCGAGCTGCATCACCGTCCACCCGCCACTTCGGGCGCCATTGTTGCAGATACCGATTCCTGGCTCAATAGCCTCAGGGGTTTCGCTTGCTCCGTCCGGTTTCGGGCTCTGGGCCCGGCAGCTTCCCTTCCCCCGGCGTCGACGGCAGAAGGGGCCGGGATGTTTCGGTCACGGGCCCGATCGATCCAGAGCGAGACCCACGAAGCCGGCGCGGTAGCCTTCACGCACGCCGGCACGATCACTCTAGCTCGGCAGACCCGTGATGCGGATGCCGGCGTGCGTCTTGTAGCGCCGGTTGATGCCGATCAGCAGGGCCGTCATCGACTCCACGATGCGGGCGCCGTCGAGCGGGCCGGCGTCGACGAACCTCAGCTTGGGGATCGCCTCGACGAGCTCCCTCACGGCGCCCTTACCTGCCTGCGCCCCGCACACGAGGACGTCGCCCTCGAGCTGCCGCTCGCTCTCTGCGAGCAGCGAGGCGCTGAGCGAATGGAAGGCGGCGCAGAGCGTGCCGCGCTCGAGCAACGCTGCGGCCTGCTGGGCGGCCGAGCCCTGCCACACACCGAGCAGCTGCGAGGCGCGCCCACCGGTGGCGGCCGCGAGCGGTGCGGTGCAATCGATCACGATCGTTTCCTCGCCGACGTGGTCCCGGATGGACCTATAGGTGGCGGCCTGTCCCGCGAAGGGCACCGTGACGACGACCACCGGCGCAGCCGCGGCGGCGGCCGTGTTCTCGAGCCCCGACGCCCGTGCGCCCGGCACGAGGGCACGGAGGCGCTCGACCGCCTCCGCGGCGCGCCCGCGCTCGCGCGACCCGATCACGACCTCGATGCCGGCTCGCGTCCACCTCGACGCGAGCCCGAAGCCCTCCTCGCCGGTCCCGCCGATGATCGCCACGCGCTCCACGCTCACGGTCCTAGCCCGGCCGGTACTCGCCGAAGACGCCGCGCAGAACGTCTGAGACCTCTCCGAGGGTCGCGTAGGAGCCGAGCGCCGCGCGCATCGGATGCAGGAGGTTGTCCGAACCCCGCGCCGCCTCCTCGAGCGTCTTCAGCGCCGCTTCGACGGCGCCCTGATCGCGCTCTCGCTTGACCCGGCGCAGCCCCTCGACCTGGCGCCGAGTCAGGTCTGGATCGAGTTCGTGCAGCTTCACGGCTTCCTCCTCCTCGGCGGCTACGAAACGGTTCAGACCGACGACGACGCGCTCGCCGGACTCGACATCTTGGGCAACGCGGTAGGCGGCGTCTTCTATCTCGTTCTTCATCCACCCTCGCTCGATCGCCTCGACGGCTCCGCCCATGCCGTCGATGCGCTCGAGGTACTCGAGTGCCCGCGCCTCGATCTCATCGGTGAGCGCCTCCACGTAGAAGGAGCCGCCCAGCGGATCGGCGGTATCGGGGATGCCGGACTCGAAGGCGATGATCTGCTGCGTGCGCAACGCGATCGTCGCCGCTCTCTGGCTCGGCAGCGCAAGAGCTTCGTCGAACGAGTTCGTATGGAGGCTCTGCGTTCCTCCGAGCACCGCAGCGAGCGCCTCGAGGCCGGTGCGCACGATGTTGTTCTCGGATTGCTGCGCCGTGAGCGTCGCTCCTCCCGTCTGCGTATGGAAGCGCAGCATGGACGAGCGCGGGTTCTGGGCCTTGAAGCGCTCCTTCATGAGGCGCGCCCATAGCCGGCGCGCGGCGCGGAACTTCGCCACCTCCTCGAAGAAGTTCATGTGGCAGGCGAAGAAGAACGACAGCCTGGGGGCGAAATCGTCTACCGCGAGCCCGGCCTCGACGGCAGCCTCCACGTACGCGATGCCGTCCGCGAGCGTGAACGCGACCTCCTGCACGGCCGTGCTTCCCGCCTCGCGGATGTGGTAGCCGGAGATCGAGATCGTATTCCAGCGCGGCAAACGGTCGCGGCAGTAAGCGAAGAGGTCGGTGACGATCCTCATCGATTGCCGGGGGGGATATATGTAGGTGCCGCGCGCGGTGTATTCCTTGAGGATGTCGTTCTGGGTCGTGCCGGTGATCCGGTCGGGAGCGACGCCCTGCTTCTCGGCGACGAGCTCGTAGAGCAGGAGAAGGATCGCCGCCGTTGCGTTGATCGTCATCGAGGTTGAGACCTCTGCGAGCGGGATGGCGTCGAGGAGGACCTCCATGTCCGCGAGCGAGTCGATGGCCACGCCCACCCTGCCCGTCTCGGCCGCGGCTCTCGGGTCGTCGGAGTCGTAGCCCATCTGCGTCGGCAGGTCGAACGCCACGGAAAGACCCGTCTGTCCGGCCGCCAGGAGGTAACGGAAACGGGCGTTGGTGGCGTCCGCGCTGCCGAAGCCTGCATACTGCCGCATGGTCCAGAGTCGCTCGCGATGCATGCTCGGGTAGATGCCGCGCGTGTAAGGATACTCCCCCGGGCGTCCGAGTGCGCGGCCCGCATCGATCTCGCGCGGCTCGTAGAGAGGCTCAATCTCGATGCCCGAGTCGGTCGCGCGGGTCTCGTCCATGTCTAGATGCTATGCGAGACGCCTCCCTCTACCGGCCGCGAGTATCATGGCGTTCATCCATCGCTCCCCTCTCGTGGGACACTAAGGAACCGGAGTAGACATGAGCAAAGCATTTGTGGTGACCGGTGGAGCCGGGTTCATCGGAAGCCACGTAGTCGATTCGTTGTTGTCGGATGGGTCGAACGTGATCGTCGTCGACGATCTCTCCTCAGGAGACAAGTCGCGGCTCTCCGACGACGCTTCGTTGGAGATCGTCGACATCACCGAACCTGCAGCCGTAGATCGCGTCGTCGATGCTTGTCGCCCCTCCGGCATCTTCCATCTCGCCGCCCAGTCGAGTGTCACGATGTCCGTCGCAGATCCCGGACGCGATTGTGCCGTCAACGTCCAGGGAACGCTCAACATCCTCGAGGCGAGCAAGCGTCACGGTGCGCCCGTCGTGTTCACGTCTACCGGCGGCGCGCTGTACGGCAACGAGGCGCCGATGCCGACGCCGGAGGACAGGATCCCGGCGCCGGTCGCGCCCTACGGAGCCTCTAAGTGGGCAGGCGAGGCCTACGTCAACTCGTGGGCCGAGGCGACGGGCATCCCACACACCGTATGCCGGCTCGGCAACGTCTACGGTCCCCGGCAAAGCCCTCACGGGGAGGCGGGCGTCGTGGCGATATTCAGCCATCAGCTGTGGACCGGCTCGAGCCCGGCGCTGTTCGGGCACGGCGAACCGACGAGGGACTACATCCACGTCTCCGACGTGGTGACGGCGATGCGGATGGCGCTCGGCACGCGCGGCACCTTCAACGTCGCCACCGGGAAGGAAACCTCGGTGGCCGAGCTCTACGGCTTCCTGCAAGACGCATCGGGCCGCCGGCTCGAGCCGGAGCTGAAACCACTGCGTGCCGGAGAGCTCGAGAGGAGCTGCATGGATCCGGCGCGCGCGCGGAAGTTCCTCGGCTGGCGCGCCGAGACGGAGCTGGACAAGGGAGTGGCCGAGACCTACCAGGCCTTGGTCCGCGAGTTCGAGGCCGAGAGATAGGCAAGCAGTGAGCGCGGCGCCGGGAGGGAAGCCCGAAGCCTCGAGACGGGTCCCGCTCTCTGTGCCCCGGCGCCGGGATCCACGCGGCGTTCTTGGTCCGCTCCCCCGTGCCGGCGTCCCGCCCGGCCGTTAGGATCCGCCCCAGAGATGGCGACCGTGCAAGACGTCTACCGTAAGCACCGACCCAATGCGTTCTCGGCCGAGCGTGGCCCATCGTCGTTCGAGGTGTGGTCCTGGTTCTTCATGCGCGTCTCCGGCGTCCTGCTGCTGTTCCTCGTTCTGATCCACCTCTACGTCATGCACATCATCGACGCCGGGGTGGAGAGGGTCGATTTCGCATTCGTCGCCGCTCGCTGGGACAACGTGGGCTGGAAGAGCTTCGACTGGGTCATGCTCTTCCTCTCTCTGCTGCACGGCTCCAACGGGCTGCGGATAATCATCGAGGACTACATCCATCCTCCCGGGATCAGGACCGCAGTAAAGGGCACCCTCTACACGGTCACGGTCGTGCTGATGATCATGGGCACGGCGGTGATCGTCACCTTCGACCCCTCGACCGGCGGATGACCCACTTCCACGACTACGACGCAGTCATCGTCGGCGCCGGAGGCGCGGGGTTGCGCGCCGCGCTCGAGGCGGGCAAGCGGGTGCGGACCGCGGTCGTGTCCAAGCTCTATCCGACCAGGTCGCACACGGGTGCCGCGCAGGGAGGCATGTGCGCCGCGCTCGCGAACGTCGAGGAGGACTCGTGGGAGTGGCACGCCTTCGACACCGTAAAGGGGTCGGACTTCCTCGCCGACCAGGACGCGGTCGACATCATGTGCAGGGAAGCTGTGGACTCGGTCCTCGAGCTCGAGCGCATGGGGCTTCCCTTCAACCGGACGCCCGAGGGCCGCATCGATCAGCGCCGCTTCGGCGGGCACACGCGCAACCACGGGGAGGCGCCGGTCAAGCGGGCATGCTATGCGGCGGATCGCACCGGCCACATGATCCTCCAGACCCTCTACCAGCAGTGCAACAAGGAGGGCGTTGAGTTCTACAACGAGTTCTTCGTCCTCGACCTGCTGACGGTCGAGGGAGTGTGCGCCGGCATCATCGCCTACGAGATCGCGACCGGGGAGCTCCACGTCTTTCGCTCCAAGTCCGTGCTGTTCGCCACCGGCGGATACGGAAAGATGTTCAAGATCACGTCTAACGCGCACACGCTCACGGGAGACGGCCCCGGAGTCGTATACCGGAAGGGCCTGCCGCTCGAGGACATGGAGTTCTATCAGTTCCATCCGACCGGCCTCTACCGCCTCGGGATACTGCTGTCGGAAGCGGCCCGGGGCGAAGGGGCGATCCTACGAAACTCCGACGGTGAGCGCTTCATGGAGCGCTACGCGCCCACGATCAAGGATCTTGCTCCACGCGACATGGTCTCGCGCGCAGAGTTCTTCGAGATGAAGGAGGGTCGCGGGGCGGGGCCCGACAAGGACTACATCTTGCTCGATCTGACCGACGTGGATCCCGACGTGGTCGAGCGCAAGCTCCCGGACATCACCGAGTTCGCGCGCACCTACCTCGACGTCGACCCGCTCAAGGAGGCCGTGCCGATCGTTCCGACCGCGCACTATGCGATGGGAGGCATCCCCACCAACGTCAACGCGGAAGCGCTCTCCGACCACCGCAACAACGTGCTGCCGGGCTTCTACGCCGCCGGTGAGTGCGCATGCGTATCGGTGCACGGCGCCAACCGTCTCGGGACCAACTCGCTGCTCGACATCGTCGTGTTCGGTCGCCGGGGCGGCATCGCCATGGCCGAGCACGCGTCGACTCATCCTCTCCCGGAGCTGCCCGACGATGTGCATCGATCGGTGGAGGAATGGATCGGCTCGCTGATGGACGGCGACTCGAGCGAGTCGACCGCCGACATTCGCAACACGATGCAGGAAGAGATGATGGACAAGGCTTCGGTCGTTAGGACCGAGGAGTCGCTCACGAGCGTGCTCGACACGATCACCCACCTGCGCAAGCGCTACGGCGCGGCGCGCGTGCGCGACCGGAGCAAGGTCTTCAACACCGAACTCGTGGAGCACGTCGAGCTCGGGTTCATGCTCGACATGGCCGAAGCACTGGTGCTCTCGGCGCGCGCCCGCACGGAGAGTCGAGGCGGTCACTACCGCGAGGACCATCAGCTGCGCGAGGACGACCACTGGCTCAAGCATTCCTTCGTCACGAAGAGCGCCGACGGAGAGGTGAACCTGGCCTACAGGGACGCGACGATGGGTCGGTACGTACCGGTGGAACGGAAATACTGATGTCAGATGTGAGACTGAGCATCCTCAAGTTCGATCCCGAGAGCGGCGACGACCCGCACTTCGAGGACTTCGTGATCGACGCCGAGCCCATGGACCGGCTGCTCGATTGCCTCCACGAGGTCAAGTGGCACCATGACTCGTCCCTCGCCCTGCGTCGCTCGTGCGGGCACGGCATCTGCGGCTCGGACGCGATGGTGATCAACGGCGTCAACAGACTCGCATGCAAAGTCCTCGTAAAGGACCTCGAACAGCCGATCACGGTCGAGCCGATCCGGGGCCTTCCCGTGATCAAAGACCTCGTCGTCGACATGGAGCCATTCTTCCAGGGCTACCTCGAGGTGAAGCCGTGGCTGATCACAGATCCGGGCACGCACGAGCCGGCCCGCGAGCGCATCCAGTCGCAGGACGAACGTGAGCGCTACGACGACACAACCAAGTGCATCCTGTGCGCGGCCTGTACGACATCGTGCCCGATCTTCTGGGCCGACGAGAGCTACGTCGGTCCCGCCGCGATCGTCAACGCGCACCGCTTCATCTTCGACGCGCGCGACGATGGAGCGACCGAGCGGCTCCGCATCCTGTCCGAGAAGGGCGGCGTCTACAAGTGCCGGACGGCGTTCAACTGCACAGATGCGTGCCCGCGCGGCATCAAGGTGACGAAGGCGATCCAAGAGGTCAAGCGGGCGGCGCTCTTCAGGTCGCTCTGAGACGAAACTGGGACGGAGCGGCCCCGAGGCGGGCTTGCGACCGGCAAAGAGACTCCGCCCGTTACCGATTAGCCTTGGACCATGCGGTTCGTTCGCAACCTCCTTCTCGTGGTCCTCGTGGTTGCGGTCGCCTATCCGCTGTGGCTCGGTCTCCAGGTGTGGCAGCAGTCGCGGCGCGACGAGAACCGCTCCACCGACGCGATCGTGGTCCTCGGCGCAGCCCAGTACGACGGCGAGCCTTCGCCGGTCTTCCGGGCGCGCCTCGACCAAGGCGCGTACCTGTACCGCGAGGGCTTCTCTCACATCATCATCGTCACGGGCGGGAAACAGGAAGGCGATCGCTTCACCGAGGCCGCCGCGGGGCGACGCTATCTCGAGGCGAGCGGCATCCCCGCCGCCGACATCTTCGGCGAGGAGCACGGACGGACCACGCTCGAGAGCCTGCGTGCGGTCAAGCGGCTGGCCGACGACAACGACATCGCCACCGTGCTGCTCGTCTCGGACCCGATGCACTCCGAGCGCATCAAGCGGATCGCCGGCGACCTCGGCTTCGACGAGGCCTACGCGAGCCCGGCGTCCTACGTCGAGCTCAACCGCAGCCGGATCACCAAGGCGAGAGAGCTCCTCCACGAGGTCGCGTCGCTGCTCGCCTACGAGCTCCTGCGGCGCGGTTGAGAGATCCTAAGACCTCCTAGAACGCATCCTTACCTTGCCCACCAGCTCGAACGTCGCGGGCGTGGTGAGCCCGAGGAGCTCTCCGTCGACGTTGAACTCCATCGCGGGGCTCGAATCGATCCGGATCGCGCCGGCGCGCTCCCTGCGCACGGAGTCGAGCTCCTCGTGCGTGCCGCTCTTCACCTTCGCCGCCAGCCGTACGGCCGCGGCCGCGTTCGGCGCGCCGAGCGCACAACCGTCGAGCAAGCCGTCGTCGGGCTCGGCATCCGGCCATATCGTCATGCCTCCGCCGCAGGTCTTGCCGTTGCCGACGCCCGCCGCGACGCAGCCGTCGAGCTCCACGTCGTTCATCCGCACCGTCGAGCGGGTGAGCTCGGCAACCGCCCTGGCGCCTCCGACCCAGAAGGCCAGCGGTCCCAGCCGGCGCTTGAGGTCGCCGTCGATCGCCTCGTTGGCCTCCACGGGAAAACCCCCCATGCACGCGTTCAGGAAGAGCCTCTCCACCCCCGCTCCGCAGGCGCGCCCGAGGTCCACCTCGGCGACCTCTCCCTCGACGAGCGCGCGCGCCGCCTCGACCGGGTCCGTCGGCAGCTCGAGCGTGCGCGCCAGGTCGTTGCCCGTTCCCATGGGGACGAGCCCCAGCACGAGATCGTCGAGCCGGCCCGCCACCGCATCGAGCACGCAATTCATCGTGCCGTCGCCGCCTGCGACGACGAGCAGACCGGCGCGCGAAGCCGCCGCCAGGACATCGTCGGCGAAACCATCGAAGGACTCCGGCGCGCACAGCTCGACCTCTCCGAGGCCGGCCAGCTCGGCGCGCACCTCGGTCACTACGTCGGGATCAGACTTGCCCGACGAGCGGTTGACCACCAAGACCGTGCGAGTCAAGTACGGAGCCTCTCGAAGTGGCCCACGATGTGCGGGCAGACGTCGATCGTCGACGGATGCATCGGCGGATCGCCGAGCGTGGACATGAACGGGACGACGGAGTCCTGGGCGTGAAGAGAGGCATGATCACCACCCCCACGGTGGTCTCCACCTGCCAGGTCGGTCGATTCGTAGGTCAGGTTCATGGTCGCGACGACGTCTCCGATGCGCTCGCAATCGAGCGCGCCCTTGATGCGCCACATGACCAGCGGATATTCCGGCGTCCGGATGACACCATCGTCGACGATGCCGTCGACCGCGGCGAGGTCGCCCTCGTAAGCCCACCTGTGGCCGCGCTCGTCCACCACTCCGCCGTCGTCCTGCGCCGGCCAGAAACGCAGCGATCCTCGATCGCTCTCGACGACGTATGCATCCTCGCTCCGCCGCAGCACCTGATCGATGCCGTCGACCTGTGCCAGCGTCTCGGTCAGCGGGCGCCTGAGCTTCTCTTTGCGCGCTCGGTTCAGATAGAAGAAGACGGCGCGGCCGTTGCCGGCCCAAGCGACGTCGTTGCGCTTGAAGCGTTCCTTACCCCGCGCGCGAGGCACCACCTTGAAGTCGTCGAGGACGTCGTCGAAGTCGACGATGTGGTCGCGCTCAGACGACACCGGGCTCTGCGAGTGATCGGCGGTGACGACGAAGCCGACCTGCTCGATCGCTTGCTCCCACGAGTCGAACGCATCGAGCACGTAGGCGATGTGACCGTCGGCCTCCGCGAGGCTCTCGACCTGTCCCTGCGGACCATCTCGATGCGAGCTGTGATCGTTCTCGTGCAGGTAGAACAGGATCATCTGTGCGGCCTCGCCGAGGAGAAGCTGCCGCGTCACGCACGCGGCCCATCCGTCCGTCGCGCGGATGCGCTTGTTCACCCCCCGGATCGAGAGCAGCTTGGCGCACGCCTCCGCCGGCCCGGTCACGACGTCCGCGAAGTAGTGCTCCTTGGGGCCCGGGATCGTGCGCAGATGACGGCGGTTCCTGAAGAACAACAAGCGCTTGAGCCCGTTGAGCTCGAGGCGGTGCGGGAACGGGCCTCGAAAGACCATGAAGTTCACCGACGCGGTCGTGACCCCGAGCTTGTCGAGACTCTCGTGGATCGTCGTCACCTCGGGGCTCAGGTGCCGGGAGTTGAGGTTGACCAAGAAGTCCTCGACGACCTGAGACACGCCCTCGACGACCGCGGCCCGAGGGCTCTGACCGTAGTTCACGAAGCGCTCGGCGTCGTGGTCGTACCAGCACATGCCCGGGATCATGTGGCGCGCCGGCAGCGCGCCGGTCACGAGCGACGCGGTGGCCGCGGGCGTGATCGTCGGGAAGATGGCAACGGAGTCCCTGACGTAGCTCGAGTGGGCCTTGATCCATGCGAGCGCCGGCGCCCGGCCCGCCTGGACGACCTGTTCGAGGGCATCCCGGCTCATCCCGTCGATGATGATGTAGACGACGCGGCGCGGTCGGGGCGACATGGCGCACATTCTCACCGAAAGGGACCGCGCGGTCAGCCGCTGCTGAGGATCGGATCGCCGGTCGGCTGCTCGGATCCGCCGTCCCGCTCGATCGTCACGGCGACCGCCTCGACGTCCTGCAGGGAACGCTCCGTTTCGACGACGGCCAGCGCGTCGGAGGGCTCGAACGTCCCCGCGCTGATCGGCGGACACTGGTCCGAGCCACACGACCCCTCGATCAGCCACAGCTGGTAGGTTTCGCCCTCGGGGGCCTCGTCGAGGCCCGCTGCGACGAAGAGGCCGCCGTCGTCGGTCGGGACCATCCTGGCGACCGCCCCCGCGCCTTGCAGGCTCATCCCCTCGTCGCGCAGCAGCGCCTGGACGATGCGCCGCTCGCGCGCCTCTTCCTGTCGAAGCTCCAAGAAGCTTGCTCCGAGCACCGCGATGACGATCACGAGGGCGGCGTAGGACAGGACGAGCAGGGGGGACCATGCTCGGCGCTCCCGCCGGAGAGGGACTGCGGCCGGCGTCTCGCGCTCGAGACGAGCGATCACCCGATCGGCGAACCCGGGCGGAAGAGGCTCGGGCTCCACGGCCAGCGCGAGGGAGGACTCGGCGATCGCCATGTCGTCCACCTCGTCCCTGCACTCGTCGCACGACATCAGATGCGAGCGGATCGTCGCGGCTTCGTCGGGAGGGAGCGCGCCGAGGACGTAGGGAGCCAGAAGCCCCTTCAGGTCCTCGTGACGCATCCCGTCCATCACTCCCGTCCCCACGTGGTCGTCATCAGCTCCCTGAGCTTGATGAGGCCGTCGCGCAGCCTTGTCTTGGCAGTTCCTTCGGGGATCTCGAGCTCGGTTGCCACCTCGCGATAGGTCCGACCGCCGAAGTAGGCCAGCACTATCGCTTCGCGCTGCACACCCGAGAGCTTCTCGAGCGCCATCCGTACTCCCTCTCTGTCTTCGACCCCCTCTATCCTTTCGTCTGTCAAGCCCTCGCCGGATGCCGCCATGGCATGCGAGCGCAACGAGTCGCGCGTCCAGCGGGAGGCCTGCTCCTTGCGCACGCGATCGATCGCCTTGTTGCGTGCGACGCCCAGAAGGAACGCCTGCAGCGTGCCGCGCTCGGCATGGAAGGCGCCGGGACGCCTCCACAGCGCAAGGAAAGTGTCTTGAGCGACCTCTTCGGCGAGCGAGGGGTCGGCTATCACGCGCCGCGCCATGCCGAACACGAGAGGCCCGAAGTCCTCCATGATGGTGCGCAACGCGTCTTCATCGCGTTGAAGAAGCCTCTCGACGAGACTCGCTTCGAGCGCCCGGTCCATCTGCGGCATCGTATCCGTCGATGACGGATCCCATGCCGGTCAGAGCAAGGGCTCTTTCCTCATTTCGTCCGCCCTGAGCCGTTCGGCGCGCCCTTTCACCTCGTCCTCGCCGAGCCGTTCGGCGAGCCTTTTTTCATCTCGTACTTAATGAGCGGTTCGGCGCGCCGATAACAAAGCCAGACAGCGGAACCTCCCCTACCGCTCAGGTCGTCGAACGACCGGCCGGCCAGCGCCGCGAGCGTGTCGCTCGAATGACAAAGGAGGGCAAAAATGCGACGCCGGATGACCGTTCTTTCCCTAGCGCTTCTCGCTTGTGCGGCCGCGATCTTTCCCGCCACGGCCAGGAAGGTTGCCACGACGACCGACACCAAGCGTCTCGTGAACGGCGCCCCGGACGCCGCCTGTCAAGGTCTCGACGTCGCCGCCGGCGTCAACCTTGCCCAGGTCGTCCACTCGGCCCCCGGCGGCTCGACGTTCTGTCTGTCGAGCGGCACCTACGATGTAGGCACAACGACGATCATGGTGCCGGATGGGACCTCGATCATCGGTCAGCCGGTAACCGTCGGCGCTTCGGGCAGCATCGAGGCGCCCACGAAGATCGTCGGCAACGGCACCGACCTGCTCCAAACCAGAAGCAACGTGACGCTTGCCAATCTCGACCTCGGTGGGGATCTCTCAGGCGGAGTCGTGCGCGACAACGGCACCGGGCTCACGATCTCGTAT
>JBHEMX010000055.1:0-23969 GCA_046262355.1 Actinomycetota bacterium | reverse complement strand
AACCAGGGCGGCACTGCGCGGTGAGGGCAAGGCGCGAGGAGTCGTGCGTACCCGCAGGGTACGTGCGCGACGAGCAACGCAGCCATCGCCGATGCAGGGCCGTTCTGGGGCGACGGGACTTACGCAAAGGTGCACTAGGCCCACGTCATAAGACCCATGTCCATCTTGTTGCTGAGATCGGGATGCGACGGCAGCAGCCGAACCGCGAAGCCGTACAGTCCCGCGGCGTCGGTGGTGAACGAGCCGCGGAAGGTACAGATGCCGTCCGTGCACCCCTCGAGATCCATCTCCACGAGGACGGGGTCGACGAGGGCGCCACTGGCCCCCACGAGGCCGTGCGCAAGTTGTACGCAGATGTCCCCGGTGTCCAGGCGACCCGTCTTGACCGTCGCCGAGACAGGACGTCGAGCGCCGACGCGCACGGCCGTCACTTCTCCATCGACGTCCACGATCTGAACGTCAGACCACCCCTGCCTTATCTTGGACTTCCACTCGGCAAGCGCCCGGGCGCGTGCGTAGGATGCCGCGGTCATCTCCTCGCCCTGTGAGGCCGCCGGTTCGTACAACGCCGTCACGTAATCGCGCAGCATCCGTTCGGCGGTGACGAAACCGCCCAGGCTCGAGATCGAGTGCTTCATCCGTCCGATCCAGCGGCGCGGCACGGGGCCTTCAGACCGATCGTAGAAGCGCGTCACGATCTCGCGCTCGAGCAGGGTGTAGAGCGCGTTGGCGTCGATACGGTCCTGGTCTGCGGGGTCATCGAGCTCATGCGCGGTGCCGATCGCCCAGCCGTTCTTGCCGTCGTAGCACTCGGCCCACCAGCCGTCGAGGATGGAGCAGTTGAGCGCGCCGTTGAGCGCCGCCTTCATGCCGCTCGTCCCGCAGGCCTCGAGCGGACGCCTCGGGTTGTTGAGCCACACGTCGACGCCTTGGGTGAGCATGCGGCCGACCTCCATGTCGTAGTCCTCCACGAACACGAAGCGACCGCGCACCTCTGGGTCACCGGAGAAGTGGACGAGCCGGCGGATCAGCTCCTTGCCTCCGTCATCCCGAGGATGGGCCTTGCCGGCGAGCACGAACTGGACCGGCCTGTCGCTCGACAGCAGCAGGCGCTTGAGGCGATCGGGATCCGACAGCATCAGCGTCGCTCGCTTGTACTGAGCGAAGCGCCTGGCGAAGCCGATGGTGATCGCGCCGGGGTCGAGGATCTCCTCGGTGCGGGCCATCTCGGTCTCGGAACCGCCCCGCGCAAGGATCTGGCGCCGCATGCGAGCGCGCACGAAGTAGACGAGACGCTCGCGCGCCCGCTCGCGCGCCCGCCACAGCTCGGCGTCGGGAACCTCGGTGATCCGGTCCCAGCGCGCGCTACCGCCCTCCGCCCATCCTGGGGCGAGCCTTCGGTTGAAGATCTCGGCCATCTCGGAGCCCAGCCAGGTCGAGGTGTGCACGCCGTTGGTCACATGGATGATCGGAACCTCGTCGCTGGGGATCTTGGGCCATAGCCCCGAGAACAGCGAACGTGAGACGCGCCCGTGGAGCTCGCTGACCCCGTTCGCCCGTCCGGCCAGATGGAACCCCATGATCGCCATGTTGAAGCTCGCCGAATGGGCGTTCCCGACCTCCGGGTTCGCCTGGCCCAGCGACATGAGCTCATCGAAGCTGAGGCCGCACTCCTTCGCGAAGGAGCTGAAGTAACGGTCCATGAGATCGCCGTCGTAGATGTCGATCCCCGCGGGAACGGGGGTATGCGTCGTGAAGATCATCGTCGAGCGAACGGCCTCGAGCGCCTCCTCGAAGGACATCCCGCGCTCGGCGACGAACTCCTGGATCCGCTCGAGTCCCATGAAGCCTGCGTGCCCCTCGTTGGAGTGGAAGACGTTGGCCTCGTGCCCCGCCGCGCGCAGGGCCCGCAGCCCGCCGATCCCGAGCACGACCTCCTGGCGCAGCCTGTGCTCCGTTCCGCCGGCGTAGAGGCGATCGGTGACGTTGCGCTCTTCCGGGTCGTTCTCCTCGATGTCGCAGTCGAGCAGCAGCAAGCGCACCCGCCCGACCTGAGCCAGCCACACCTGGGCGGCGCAGCGGGCGCCGGCGAGGTCCACGGCGACGGTGAGCGGCGCGCCGTCCTGGCCGGCGACCAGCGTCAGGGGCATCGCGTGCGGATCCAGAGCGGGGTATCGCTCCTGTTGCCACCCATCTGCGTTCAGCGTCTGGCGGAAGTAGCCCTGTCGATAGAGCAGCCCGACCGCCACCATCGGCACGCCGAGGTCGCTCGCCGCCTTGAGGTGGTCGCCGGCGAGAACGCCGAGCCCGCCCGAGTAGGTGGGCAGCGCTTCGCTCACGCCGAACTCGGGCGAGAAGTAAGCGACGCAGCGCAGGTCGCCGGCGTGCCGGCGCGTCTGGAACCATCTGGGCTCGATCATGTAGCGGGTGAGATTCTCGTCGACGCTCGCGAGGAACGCCATGAAAGGCCCATCCTCGGTAAGCTGTTCCAGCCGCTCGCGCGAGACCAGCCCGAGCATCTTCATCGGGTCGTGCTCGGCCGCCTCCCACGCGTCGGAGTCGACCCACCGGAAGAGGTCAACGGCGCGCGGGTCCCACGTCCATCTCAGGTTCGTAGCGATCGAGGCCAGAACCTCCAGGGGTGCGGGCAGTGACGCCCTAACGGCGAAGCTTCGGAGCGCTTTCATAGGTGGGTAAGAGTGGCAGAAACCGACCCTGGTTTGCAAAGACCGCCGTTTCTCGCCTCCACCCGACAACCATCGGACGCTCACCCGCCAATCTGAAGGGAAACGTCTCCCGCGTTAACCTCGCCTCGGCGCGGACCGGCGAAAGGATGTGAGAGACGTGACGATGCGGGCGGAGATCAAGAAAGGCCACATCGTCATCGAACGCGTCTCGCCGGAGCTGGACTGCGGACGTTATCGCGCCAAGGCGGTCGTCGGAGACGTGATCGAGGTGGCGGCCGACATCTTCCGGGACGGTCCCGATCTGCTACAGGCGTCGATCCGGTACAAGGGCCCGTCGGACACGCGCTGGTCAGCCACCCCGATGGCCCACGTCGACAACGATCGCTGGTCGGGCGTCTTTCGGCCCACGGAGATCGGTCGCTACCGGTACACGGTCGAGGCGTGGACGGATCATTTCGGAACCTGGCGCCGGGACCTCATCAAGCGAGTCGACGTGGGTCGGGTCGCCGACCTCGAGCTCGAGGAGGGCGCGCAGCTGCTCGAGGCACATCTTCGCCTCCTCCCCTCCTCGGAACGAAGGCTCGTCAGGGACGCGATCGAGACCATAAGGACGGCGTCCAACGACGGTGCCGGCGGACGCGATGACCCGCGCGTCGTGGCCGCAACCGACGAGAGGCTGGTCAAGCTGACGCGCAGCTACCCGGATCGCAGCCGTTCCAGCGCCTACAAGCCGGTGCTCGAGCTCACGGTGGATCGCGAGCGGGCGCGCTTCGGCGCGTGGTACGAGTTCTTCCCTCGCTCGACGGGGGTCGCCGGCGAGCATGGGACCTTCAAGACGGCCGCGCGCGGGCTCGCTCGCATCGCGGATCTCGGGTTCGACGTCGTCTACCTGCCGCCGATCCACCCGATCGGCACGGCTTTCCGCAAGGGTAGGAACAACTCGCTTGCGGCCGAACCCGGGGACGTCGGCGTGCCGTGGGCGATCGGGAACGTCGAGGGTGGCCACAGCGCGGTCCACCCCGATCTCGGGACGATCGACGACTTCGATGATCTCGTGGCGGAGGCGCAGCGCCTCGGGCTCGAGATCGCCCTCGATTTCGCGATCCAGTGCTCCCCGGACCACCCCTGGGTCAAAGAGCATCCGGAGTGGTTCCATCATCGCCCCGACGGAACGATCAAGTACGCGGAGAACCCTCCGAAGAAGTACCAGGATGTCTATCCGGTCAACTTCGACACGAAAGACAAAGAAACCCTGTGGACGGAGCTCAAGGAAGTCATCGACTTCTGGATCTCACATGGGGTCAAGATCTTTCGCGTCGATAACCCGCACACCAAGCCCTTCACGTTCTGGCAGTGGCTCATCGACACGACCCAGCGAGAGCACCCTGATGTCATCTTCCTGTCAGAAGCTTTCACCCGACCCAAGGTCATGCGAGCGCTGGCAAAGCTTGGGTTCACGCAGTCGTATACGTACTTCACATGGCGCAACACCAAGTGGGAGCTCACGGAGTACCTGATGGAGCTGACGCGCACCGAGATGGCGCACTTCTTCCGCCCGAACTTCTTCACCAACACCCAAGACATCCTGCACGAGTATCTCCAGACGGGCGGCCCGGCCGCGTTCAAGATCCGGTTCGTACTGGCGGCGCTCCTGTCGCCCACGTACGGCATCTACAGCGGCTTCGAGCTGTTCGAGAACGTCCCTCGCGAGCGCGGAAGCGAAGAGTATCTCCACTCCGAGAAGTATGAGCTCCGCCCGCGCGACTTCGATACGCCGAACAGCCTCTCCCCCTACATCAAGCGCGTCAACGAGATACGCAGGAAACACCCGGCGCTTTCGCAGCTAACGAATCTTCACTTCCACCAGGTCGACAAGGACCACATGCTCGCCTTCTCCAAGTCCGGGCCGGACGGCGACACCATCCTCGCCGTCGTGAACCTCAACCCGTTCCATTGGGAGGAAGCGACGCTGCAGCTCGACCTCGACGTGCTGGGCGTCGACCCGCACCGGACCTTCGAGGCCCACGACCTGATCAGCGACGATTCCTTCGCCTGGCACGGACCCCACAACTACGTGCGGCTCGATCCGTTCGTGGAGCCGGCACACATCTTCCGCATCCAGAGGTAGATCAGTGGCTGGGCTCCAGCGCGATCCCTTGTGGTTCAAAACGGGCGTCTTCTACGAGCTCTACGTTCGCAGCTTCTACGACTCCAATGCGGATGGGTACGGCGACTTCAGGGGGATGATCGAGAAGCTCGACTACCTCGAATGGCTGGGGGTCGATTGCATCTGGCTGTTACCCTACTACCACTCGCCGCTGCGCGACGGAGGATACGATATCTCCGACTTCTATTCGATCCTCCCGGAGTACGGCAATCTCAACGACTTCATGGAGTTCCTCGACGCCGCTCATGACAGAGGACTTCGCGTCGTCGCCGATCTGGTCATGAATCACACATCGGATCAGCACCCGTGGTTCCAGGCTGCACGCCAACCCGGTTCACCCACAAGGGACTGGTACGTATGGTCCGACACCGACAAAGGGTATCCGGATGCCCGGGTCATATTCATCGACACGGAGAAGTCGAACTGGACCTGGGATGAAGAGGCGGGCGCCTATTACTGGCACCGCTTCTTCAGTCATCAGCCGGATCTCAACTACGCGAACCCCGAGGTGCAGGAGCAGATGCTCGCGGTTCTCCGGTTCTGGCTCGACCTCGGCCTCGACGGCTTCCGCCTCGACGCGGTCCCCTACCTCTTCGAGTCAGAGGGCACGAACTGTGAGAACCTGCCCATCACGCACGACTTCCTGAAGCGGGTCCGCAAGGAGGTGGACGCCGCCTACGACAACATCGTGCTGCTCGCGGAGGCGAACCAATGGCCGGCCGACGTCGTCGAGTACTTCGGCGACGGCGATGAGTGCCACATGAGCTTCCACTTCCCGCTGATGCCTCGCATGTTCATGTCGGCGCGCCGACAGGTGCGCTATCCGATGGTGGAGATCCTCGAGCAGACACCGGACATACCCTCCAACTGTCAGTGGGGCATCTTCCTTCGGAACCACGACGAGCTAACGCTCGAGATGGTCACGGATGAAGAGCGTGACTACATGTACAAGGAGTACGCCAGGGACCCGCGCATGAAGCTCAATCTCGGGATCCGGCGGAGGCTCGCTCCGCTGCTGGAGAACTCCCGGCACCAATCCGAGCTCTTCCACGCGATGCTTCTATCCTTGCCCGGCACCCCGATCATCTACTACGGCGACGAGATCGGCATGGGCGACAACATCTTCCTCGGGGACCGCGACGGCGTGCGGACCCCGATGCAGTGGACGGGCGACCGGAACGCAGGGTTCTCCAGGGCCGACTTCGCTCAGCTCTATCTGCCGGTTCTGCTCGACCCGGTCTACGGGTTCCAGGCGGTTAACGTCGAGGCGGAGCTGCGCAACCAGAACTCCTTCTTGCACTGGTTCCGGCGCATCCTCCAGGTGCGCAAGGAGCATCCGGTGTTCGGGGAGGGCTCATTCGAGGCGCTTCACCCCGACAACCCTGCGGTCTTCGCGTACATCCGCAAGCACAACGACGACGTCGTGCTCTGTGTCAACAACCTCTCGGGCCGGGCGCAGGCGGCGGAGCTAGACCTCTCCCGATACGCGAGTATGTATCCGATCGAGTTGCTGGGACGTGAGCGTTTCCCGAGGATCGGAGAGCTTCCCTACCTCCTAACCTTCGGTGGTCACGCCTTTTACTGGTTCCAACTGGTCAACGAGGAGACGCCGTGATAGACGCCGCACAGCTCATGGGGCTCCTACCGCAGCAACGGTGGTTCGGAGGCAAGGGGCGCAAGATCGAGCGCATCGACGTCGTCGACGAAGCCGTGCTGACCGACGGCGCGCCCTCACTCGTCTTCGCGATCGTCTCCGTCCACCTCTCCGACGGCGCACAACATCTCTACAACGTGCCGCTGCTCGTCGAAGACGACGGGTCACCGACAGACGCCTTCGATGATGTGGACCGCTTGAGGGTGCTCGGAAGCCTCATGACGCAGGGCGAGACGATCAAGGGCTCCTACGGGATGTTCCACTTCGGAGGCCCCGGGCTCGATCCCCGGTCCCCGCCAGGATCGTCTTCGATCCGACCGATGGGGGTGGAGCAGAGCAACTCATCGGTCGTCTTCGACGAGAGTGTGATCCTCAAGCTGTTCAGACGAGTCGCAAGCGGCCCCAACCCCGACCTGGAGCTCAGTCGTCTCTTGACCAACGACGGCTTCGAGAACATCCCGGCACACGTGGGCGAGATCCTCTACGAGGGCGTTATCGATGGCGAGGAGATCGAGATCGACCTCGGCGTCGCCCAGCAGCTCGTGAAGGAAGCTCAGGAGGGATGGCAGGAGACGGTGGAGCGACTGCGCGAGCTCTACGACGAGGCGCACGAAGCTCGCTCTGTGCGAGAGTTCGTCGAGCAACGCGCCGCCAAGAACCTCGAGGACATCACCAAGCTGGGTGACGTCACGGCGTCCCTACACGTTTTGCTGTCGCGCGAGGAGCTCGATCCCGACGTCGTCTCCGAGCAGATCGACGACCAAGACATGAAAGAGGTGGCCGAGCGCACGCGCGCGTCACTGCAGGCCCTGCTCGACAGCGGCTTCCCGGAGCTCGAGCAGTACAGCGAGGCGATCGATGAACGGGTCCGCCAATCGTTGACGATCCGGGACGCCGGCAAGAAGACGCGCGTCCACGGCGACTATCACCTGGGACAGGTGCTACTGGCGCCGCGCGGCTGGATGATCCTCGACTTCGAGGGCGAACCGATGAGATCGCTCGATGAGCGACGCGCCAAGCAGTCCCCCCTCAAAGACGTCGCAGGCATGCTCCGCTCCTTCAGCTACGCGGCATCGGCCGCGCTCTTCGAGCGCGCACAGCCGGACTCCGACGAATGGGATCGCCTCCAGCCATGGGCTCAGGCGTGGGAGGACCTCGCTCGACAGCGTTTCCTCGCCGCGTATCTGCGCACATCGCATGAAGAGCAGTTCCTGCCGGCAGAGCGCGACGATCTTGCGGTCGTTCTCGACGTCTTCGAGATCGAAAAGGCGCTCTATGAGCTCGACTACGAGAGATCACACAGACCGGATTGGATCCGGATCCCATTGCGTGGGATCGCCCAGGTGATAGAGCGAGGGACCAACCGATGAGGCATGACCGGTCACAGGACATCGAGGCACTGGCGCGCGGCGAGCTGCGCGACCCTCACAGCTTGCTCGGTGCGCACCCCAGAGGTGCAGAGACGATCGTCCGAGCTTGGAGGCCGGAGGCGGAAGCCGTCAACTGCCTCGTCGACGGCAACGTCGTTGCGAAACTGGAGCGCATACATCCGGCCGGTCTCTTCGAGGGCGTCGTCGACAAGGCCGTCCCGAGCTATGAGTTCGAGGTGTCCTACGGCGGCGGCAAGTCCTTCACCCTAGGCGACCCGTATTCGTTCCCTCCGACGCTCGGCGACATAGACCTGCATCTCATCGGGGAGGGCCGTCACCGTCGACTGCACAAGAAGCTCGGTGCGCATCGCGCGGTAGTACGCGGCGTCGAGGGAACGGGCTTCTCGGTGTGGGCGCCGAACGCAGCCGCCGTGCGACTCGTCGGCGACTTCAACAGCTGGGACGGACGTCTCAACCCGATGCGTCTGATGGGCTCTTCGGGTGTGTGGGAGCTGTTCCTTCCGGGCATCGGCGACGGGGCCCTCTATAAGTTCGAGGTGCTCACATCCGAGAGAAGCATCGTAGTAAAGGTCGACCCATACGCCTTCCGCACCGAGCCTCCACCGGGGACCGCATCGGTCGTTCATTACAGCGACTACACCTTCGAAGACGATGGATGGATGAGCACGCGCGGCGAGTGGGATCCCTACACGAGCCCGATCTCGATCTACGAGGTTCATCTCGGCTCATGGAGGAGGACGCGCGAGGGCACACCGCTCACATACCGCGACGTCGCACCGTTGCTCGCCGATTACTGCACCGAGATGAGTTTCACCCACGTAGAGTTCCTGCCCGTGGCGGAGCATCCTTACGGGGGCTCGTGGGGCTACCAGGTGACCAACTACTTCGCGCCCACCGCGCGCTACGGCACCCCGGACGACTTCCGCTACCTAGTAGACACGCTTCACCGTGCGGGCATCGGCGTCATCGTGGACTGGGTGCCGGCACACTTCCCCAAGGACGAGTGGGCGCTGGCTCGCTTCGACGGCACTGCCCTGTACGAGCATCTCGATCCGAGGATGGGAGAGCACCCGGACTGGGGCACACTGGTCTTCAACCTCGGGCGCAACGAGGTCCGCAACTTCCTCATCTCCAATGCCCTCTACTGGCTCGAGGAGTTCCATCTCGACGGCCTGCGAGTGGATGCGGTCGCCTCGATGCTCTACCTCGACTACAGCCGCAAGGAAGGCGAGTGGCTGGCCAATCGCTACGGGGGGCGCGAGAACATCGAGGCGATCGAGTTCTTCAAGGAGCTCAACAGCGTCGTCCACGGCGATCACCCAGGCGTGCTCATGATGGCGGAGGAATCGACCGCATGGCCCGGCGTCAGCCGGCCCGTGCATCTAGGCGGGCTCGGTTTCGGCTTCAAGTGGAACATGGGGTGGATGCACGACACACTTCTCTACTACTCCAAGGAACCCGTTTACCGCCGCTATCACCACAACCAGTTGACCTTCAGCCTCGTGTACGCGTTCAGCGAGAACTATGTGCTTCCGCTGTCGCATGATGAGGTAGTTCACGGTAAGGGATCGCTGATCAACAAGATGCCTGGGGACACATGGCAAAGACTGGCGAACGTGAGGGCACTGTTCGGATACATGTGGGCGCATCCGGGCAAACAGCTCTTGTTCATGGGAGGCGAGCTCGCGCAGGAGCGGGAGTGGACCCACGACGCGAGCCTGGATTGGCACCTCCTCGACGACGATGGGCATCGCGGCATACAGAAGCTGGTCGCGGATCTGAACAAGACCTACAAGGGCATCGAAGCCTTGTGGAGCCAGGATTCCGCCCCAGAGGGATTCAAATGGATCGACGCGAACGATGCCGACAGCAACGTGGTGTCCTTCTACCGGACGGGCTACTACCGGACGGGGTCCAAGAGCGGTCACCATCTCGTATGTGTCTGCAACCTGTCACCCGTCGTTCGCCATCACTTCCGGCTGGGACTGCCGCAAGCCGGCGCCTATCACGAGGTCTTGAACACGGACTCCGCCACCTATGGTGGCTCCAACGTGGGCAACCTCGGGACCGTAACGGCTGAAGACGTGCCGTGGCACGGCCTCGATCACTCGGCGGAGATAACTTTGCCTCCACTGGCGGTCCTATGGCTCTACAGCTGATCTTCCGGCGCGCGGAGCCGTTCGGGCCGTGAAGGCGATCATCGTCCATGGTCACTTCTATCAGCCGCCTCGAGAGAACCCCTGGACCGGGGAGATAGACGCTCAACCGAGTGCAGCTCCGTTCCACGACTGGAACGAGCGGGTACACGCCGAGTCCTACAGGCCGAACTCGCTGGCCAACATCATCACGCCGGAGGGCGAGCGCACGGTCAGCAACTACGAACGCATGTCCTTCGACGTCGGCCCCACGCTGTTCCAGTGGCTCGAAAAGGTCCATCCCAAGACCTACAACCGCATCTTGGAGGCCGACAGGATGAGCATCCGCCGGCTCGGGCACGGCAACGCGATGGCCCAAGGCTATCACCACGCGATCCTTCCCCTGTCGTCGGGCCGCGACGTCAGGACCGAGGTGAGATGGGGACTCGCAGACTTCCGTGTGCGCTTCGGCCGCTCGGCCGAGGGCATGTGGCTGCCCGAAACGGCGGCGAACAACCGCGTGCTCGACGTCCTCATCGAAGAGGGTGTCGCATTCACGGTCCTCGCGCCGTGGCAGGCCGCGCGCTGGAGAGCCCCCGGCGGATCGTGGACCGACGTTTCCAGGGCAGGGATCGACACGGCGGTCGCCTATCGTTACCTGCACCCGGACGGCTCCGGTCGATCGCTGGCGCTGTTCTTCTATGACGCCGACATCGCGAGGGCTATCGCGTTCGAGCAGGCCACATCGTCCGCCGAGCGATACGTGGGCCTCTTCGAGCGGCGCCTGGCCGGCGAGCAGCCAATGGTGAACGCCGCCACCGATGGCGAAACCTACGGACACCACCACACCTTCGGCGACATCGGTCTCGCGTACGCGCTCTTCGTCGAGGCTGGGAGGCGCGGCATCGAGACGACGAACTATGCGACGTGGCTCGAGCAGCATCCCCCGAGATGCGAGGTGGAGCTCGGGCGCGGAGAGGGGACCTCGTGGTCTTGCGCGCATGGCGTGGGCCGCTGGCAGCGGGACTGCGGCTGTCATACCGGGGGCGAGGAGGGCTGGAACCAGGCGTGGCGTGAACCCCTGCGGGCGGCGCTCGAGATCGTGAAGGCAGCGGCCGACGAGGCCTTCGAACGTGTGGGCGGCGAGCTGCTCAACGATCCCTGGACGGCACGCGACGGCTACGTCGAGGTCGTCGTGGGAGCGATGTCGGTCGACGCCTTCTTGTCGCTCGTCGCGAACCGACCTCTCGACGATGCGGCGAGACGGCGCGCCGAAGCTCTCTTGGAGATGCAGTGCAACGCGCTCGCGATGTTCACCAGTTGTGCTTGGTTCTTCTCGGACATCTCGGGTATCGAGACGGTCCAGATCCTGCGCTATGCGGCGCGCACGCTCGAGCTCCTCAAGGACCTCGGCGCGCGCGTCCCGATGAGGGAGTTCCTGGCCGAGCTGGAACACGCCAAGAGCAACGAGCCGACGGAGGGCACCGGAGCCGACATCTTCCAGTCGTTGCCGAGACGTGCCGAAGCTTCCTAGAGGACACGTGAGCGACAGGGAGGAAGGGCATGACAGACGAGCAGCGCAACCGCGGCGTGGTCATCGACCTCGACCGTCTCGAGGCTCAGGCCAAGGACCTCTTCCTGCATCGCTTCGTATCTGCGATACAGGATGCGCGCGGCCAGCACGGCCGGTTCCTGGTCCTGAGGGCGGGCGACGAGCTTGCGATCAAGGCGGCCGGCGACGGGAGCGACGGCAGCTTGGCGGACATCGAAATCACGGACGTCGCGCGGCACGCCTGAAGCTTCGCTAATGCTCCTGCGCGGAAGTAACGTCAGCAACCAGGGCGGCACTGCGCGGTGAGGGCAAGGCCGAGGAGTCGTGCGTACCCGCAGGGTACGTGCGCGACGAGCAACGCAGCCATCGCCGATGCAGGGCCGTTCTGGGGCGACGGGACTTACGCAAAGGTGCACTAGGTGCGCAGGTCATGAGCCCGGCGGAAACCGGCCGCGTAGGCGCGCAGCCCGGCCTCGCCGTGGCGCATCATCAAGGTGTGGTTGAGCTTGAATGCCCCGCGCGCGATCGGCGCCAGCCTGTTCAGGAGCTTCTTGTGCGTCGCCACCTTCTCCTCGAAGAGCAGCCGGCTCCCCGATCCGTTCGAGGTGATCGTCCAGCGTGAGAGACCGTCGAGGTCTCCCTGCATGATGACCTCGAGGATGCCGTCGTGGCGAACCTCGCGCGCGCTGCGCATCGTGAAGAGCAGGTCGTAGGGAAGCAGCGACCGGCACCTGGCCTCGACCGTGTCGTCGCTCAGCCGGCGCACCTCTCTGACCTCGGGCCACCACAGCGGATAATCCTCGAGGTGGCGCAGGACGTCGAACGCCTGAGAGGGAGTGAGGTCGACCAGCCACACGCTCGAGAAATCGTAGTGATTGAGAGCGGGCACGGCTCAGCACGCCGGTGTAGTTCGAGCCGCCCACGCGACGAGCTCGTCGCGTGAGAGGAAGTTGAGGATCCTGGCGCGCGGGATCCCCGCCCTCAGCGCCGACGCGACGCCGATGTCGACGAAGCGCATCTCGCTCGGGTCGTGAGCGTCGGTGCCGATCGAGATCCATCCACCAGCGTCGCGTACGAGCTCCAGGATGTCGACGCTGAGATCCTCTCGATCGGGGTAGGCGTTAACCTCGAGCGCCTTGCCGGCGGCCGCCGCAGCCTCGGCGACCTCCGCCCAATCCGCGTTGAGTCCCGTCCTGAGGTTGAACTTGCGCCCCCGTGGATGACCTATGACGTGCACGAAGGGATTGCGTAGCGCCGCCAAGAAGCGTGGCGTCCGATCCTCGGTCCGGCGCAGCGCCGAGTGGAACGACCCCAGGACGATATCGAGCTTGGTCAGGGCCGACGGTTCCATGTCGCCGTTGCCCTCTTCGTCGAGGTTCATCTCGAGGGAGCGCAGGACCGTGAAGGCGACGCCGTCGTCTGCGAGCTCGCGATTGAACGCGTCTATGTGGGCTCTCTGGTGCGCCAGCATCTCCTCGTCGATCCCTCCTGCGATCTTGAGACCCTTGGAGTGGTCCGTGATGGCGACGTACTCGTAGCCGTGACCTGCACCGGTCGAGGCCATCTCCTCAAGCGTAGCCTTGCCGTCGCTCAAGACGGTGTGCATCTGCAGGTCTCCTCTTAGCCCCTCCAGAGACCGATCGGAGGCGAGCAGCGATCTAGCCTCCGCATAGCTCAGGAAACCGCGCCGCGCCGGAGGCGCATCCGGCACCGGTACGTCCTCCTCGATCCACGCGCCGATCCGCCGCGCCAAGCTCGGCCCGACGCGCTCGAGCTCGGCCGGCGAACGGCCTTGGCCGATCACGTCTGCGATCTCTTCGCCCCACATGAGAGCGGCGCGCGCCGCGGTGCGATAGGCGCGCGCGCGATGGCCCTCCACCGCATCGGCGGCGCGGGCAAGGAGCTCGGCGATGTCGGTGTTCCTGAGCGACATGAAGAGGAGCGTAGTCGCCGGCGCGAGCGATGCCGAAAGAGCGCTCCATTACGCGAGATGATGTTGCCATGACGCTTCCGGTCACCCCTCCGGTCCAGCCGATGCTCGCGCGCCTGCGGGACGAGGTTCCGCGCGGCGATGGGTGGGTCTACGAGCCGAAGTGGGACGGGTTCCGGGCCCTCGTGTTCAAGGACGGCGAGACATCAAGCTCACGAGCCGGGACGAGAAGCCACTCGAGCGCTATTTCATCGAGCTTCCGCCCCGCCTCTCCGCGGCGCTGCCGCAACGCTGCGTCGTGGACGGCGAGGTCGTCGTGGGTGGCGCGTCCGGCTTCGACTTCGACGCACTCCTGCAGCGGATCCACCCGGCGCGCTCGCGCATCGAGCGCCTCGCTCGAGAGACGCCCGCAAGCTTCGTCGCGTTCGATCTACTGGCCCTCGGTGATGACGATCTCACGTCGGTTGCCTTCGCCGACCGGAGGCGAGCACTCGACGAGCTCCTCGGCCCCGCCGGGATCCTCGGGCCACGGCGGAGCCGGAGGCGCGCGTCTTACTGACCCCGCAGACGAGCGACGCGGACGAGGCGATCGGGTGGATGACCCAGCTCGAGGACATCGGCCTCGACGGCGTCGTGGCCAAGCGGTCCGAGGGTACCTACGTGCCGGGCGAGCGCGTCATGGTGAAGGTGAAGCTGCAGCGCACCGCGGACTGCGTGGTGGGAGGCTATCGCCGAAGGCCATCTCTCCTCCCACCGGCGCACGGTAGGCTCTGGCCGCGGTCACGAGAAGGATGGACGCCGCCGCTCGGCGGCCGGGGAGGTCACAGTGAAGCGGCTCATGAGCATGGCGGTCGCGTGCGCGCTCGCGGCGACAGGGTCCGCCGCTTTGGGGGCGCAGCCCGCCACGAAAACGACCGTGCGCTCGCCGAGGCCGCGCGTCGCCGACGCCCTCGAGCGCAGCCTGGAGCGCGGCGAGATTACGGAGGCCGAGTACGCGCTGCAACGCGCCCTGGCGCTGCTGCATCCCTCCGGCGTCGACGCCCGTTTCGCCGACGTCCCGGCTCCGGACCCGCGCGCCGCCACCACCATCCTGCGTGACCTCGGTGCGCGCCTGGACGAACTGCCCCCATCCCAGAGGCGGCGCGCCGAGGCGCTGCTGGCGCGCCCCACGGACGGCGCGGGCGATGACTTCGGGGACGGCTACACGGCCGACCCGTCCGACGTGCGCAACAGCTGCACGGCGCACGCGTGTGTTCACTGGGTCGAGAGCACCGAGGACGCGCCTGCCCCCAAGGACGGCGACGGCGACACGATCCCGAACTGGGTCGAGACCACGAAGCGGGTGGTCGAGCACGTGTGGACGACCGAGGTCGGCCGCTACAACTTCCGCGCGCCGAAGTCCGATGCGTCGTCGACCAACCACGGCCCCAACGACAAGCTCGACGTCTACCTCGCGGACATAGGGAACTTCGGCCTCTTTGGATACGTCGCCACCGACGATCCCAACGCCTCTCGCGCCTCCTACAAGTACTGGGACTTATCTGCCTACATGGTCGTCGACAACGACTTCGCAGCGAACCAGTTCTTCGGCACCAGCGGCCTGGCCGCGCTGCGCGTGACGGTCGCACACGAGTTCTTCCACGCGGTCCAGTTCGCCTACGACGCAAGCGAGGACATCTGGTTCCTCGAGGGCACCGCGACGTGGATGGAGGACCAAGTCTACGATCGCATCAACGACAACCTCAACTACCTGGCCGGAAGCGCTCTCAGGTTCCCCGGCGTTCCGCTCGACTACTTCAGCCAGGGCTTCCAGTACGGCAACTGGATCTTCTGGCGCCTGCTGTCCGAGAACGGATGCAGGTCGAAGTCCAAGCCCGGCATCGTGCGCAAAGTGTGGGAAAGAGCCGACGGGGCACGCGGTGGCCCCGACCTCTACTCGCTCAAGGCCGTCGCACGTACGCTCAAGAAGGAGGGCTCGTCGCTGCGCAAGGTCTTCGCTAACTTCGGCGTGAGGAACGCCGTCCCCAAGAAGTGCTACGAGGAGGGCCGCAGCTACGCCCGGCGCGGGAGCGTGCCGATCGTGAAGCGCTTCGTGCTCAAGCGGTTCAAGAAACGTACCGGGCGCCGGACGGTCAAACAGGAGCACCTCACGAACCAGTACGTGTCGTTCGAGCCCGGCACGAGCTTAGGCCGGGGGGCGCGACTACGCATTGCCGTCGACCTTCCGAAACAAGCCCGAGGTCCGTACGCAAGCGTGCTCGTCAAGTTCCGTTCCGGGAGGATCCACGTGCGCCCCGTTCCGCTGAACAAGGGCGGGGACGGCGTGCGCCGCGTCACATTCGATCGCGGCAAGATCAAGAGAGTCATGCTCGTTCTGACGAACGCCAGTGCACGCTACAGCTGTTGGAAGAGGAGGTCCTGGTCGTGCCGAGGGGTGCCGCGCGACGACAACAGGAGCTACAGCTTCAGCGCGCGCGTGACTTAGGCGGCGAGCATCTGGCGCCGGCGCGATCCGATCGCGCGTGACCTAGGCCACTGGCCCTCGCCGGCGGCCGAGCGCGACCCACAGCGCTCCGGCGAGCGCGAGGGCGACGGCCGCCCCCACCCAGCGGACGTCGAACGCGTCGTCGGCGGCCTTGCTCGGCGCTGCGGTCCGGTCCCTCTCGGCCGCTCCCGCTGCCACGCGCGTGCCGGTCAGCTCGTAGCGGGCGGCGTCGATCGCACCGGGCTTCGTGCCGGCGCACGAGTGCGTCTGCCACCCGCCGTTGTTGTACGCGAAGACGGTGTAGGTACGGCCGTGCTCGAATGGGACGCCGCAGGCCGAGCCCTGATCCGCCGTGCCGACGAGCGCCGAGCCGGCGACGTCTCCCTTATAGCTCGTGTCCACCTCGAAGCTCGCCTCTAGTACCCCTCGGGCGTGCGAGATCTCGGTCACGGATCCCGTGAAGATCGCATCGGCAGCGCGGGCGAGCTCGATGCGCGTCCCGCCCGCGCAGGAGCAGGCCCATGCGGGTGCCGCCACCAGGGGCACAGCTCCGAGCGCCAGCGTCACGACCAGCAGGAGCGATCTCAGTCTCTTCATCTCTCCCTTTGACGCTCGGGCCCTCGGCGCAGGTTCCCGCTGGTGCCCCGTCGCGCAGATCACCGATGCATTCGAGCGCCCCTGCATCAGCGATGGCTGCGTTCCTCCTCGCTCACGTACCTCCAGGTACGCTCGACTCCGCGCGCCTTGCCCTCGGCGCGCAGGAACGCTCTCGATGCAGGCGCTACCTACGCGACGGACCACTAGCCACGACTGCGCCTCTTGGACGGCTGGACGCGCGGCGGCTCGCCCTTCGCCTTGGGGAAGTTCGGCGGCCACGGCGCGTCGCCGAGTCCCTCGCTCTCGTCGCGCGCCGCAAGCTCGAGCAGCGCGGCGATGTCCCCGGAAGAGCGACCCATCCCGGCCCACGGATCGCCATCCTGCTCGAAACGGCGCGGCACCGTGTCGATGTTCAGCCCAGCGGGATCCAGGCCCTCGATCTCGTCCCACGAGACGGGGCTCGAGACCTGCGCGTTCGCAACCGGACGGACCGAGTAGACAGATGCGATGGTGCGGTCGCGCGCGTTCTGGTTGTAGTCGACGAAGACGCCGCGCCGCTCCTCCTTCCACCACGCCGTGGTGGCAACGTCCGGCATGCGGCGCTCGACTTCGCGCGCCAGAGCCAGGGCGGCGCGCCGTACCTCCGTGAATCCGTGATCGGGCTTGATGCGCGCGTAGATATGCATCCCCCGCTTTCCGGACGTCTTGACGAGACAGTCGAGCTCGTGCTCGCTCAACACATCTCTGACGACCGGAGCGACGCTGCAGACGTCCGAGAAGGGGATCCCCGGGGTGGGATCGAGGTCGACGCGCAGCTCGTCGGGATGGTCGAGGTCGTCGCCGCGTACGGGCCACGGGTTCAGGTCTATGCACCCGAGGTTGACCGCCCACACGAGGCCGGCCGCGTCGTTGATCACGAGCATCTCGGCGCTGCGGCCGCTCGGGAAGCGGATCGTGGCCGTCTCGAGCCACTCGGGACGGCGCTGGGGCACCCGTTTCTGATAGAAGGCATCGTCGGGCGCCTCGACCCCGTTGGGCCAGCGATAGAGGGTAGTGGGCCTCTCGCGACAGCCGGTCAGGACTCCCGGCAGGACCGAGAGGTAGTAGTCGACGAGGTCCATCTTGGTGGCCGGGATGCCGGGGAAGAAGACCTTGTCCGGGTTCGAGACACGTACCTCGATCCCATCGAGCTCGAGCGTCGCGGACGGCGTGGCCATCCCTTAAGTATGGCGCCGCAAGCCGTGCGCGCACTGCGCAGCGGGGGCCGGCGGGGCGGGCTCGGGGGCGTTTCGCCACTTGGACGTCCGGCGCGCGCGGCCAAGCGATCGCGCGCGCCCGAGATGGTTTGCCCGCCCCGCTTGACGGGTACCTGAGCGCGGGTATCTTGGGCGCTCGGGAGACTTCGGGGGTGAGGCGTTGGCGAGCACACAGCCGGTACCGCTGTGGAAGTACCCGCTGCGAGCAGCGGGCGACGTTGTGATCATGGTCCTCGGTCTTCTGCTCGCATTCTGGCCCCTCGTGGCCCTCGTCTTCATCCTGAAGCTCATCTTCTAAGGACGGTGCGCCGCGCGCTTTCAGGGGGCCGGCAGGTGACCGGCCCCCTGACAGCTTGCCTCTCGATGAGCCTGCTCAGCCCTCCGTCGCGCTCGAGTCGGCGCCCTTCTTGGCCGCCTCCGCCTGAGCAACCTGGCGGTTGACGTGGTCCCAATCGAGGTTGCGGAAGAAGGCCTCGACGTACTGCTTGCGACCGTCCGCCGTTGCCCCGAAGTCGCGCGCGTACGCGTGCTCGTAGACGTCGATTGCGAGCACGGGAACCATGTTGTAGACGGCCCACAGGTTCTGGCTGTCCATGATGTAGTTGAAGATCGACCCGTCGTTGAGGTCGAAGCCGACCATCACCCAGCCGCGCGCGGCAGACGCCGCCTTGCGTACGGCCTGGCTCCACTCCTTGAGGCCCCCGTGGAACTCGGTGTCCAACAGCTCGGCGAAGCGCCCGGTCGGCTCGCCGCCCCGGCCCCCTAGGTGCCCGAAGTAAAGCTCGTGGTTCTTGAAGCCCAGGAGCGCGAACGTGTAGTCGACCGAGACCGCTCGTAGCTGCGAGTACACCTGGTTGCCCTCGATCTCGGAATAGTCGAACTCGTTGAGGAGCTTGCGACATTCGTTGCTCTTCTTCACGTAACCTTCATAGAGCTTGTAGTGGTCCTCCATGGTCTGTCTGGAGATCCCGTCAAGCTCCTTGTCGAACGCCGGAAACTTGCGTGCCGTCAATTCGTCCCAGGGCATGGCCAACCTTTCGCTTGAAGGACAGGGTCGTGATAGAGATATCCATCTCGCCCGGCGTCAAAACCCTCCGGCGGGCCGTTGGCAGCCTGAGAGGACCGCATGATCGAGATCGTGTGCGAGCGAACGATCGCCGCTGCGCCGGTCGAACTGTGGCGCGTGATAGAGGACCCTGAGCGGCTCCCCGAGTGGTTCTCGTTCGCGGAGCGGGCCGAGGTCCTGGAGGGCGGCGGGATGGGCCGGCGCCAGAGGATCCACGGACACTGGGGCAAGAAGCGCTCGGAGGTCGACCAGCGCGTCGTCGCCTACGTCCCCGAACGGTTGCTCGCGTGGACGCACGAGGCCGAGCGCGTCGACGGGAAGCCCGCGCCTCTGTTCGCCGAGTCGACCGAAGTGACGGTGCGCCTGAATCCGGCCGGAGATGCGACTCAGGTTCGGCTCGAGTCTCGCCAGGTGCCCGCCGGACGACTGAAGGGCATCGCCCTGAGGCTGTTCGGCGCTCGGGCCGTCGGGGATCATCTCAACGACTCGCTCGAACGGCTCGACCACATGTTCTCGACGCCGGAGCCGTAGGCCGACGGGCTCAGCGCCGAGGCGGCGGGGGCGGCGCCGCGGCGCCGCACGCGTTCACAGCCGGACGGACCCGACGCAGCTTCGAGCTCGCCGTTGACGGCGAGGACGGCCAGACCCACGGGAAGGGGGTCGCGGATGAGGTCCCCGTGCGTCGTAGGCGCGCCGGCGCAGACGCTCTGGACGCGCACGTTGACGGCTCCATCGAGGATCGCCGATCGGGGTGGCGTCACGGTCGTGTCGCGCTGCGTCCATATCGTGACGTAGGTCGCCCCGTCCGGCGTCTCATCTCGGTTGAGGCGTGCGAGCAGCGACGATCCCGGGGTGAGTTGAGCGCAGGCTCCGACGCACAGCGATCCATCGAAAGACGCGGCCAGCTCGGCCGCCTCGGCGCCGTGATTCGGCGCGCCGAGCAAGACCACGCGCCGAGCACGCTCGGACCCGCCCGGCTCCGAGAGGTACGTGCGCACCACGATCCCACCGGCCGAGAAGCCGACGAGGTCGACCTGCGCCGCACCGGTTGCCTCGACGGCGCGCCCGAGGGCCCGCCCCGACACCACCATGTCGCCCACGCCTCGTCCCGGCAGCGCCACAGAGACCACCCGCCGGCCGCTCGCGCGCAGCCGGCTCGCGATGTCGGACATCTGGGCCGGCGTCCCGAGATATCCGGGGACGAGCAACACAGGCACGGCCGCAGCGGGCCGCCGGGCCGGGCGGGCCGCCAGCACGGCCGCCACGACCGCGCCTGCGACGAGGAGCGCGGCCGCACCCGCCATGATCATCCGGCGCGGAAGTGCCACGAACTGCCGGAGCGTCCGAGGCGACCCTTAGAGACCGGGGTCTATGGCCGACGTGTCCTCCGACCGTTCGGCGTCCGAGCCCTCTTCCTGCTCGTCCAGCGGCTTGTCCGTCAGGCGCTCGAGATCATCGGCGCGCTCGTCGGCGTCGTCGCTGAGCTCGTCTGGACCTTGTTCCATCACAACCTCCTCGAAGCGGTGCCTCGACCGATCGGACGCGCCCGCAAGCCTAGTGCTCCTGCGCGGAAGTAACGTCAGCAACCAGGGGCGGCACTGCGCGGTGAGGACAAGGCGCGAGGAATCGTGCGTACCCGCAGGGTACGTGCGCGACGAGCAACGCAGCCATCGCCGATGCAGGGCCGTTCTGGGGCGACGGGACTTACGCAAAGGTGCACTAGGCGCGCCGGACCACCGCAGGGGCTAGACCTGATCGACCGCCTCGAGCGCGAGCGCCTCTACGAGCAGGCGCGCCGCACCCCGAGCCGCGCTGGGGTCGGCGACCCCCTTGCCGGCGATGTCCGGCGCCGAGCCGTGCACGGGCTCGAACAGCCCCATACACCGGGACGGCCGCGTGCGGGCGTCCGGGTGGAGGTTGGCGCTTGCCGCACGGCCCAGTCCGCCCGCGACGCCGGCCGCCACGTCGGACAAGAGATCGCCGAAGAGATTGTCGGTAAGAATCACGTCGAAGCGAGAGGCGTCCGTGACGAGGTGATAAGCGGCCGCGTCGGCGTGCTCGTAGCCCACCGCGACGTCGGAGAACTCATCCCGCAACCCCTCCACGACGCCGCGCCACAGCGGCCCGGCGTGGACGAGCACGTTGGTCTTGTGAACGAGCGTGAGCCGCCCGGAGCGCTGCGCCGCAAGCTCGAACGCGTAGCGCGCGCACCTGGTCACCGCCGCCACCGTGTTGATGCTCGTCTCGACCGCGATGTCGCCGTATGAGCTGCCGACCCCGGAGTAGAGCCCTTCGGTGTTCTCCCGAACGATGGCGAGCCCCAGGTCGGGGAAAGGGCGAAGGTTCACGTAGAGGTCTAGCTCTTTGCGCAGCCTCAGGAGGATGCCGCGCTCGAGGATGCCGTCGGGCACGCGGGGATCCCCGATAGCGCCGAACAGGAGGGCATCGGAATCGAAGATCTGGGCAAGGTCGGCCGACGAGAGGAGCTCGCCGCTCGTCAGGTAGCGGTCCGCTCCCGCATCCAGCCACACCATCTCGACGCCGGCGCCCAGGAGGGGAACGGCGGCCTCGATGACCTCGGGTCCGATGCCGTCTCCCGCAAGGACCGCGACTCGGGGGCTCACGCGGTCCCCCGCAGGCGCCGACGGAGCCGAGGCTCGAGGCCGCCGTGCGTCATGCGACCTCGCCCGAGCGGGCCCGCACCCAGGGCACGAGCCCGCCGGATCTCACGATCTCCATCACGAACGCGGGCAGAGGCTCGGCGCGCCACACGAGGTCCTTGGACAGATCGCGAACCTCGCCGAGATCGACATCGACGAGGACCTCGTCGCCCGGGTCCGTGTGCCGGGCGGCGTCGGGACACGTCATGATCGCAAGCCCGGTGTTGATCGCGTTGCGGAAGAAGATGCGAGCGAAGGATGCGGCGACGACCGCCGCGACCCCGGCACCCTTCAGCGCGAGCGGGGCGTGCTCGCGGCTCGAGCCACAACCGAAGTTGCTGCCCGCGACGACCACGTCGCCGGGCCGCACCGCTGCGGCGAAGCTCGGATCGAGGTCCTCGAGCGCATGCTCGGCCAGCGCGCTCTCGTCGCTCGTCGTGAGATAGCGCGCGGGGATGATGACGTCGGTATCGACGTTGTCTCCGTACACCCATGCCCTAGCCAACGAGGAGTCCTTCCCGGACCGCCGACGGGTGCACGATCTCGCCCGCCACCGCCGTGGCCATGGCGACGGCGGGATTCGCCAGATAGACCAGCGCCGTCGGATCACCCATGCGCCCGACATAGTTGCGGTTCGATGTTGACAGGCACACCTCACCGGGACCGAGCACGCCCATGTGCGCCCCGAGGCACGCCCCGCACGTCGGCGTGGACACCGTCGCTCCGGCGGCGGCGAAGCGATCCAGAAGACCCTCGGCGTTGGCCTGCCGCCACACGCGCTGCGTCGCAGGTATGACCATGAGCCGCACGCCCCTAGCGACGCTCTCACCGCCCAAGACGTGGGCCGCCACCCTGAGGTCCTCTATGCGCGCGTTCGTACAAGAACCGATGAAGACCTGGTCGACACGCACACCCTCGACCTCACTCACGGGAACCGCTCGCGAGGGCAGGGACGGCCGGGCGACCATCGGCGCGATCGCATCGACGTCCACATGTAGCGTCGTCTTGTAGGAGGCGTCATCGTCCGATGCGTACACCACCGGCTGCCGCCGCCGGCCCGTCGCCGCTTGACGCTGCTCGACGTAGTCCAAGGTCACCTCGTCGGGAGCGACGATGCCCGACTTCGCGCCTGCCTCGATCGCCATGTTGGTGAGCGTGAGGCGCGACTCCATCGAAAGGTGCCTGAGCGCCTCGCCGCTGTGCTCCATCGCCATGTATGCCGCGCCGTCGTCGCCGATGCGCGCGATGACCGACAAGATGAGGTCTTTGCCCATGATCCATGGTCCCGGCTCCCCCCTGTAGACGATCTTCATCGAGTCGGGCACGCGCAGCCATATCTCCCCGAGCGCGAGGACGGCGCCCAGATCGGTCGAGCCGACGCCGGTCGAGAAGCATCCCAGGGCCCCGTAGGTGCACGAATGCGAATCGGCGCCTATCACGAGGTCTCCGGGAAGCACCAGGGCCTCCTCCGGAAGCAGGATGTGCTCGATCCCGCCGCGACCGATCTCGAAGAAGTGCTCGATGTCCTGCTCGAGCGCGAAATCGCGCATGTGCTTCATGAGCCCCGCAGACGCGATGTCCTTGGCGGGCACGAAGTGCGACGCCACCAGCGCGACGCGCGAACGATCCCACACCCTCTCGACGCCCATGCGCTTGAACGCGTTGGCCGCGGCCGGGGCCGTGACGTCGTTCGCCATGGCGAGGTCGACCTTGCACATGACGATCTCGCCGGGACGCACCTCGTCGCGTTGCGCGTGTGCGGCGAGGATCTTCTCGGTGATCGTCTGGCCCATCAGGCCACCGGGTCCGGCTCGCGCGCGACCACGATCGGGCGAGCATCGAGGTGGATGAGCCGGTTCGCGGCCGAAAGGTAGGCGCGCGCCGACGCCTCGACCACGTCGGTCGAAACGCCGCGGCCCGTGGCGCGACGGACCGGCAGTGACTCGCCGTTGCCGGTCACCAGCACGATCGTCACGTCGCCGAGGGCATCGATCCCGCCGGTGACGCTCGAGACGTTGAACGACTCGAGGCGGGCTTCGATGCCTGTGGCGCGCTGGATGGCTCCGCAGGCCGCGTCGATCATGCCGTCTCCGATCGCGGACTCGTCGACGATGTCGTCGCCGCGCCGCAGACGGACCGTCGCCGTCGGAGAGAGGTGGGTCCCACCCGCAGCCTGTATGGAGACGAGCTCGAACTCCTCCTCCAGCAAGCCGATCTCGTCAACCACGATCGCCTCGAGATCCGTGTCGGTGATGCGGATCTTACGATCTGCAAGCGTCTTGAAGCGAGCGAAGGCTTTGTTGACGCGCTCCTCATCGAGGTCGAACCCGAGGTCGGCGAGAGCCTTCACGAACGCATGACGGCCGGAGTGTTTGCCCAGAACGATGCG
>JBHEMX010000054.1:0-55752 GCA_046262355.1 Actinomycetota bacterium | reverse complement strand
AGTGCGGCGACGCGAAACGTTCGGGCTCTAATCACATCCTTGTAATGCAACGCGCGTTGTGCATCTCTTGTAGTTGACGGGCAGTGCGGTCACCCGGAGGAGGTGCGCGATGGCTCGCGGGCGCCCGGCCGAAGTATTCGTACGAAGGCTCACGCCCAAGGAGGGACGAGCGATCCGGCGCATCGTCCGGCGCGGCAAGAAGGACGTGTCACCGGTTACGTGGCGGCGCGCCCTGGTCGTGCTCATGAGCGCGCAACGCCGCACGCCAGCGGAGATCGCGGACGCGACCGGAGCCAAGAGGAGCTGGGTGCGCAGCGTGATCCACGCGTTCAACGAGACCGGCATGGACGCGCTGCATCCGAAATGGCGGGGCGGGCGACCCCGCAAGATCACCGACGACATGCGCGCCAAGATCGTGGAGGTCGTCAAGACCGCGCCCCAGGTGGTCGGCGAGCCGTACACGCACTGGTCGCTGTCCAAGCTCGCCGCCTACCTCGTCAAGACCAAGGCGGTGCCGGAGATCTCCAAGGAGCGCCTGCGCCAGATCCTCGTCGAGGAGGGCTTTTCGATCCAGAGGACCAAGACGTGGAAGTGGTCCCCCGACCCCGATTTCGAGGTCAAGCAAAGGCGGCTTGAGCGTCTCTACGCCAAAGCCAGAAACGGCACGCTCGACGGCGTCGTCGTGTCCTTCGACGAGCACGGACCCGTCCAGCCCATCCCCAAGGCGGGGCGCGGGTGGGCCGAGCAGTCGCTGCCCAACAGGATCCCGGCCAACTACCGCAAGCCCTATGGGGTGCGTTTCTTCTTCGGCGCCTACGACGTGGCAAAAGACCAGCTCACAGGGAGGTGGTCCAAGAGCAAGAGCGCGGTCAACGTGCTGTCTTTTTTCGAATGGGTCCGCCGCCGCTACCCGACCGAGACGCGCATCTACCTCGTCATGGACAACCTCTCCTCGCACTGGACCGAGGACATCGTGTCGTGGGCCAAGGACAACAACGTCACCCTGGTCGCGACCCCGACCTACGCGAGCTGGCTCAATCCGATCGAGACCGAGTTCGGGGTCATGGTCGACTTCGTGTTCTCGGGATCCAACTACAAGGACCACTCCGAGATCGAGCAGGCGCTGACCGCATATCTGAAACGGCGCAACGCCGACGCACGGCGAAACCTCGCCGCCCGGCGGGCGGAGAAGCTAAGGCGGCGGCAGCGCCGCAGGGCCGCGAAGAGGACGCGGGCGGAGCTCGCCCGGGCCGCGTAGTCGCCTCGACCGGCCCGCTCACCTACCATCGTTTGGTCATGGCCATCCCCGAGCGCGCCCGCCAGGAAGTGATCAAGCGCCTCAACCGGCGCTGGGACGAGCGGTGGCCTGATCTGGAGGACCTGTCCGTGCGCTTTCGCGGGTCGTTCGCATACGTCGAGGGTGGCCTGCCCGAGGGCTTCACCATGCCGCTGTTTCGTCTGCGCTACATCGGCTCACCGAAGATGTGGGGCTTCGCGATCTACCTCGCCAGCAAGAGCGGCTACGAGGACTCGGTGCTGCCGAGCGGAAGCTTCACCGGGCCACCTGAAGAAGCACTCGACTGTGCCTGCGGCCTCTACTTACGCGACTACTCGGCGTGGCAATTTAAGCCCCAACGTTCTTCGTCACCGGACTAGCACCAGCCGCCGGCGGTCGATCCAGGGTATGGGCACCGAAAACTCAGATGCTGTCGCACGGAACATGACGGCAGCGTGACATGGTGAGGCGACACCAGCATCGGTGAAGTCGCCTATTCCGTGGTGGCTTTCCGGCGTATGGCCTCAATCGCGGCCTCCGCTCGGCTCCTCAAGCCGAGCTTGAAGAGGATGGCGGCGACGTGGTGCTCGACGGTCTTGCGACTGAGGAAGAGCCGTCCGGCGATCTCCGGGTTCGACATGCCCTCGCCGAGCAGGCTGAGCACCTCCTGCTCCCGCTTGGTAAGGGCTCCGAATCCCTTCGGTCCGAGCGGGCCGCCCTGACGCCGAGGTCTCGAAGCAGCGCAGCGGCCGCGTCGGCTAAGGCGCCAGCGCCGAGGTCCTCGAGGATTGCGAGTGCAGCGTGCGCCTCCGCCACCGCGACCCCTCCCTCAAGTCCACGAAAAGCCTCGGCGAGCATCAAGTGAGTACGGGCCGCCTCGAACGGCATCCCAAGCCGAACGAATCCCGCCAGCGCCGCCTCGAGGTGGCCGCGTGCCGCCGGCGCGTCTTGGCGGCCGCAAGGGCATGTCCCCGCAGCCGCTCGCCGCGAGCAACGATCAACCGGCAGTCAAGGGCCACACCCAACTCAGCAAGCTCACGGCCGCCGTCGAGGGCCGTATCAAACCTGCCTTGAGTCATCTCAGCCACACCCAGCAATTCCAGGAGCAGGGAGCGTTCAAGCTCGTTCCTCCTGGAGGTCTCCAGCGCCCGCCGAACCGTCGATTCGGCCACCACCGGTCTTCCCCGCGCGAGATGGATGGCGGCCACAGCCGCGGCGGCCGGCTCCTGATCCTCCAAGCCGCCTACAAGTCGCTCGGCCTCCACGACCCGGCCCTGGCCGACGCGCAGTTCTGTGAGCAGTGCCGCCGCCAAACAAGCAAGGGCAGGCTGCGACGCGCGCGCTTCCTTCAATGCGGTCGTTAGCTCGACCTCGGCCCGGCCCCAGTTTCCCGTCGCGATCAGAACGCTACCGTACAGAGTGCGGCGGTAGACGTAGAGGTACGGACAGCCGTAGCCATCCGTGAACCGGTCGGCGGAGCGTATCCACTGAACGGCGCGCTCGAAATCGGCGCATCGAGTGCAGGATCCGATCTCGCAGCTCGTGAAGACCACCGTGTCGAAGCTGCCGCCCTCGCCCCCGAGGGAGCCGGCCAGCGCTTCATCGAGAAGAACGAGACCCTCGTCGACCCTTCCCTGTTTCACAAGGTAGGACCCGATCTGAGCGAGAGCGGCACAGCTTGAGGTCGAGATCTCCCGATCGGCCCGCGAGCTCCGCCGCCTTCCACGCCAGGGTCTCGCCTCCCGCCGGATCCTGCGCTTCGCCCGCCTCCAGGAGGAGGAGCCATCCTTTGAAGTCGTGGAGCTCAAACTCCTCGACCAGTCGGGTGGCGCGCGCGAGCCAGCCGGCGACGGCCGGATCACCGATGTTGGCCTGGTAGTGAACGCAAAGCCGAGCGCGATGGTCGCGGCCTGCTCGGGATCAGGACGGCCTCGGAATGCCGCTTAGGCCCGTTCCCTGAGGTCAACGGAGTCGTGCGTCTCGCCGAGCCACCACAAGGCCTCTCCGAGGCCGTTTAAGGCTTCCGCGGTCTCGCCGAGATCGAGTCGGAAGGCATCTCTAGCCGCCGCCCACTGACCTCCTGTTCCCAGCGCCGCGTTGCCCGCGCCTACGGATGCCTCCGCCTTGGGCATGCCTCGATCGTCCTTGAATTCACCAGCGAGCCCCACCCTCGGACAACTCGTTACCCGATCGAAGAACAACGAACCATCAACGTAGCCTCGACGTTGCGGGAGACCGGAAGGTCACGGGTCCGTTCAAGGATGGTGGAGCGCGCGAAGCCCGCGCCGGACGCGCTTGGAGCGGTTCCTCGCACTGGGCGACCCGCTATCCGCAGGTCCCCGACTGGACGAGGACTTGATCGTCCTGCAGAACCCGGAAGGTAACCTCTTCTGCTGATCGACAAGAATGACGCTGGAGTAGACCGACAATGGGGCGGTGACGTGAACAGGTTCGAGGGCGAGGGTCCGCGTAACCTGCCCATGGCAAGGCTGATCGAAGCAGCGCCCGTTTCCTTCCCATTCCGCTTCGTCGTGGCGGGCGATTCGGGAGCGTGGCCCGACCCGACGGCTGAGGCGATCTTCGCCCGCTTGATCGACCAGATCGGCGCCCCTCAGCCTCTCCTCTTCGCGAATCTGGGCGACTTCGCCGGGCCCGGCACCCTCGATCGCCACGCCGACTACCTATCGATCGTTGAGAAGCTCCCGATGCCCGATATCTGCGCCGTCGGTAACCATGATCTCGACGGTCCGAGCGGCCCCGGACCGTTCGCGCGGGTGCACGGGCCCATGAACTTCGACTTCGCCTACGGCTATACCCTCGGTGGCCTCGATCAACGTGAGGCCACCGAGGTCCCCGCCCTCCACGCCGACACCGTGATGGATGCGACCCGCCGAGTCGCCGAGCTCACGATGAAAACGTAGAGAAGGGCTCCGAGCAACCCCAGGATCAGGAGCAGCCTCGATCCCAGTAAGAGCTTCTTTACGGCCGAATGTTAAGAGACTCCTGAAGCGGGGGCCCGCTGAGTGACACAAGGTGCTCACACCGGCTGGTTGCGAGCGCTCGAACCCCTGATCACCGCCCGGCACTGACTGCTCATCAGCTAGCGCTACGGCTCCCCCGCGCACGTCTGGGGTGCCCACAGGCCCCGATGCTCACGGCGCGCTTCATGCTGGAGCGAAACGAAGAGCTCCGCATGGCGCACGTTCGGCGGATACGTGTATGCGAAGGCGTACCCGTTGGCGACGAGACGGGCGTCGACCATCTCCTCGCCGAGGTAGACGTAGCGCAGGAGCCTGCCGTACTGGTCGGTCTCCTCGACGTCTTTGACGAGGAGCACCTCGGCGCCGTCCACGAGCGCCTCGGTGGCGGCCGACGCCTCCCGGCCGAAGCACTCGACGGGTGAGTCGGGCTTCACGGACTCCGGCGTGTCGATCCCGATGAGACGCACGTCGTAGGACCGCCCGACGTCGGCGGCGCCGGCCCCGGCTCCCTCGGCTCGGGCGGTGATCCTGACCTCGATGGTGTCACCGTCGACGACGCGCGTGACGGTGGCGACCTCATGGCCAGGAGGTTCCACGTGAAGGGTGGCCGGAGCTTGCTGCGAGAGGTCGGTGCGATGCGACGTGCAAGAGATCGCTCCGAGGAGCACGAGCGCCACGGCCATCGCCGGCTTCATCAAGGGAGCGTAGGTGGTCACGGCAGACTAGGACTGTGGCAGCGCTCACGAATGGATACTCGGTGACTCTCTACGGGTCCCTTCGACTCCGCTGCTCTCTTGGCGCCCGACGGGTGACGCCAGCGACGAGTGCGGTCGCCCAAACACCGGCAAGCGCGACCGAAACGGCAAGGCCCCATGCGAACGTCTCTTGAGGGGGCATTCGGAAGGAAACGGTGCGCGTGTCGTCTTTCAACGGCACCCACATCATCCCCGGTCCTGCTTGATAGTGCCGCCGTCGGGAGCCGTCCGCAGAGACGCTCCACGAGGATGAGTAGTTCTCCTTCCAGAGAAGACCGGATGGAGAGAGCCTCTCGTCGACCTTCACTTCGAACCGGGTTGGATCTCTCCACCGACTGCTCACTCGAGCGGCATCGGCCGGGTCCTCGACCACTACGACGCTCAGGTCGTCCTTGCTCACGCTTACCTCGTCGCTCGTACTCGAGCGAAGAGTGATGGCACCCGACCGCCATCTGTGGCCCTTCGATCGCCCATCCGTCACGAGTGCGGCAAGAGGGAAAGTGAGATATCCAACGGGCGATCCCAGGAGTCGCTCCACGTAGCTGAAACGAGTGCCCCCATCCATGGTCCTCACGACGACCGAGGCAACCACACCAACATCACCCTTGCTCTTGATCCGAACCGTCATGTAGCCGCGCGCCCTCAGGGAAACAGGACGGTCCAAGCTGAAACCGAACCTGATCGAGTTCTTGGGCCGCCCATCCTCTCCTATGCTCGCCGAAGACGAGGCCTTCGCTGTGCCGGAGACGTTCCCGACCGGTCTCTCGAGGTCCCACTCCTCGGCATGGTGGACCGAAGTCGGCACCGGCACTCCTAGAAGCTTCAGAAGCAGCAAAGAAGCTCCGAAGCCGGCTTCACCTTGGCCGCCCACGGAGAGCCCGAACGCACATCTTCTGCCGGCCCCTCGAGAGCGGCAGCCCACCACCGGCTGCTTCCCGGCGCTCGCCACGCCGCGCAGCGGCTTGGGGATCAACGGGCTGCGGGCAGAGGAGAACCCTTGCAGATCACCGGTTCGGTGTTGGAGCTCTCCATTCGGATGGTCGGTTATCACCAGCCGCCCACCGGCTCGGACGAAGCCATCGAGCGGCTGATGATTCTTCACGTACGTACCGTGGCTCACCAGAGCCGCGTCGAATCGCTGCAGATCCGCCCCATCCGGCAGTGCCACCGGGATGACGTACCCCGCACCGAGGTTCAACTGACTGAGAAGCTCCAGCACATCTTTGTAGTACTTCGACGACGTGGACTCTCCGACGAAGGGCACGGCCACCGCCGGAGAGGTGGTCTGCAACGCGATCGGTTCCGCGCGCGGGACCGTAGCGAGCCCTATCCCACCGTACTTGGTCGAAACGGTCGTATATCCGCCCAGTTGCGGCCGCCGTCGATAACCGTCGGCCGTGTCGCCCAAAGGAGTGAACGGCACATCGAGCAGTGCCGTGCGCGACCCATACCAATCCAGCCAGTAGACCGCGCGGTAATAGTTCTGCGCCTCCCCCATGCCGATCCGTCGCACCTTGGGGCGATCCTCGAAGTAGGCTCTCCGAGGGTCATCCAGGCGGTAGAAACTCTCGTCGATCATCCATTCGTAGAAGTAGCGGTGTGGGCTGACGCTGGACCGCCCTCCGAGGAACTCGAGGCTCGGATACTCATACGCCAACCACCTCGTGAAGGGGCGGCTCACGGCCCCCAGCCGATAGCTGCGAGAGCTTTCCTCTCGAGCAACTCGAACTGCCCTCGCCGCTGCGAACGAGTACGTACCCGGCTGATCAGGGTCCGCGTTCGTGGCGGCGCCGGTGATCCATGGCGCCATGGCCGCGATCGTCGCAACCGTCACTGCCAGGATCACGGCAGACAGCCGGATGACGGCGCCGCTCCAGCGCGCGGCGGCCAACTCCAACAGGGGGACAACTGCAATCATCAGCGTCAGGGACGCCCAGAAGACGTAGTCGTAACGGGCCATGAGGTACAGCCCGGGCGCCAAAGGAAGCCAGGCCATGGCGACGAAGTAGAGGGACCAGGCCCCCAGCACAAAGAGGAGCCTTGCCGGCAGTCGGCGCGAAGACATCCCATCGTCCTCTCTGCCGAAGCAGGCAACGTACGTGAGGCCGATCAGTCCCAAGGCGAAAAGATACGGACCCAGCCCGGTGATGAACTCGCCGGCTCGCGGCAGCATGAAGAGCGCATCTGCGCTCAGCCCCGTTACATCATGCCTCCCCGATCGCATAACAGTCTGGTCACGCCCAAAGAAGGCCGTCACGATGGATACGTACTGCCAGGCAACCGCGGCGCCGACCGGGAGCAACACCGAAACCAGGACACGCAATCGCGTCACCCATCCCTTCAGACCAACGAGATAGATGGAGGTCACGATCGCGACCGTGAACTGGAACACGAACGGATGCAGTAGCGCGCAAAGCACCAACGACACCACGCTTGCCACATGAGGGCGGCGCGCATCGCCTCCCTCATCGACCCTACGGACATGGAGGTAGGCGAACGCAACGGATAGGAAGAAGAACGGCAACGCCGCTGCACGAATGTACGCCCCGCCGACAAGGCTGAAGTTCCATACCGCAGGTGCAGCAAAGAAAGAAAGGCTTGCGCCGACGGCCAAGAGCCGGCCCAGGAGAAAGCTCCGCGCAAAGAGGTAAAGAGAGATGACAGAGAGCAGGAAGCTGCCCACGAGCGTAACCTGCATGGCGGCCTTCATCGATATCTCTAGTCGCGAGAGAACGGCGACGATGCCGTAGTAAGAGAACGGATACGTTGTCAGCGTAGCCTCACCCGCATGCGAGTACGGGAACCACCAGATGTGCGGCCAACCATCGCGAATGAAGCGTGCATTGGCGAGGTGGAAGTAAGCATCATCGCCTTTGAGAGGACTCCACACACCCAAGAGGGCGCACAGGCCCACGATCGCGACCGAGAGCCCGAGTAGTGTGGCGAGCTCCTTTGAGCGTCGTCGGTCCATCCCCGCGTCCTGCACCGAGGTGCCTTGCCCGATCCTGACTCGTGTGCTCACTCCAACGCGCGCTGAGGACTCGAGAGTCGCTCGTCCCCAGCGGATGGAAACTGCCCCTTCGAGAGAGCCCTCTCTCGAGAGCTGGATCCGTACGCCGCCCACAACAACCATCCCATCAGGCCCAGTGCGACGCTCAATACCGCAACCGCGATGGTTTGAAGCGAGAAGCTGAGATAATGGATCGCTCCCACCTGAACAACTGCTGCGGCAACGAGCACCCACAAGACCCTCGACTGCACGGCCAAGTGGTAGTGCACCAGAACGTTCACCACCGCAAGTACGGCCATGGCGGCACCAAGGGTACCGACGAGGTGAGCTCCCCACAGGTACTGATCACCGAACAGAACCCCCACTATCCGTGGGCCAAGCGATGCAAGCACTAGTGCGCCTCCCCCACTGAGGACAGCTACCATTGCAAGCGCGCCCTTGAGCAACCGGCGAGCGTCCGCCTGCGCTGCACCGGTCGAGAAGTACGGGAAGCACACCATGGCTATCGCCGCAGGAAAGAACAAGGTCGAACGGGCCGCCACCGCTGCCGATGCGTAGAAGCCCGATCTCGCGTTGGCGAAGTAGTGCCTAACCAAGAACGTGTCCATGTTCACGATCGCCCAGAAGGCCCCGAGATAGCTTGCAGCGAGGATGATCTCTTTTCCGAGCGCGCGCCGGCGCCCGACCTCTGTTCTCCAGCCCGCAAGATCGCGCCGAAGTGGAACAAGAGCCAGGATGAGCCCCAGGGTCTCGGCAACCACCGAAGCCGCCACCGCCCCTGTGATCCCCCAACCGAGCGACACAAAGATCACCGCAGCCATCAAACGCATGACGGTGGTCCCTCCCATGACGATGCCCAACCACGCGAAACGAAGCTGTCCTTGCAGCATTCCACGAGCAGCCGCATTGGCTGATGCCGGTACGACGTAGGCTGCCAGGAGCACCGCCGGACCGATAGTGCCCAGGTTCAGGAAGCGCGAGATCCACCAAGTCCCGGCCAGAAGCACGATCGCAGGAGCGACCGAATAGCGCACTGCAGCCTGGAGGAGCCACCCAAGGTCTCCACGAGATCTCGATACGGATCCAGCATCCGCAACGGCAACCTCTCTAGCCACGACAAGCTGAAGTGCCCCTGCACAGATCGCGATCCAAACAAAGGCCGAAAGGATCCCGGCCAAGGCCCCGTATGACTCCGGTCCGAGCACGCGACTCATCACTACATGGAAGACATAGTTCGCTGCATTCACAACAGAGAGCGCAACAAACAAGACAAGGGTGTGCCGCGTCAAACGCGCACGGACCGCACCCCTAGGACGTAGCCACACGCGAAGCAGTCGACTCGAAAGCATCATGCCGCGCGCATCGACCGGTGCGATCCGGCCCGTTAGACGTCCGCGGTGGACGGCGGCTTGACGACGCCGGCGGCGGAGGATCGTGGCGCGAGATGCCGAGTCACATGCCCGGTCGAGATCGGAGCATGCACCTCACCGTCTCAGTGCCAGTTGCAATAATGAGGCATGCCTGCGCTGGAGCACTCCAGGAAGATCACGAACGATCGCCCTTTTGCGAGAAGAGTGCGAGGCGGGGACGACAGCGGTGGATAAGCGCTCCACTCTTCGATCCTCATCTCCCCTACTGGTTGCCGGCTGGTTCGCAATCCTAGCCCTTGCAGTCGTCGGACCACTCCTCGGACCCGGCTACGTCCTCTTGCTTGATTCACCGGCGGGGCCGGTCCTTCGTTCGCCGACGTTCCTCCCCTTGAGCAGCGAAGGAGTCGTGTCCGCCGGCGCCCCAACATCCGCCTTCGCTCTCGCCATCGTTCATGCCGCAGGATCACTCTGGCCGGCCGTCCCAAACAAGTTCCTCATCGCTCTACCATTCGTGGTCGGCGGTGTTGGGATGTACCGCCACTGCACGCGAACACTGGGTCTAAGTACGGCGGCCGCGGTCGCCGCAGGGACCTTCTACGTCATGAATCCCCTCGTCTACGAGCGACTCCTGGCGGGACAACTCTTCTTCACCTGCGCATACGGGGTTCTTCCCTGGGCACTACCAGACCTCTACGCTCTCGCCGAGCAAGGCGATAGTCGCTCGGCCTTGAAGACCCTGGCCTGGTCCTTTTGCATCGGCCTGATCAGCATCCACATGGGCGGCATGGTACTGCTCATGATGGTCATCTCCATCTTGGTTGCTTCGTCCAGATGGCGCCGCAAGGGAACCCTTATCGTCATGACTCTCGCCGGCTTCCTTGCACTGAACGCCTATTGGGCATTGCCGGGCTTGCTACAGGCTGGGAACCTTCGCGCATCCTCGGGTGACGTGGCCGCCTTTGCCCCTCGGCCTCACTCTTGGGCCGTCTTGCCGCATCTACTGCTGTTGCACGGATTCTGGAGAAAGGAGTTCCCCACCCCCTTGGGGGAGGCGCCGGTTACCTTCCTCACAACCTTCTTGCCACTCGTCGCTGCGGCAGCGTGGGGGCTCGTGGCTCGGACTCCGCTCGGGAGGGCTCGACGTTCGACCGTGGCATTGACAGTCGCATGCATCGCGGCCATATGCCTCGCCTCGGGGCCGTCCGTCCCCGCGACCGCTGCCCTCAACCGGTTTCTCCATGAGAGTCTCCCGGGCTATTCACTCTATCGTGAGCCTCAGAAGTGGGTAGCGATCCTCGCCCTCGGCTACGCGGTGTTCCTCGCATTGGGAGTGGACGCGCTGCAGCGGCGGCTCGCTCCTTTCCCCTATGCACTCGATCGCACCATTCTCGCCGCACCACTCTTGCCCGTCCTGGCTACCCACATGATGCTCTGGGGCTTCTCGGGTCAGGTCACCCCGACCACCTACCCGAGCGGATGGCACACGGCGGCATCCATCGTTGCGAAGAGGGGCACCCTTCTGTTTCTCCCATGGCACGAGTTTCAGCCCATACCCTTCGCCGACGATCGCACCATCGACACACCCGCAGAGAACTTCTTTCGACCTCCGGTCCTCACCTCTGATGCGGACGAGCTTCGTCGTCCAGCGACGACGCCGATGAGAGATCCCAGAAGGCAGTATGTCTCGGAACTGCTCGCCGAGAGACACAAGCTCCGATACTTCGGCCATCTCGTTGTGCCACTAGGCGTTCGATATGTGGCGCTGGGCAAGTTCGCCGACTGGGATGCGTATCGTTTCTTGGGCCGGCAGATGGACCTGCGAGAGCTGCTCGACACCGAGGACCTGCGTCTGTATGAGAACACGGCCTGGAGCGGGAGCTACTACGGGCTGGCGCATGCCACAGATGGGCAAGCCGGCGCCTCTCTCCTGAGACCTCCGCTGAATCAGCTGACCGCAGACACCGTTCTCCGAGGGTCAGAAAGTCGAAGTGTTGCGCACGACGATCCGCTGATGCCGCTGCGCGTAGGCCGGTTCTCCGAGGCCATACCCCGTCTCGCGTCGCCGGTCCTCGGTACAGATAGATCTTGCTCGGACGGCTGGACACTTGATCGTGTACCCGCCGTCTGTCACTTGGGTGCCTTTGCCGCCTTCTCCAACCCCGGTGATCGATCTCGATTGGTTCGAACCGATGTCGGCCCCCAGCTGCTGGGGTATGCCGTGTCGGCTTCAGCCATCATCGGGTTCATCTGGACCTTCCGCTCCTTGTCCGGCTCGCCGTCACGGATGTTGTCCTTGCGGGAAAACTCCGTGGCCCCAGCCGAGGCCATTTCCCGGACGCACGATCGCATAGCCGAATGACGTCCGGCGCTGGCTCTCTTTCGAGCTTGGATGAAGCGCCACCGAGACAGCCGTGGGAAGAAGTTCTCCAGGACGTAGAGGAAATGGAAGTTGAATCGAATGAAGCCCATCTCCTGCAACCGGCGCGATGAGATGTAGCAACGCACGTCGTACGCAGAGAAGTGAATCCTGCCGGCACAACAGAGCTTGGCGCCCAGCCGGCCATCCGCATTCACGTCGTCGTCGAAAGCGCCAAGTGAAAGGAACGACTCTTTGCGAACGGCAAGGAGATTGGTGCTGCTGGTGAATCGTCTTAGGCACCCTGGAAGTTTGGCGGCCACGTAACGGACCAGGTTGTAGAAACGGTACTCGAGCCCCAACAACAAGGGCGGGTGCAAGGGGACCCCCGGGCCGGCGACGGCCATCAGGCTCGGATCCTCCCTAAACAGACGGCCTACCTTGGCGATGGTCCGATCCGGAAAGATCGTGTCCGCGCCTGTGAACAGAAGCACCTCACCGCCGGCATAGCGTGCCCCGACGTTCCTGCTGGGGAACTCCCTCATCCCGGCTTGGATGATGGTTCGAGCGCCGTAGGCTCGCGCTACCTCCACCGTCCGATCGGTACTTCCTCCATCAACCACGATGATCTCCAGCGCCGGGCTCTCTTGACGCGTAAGGCTCTCCAGAAGCACGTCAAGGTGTGTCTCCTCGTTGAGCGTGGGAATGACCACGGACACGCTGGGCGTGTTGCCTCGGTGCGAACGGACGGATCCCGTCGCAGCGACGAGTGACGACCTACGACGCTGCCTCCAGGAGGAGATCATGCCAACCTCCGCCACCTTGAGCGATCGCGAAGACACTTCTCGAACTCCCGAGCATCGCCATGAAGGTTGCGAACTTAATCTCTCGCTTCCTGAACGGATCGTCTGCCTTGGGCCATAGGTTAGCCGACACAAGAACCACAGATGACGCCGAGGAAGCTGGTGACGTGCGGCAAATCTCATCGGAACGGTGAACCGAATGGGCGCAGACACAAGGCGCGAGCGCGGAGCCGACCTTTGCCAAGTCCGCGACGCTTCTGCAACAATGCAGCCGAACAGCCGCCCGGGTGGGGGGATGATGGGACGATGAATCGCACAGCCGGTCCCCGAGCGAGAATCTTGGCCATCGTGACGTGGGCGAGCTTGGCATCGGTTCTCGCCTTTGCCCTCTTCTCGATCGGTCGGAACCTCACGTCGGGAGTCGCCGACGCCCACACCTTTCGCACCGCCTCCAAGGTGAGCCTCCACAAGTCGGGCAAGACCTTCTACGGCAAAGTCAGATCCAAGCGGCCTCGCTGCAAGCGCAATCGGGTGGTCACGCTCGTGAAGGCGCGCCGCGGCATCTCCGACAAGGTGATCAAGCGGGACCGCACGAACGCCAAGGGGCGCTGGAAGATCAAGCGCCAAGCCCGCTCGAAGGGTCGCTTCTACGTGGTCGTGTCCAAGCGCATCGGCACCACCGGCTACGCAGGGGAAGACCACCTCCATAAGTGCAAGCGCGACACCTCCCGCACGATCCGTTCCCCGAAGCGCTGATGCCTCGAGGCAGCGACCAAGGCCTCCGTGCGCCCCGGCGCGGCCATTGCCACCGCGGGGTGCGTCGACCCCTGTAGGGTACGCGCATGGTCACGATGCCGTCGGGCGGACGGGATCTCGGGCATGCGGCCACGAGCCGGACGCGAGCTTCTGCCCGAGCTACCCCCAGAGCGAAATGCTGAGAGAGCGCGAAAACTCTTCCAGATTCTCCCATTGGTGGTATGCTGCCCGCAGGGGTCAGATCATGAACCAGATAAACCTGCCGGGCGCCATCACGACCATCCTCCTGTGCATCGTCACGGGACTTGTCATCGCGTCCATCACAGCTGCGGGACTGAATGCGCCGGGCCAGACGGTCGCGCCCCGCACCGAGGAACCGCAGCAGGCGACGGCGCCCGAGACGGCCGAGGCTCCCGAGAACGCGGTCCCCGAGAAGGCGGTCCAGGACAAGCCCAAGAGCGACCCTAAGCCCGCCGAGGACAAGGCAGGCAAGGATCGTCCCAAGAACAACAAGGACAAGGTGAGGGTCGCGAGCGCCCCGAACCCGAAGCCCGCCAAGGGCAACGGGGGCGGCAATGGGTCGGGTGGCTCCGTGGCCGCTGCGCCCCTGGGCGGCGGCAGCGGCTCGACGGGGGGAACCTCGACCGGCGCCGGCACAAGCGGCGGCGGCACAAGCGGCGGCGGCACGGGCGGCGGCGGCACGGGCGGCGGCGGCACGGGCGGCGGCGGCACGGGCGGTGGCGGCGGAGATACCGGAGGCGGTGGAGCAGGCGGTGGCACCGGCGACGGCGGCGGCTCGGACGACGGGGGCGGCGCCGGCGGTGGTGGCGGCGGCGCGTAACTTCTGATACCAGCCCGCCTCGTGCCCATCGTTCCCCCCAGCAGGCAACACAGGAAGCCCACGTTGAAGCGCGCGCTGCCCCGCGCGCTAAAGCTTGCGGCCGTGGCTCTCGCGGTCATCATGCTGGCCGCCGGTTCGACCTCGGCCCAAACGGGCGACAAGGTGTCCGTGCGCACCAGACCGAAGATCGGCGAATACCAGCCTGCCGCCGCCGGCGGCTATATCGCGTGGGAGCAGAACACCAAGGCGCGCCCCGACCACTTCAACGTCTACGCAAAGCCCGTAGGCGGCTCGAAGCTCAAGCTAAACAAGCCGGGCACCCAGGGCGCGATGGGAGGCATCCAGGGCACCTCGGCCGTATACCAACAGTTCTGGGGCCGCGCCTCGAACGTGAAGTTCTTCAACCTCACGACGAAGAAGCGAACCAGCCCCAAGATCTATATCAACACGAAGCTGTGGGAATACTGGCCGAGCATGTCGGGATCATGGGTCCTCTTCGGACGTCGGACGCTCAACGGCAACAAGCGCAAGGTGATCCTCTACAACCGCTCGACCCAAGGCCACCGCATCCTCGACAGAACGAAGTCGCCGGAGGCTTTCATCGCCCCCGGGCAGGTTAACGGCAACTTCGTGGTCTGGTACCGCTGCAAGGCCGAGCGCAAGTGCAACGTGTACAGATACCGCATCGACCTCAAGGTCACCAAGAAGATCCCCAATCCGAAGCGCAAGGACCAGCACTCGCCGTCGGTAACCGCGGACGGCATCGTCTACTTCGCCAAGGGAACGAAGATCTGTGGGACCTCGGCAAAGCTGATGCGCTACGTGGTGGGGAACGGCTCGACCAAGATCATGGCCTTCAAGGACGGCTTCGACGTCGGCGACACGTATGTGAACGCCGACGAGAGCGGCGCCGCCGAGGTCCTCTTCGAGCAGAACCGCTGCCGCACCAAGGCCGGCTCCGACATCTTCAAGGTGATGGACTAGCTCGGGCCGCCACCCGGTCTGCGCGGGACCATCTTTCCGGCTATCCCCGCAAGCACCGAGGGCGCCTTTCTCAGGTCCCACAGCAGCCTCCGGACGTCTCTATGGGCGGCATGCCACAAGAGCTTCCTCCAGATGCTGAGCGAGACGGCTCTCGCTCCCACCGGCGATGAGCCCCTGAGCTCGGGGAACATCCCCTCGAAGCCGGCGAGCACAGCCCGGTTGCGCCGGAACGAGTTGGCCACGGGATGGCGCTTATGCCACACGGCCGCGGCGGGGTCGTAGACGAGGCTGAAGCCGCGCGTCATCGCCTCGCGCGCCCACGCCTTGTCTTCGGTGGCCGGAAGGCTCTCGTCGAAGGGGAACTCCAGCCATAGGGAGCGGCGCAGGATGGAGTTGGAGTTCTCCAAGCCCCATTTGCGATTCTCCAGGTTATAGCTACCCGGAGCCTGCACCGTCGGCGGCTCGGCAGCGAGCGGCTCTCGCCCGATGCTCGGGCCCCACGCCGCCGCCACGAGAGGGTCGTCGAAGTGGCGCAGGAGAGTGGCGAGCCAATCGTGCGTTACGGGGGGGCAATGAGCCGAGAGGCAGACGAGGAACTCGCACGACGCCGCGCGCGCTCCGAGGTTGAGCGCCCTGCTGTAGCTCCACCGCCTGGGATCGATCTCGAGGATGCAGACCGGATAGCGCGCCGCCACCTCGAGGGTGCGGTCGCGCGACCCGGAGTCGATGACGAACACCTCGAACGGGGGGACGCTCTGGGAGAAAACGCGATCCAGAGTCGCCCCAAGGTTGCGAGCCTCGTTCTTGGTCCGGATGAGGATCGAGACGCGCGGGGCGGCGGCCGTCTCGGGGGCAGAGGTAACGGCGCGGACGACGAGACCCTCGTCGCCTGCCCCGTTAGATCGAGCCACCGTCGGCCCCCCCACCGAGATCTGGGGCGACCCAGGGTTCGACGATCCTGCTTCGAGGCTCTGCCCTCGCCGGCCCGGCCGCGTCGGTTTCGGCCCTGGGCTCGAGACTCGTCGCGGGCGGCACCTTCTTGCCCTGCTGCACCCGGCCCACCGTGAAAGTCTCCTTGCTGATGTCTTCCGCCATGACGATCGAGATGCGCGTCGGTCCAGACCGACGCATCAGGTTACTGGATAATATTGGTCGACAGGAGCCGAAGCAAGGGGAGCAAGAGGTCGCGGACTCGATCTCTCGACCGTTGGTGGGAAATGAATAGGTTGCGAGAGGAGAGGAGAGGCAAGTGAGCGGTGAGACGCGCGATCGCCTGCGCGTGGGTACCCGAGACCTGGGGACGCATCGCCGCCCGAAGGAGGTCCTTGACTAGGGACGCTTGGAGGTCGGCGAGGTGGCGCCCGGCACGCTCGACGATGGCGGCCGGCGCCATCGTCAACTACGAGCAGTCCGCTGCGCTCAACAACTCGACCGAAGCAGTGGAAGCCGAATCGCAGGGGTATCTGGCAAAGACGTGCTCGGGGCAGGTGATCCACCCCCGAGGGCATCCCCGGCGTCACCCTCATGGACCTCACGAACCCGCAGGCCGTGGCATGGCGGGCCGACATGATCGCCGCAGAGACGGCGACGGGTTATCACCAGACCTATCTGGACACCGTGGGCAGCTACTACCGGGACCAGCACTACACCGGCCGCCCCTGCCACAACGCCGTTCCCGTAACCGACCAGGAATGGCGGGACGGCTCCATCGCCGTGGTGAGGGCGGTCCAGGTCGCAACGGGCAAACCCGTCATCATCAACGGCGCCGGACTGGGCTCGGCAGGAGGCTATCTCAAGCACCAGGCCGACTCCGACCTGCTCATCGCCGCCGCCGACGGCGTGCAGATCGAGCAGTTCGCCCGCAACAGCAGCAAGCTCGACAGGGATGTGCAGTACCTCAGGATCCTCGCGGCGAAGGGCAAGGCCGCCTACGCCAAGTGCAAGTCGACGCTCGCGACATGCGAGGCGACGTTCCTGCAGGGCGCCGGAGCCGACGCATACCTGGCGTCGCCCTAACCGGACGCCACGCCAGGACCGGAGTGGGTGCTCGAGTGGGTCACAAGGTGCCGTATAGGGCATCTGCGACCCACTCGGCGCGTCCGGCGGGCTTAGAGGTCGCCTCCGGCGGTGTCCGCTCCCAGGAGATCCTCCTCGTCCCCGGCCGCCGCCGGGAAGGGCAGGGCGATGGGGTCCGCCGCCGCCCGACTGCGGCCGTGCTCGTCGAAGCGGTCGAGCCCCAGCCTCTCGAGGGCCACGACATCCGTCCTGCCCTCGAGGGCGAGGTCTGCGGCAACGCGGGCGACCGCCGGCCCCCACATCATCCCGTGGCCCCCGGGCGCCGCGATCGTGACGCCGCCGATGGCGTCTCCCGACGGCGTCAGCGCAGGCCCGAGGATCGGCAGATGGTCGGGCGTGTAGTCGATGGTCGCGGCCCACACCTTGCGCAGACCCAAGCCCGCCGTCGCGGGGACGAGACGTTCGAGGCGCCTGCGCATGCGCCAGAGATAGGGCCAATCGATGCTGCGAGCGACGCCCGGGACCTCCGCGGGATTGCTCATGCCGAACAGCAGCCCTTCTTCCTCGAGACGCCAGTAGAGCCCCGCTCGGACGTCGAAGACCATCGGGAGGCGCTCCCGGGCAAAGGCCGCATGCGGCTCGGTGACGGCGACCTGGTGGCGCGCCCCACCGACCGGGACGCTCACACCCAGGAGCCGCGCCAGCGCTCGCAGCGTCGGTCCCCCGGTCAGGACCACGCGGCGCGTCTCGATCACCCCGCCGGGTGTCTCGACGCCGGTCACGCGCGCCGTTCCGTTACTCCGCTCGATGCGGAAGCCGACGCACGGGGTGCGCTCGCGCAGGTCGACGCCGACGAGCTGCATCGCAAGCGAGTATGCGCGTACGTTGCGAGGAGGGTCGATGGCCCCGTCGGTCGGAAGGAAGGTGCCGCCGCGATGGCCCTCGGGGGCGAGCACTGGGCTCACCGAAACGGCCTCTTGGGGCTCGAGCCAGCGGACGTCGAGGCCGATGGCGCGCTGCATCCTCAACCGCTCGTGGCCCTCGCGAACGTCGCGCTTGGTCACCGCGAGCAGCAGGTATCCGAGCTCGCGGAAGCCCGAATCGGTACCGAGGACCGAGGACTGACGGTTGTAGAAGTCGATCGACCAGCGGCCGAGACGAGCCGTCTCCTGACTCCCGCCCTGCGCCCGAACAATGCCTGCGGCACGCGAGCTTGCGCCGTAGCCGGCCACGTTCTTCTCGAGCACCACGACGCGCTCCGCTCCGCTCGAGCGCGCGAAGTAAGAGGCCCAGCCGCCGATGGTGCCGGCCCCCACGACCACGACGTCTGCGCTGTCACTCATGGGCACATCCGGACGCTCCCCAGATCCGGCGCAGGCTAGCACCTCCTCCTGAGCTTGCACCGCTTCGGAGGCATCCGCTTCAGAGGCATTGCCGGAACCGCCTCCATCTCTCTGGTGTAGTAGCGATGAGAACAAGTCCGTGGAGGGCCGACCACTGGACGACGCCGAATGGGTCGAGCGAGCGCAGCGTGGCGACGTCGACGCATACGAGGAGCTCGTGAAGAGATATCAGGGCAGCGCGTACCGGACCGCCTACCTCGTCTCGGGGAACGCAGCCGACGCAGAGGATGCCGCGCAGTCCGCGTTCATCAAGGCGTACTACGCCCTGGGGCGTTTTCGCCCTGGGGCGCCGTTCCGTCCCTGGCTGCTGAAGATCGTCGCGAACGAGGCCCGCAACCAGGGGAGGTCCGCGGGCCGGCGCAGCGGGCTCGAGCTGCGGCTCGCCGAGGACCGCCCCCGGGACGATGCGGCCCCATCGCCCGAGGCGGCGGTCCTCGCGCGCGAGCCCCGAGCGGCTCTCGTGCAGGCGGTCAACCGGCTGCGCGATGCCGACCGGCTCGTCATCGCCTACCGCTACTTCCTCGAGCTGTCGGAGGCGGAGACCGCGATCGCTCTGGGATGCGCGCCCGGAACCGTCAAGTCGCGCCAGTCGCGCGCGCTCGGGCGTCTGCGCGCGCTCCTGGATGAGGACGGCGCCGGTGGAGGCACGTCGTGAATCACGACTTCCGAGCCTGGGGCGACGCGGAGCTCGAAGCGAGCCTCGTGGAGCTCGGTCGCCATGTCGCCTATCCGCCGGTCCCCGATCTCTCCACCCGCGTCGGCGCGGCCCTGCGGGCTCGTCCTCGTCGAGCCGGGTGGACCTCATTCGTGACCCCGCGCCGCGCGCTCGCGCTGGCGACGGTGGCTGCGGTCCTGCTCGCGGCCGTGGTGCTCGGCTTCTCTCCCGCGGCGCGCCGGGCGGTCGCGGACTGGCTCGGCGTCGCCGGCATCCGCATCGACGTCGGCGCGCCGCGACCGTCGCCGGCACGCCTCGGCGACAACCTCAACCTCGGACGGGCCGCACCGCTCCAACGGGCGAGGGAAGAGGTCGACTTCGACGTGCTCGAGCCCACCGCCCTGGGAGAACCCGACGAGGTCTACGTGGCGGACGACCTTCCGGGTGGGCGCGTGTCGCTGCTCTACGAAGCGCGTCCCGGCCTTCCCAAGACCGCCACCACCGACATCGGGCTCCTGCTCATGGAGTTCCGGGCGCGCCTCGACGAGGAGGTGATCGGCAAGGTCGTGTTCGAGGGCGGAACGGTCGATCCCGTGAAGGTGAACGGCGAGGTGGGCTACTGGATCGGAGGAGGGCCGCACGCGGTCCTGTTCATCGACGACGACGGCGAGGTCGTCGACGACACGCTGCGGCTCGCGGCCAGAACGCTCGTGTGGCAGCGCGACGGCGTGACCCTGAGGCTCGAGTCTGCCCTGACGAAGCAGGAGGCGCTCGGGCTCGCCCGCTCCGTCCGCTGACCCGTCGGCCAAGTGCGTGGTGGGTCTCGGTGCTCGACATCCACGGCGCGCACTCGGTAAGGGTCACGCCTCCCACAGCGCCTCGAGGAGGGCGTCCACCGACGCGCTCTCCGACGGAACCGCCGGGGGCGGCTCGTCCGGGCGTGGGGCCGTGCCGCGCTGCTCGAAGAGGCCACGGATCGAGACGGGTATGAAGCGCGTGAGCTGAGCGTAGCTGTGCGCGTCGTCGAGCCCCGTCCTGCGGTGGAAGAGACGCAGCGGGAACAGCACGGAGAGATCTTGTCTGGCTCGCGTCAGCGCGACGTACAGCAGCCTGCGCTCTTCCTCGAGCTCCTCGTCGTCGCCGAGCGCCATGTCCGACGGGATCATGCCGTCCGCCGCATGGATGACGTGGACGGCGTCCCACTCACAGCCCTTGGCCGAGTGGATCGTACTCAGCACGAGGTAGTCCTCGTCCAGAAGCGGAGGCCCGGCGAGGTCCCCGGTCGACACGGGTGGATCGAGTGTGAGATCACTGAGGAAGCGCTGCCGCGAAGGGTACCCGCTCGCTATCTGCTCGAGCTGCTCGAGGTCTGCGACGCGCGCGGCAGCGCCGTCGTATACGCGCCGGAAGATCGGATCGTAGAACCGGCGCACGCGTTCGATCTCCGCAGCCGGGGCGAGCGCGCAGTCGGCGCAGTCGGCGAGCATGTCTCGAAGCGCGCCGAACTCCCGGCGCGCCGCACCGGGGACGGTGGGAGGATCGTGGGCGAGGCGCGCCAGCGGCGACTCCGGCGCCCGGCCCGGCGCCCGGCCCGCCGAGTGGCGCACTCCGAGAGCGTCCATGACGTGGCGCGCGGTGGCGGCGCCGAGTCCCTCGACGAGCTGCAGAACACGGAACCAGCTGAGCTCGTCATGGGGGTTCTCGAGGATGCGGAGCACGGAGAGCAGATCCTTGACGTGCGCCGCCTCGATGAATCTCAGGCCGCCGTACTTGACGAAGGGGATGTTGCGGCGCGCCAGCTCCACCTCGAGACCTGCGCTGTGGTGGCTCGTCCGGAACAACACGGCCTGGTTGCGAAGCTCGATGCCTCGCTCGCGCTGCTCGAGGACGCGACGACACACCTCATCGGACTGGCGGGTCTCGTCGTCGCAAGTGATCAGCGACGGCTTGATGTCGCTCTCGCGAGTCGTCCACAGATCTTTGTCGTAGCGGCGCCGGGCGCCCGCGATGACGGCGTTGGAGGCGCGCAATATCGCATCCGTCGACCGGTAGTTCCTTTCGAGCTTGACGACCTCGGTATCCGGGTGATGGCTGGGGAAGTCGAGGATGTTCGCGACCGTGGCCGACCGGAACGAGTAGATCGCCTGAGCGTCGTCGCCGACAACCGTGATCTTGCTCCCGCACCTTCGCATGTTGCGCAGGATGTCTGCTTGCAGGCGATTCGTGTCCTGGTACTCGTCGACGAGGATGTGATCGAACATCCCCGCCACGGCATCACCCGCTCCCGAAGAGCGCGCGAGCGCGTCCCAGTACAACAGCAGGTCGTCGAAGTCGAGAACCCCCTGCGCTCGCTTGCGCCGGATATAGCCCTGGAAGATCGAGCGGATGCCGTCGACCTCCTCCGTGCACCACGGGAAGTGCTTCTCGAGGACCTCACTCAAGGGTGAGCGAGCGTTGACGGTGCGCGAGTAGATCGTCGTTAGCGTGTCCTTGCGAGGGAAGCGCCTGCTGCCGGCGCCGAGCTCGAGCTCGGAGCGGATCAGGTTCATCATGTCGGCCCCGTCGGCCTGATCCATGACCGTGAAGTGCGGGGCGAGCCCGAGCGCGCGCCCGTGAACCCTCAGCAGCCGGTTGCCGATCGCGTGGAACGTTCCGCCCCACACCTTCCCGGCCGCGGAGCCGGCCATGAGCTCGGCGCGGGCGAGCATCTCGCGCGCGGCGCGCCGCGTGAAGGTGAGGAGCAGGACCCGCGCCGGTGGAGTCCCCCGCTCGACGAGATGGCCCACACGACAGGCGAGCGTCTTGGTCTTTCCGGTGCCCGCACCGGCGACTATGAGCAGCGCATCGCCGTCGAAGGTTGCGGCGCGCCGCTGCTCCGTGTTGAGCTCGTCGAGCGCGCCCCTCGCGGCGGCCGCCGGCGCGCGTGCCGTGCTGGCATCGAACATACGTTCGAGCATAGCCGAAGGGATGCCCGTGCCGGCGGATCGGTCATGTCCCTAAGAAGTACGGGTTGACCGGCGCGCCGACGGGGCCGCTATCTCTTGGAGGATCGAAGTAGGGCAGGCGACGGCGCGCCCGCCGGGGCGGCTATTTCTTGGAGGACTCGAAGTAGGGGTTGGTTCCGCTCGCGTGATCTGTCACGTCGACCACTTTCACGATCTCAGGCACCGCCTGCTTGATCGCGACCTCGATCCCCTGGCCCAACGTGACGCTTGCCATGCCGCAGCCCTGGCATCCTCCGCTGAGCCGCAGATAGGCGGTTCCCTCCTCGACCGCCACGAGGTCGGCGCGCCCGCCGTGCGCCGCGATGGCGGGGTTGATGTGCTCCTCGAGGACCTGGTGGACCCTCTGCGGGACGTCCCCGCTGAGATCACCCCCTGCCCCGGCGCCCACCGCGCTGAGATCACCCCCTGCCCCGGCGCCCACCGCGGGGCTGGGGCTGTTCGGGTTCTCCACACTGAGGTGGCCGACGACGAGGTCGCCTTCGAGCTTGATCCTGGCGCCTCTCACCTTGTCCACGCTTGCCTCGGGCACGACCAGCGTGAAGTCGTCGTGGTGTTGGACCACATCTCCCGGCGCCGCCTCGTCGACCGGGTGCAGGTAGAGGTCGTGCGTGTACTCGAGGCCCGAGACCCCGCTCACCTCGAACCACAGCGCCAGATCCTGGGCCTCGGACTGTCCCGAGCGGAACATCACTATCTTCTGGCGCGCCTCGTCGGAGATCGTCACCACCGAGTCACGGCCCACGTCGGCTCTCACAGACCCATGATAGGGGTGTCGCCCGGTCCCGCGAGCCGAGAAGTGCCGCGCCGCCCGGCGAGGCCGCTTACAGGCGACCTTTGCGCCTCCACCGTCGCTCCGCGCGGGTACAGGGTCGATGGTCGGGCGATCGAGGTCGTGCGGCGCGCCCCGGGCACCGGTTCCGGGCGACCTTTGCGCCTCCACCGCCGCTCGGCGAGGGTACAGGGTCGATGGTCGGGCGATCGAGCTCGTGCGGCGCGCCCCGGGCACCGGTTCCGGGCGACCTTTGCGCCTCCACCGCCGCTCGGCGCGGGTACAGGGTCGATGGTCGCGCAAAGCGGCCCTGCAACCGCGCTCCGCGTGGGCGCAGGGACAGAGGGTCGGCCGTCGAGGACCGGGCGACGCGCCCTTATCCTCGCGCGGTGCGCATCCTTCTCGTCTCGACCTACGAGCTCGGCCACCAACCGCTGCACTTGGCCTCGCCCGCCGCGGCGCTCGGCGCCGCCGGCCACGACGTCCGCTGCCTCGACCTCTCGGTGGAGCCGTGGGACGACGCGGCGATCGGGTGGGCCGACGGGGTGGCGTTCTCCGTGCCGATGCACACCGCCATGCGGCTGGCGATGCGTGCGGCCCTCTCGGTGCGCACGGCCGAACCCGGCAAGCCCGTCTGCTTCTACGGGCTCTATGCGCCGGTGAGCCGCGACCTCACGATCGGAACCCTCGCGGACCGGGTGATCGGCGGGGAGTACGAGCCCGGACTCGTGGCGTGGGCCGACGATCTCGGCGCCGCCGGCGACGCGACGGTGATCGGGCTCGAGCGGGGCAGCTTCGCCCTCCCGAGGCGCGCGCTGCTACCTCCGCTCGAGCGCTACGCGCATCTCGCACTGGACGGCATCGAGCGCGTCGTCGGCTACGTCGAAGGCAGCCACGGGTGCGCGCACGAATGCCGCCACTGTCCCGTGCCGGTCACCTACGCGGGAAGGATCCGACTCGTCCCGAGCGACGTCGTGCTCGGAGACATCGATCAGCTAGTCGCGCTCGGCGCCCGCCATATCACCTTCGGCGACCCGGACTTCCTCAACGGGTGGCGACACTCGCTCGAGCTGGTGCGCGCGATGCACGAGAGACATCCGCAGCTCACCTTCGACTGCACGACGAAGGTCGACCACATCCTCGAACGAGCAGCGCTGTGGGACGAGCTGGCGCGCTGCGGTTGTCTCTTCGTCGTGAGCGCCCTCGAAAGCGTGAACGACACGACCCTCGAGCGACTCGACAAGGGACACACCACGGCCGACGCCGAGGCTGCTATCGGACTCTTGCGCGGACACGAGATAGAGGTACGACCGTCGTTCTTGCCCTTCACGCCTTGGACGACGCCGCGCGACGTTCTGGACATCCTCGAGTTCGTGATCGCGCACGACATGCTGGCCAACGTCGATCCCGTCCAGTACAGCATCCGGCTGCTGCTGCCCGAGGGCTCGCTGCTGCTCGAACACCCCGACGTCGTTCCCTACCTTGGGCCCTACGATCCAGAGCTGCTGACCTACACGTGGAGGTCCGCGGATCCGGCGTGCGATGCGCTGCAGCGGCGTGTCGCGGACGTGGTGCAGACCGGCGCGCGCAACGAAGAGCCGCCGGGCGCGACCTTCCTCGAGGTGTACGCGCTGGTCTCGGAAGCAGCAGGTGAGACGCGCGATCCGATCCTCGCAGGGTCCGTGGAGGGAAGACCACGGCTCACCGAGCCGTGGTTCTGCTGAGCGGAACCTACCGAGAGCCAGTTCGGCTCTCTCGAGAGTTCCTCACAGACCGCCACGTAAGGGGGCATCGTTGACGGAATGGAAGAAGCTTTCGCAGGACCTCGCGCGCGCGCTCGATCTCGACGTGACGCCGATCGCGATCACGTTCTCGGCGGGGAGGTCTTGCTCCGGATCAAGGCGGCGCAGCTCATGGTGCTCTCGGATGCGGTGCCCGATCTGCACATCGGGGGAAAGCCTCAGTGCCACATCGTCGCGCTCGCCAAGGAGGGCAACGTGGTGGCCGCGAGCACCGGATGTGCGCTGAGCCGGATCCGAACCGGCATGACGGTTTCCGAGATGACCGCCGCGATACCGGCGGGGCGCGTCACAGAGGTGGTCGCTCGCGTCGAGGCAACCGTAGACGCCGACGACACGGTAGCGACCTACGCCGCTCAGGACTCGCGCCGCTTCGGCTGACCCCCCCCCCGCTTGCGGGGAGGGGCATGCCGGCGGCGCGCCTCAGTCGCTACGCGGCGCGCCTCAGACGCCTATGCTGCCGGCCTCGGCATGGCGCGCGATGACGTAACTCTCACCTCGTCCGCGCTCCTTGAGGATGCCGCATCCGTATCCGTAGGACTCGAGCAGGTTCACGCAGGCACGCTCGAGCTCGTCTCCGTGGGCCTCGATGATGAAAACGGTGGCTCTAGCTGCGAGCGTGTCGGCGCCGCCCTGGAGCACGCCGAGCTCGCGGCCCTCGACGTCTATCTTGACGAGCCGCGGCGCGCCGAAGCGGAGCGCGATGTCGTCGAGCGTCATGACTTCGACCTCGACGTCTCCCCCACCCTCGACGAGACGTCCCCGCGAGGTCTCGCGGCCCTCGACGAACCCGAGGCGCCCCGGATGCCGGTCGACGGCTGCGGACACGACCAGGATCCCGGCGCCCGTCTGAGCGCCGTTGCGCTTGACGTTTCGCTCCAGGCCCTGCATCACCGTGGGATCCGGCTCGAAGGCCACCACGCGTCCGCGTTCCTTCACGCGCATCGCCATCACGAGCGTGAAGTATCCGAGGTGCGCTCCGATGTCCACGGCGGTGTCGCCATCTTGGAGGACGTCGAGCATGACGTCGCGGACCACGACCTCGTAGCGATCGACGATCGCGTCGATCTGCATCCGAGGATCGACCTCGAGCACCATGCCGGCGAGCGCTCCCGATCGTACGCGCGCCAGGACGAGGCCTCGTCTGGGGATCACCGTGTCGAACGCGGCGCGCACGAGACTGCCGATCACCGGCGCTCTTCTGAGCCGGTGATAGAGGGGCGGAGGAACGAGCCGGAAGAGCCACAAGGGCACCTCGCGCGCCCGCTCCACCTCCGGAGTCTCCCGTGGAGGCGCAAGCTCGCTGCGCAGGCTGACGCCGCCGAAGAAAAAAGCACCGAGGTTCACGGTTCACCTGTCGGAGGACGCAAGGGCAACCTTGACGATGACGGACCACGCGGGGCAGAGCGACCACGCGGGGCATAGCCTTGGAGGTGGGGTGAGGTAGCAGCCTGCCCCTTGCTCCGGGCGGCGCCCCCCCGGCGGCTCACTCAGACCCGTATCTCGGCCGGCGCGCCGCCCATCCCGCGCCGGCCGCCGCCCCCGCCGCGCCGGCAACCACCCAGGTGCGCTTCAGCCTCTCGCGCAGGAGCGCGGCCCGCGCCGCGTTCGCGCCCGGCGCGCCGTGCACGCCGCCCCCGGGATGCGCCGAGGCAGAGGCCAGATAGAGATTCTTGATCGGGGTCTCGGGCCGGCCGAGGCCTGTGTAGGGGCGAAAGATGAGCTGCTGGTGGATCTGGGCGGTGCCGCCGTTGATCGCGCCTCCGACGAGGTTCGCGTCGGCCGCCTGCATCGACGGCGGGGTGAAGATGTGGCGCGCGCCGATGACCTCCTTGAAGCCCGGCGCAAGCTCCTCTATGCGGTCCTCGATGCGGAGCGCGAATGCATCCGACTCGCGCTCGTCCCACGTGCCGGTGAGGTCGCCCGCGGCATCTCCGCGCGGCTCCTGCGGGACGTGGGTGTAGGCCCAGGCGCTCTCCGTCCCGCTCGGCGAGCGGGTCGCGTCGCTGGTCGTCATCTGGCCGACGATGAGGAACGGGCGCGCCGGGATCATCCCCTTGCCGAGCTGCAGCCCGAAGTCGCTGAGGTCGTCCATCCCATCGGCGATGTGGACGGTGCCGGCCGAGTGCGCACCTGCGGCGGTCCACGGGATCGGAGCGTCGAGGGCCCAGTCGACCTTGACCGTGGCGTTGTCGTACTGGAACCGCCTCATGCCCTCGAGGGTGCGCGCGGGGAGGTGCTCGGCACCGACGAGGTCCAGGAACAGCTCCGGTGCGCCGGTGCCCGCCAGCACGGCGCGCCGCGCCTGCACCTCGTCGCCGCTCGCCGTCCTGACCCCCACGGCGCGCCTCGAACGCACGATGACCTTGACGACCCTCTGATTGCATTCGAGCGTGCCACCGCCGCTCGTGAAGCGTCGCACCAGGGCCTCCGTGAGCCGTCCTGCTCCCCCCTCGGGGACCGGGAAGCCGATGTCCTGACCGAGGCACGAAAGGAGCCAGCCGAAGATCGTGCCGGCGGGCGACTCGGGCATCAGATCGGTGTGCATAGCGTTGCCGGCCAGGAGAAGGGCTGCGCCTTCGCCGTCGAACTCTTCCTCGGCGAACCTGCGGATCGGCAGGACCGCCATGCGGGTGAAGCGCGCAAGGTCGCGCGGTCCCAGGGCGGCGGCGAGCTTCACGGCCGGAAGCACCGGTGGGAACGGCTCGAACAAGGCTTCGATGAGATGCTTCCCGATGCGCTGCCACAGCGAGAACATGCGCCGCCACGCATCTCCGTCGCCCCCGGCGAACGCGTCGACCGACGCCGCGGTGGCGTCCAGGTCCATGGAGAGGACCGCCGCGCTTCCGGCGCTCCGAGCGTGGGCGAGGACCACAGGGGCGCGGCTCCAACCAAGGCCCTGTGATCCGAGATCGAGAGCGGTGAGAACGGGAGACGCCGCCGCGAGTGGATAGAACGCGCTGAATAGGTCGCTGATGAAACCTGGGCGGGTCAGCTCCCCGCTGCGGACCGCTCCCCCGGGCTCGGGCTGCTCCTCGAGCACGAGCACGTCCCAGCCCGCGTCGAGCAGCATGTTCGCGGCGACCAGACCGTTGGGTCCGGCGCCGATGACCACCGCATCGGGCAAGGCCTTACTGCTTCTTGGAGATCGCCTCCGCGAGCTCCTCCTTCGACATGCTCGAGCGGCCCTTGACGTCTAGCTTCTTGGCGCGCTCGTAGAGCTCTTCCTTGGAGTTCCCGTAGAGGTCGACTCCGCCCAGGGACTTGCCCTTGCCCTCCCGCGCGCGCGGGTTCTTGGCGCGCGGGTCCGACGGCCCCTTCTCGTCCTTCGGCTCCCAATGATCACCGACCTTCTCGAAAGAGTGCTTGAGCGCCGAGAAGGCCGTGCGGTGGGAGCGTTCGCCTTCTCCGTACTCCTCGACCGCGTTGTCGTGCGCCTTGGACCACGTCCGCTGGGCCTTCTTAGGAGACCTCCGGATGGTCGACGGGATCTCGTCTTTGGCAGGCATATCCACCTCCTGGTCCAATGGGCTCCTCCAACTCCTACCCACGGGGGAGAGGCCGCAAAACGCGCCGCGCCTACGCCTGAAGCTCAGACTTGCGGTCGCTCATGCGGGCGCCGAGCTCGGCGAGCTCATCGTCGGAGAAGACGTCGCGCGCCGTGGAGAACATGTCTTCCTCCTCCTCCTCGATGTGGTGCTCGAGGTTCTCCTTCATCACGGTCAACTTCGCCGTCCACCGTTCGTCGTCTGCGGAGAGCTCCGATATCTCGCCCATCAGCTCGTCGACCACGTGATGCTCCTCGTAACCCTCGAGCACGATCTCACGCGCCTTCGGATGCTCCTTGAGCGCGGGATAGAAGATCTCCTCTTCGATGCTCTCGTGGACCTCCATCTCCTTGCGCACGCGCGTGAAGAGCTCGGTGCGCCGGCGAGTCGCGTCCACACTTTCGAGGTCCTCGAGGAGCTCCTTCACCCGATCGTGATCGTCCTTCAACAGCTCTAGCGCATCCATCACGCCTCCTTCGTCTGGGGAGAGTCGTCTACCCGGAGCCTCGGACGTTAATCGGCGGCGCGCGGACGCGCGCCGCGCGGCATCCGGCTGCCGCGCTCCGGCAGGTTGCCCGAGAGCCCCTGAGCGTCGGCCTCCTCGAGCGAGACCGGCGACACCCACCCGGCGGCGATCCATTTCCTCGCCGTCTCAGTAGCGACGTCGAGCTCCTCTCCGGCGCCGTAGGTCGCTCCGTCGTGGATCACGCGCGTCGGAGTGCTGACGACGACCCGGATCACCGCCGTCGTCTCTGGATGGGTTCAGGGGCCGTCGTAGTCCTCGTCGTCGAGACCGGCCGGTCTGCTCTGATCGACGGCGTCGAACTCCGAGACGTCCAGAGGTACGGCGACCTGCGCCTCGTCGTCGGCGGGCTTCCACTCCTGCGACTGCTCGGCTGCGTCCGCCTCCGGCACCGCAGGGTCGATCGGACCTCGCCTGTCGTCCATGTGCCATACCTACCCCGGATGCGACGCATAGTCCAGTCGGAGAGCACCTCGGCACGCTACATTGCGCTCGGCGCGTTGGGAACGGGTTAGGGTGGAGCCGACACCTCGCCGAGACGGCGCTCGAGGAAGGAGCGCTCCACCTCGTTGCGGGTGAGCTCCAGCGCACGGCGATAGGCGCTCGCCGCCTCACCGTGGCGCCCCAGCCGTCTCAGCATGTCGGCGCGCGCAGCATGGAGGAGGTGATAGCCGGCGAGGCTGTCGCCGGCGGCGATGCCCTCGATCAGGTCGAGCCCCACGGCGGGTCCCTCGACCATGGCCACGGCCACCGCTCGATTGAGCTCGACGATCGGAGACGGCGAGACCTTGCCGAGTGCTCCGTAGAGCTCGGCGATCTGCGTCCACTCGGTGTCCTCGGGACGGCGCGCCTCGCCATGCACCGCGGCGATCGCGGCCTGAAGCTGATAGGGGCCGACACGGCCCATGCGAAGGGCGCGCCTTACAAGCGCCCCGCCCTCGTCGATCGCCGCGCGATCCCACCTCGAGCGATCCTGGTCCTCGAGCAGCACCAGTTCCCCCGAGGCCGACACGCGCGCGTTCTTGCGGGCCTCGGTCAACAGCATGAGTGCGAGGAGGCCGATGGCCTCGGGCTCATCGGGCATCATCCCCACGGGGATCCGGGCCAGCCAGATCGCCTCCGCGGTGAGCTCGTGACGGACGAGGTCGTCGCCCTCGGTGGCCGCGTAGCCCTCGTTGAAGATGAGGTAGAGCGCCGCGAGCACGGCGACGAGGCGCTCCGGGAGGAGATGATCGGGCGGCACTCGATAGGGGATGCCGGCCTCCTTGATCTTGCGCTTGGCCCGGACCAGGCGCTGGGCCATGGTCGACTCCGGCACGAGGAAGGCGCGGGCGATCTCGCGCGCGCTGAGCCCTCCGAGCGTGCGCAGCGTCAGAGCGACCTGAGCGTCGACCGCCAGCGCCGGGTGGCAGCAGGTGAAGATCAGCCGCAGCCGGTCGTCGGGGATGCTCGTGTCCACGTCGTCGTCCTCGTGAGCCTGCAGCGTCGCGAGCCCCTCGAGCATGCGCGTCTTGTCGGCCAGCGTCCGCTCCCGCCGGATCCGGTCGATCGCCCGGTTGCGAGCAGTGGCGACGATCCAGGCGCGCGGGTTGCGAGGCACGCCCGAGGAGGGCCAGCGCTCCAGGGCCGTGATGAACGCCTCCTGCACTACCTCCTCGGCCAGATCGAAGCTGCCCACGATGCCGATGAGCACCGACCGGCTCGGCTCCATCGCCGCGTGAGCTCTATCCCTGAGGCTCGCTGGGCAGCTCGAGGATCGGACGGACCTCGATCGAGCCGTGGGTCGCCGAGGGGATCTTGGACGCGACCTCGATCGCCTCGTCGAGGTCCTTGCAGTCGACGAGGAAGTACCCGCCGAGCTGCTCCTTGGTCTCGGCGAACGGCCCGTCGGTCGTGAGCACCTCTCCATCTCTGGTGCGAACCGTCGTCGCCGACGTGGTCGCCTGCAACGCCTCGCCGCCTTGAAGCAGGCCGCGCGATCCCATCTCGCCCATGAACGCGTAGTACGCGTCCATCTCGGCCTGTGCCGCCTCCTCCTCCCAGTCGTCCGGGCGCTGGGCGGTGTAGATCAACAGCAGGTAACGCATGGCGCTTCCTCCCTTGTCTCGAGTACGGCTCTTGTCCTAGGGACGAACGGCGCGCCGCGCTTTTCGACACCTCCCTACGAACTTCGCCCTCGTCAGACCCGCGCACCCTCCAGCTCGAGCAGGAAGCGCTTGCGCTCGAGACCGCCGACGTACCCGCCGAGCTTGCCACCGGTGCGCAAGACACGATGGCACGGCACGACGATCGGGATCGGGTTGGCGGCGAGCGCAGATCCCGCCGCGCGCGCGGCGCATGCGCTCCCCGCCTGCACCGCCACCTCCGCGTAGGTGGCGACGGATCCGAACGGGATCGCTTCGGCAGTTGCAAGAACGCGTCGACGGAAGCCGTCGACGAGACGGAGATCCAGGGGCAGATCGAAGGCGCGCCGGGAGCCCTCGAAGTACTCGTCGAGCTGACGGCGCGCCTCGTCCAGGCGCGCCGGAACCTCCAGCACGCGCGGCGAGACGGCCGCGGACAGCTCGCCGAGGACCTCGTCACGCGCCGCTGCATCGAGGCTCAGGCGCACGAGTCCCCGCCGGGTCGCAGCCACGAGCAGCGGGCCGAGGGGGGAGCCGACGTGGGCGTAGGCGACCTCGACCAGCCCAGCGTCGGCGGCGCGCCGCGCTAAGCGGCCCGCCGCGGCGGCCGCTCCGGGAACCCCGTTGCTCCGGGCCAGGTCCCTCAACGATCTCTCCAGCTCAACCATGGTGGAACTCCTTCCGGAGCTTCTTGAGCCCCTCTCTTACGTTCTGGCGCGCGGCATCCTCGGAGCATCCGACGACCGCGCCGACGTCCGCGTAGGCGAGATCGGCGACGTATCGAGCGGCCACGGCGGCGCGCTGCTTGGCGGGGAGCCCCTTGACCGCGGCCCACAGCCCCGGCTCCGGGCCGCCTCCCCAGTCGCGCTCCTCGACGTCGGGGAGCAGCGCGCTCGGCTGCGCCCGGCGCGCCCGCCCTCGCTGCGCGTCGATCGCCTTGCGCTGGGCGATCTTCAGCGCCCACGCCCTCAGGTTGGTGTCGCGCTCCAGGCGCGGGTAGGCGCGCAACGCCGCCATGAACGTCTCCTGCCAGCAGTCCTCGGCCTCGTCGGGACCGACGGAAAGGAGCAGGAAGCGGAGGACGGCATCGCCGTGCTGTTCGATGAAGATCTGGAAGGGCGGCAGCATCACGCCTATTCAACGTCCCGGCGGCAAGAAACGTGAGATCTGGCTGCGCCACCCGCCGGCCTCACCGCAGCGGCATGAGCTCCTTGCGCCGGAAACGGAGGAGCCCGCCGAGGCTATGCATCGGGCTGTGCATCGGTGCGGAAGCGCAGCAATGCGCCCACGCCTGCGGCGGGTACCTGCTCGTCGTCGAGCCCTGTTCCTTGGATCCCTGGCTCATCCCCGAGACGGCCCGGGCTATGCGCGCCGGTCCTCGTGGCTCAGATGATGGACTATGCCGGATGGACGTCGATCTGCGTCGCCTTGACCGCCGCCCACACCTCCTGGCCCACCTCCAAGGCGAGCTCTGCGTGCGCCTCGATCGTTATCTCCGCGGTTAACGGAGGCCTGCCGTGAAGCTCGACGCGCACGCGATCGGCCTCGACATCCAGCGCGGCGACCCTCGACCGGACGACGTTGCGGATCGAGCTTCCTCCGGCGAGCGGGCGAGTCGAAAGCGCGATCGCTCTCGGGTGCACCGTGGCGAGCGCTCGAGCCGACCGAGGTCCTTCGTGGGTGATCACGAGCTCACCCTCGCCCGTGTCGAGCACGACGTGATCCGAGCGCCGTACGATCCTTCCGGTGAGGAGGTTGACGCCGACCAGAGACGCGACGTAACGCGAGCGGGGATGACGACGGATGTCCCCCATCGTTCCCGTCTGCACGATGCGGCCCCGCTCGATGATCACGAGCCGATCGGCCAGTGCCATCGCTTCCAACGGTTCGTGCGTGACGAGAAGGGTCGCGCCGGCGAACCCGTCCAGCGCGTCGCCCAGCGCGCGGCGTGCCTCTGCTCGGTTCTCGATATCGAGCGACGACATCGGCTCGTCGAGCAAGAGGACATCGGGTTCCACGGCGAGAGCGCGCGCCAGCGCGACCCGCTGCGCCTGGCCTCCTGAGAGCGTGCTCGGCATCTGCTCTGCTACGTCTGCTATGTCGAAGCGCTCCATAACTCGAAGAGCTGTGGCGCGCGCCGCGACCTTCGACATGTGTGATGCACGCAGACCGTAGGCGACGTTGTCCACCGCAGACAGCGCCGGAAACAGCAACAGGCTCTGGAACATGACCCCCACCGATCTTTGCTGAGGATGCAGCCGCACACGCTCGTTGCGGCTCTCCCAGAGGTCTCCTCCTACGCGCACCTCTCCGGCGTCGATCGGGATCAGCCCGCACAACGCTTCGACGAGCGTCGACTTGCCGGCGGCATTGGGTCCGAGCAGCGCTACCGTTTCCCCCGCCGCGACGTTCACCTCGACGTCGAGGATGAGATCGCCACGTGCGAGCGCGACGTGCGCGGACAGTGCATTCATCGCAGCGAGAGTCTCTCTCTCAGGGCTATCAGGACGCCGAGCGAGGCCACGAGCAGAAGCAGGCTCAGCAACACGGCGCCTGCTACGTCTCCGGTCTGCAGCTCCTCGTAGACCGCAAGCGGCCCCGTCTGCGTCGTGCCGCGCAGGTTCCCCGCGAACACGATCGTGGCGCCGAACTCGCCGAGCGCACGCGCCCAGCACAGCGTTGCCCCGGCCGCAAGCGACGGCGCCACGGCGGGCAAGGTCACCGTTCGCATGATCGTGAAGCGACTCGCCCCGAGGGTCGCCGCGGCGTCTTCGAGCCTGGTACCCGCCACACGCAAGCCCGCCTCGAGCGTCACGACGAGGAACGGCGCGCCGACGAAGGCGGCGGCGATCGCCGCCGCGGCGGTAGTAAAGGGCAACGACACGCCGAGCCCCTCGAGCAGCGACCCGAGAAGACCTCGACGCCCGAGCGCGGAGAGCAATCCAACGCCGGCGACAACGGGCGGCAACACCATCGGCAGCAGGACCAGTCCGCGCAGCAGACGTCGCCCGGGAAAGGTCGTACGCGCGAGGACCCACGCAAGCGGCGCGCCGAGCAGGAGCGCCAGCATCAGCGCGGCGACGGACACGACTAGCGACAGGCGCAGGGAATCGAGGATCTCGGGCTCCGTGAGGCGGACCCACGCATCGCTCCACGGCGCGCGCAGAGCGAGCCCGACCAGCGGGAGAACGAAGAACGCAGCCGCCAGCGCGGCGAGGACGCCGATCACGACCGGCGCCGGTCCCGGCCCGCGCGGGCTACGGCGCGCCGAAGCCATATGCAGCCAGCAACCGGCGCCCCTCGCGCGACAGGGTGAGGTCGATGAACGCTCCGGCTCCTCGAGGGTTGGGCGCGTCCTCCAATGTCGCGATCGGGTACTCGGCGAGGACGTCGACCTGAGGCGGGAAGGGGATCACCTCGATGCTGTCGCGCACCTCGGTGGTCGCGTCGGTGACGTACACGACGCCTGCGTCGGCTTCACCCAGGGCGACCTTCGTGACCACGGCCTTGACGTCGTCCTCGTTGGACACGACGTTGGCTTCGGCAGCGTCGGCGATACCGAGTGCGTCGAACGCCCGGCGCGCGTAGTTGCCGGCGGGGACCTCGGGCGCGGGGAGCACGAGCTTCACTCCACTCTTCGCTACGTCGCGAGGGGTCTCGATGCGGGCGGGATCGTCGCTCGGGACGATGACGACGAGCTCGTTGGTCGCGAAGAGCATAGGGTTCCGGGCGAGCCCGGCATCCTCGACGACCGCCATCTGCAGCGTGTCGGCGGAGGCGAACACGTCGGCCGGCGCACCCTCGGTGATCTGCAGCGCGAGATCGGACGACGAAGCAAAGTTGAGGACGACGGACGTGCCGGGACGGTGGCTCTCGAGCCTCTCGCCGAGCTCCGTGAACGATTCCGTGAGGCTCGAAGCGGCAAAGACCGTGACGGTACCGAAGCCCTCTCCGCCTCCTCGCCCGGTCGCGGTCGAGCGATCATCGGCACATGCGCCCGAGAGCACCACGACGACCAGCACGAGCGCGCGCGACCACGGGCGGGCGACGACCCTGTTCACATCTCCCTCCCTCGATCGCGAGCCGGCGAGCGCCTAAGGTTCGCACCTTTATGCCAGGCGGGCGTGGACCGCTGCAGGCGGGTGCAGCCGGGACGTGGCGTGTTCTGGTCGAGGGGCTCGATCCCCTCGCCGGGCGCGCTCGGCCCGGTGGAGCGGTCGGGGGCTAGCGCCGCCTAGGCGGAGTTACGTGGGGTGACGGCACTCTCGACCCCAACCGCTCCATCCCGAGGGGACCCCGGCACGCTTAAGACCCGCTGAAAAGCCGCGGTGCGGTCACTCCGGCCGTCCGCTCGATCGCCCGAGGCTTCTCTGGACCGGGATGCCCGGATACCCGGCGCGGCCGTACTAGAGCCGGGAACCCACCTTTAGAGGTCGACGGCCACGTTCTTTGTCGCGAGATATTCGAGGATCCCTTCCCTGCCCCCCTCGCGCCCGAAACCGGAATGCTTGACGCCACCGAAGGGCGCTGCAGGATTCGAGACCATTCCCTTGTTGAGCCCCACCATCCCGGTGTCCAGCCTCTCCACGACACGCAGAGCTCGCGTGATGTCGCGTGTGAAGACGTACGCGACGAGGCCGTACTCGGTGTCGTTGGCTGCTTCGATCGCCTCATCTTCGGCGGAGAAAGTTGCTATCGGCGCGACCGGGCCAAAGATCTCCTCTTTGAGTACGCGCGCGTCCGGAGTGACCCCCGTGAGCACGCTGGGCTCGTAGAAGTAACCGGCGCCGTCGAGTGACCTTCCTCCGAGGATGCACTTCGCCCCTCGCTGCGTGGCGTCGTCGACGAGCTCGATCACCTTGTCGCGCTGCTCCTCATTGATGAGCGGCCCTACCGAAACATCCGGATCGGTTCCGCGCCCCACCTTGAGCGCCGCCATCTCCTCGACGAGTCTGCCGGCGAACTCATCGGCGATCGGCTCTGCGATGTAGAAGCGGTTGGCGGCGACACACGACTCGCCGATGTTGCGCATCTTGGCAAGCATGGCGCCCTGAACCGCGGCGTCCAGGTCGGCATCATCGAAGACGATGAAGGGTGCGTTGCCGCCGAGCTCCATCGAGACGCGCAGCAGGTTCTGGGACGCTTGTTCCATCAGCCTTCGTCCGACTTCAGTGGAGCCGGTGAAGGACAGCTTGCGGGTGCGGGGATCTTGGAGCAGCGGCCCCACGGTCTCACTCGACGACGATGTCGTGATGACGTTGAGCACGCCGGCGGGAAGACCGGCTTCTTCGAGGATCTGGGCCAAGGCGTTCATGGACAGAGGGGTGGCGCCTGCAGGCTTCATGACCATCGTGCAGCCTGCCGCGAGCGCGGGGCCGATCTTGCGCGTCCCCATCGCCATAGGGAAGTTCCACGGAGTAACGAAGACACAGGGACCGACGGGCTGGCGCATCACAAGAGTGCGGCCTTGCCCGTTGGCAGCGACTTGGTAGTTACCCTCGATGCGAGTGGCTTCTTCTGCGAACCAGCGGAAGAAGTCGGCACCGTAAGCTATCTCGGCCTTTGATTCCGCCAGCGACTTGCCCATCTCGAGGGTCATGAGAAGCGCGAGATCGTCCACGCGCTCGGTGATCGTCTCCCACGCTCGTCTCAGGATCTCGCCCCTCGCGCGCGGGGCCTGGGCGGCCCATTCGGCTTGAGCAGTAACCGCAGCATCCAAGGCGCGGATCGCGTCGCCGCCGTCCGCGTCGGCGACCTCGCAGAGAACCTGACCCGTCGACGGGTCCTCGATCCCGAAGCTCTTGCCGCTCGAGGCTTCGCTCCACCGCCCATCGATGTAGAGCCCCTTGGCGACGTCGTCTACGACCTTTGCCTCTTGTTCCTTCGATGGCATGCGTGCCCCTCCGTGCGGATCGGTCGATGATCGTCGACGAACCAAAGATCCAGGTTGCGTTCGGACCCTGAGGCGACCTGCGCCTCTCACCGTCGCTTACCCGCAAGAGCGACTGGGGAACCTTTGTTCCGCTCACAGCAGCCAGCGCGGCGTAGGAGACAAGGGATCGGCGCCTCCCAGAAGATCATCGGTGAGGTGGCGCATCATGTCCGTGGCGGGCGTTGGCGGGTCCGTCACGGCCGCGCCGCTCGTGGCCGGGATCGAGAGCTGCTCGAACCGGAGGTGAGCGTGAAGCTCGGGCGCGCCTCGCCGACGGGGTGCCCTGAGATGTCGCCGACGACCGGATGCGCGAAGCGTCTGAGCCCGGCGAGAGCGGCATCCTCGAGGGCGCCAAGCTGCCGAAGTGTCTCGACGGCCGCGACCGTTGTGGGGCGTCCCGCCGCGGTCGGATCGGCTCCGTCCTCGAGCTTGAGCGCGATGCCGATACCGCTTGTGAGACCGATGCAGCAGACCCCGCCGGCGCCTCCTTTGGCGACGAGCCGGCCGGAAGCTGCCAGCATGAGCTCTGTATCGAAGCGCTCGCGGCCTGCAACCATGTAGGGATGAGCCATCATGGACCGGCAGATCGCTTCGGCAGCGAGCACACGCTTGCCGTCCACCAGCCCCGATGGAGCGGTGAGACGAGCGAATGCAAGCGCCATGTGATAGACGCTCGTACCGAAAGTCGGGACGCCACAGCCGTCGCCCCCGACCGCTATGTCGCCCGACTCCAAGCCCGTGAAGCAACAGATATTGCCGAGGATCTCCTTCTGCACGCGATGGATCGGGGACTCGTAGCCGCGCGGATCGGCGCCAAGCCGACGCGCCAGGATGAGCATCCCGGCGTGATTACCGGAGCAATTGCTGTGGAGGGCGGTCGGCCGACCACCACCGCGCAGCAGTGCCTCGGCGGTCGAAGGATCGAGAGGAGGATGTGGCCCGCAGACGAGATCCTCTGTCCCGAACCCGGCGCGCTCGAGCAAGGCTGCAACACGCTGCATATGCTGCGGCTCACCGTTATGCGAGCCGCAGACGACGGCGAGATCCGCCGGCGTCAAGCTCCAGCGCTCGGCTGCGCCGCTGTAGAGCAACGGCATCGCCTGGAAAGGCTTCGCCGCCGAGCGCCAGTACGCCATCTTGGCGACCGGATCGCCTACGGCCGCCACAAGCGTTCCATCGGCGTCTACCACCGCGATGTCACCTCTATGGATGACGTCGTCTAGCGGCCCCCGGGACAGCGCCACAACCGGTTCAGCCACGTCCCAATCCCGGTGGGCGGTGAAGACCGCGGCCTGCGCCCGCCGGAATCAACCGGATCGGCTGCGGCACCGATCTACGACGGATCGAGGTGGTGGGCGAGTTCGGCATGGTGATCGCGTCCATCCCTCGCGTTCGGACTCGTGTGAATGATCGCCTGGGTCAGCCGGGGAACCTCGTGGAAGAGGCGATGCCGGGCGCGCTCGGCGATCGCGTGTGCCTCCGAGAGGCTGAGCTTGAAGTCGGAGACGACCTCGGCTTCGGCTCGCAGCTCGTGGCCGATCCAGCGGAGCCGCAGAGTGTCGATGCTCTCTATCCCATCGGTCGACAAGAGAACGCGCTCGACGCGGTCGACGAGCGCGGGGTCGACCCCATCCATCATGCGATGGTAGATCGACGTCGCCGCTCCCTTGAGGACGAACAGGATGGCGACGCTGATGAGCAGACCGACGATGGGGTCGGCCACGGGATAGCCGGCGGCAACGCCGAGTGCCCCGGCCACGACGGCGAGAGATGTCAGTCCATCGGTGCGGGCGTGTAGCCCGTCCGCAACCAATGCCGCCGATCCGATCGCGCGGCCAACGCGGATCCGATAGAGGGCGACTAGTTCGTTACCGGCGAATCCGATCACGCCTGCAACGACCACCCAGCCCACGTTGGTGATCTCCTGAGGAGCAAGCAGCCGGTGTATCGACTCCCACGCGGCAACGCCGGCGGAGAGAGCGATCATCGCGACGATGAAGATACCCGCCAGCTCCTCAGCACGCCCATAGCCGTGGGTGAAGCGGCGCGTCGGCGCCCGCCGTGCGAGCGAGAAGGCGATCCACAGCGGCGCGGCGGTCAGCGCATCGGTGAAGTTGTGGAAGGTATCGGCGAGCAGGGCCACCGATCCGGTGACCAAGACGATCAGCAACTGCAGCAAGGCGGTGATCGCCAATCCGGCGAGCGACAGCCTCAGCGCCCGGATACCATCGCCACTTGCCTCGACCGCGGGGTCTATCGAGGCAGCAGCGTCATGACTGTGTGGCGAGAAGACGGAGCGAAGCATCGCCAACCGGCCGTGGCCGTGATCGTGATCGTCACGATCATCCGGGCGAGCAGGCCGATCGTGTTCGGGTGAGGAAGCACTCACCTGCGCCGACCTTCCCGCACCCTGGCCAGGCCGGCCTGCTTACGACTGGGAGGAACACCCTCCAACACGTGACTGGTGTGAAAGAGGGCCTCTTCCAGCAACCGGTGAACATGCTCGTTGTCGGCTAGGTAGTAGACGAAGGTGCCCACACGCCGCGCCCGCACGAGGCGTGCGAGGCGCAGCTTGGCGAGATGCTGGGACACGCTGGTTGCGTTCGCACCGACGTGGTCGGCCAGCTGGCCGACCGAGTGCTCGCCGTGCAGCAGGGCCCAGAGGATCCGCACGCGAGTCGGATCGGCCAGGAGCTTCAGCGTGTCCACGGCGAGCGCAACCTGGTCGTCGTCCGGCTCTTCTACCTGCGCAGTCATGCAGGCAAGCATACGACAAGGAGGGCCGTGGGGACCGAGTCGGGGGCGCGCCGAGTGGGTCACAAGGTGCCGTATTGGACATCCACCACCCACTCGGCGTGGGCGTGGGGTCCGCAGACACGCCGGTGAGTCGTTAAGAGGCGCGTTCGGCTTTCTCGACGAGACCGTCCAGTGCCTCGTCGATCTGACTCAGCGTGGTGTTGATCCTGGTGACGGAAGGACCGATGGCCGCAGTCTGTGTGTCGACGGCGCGAACGCCGAAGGCGATCTTGCCGAGATACTCGGACACGCTCCTGAGGCGTCTGGTGAGTAGCACCAGGTAGGAGGCGAGCACGCCAACCACCAGAACGACTTCGACCACGGTCAGGGAAACCAAGAGGAACGTCACGGGGAGTGCTCCTTCGACAACAGCTCGCGATGGCGCAACGCTTCGGCCTTCAACTCCTCCAGAGCGTGTGCGGTGTCGGCGAGCAGCCAGGTGGTCGCAGTGTTACGCGCTACGGTGGTCGCGGTCTCCCATAGCGTGATGACGTTCTTCTCGACGTTCTTGACGGCGTTCAGCAGGAGCTGGAGCAAGACGACGACCACGACCGCCACAACCAGGCCGACGCCAAGCGTGAGCCACCATGCGAGCTGCGCGTCGCCGGATAGCGCGGCCAGAGTCACGGCCCCTTGCCCTTACCCCTATCCGGACCCCTATCCGGCGGCTTCCCGCCGGTCTGCAGGTTCCGTTGGACCGCGGGCCGGGATTCGGCTCGTTCGCCGCGCAGGTCGTCCACCGGATCATAGGGAAGCGGGGGCTCAGAGGCGCGCACGCCTCCGTCGCCCAGAGCCATCCGCGCTTTCGTGGCGCCCTCGAGGAGCTCGATCGCGGTGGCCTTGGTATCCCGCACCTTCCACAAGGCCTCGGTACGGTCCCGCGCGACCACGAGGCTGCGAGTGGCGTCTTCGGCAACGCCGGCGATCCTCCGAGCCGTGAAGATGATCGCCAGCAAGACCGCCGCGACGACCACGACCACGACTGCTCCGACGCCCCAACCGATCCACCAACCGGTTAGATCCGATGCAGCGACGATCATCAACAAACCCTCCGGTCGCCTAGATGTCACGAGCATACACGGAGGCTCCGGAGGTCGACCGAGATAGACGTCGCGCTACGTCTACTCGGAAGCATCGACCGGCGGTAGTCTATGTGACTACGTCACATACCTTCCCGGGGGGTGCACGTCGCGTGGCCAGATCCACTACCACCGCAACGCCGGCGCAACGGTTGCTGGAGGTACTCGGGCCCGTCGATCGTTTCCACGACACCGACGAGATCGGCGACTTCGGGATGCCGACTCGCGTGTACATGGAGGACATGCTCGAGCCGGTCGCAAAGGCGGGGCCGACGTCGCGGCTCGGTCCACTAGAGAAGGTCCACGCCTTCTGGTTCGCAGGCATGAGCTGCGACGGCTGCACCGTGTCGGTGACCGGCGCCCAGGCACCGTCGGTCGAGAGCCTCCTGCTCGGCGCCCACCCCGGACTCCCGAGGGTGATCCTTCACCACCCCGTGGTCAACGTCGAGTCAGGACCGCACTACATGAACGCGCACGAAAGAGCGATCAAAGGAGAGCTCGACGCACCCTACGTGATAATCCTGGAGGGTTCGATCAGCGACGAGACGCGTGCGCTACAGACCGGCGGTTACTGGGCCGGCCAGGGCGAGGAGCCCTGGGGCCCGGACGGCGAGATGCGCACCGTCACGACCGACGAGTGGATCGCGCGCCTCGCGGGCAATGCCGCGGCGGCTCTCGCCATCGGGACCTGCGCGACTTGGGGAGGGATCCCGTCGGCCGAGGGCAACCCCACGGGAGCGATGAGCCTCATGGACTTCCTGGGCAAGGACTACCGCAGCGCTTTTGGCGTTCCCGTCGTCAACATCCCGGGGTGCGCTCCTATAGGCGACAACTTCACCGAGACCGTCGCCGCGATCCTCTACTTCCTGCAAGGTTTCGGACCGCTGCCCGAGTTCGACGAGCTGGGACGTCCCGCATGGCTGTTCGGCGAGACCGTGCACCGGCACTGCGTTCGTGGTGCCTATTACGAGGAGGGAACCTACGCGGAGGAGTTCGGAGATCCGCAATGCCTCGTGGAGATCGGTTGCTGGGGTCCGGTGGTCAACTGCAACATCACGTCGCGCGGCGCGATCAATCACGTGGGCGGCTGCATGAACTCCGGCGGCGCCTGCATCGGTTGCACCATGCCCGGCTTCCCCGACAAGTTCACTCCCTTCTACAAGGCGCCGCCGGGATCGACCGTATCGACGACCGCATCACGCTTGCTCGGGAGCGTGATAAAGCCTCTGCGCCGGTCCACCAATGCGCATCTCAACCGAGAGGTTCGGTGGGACCTGCATCACGACATCCCCAGCGGTTGGGCGCGCGAGAAGGCGGAGCCCAACGCCGTCCAGGAGATCGGACACCGCTTCTACGACCGCATGCGCCGCTCGAGCGACACCGGTCGAGCGAAGGGCGGCGAGTGGGGCAAGCGTGAAGAATGGACCCTGGAACAGCAGCCTTCGGATGAGGCGCGCCGGCAGGCCGAGACGATGTCCAAGACGGACCGAGGACGAACCACCGATGGCGAGGGGGACCGCTAGATGTGCTTCAAGAACCTCCCGGTCGAGTTCGATGAGGCCGGCAACGCGCGGCTGAGAGGCAGCATACGCGATCCCTACGCGATCGACGTGAGCAGGCCGGAGGTGGGCGCGACGGATGAGGACCGCGAGGCCCACATCCAGCGGCTGATGGCCGCCAACGGCCACATCAAGGACATCAACATGGATCCTGTAACGCGCGTCGCGGGCGCACTCGCGGTGAACGTGACCGCGGATCTCAAGGAGGGTCGCTACCTCGACGCGCGCTCGCAAGCGACGCTCTTCCGTGGCTACGAGGTCATCTTGATGGGGCGCGATCCACGCGACGCGATCTTCGTGGCGTCGCGTGCCTGCGGGGTCTGCGGCGGAGTGCACTCACACGCCGCGGCCTACGCGATCGAGATGGCGATGGGGCTCACTCCTCCCCCACTGGGCACCGTCGTGCGCAACATGCAAGAAGCCGCGGAGATGGGTTACGACAATCCCCTCCACCTGTACCTGCTGGCCGGACCGGATTACTCCGAGGCCGTCGTCAAGCAGGTCAACCCCGAGCTGTGGCCGCTGGCCGAGAAGTGGCGTTGTGTTCACGAGAACAGCCACGGTTTCAAGACGATGTCCGACATCATGACCGCGCTCAACCCTCTGACGGGAACCTTGTACCGGGAGGGCCTCGATTTCACGCGTCTCTCGCGTGAGATGTTCGCGATCCTGGCCGGCAAGTACCCTCACCCGCAGACGGTCGTGCCCGGAGGCGTGTCGAGCACCATCACACTGCAGTCGCTCAACGAGTATCACTCCAAGCTCGGCCGTATCTTCGACTACGCCCAGCGGATGGTGGGGATCTGGGACGACCTTGCGGAGTTCTTCTATGAAGCCGACGAGCGCTACAGCGACGTCGGCTACCGTCCCGGCAACCTCATCGATCCCGGCTACTGGGATGACCCCTACGCATACACGGCTCAGTACGAGGACTGCAACGACTGGGGAGACCGGCGCTGGTCGACCCCCGGCGTGACGATCGACAACGAGCTGGTCACCACGCGGCTAACCGACATCAACATCGGGTGGGAGGAGTTCGTCGAGCACTCGTATTACGAGAACTGGGCCGGCGACCGGTACGAGACCGACTCGCTCGGCAACCCCCTGAGTCCCTTCCATTCCTGGAACAAGCGCACGCTCCCCAAGCCGGCCGAGAAGAGCTGGAAGGACAAGTACACCTGGGCGTGCACGCCGCGGTGGGACCGCAAGGTGGTGGAGGCCGGCGCCTACGCGCGACTGCTGATGACCGCCAAGGCGCGTAAGCAGCCGACCAACCCGTTCATGGAGGCCACCGGCCACAGCGTGCGCATGCAGGTGCCAAAGGGTCTTACGCCCGAGGTCGAGATGGAGTGGCACGTCCCCGAACGGTGGAACGCCTTCGAGCGGAACCGTGGCCGCGCCTACCACTACTTGTTCTCCCAACTCACGGGGTTCGCCAACCTGCTGGAGGCATACAAGCTCATGAAATCCGGCGAGAAGCGCGTCGCCGCGGTGAAGCCGGACGATCTCGACCGCCATATCCCCAAGGACGAACGGCGCAGCGTCGGCTGGTGGGGAGCAGGACGTGGGTGGCTCACGCACCACCTGGTGATGGACAGGGGCAAGATCGTCAACTATCAGATATGCACTCCGTCGACGATCAACGCGTCGCCGCGCGATCCCTGGGATCAACCCGGTCCCTACGAGGAAGCGGTCATGAACACACCGATCCTCGAGAACCTGTCGGATCCCTCCAAGTTCACGTCGATCGACATGCTGCGGACGATCCGCAGCTTCGATCCGTGCATGCCCTGCACGACCCACGTCCATACCGGTCACGGGACGGTCGTGCGCGAGGTCAACACGTGCTCCTGCGGAGTGGACTGAGGCCAACGAGCTAGGACCGACGTCGTGGTGGTTCTGGTCGGCGGAGTAGGCCAGCTCTACCAGGGCGACCTCGACCTCGGTCGACTCGTCGTCGCTCGCTTGACCGGGCGGGCCCTGGGTCGGGGCGTGGTCGTCGAGGATCTCCACTACGGCGCGATAGCCGTGAGCCAGCGGCTCGAAGACCTCAAGGCCGACGCACTCATCCTCGTGGGGGCGGAGGAGAGAGGCCGGCCACCGGGAACGATCGAGCGGCGACGCATCCGTCAAGTGACTGTGCCACCGGCATCCGCGCAAGCAGCGGTGCACGATGCCGGGACCGGCTACGTCACGATCGATCTGGTGGTGGCCGTCGGTGCAGCCTTCGGCGCGCTCCCCGATCGCACGGTGACGGTCGAGGTCGAACCCGCCTCCGTCCAGCCCTCGGAGCATCTGAGCTCCGCTGCGGGAGACGCGCTGGAGCGCGCCATCGAGGTGGTCGAACGTGAGGTGCGTCGAACACCACTGCTCCTCCTGGCCGATGAGATCGGCGCACTGGTCGGCGACGGACGACTGAAGGAGGCTCCCGCGCTCGAGACGATGCGCGCTCTCCTGACCGAACTACGTCACCTCGACGACCACGGAACATGGGGCGCGGCATTCGCACTACGCGACCGGCTGCGCGCAACCATCGCCGCCGGGCTGACCGGTGAGGGGATGTCGCATCTCGACTGGGGGCTGTGGTGGACGCTGATCGAGGAGCTCGACCGCCTCCAGCCGGTCGAAGCGACCGACGTCTGACCCGCACGCCGACCGCAGGAGGTTACCGGCGCGTGCGGCCGCCTGGTCTACCCGCCGTGACTCACCTCGAGGATGCCGAGGCTCTGGGGCCTGACCGCGACGCGCCGGCCCTCCTCGGTGGCGATCGATAACGCGCCGTCCATCAACGCACCGGCCGCGCTGCCGGTGACCTGGGGCCCGGCGGGCCCGAGCGGGATCATCCGCGCCGTGACGCGCCGCCCGATGGTCCGGCACCTCGGCAGGTAGTCCTCGAGAACCCCGTCGGGTGCCGCCTCGAGCCGACGCTCGATCCTTTCCACGGTCGACGCCAGCGCGAGATCGCGCGCGCCCGCCACGCGACGGACCAGCACGTTCAAGACCGCCCAGCGAACCCTTCCCGGGCCCAACTCGGCGTTGACGCCCACCGACGCCACGCGCTCGTCGCACAGGAACACGTCGTCCGGCCACTCGATCACAGCGTCTTCACCGATGTGGTCGGCGAGCCCCGAGGACGCGACGGTGTACAACCACCCCTCCCGTTCGGCCGGCAACTCCGGCCGCACGATCAACGAGAAGCCGAGGCTGCGGCCCGGGACGACCGTCCATTCCAGACCCGCCCTCCCTCGCGGGGAGACCTGGTAGTCGGTGACGACCACCGAACCCGCGGGGGCGCCGGCGCGGCCCCACGCAAGCGCATCGGCCTCGGTCGAGAGCAGTGCCGGATAGCAGCGGACCTCGCGCCCGGGAAGCGCCGTCGCCAGCGCCTCGGGTGACAGGTCGGGGCTCATCCCCACGACGCATCCGTGCCCAGATCGGCGGCGATGCGGTTGAAGGTGTCCTTGAGCCGTATCCACTGGGGGACGTGGAATCTCACCATGGCACGCGAAACCTGCGAGCGGAACCGTTGGGCCGTGGCGTCTTGGAGCGCGGCGGTGGCCTCGAGCAAGGCGCGGATCAGCCGCTCCATCTCATCGGGGGGCTGCTCCAGGAAACCACCGAGCAGCGCCTCGGCCATCTCCGTGCCGTCGGATCGGTCCGCCTCTGCGCCGGCCCACGCCCTCAGCTCGCTGCGCGCCACATCAGAGCCCTCGGCGAGCCAGCGGGTGAGCTCCTCTCGTACGGCTGCAGCGTGGGCCGCGCTCGTACCGTCGCCGAAGAGCCGTGCCAGATCTCCGACGGGTGAGCCCTCTCGCTGCAGCACCGCAGCGGCCTGCGCCACGACCGGCTCGGCAGCCTCGTCCACCGCAAGCGCCTGTCTTGCCGCCAGCCTCGCTCTCGGCGCGTCGCCCACTCGCTCGTACGCGAGCGCCAGGTTGGCCTTCGCGAGCGCGTACGCCTGGGGCCGGATCGTTCGGGGGCCGGCCGCGGCGGCCGCGCTCAACGCATCCACTGCCCGTGCGGTCCGACCTTGCCCGAGGTAGACCAGGCCGAGCACGTTCTGCGCCGCACCCAGCGAGGCCGCATCCGACGTCCTCTCCGAGAGGGCGACTGCATCCTCGAGCGCCTCGCACGCCCCCTCGAGGTCCCCCTGTCGGAACAGCATCGCTCCGTGCTCGCGGGCCGCTGCGGCCGCCTGCCCCGGAACGACCTTGTCGTCGAGCAGACGGCGCGCCCGCTCGATCGAACCCAGCGCGCGCTCCGGCCCCTCGGCGTCGTTGCAAGTCAGCGCCAGATTGAACAGAGCAGCTCCCAGCTCGAGATGTGCCTCAGCGGCTTCGAACCTGCGGACCGCCTCCTGAAACGCCACCGTCGCGTCGTCGAGCCTTCCCTGCGCTCTCAGCGCCGCGCCGAGCGCATTCATCGCCTTGCCGTGCTCGGTCGGCAGGATGTGCGGGTCGAACAGTCGCGCCGCTACCGCCAGTGCCTCTTCGGCCTCGTCGTAACGACCTGCATCAGTAAGCACGACGCCGAGGTGAAAGCGGGCGACCGCGTGCTGAACCGGATAACGATCAGAGGGATAACGGAACAGGCGTTCGCGGAGGTCGGTTTCGCGAGACTCGACAGGATCCATCGTCATGCCATCCTAGGCACGTGAGGGTCCTGGTGGCCGGGGTAGGAAATGTCTTGCGAGGAGACGACGGCTTTGGCGTCGTGGTAGCCCAGCGCCTTCTCGAAGGGTCCGCTCCGCAGGGCGTGCGAGTCATGGAGACCGGGATCGGCGGGATCCATCTCGTGCAGGAACTCATGGATCCCGTGGACGCACTGATCATCGTCGACGCTATGGACGTCTGCCGGCCGGCCGGCACGGTCGTGGTGCAACGACCTCACGTGATCGACGTGGACGCGATGACCCCCGAGCAACGGCGTGATCAGTTGGCCGACATGCACTACTCCACTCCCGAACGGGCGCTGATGCTGGCGCGAGCGATAGGCGTGCTCCCCGAAAGTGCATGGGTGGTGGGGTGTCAACCGGCCGAGCTGGATCGCCTCGGGGAAGGACTCTCGGAGGTGATGGAAGCGGCCGTCGACGTTGCGATCCGCGAGGTCAAGGCGGTCGTGTCCGATATGGGGGTGGCCTGGCCGTGAGGTCAGGTCCTAGGTGGAGGGTTCCCTTCTCCGGCGAGCTTCACCAGATAATCCATGACGGTTGCGGTGGGCACCTCTATCCCATGCTTGTCCTTGAGATGCGCCGCGACCTGTTCCTTTAGGGCCTCCTCGGAATCGGCTTGGATGTGACCCCGACACGACGGACACCCTGCATCGACGCAACGTAGTTCGTACGTCGTCACGACGCCGCCTCCTCTGGGGACGAAGTTGCCCGTTCCAGCACCTGCGTCAACCCCTCACGGACCGACGTCAGGTCAGAGTTCACCTCTTCCAGGATCGGTTCCAAGGGCTCGACTCGCTCGGCGATCGAGCGAAGCCCTACGTTGATCGTGCCAAGCGTGAAGAGCGTCTTGCGAAGCAGATAGGTGACGGCCAACAGGTAGACCGCCAGGGCCACGATGATCGGGCCGGCGGCGATGATGGTGAGGATCGCGAGCAGGCTCACGCTCGCTCCTGCAGTATCCGGTCGACCGCCAGTGCATAGCGTGTCAGCTTCCCTCCGGCGCTCTTGACGAGGTCACGGGTATCGAGCAGCGCCGGCACGGGATCGAGGTTTCCGGTGATCGCCACGCCGTGCTCCAGAACGTCGGCGGCGTACGCCTTGATCTCGAGGATGACGGAAAGAAGACCCTGGGCCAGGAAGAGGACGAGCGGGATCACCACCGCAAAAAGAACGACTATCCCCATCCACCACCAAACGGCGGCCGCACCGGACGTCGCGTCCATGGCTCCTCCATCGGCGATCCTCGTTCGTGCATCCTATATGAACCCACACCTAGGGTCCGGAGCGATCTCGCGCGCGTGTCAGCGAAGATCGACGAACACGCTATCGGCCGTCGTTCGGGCGGTACCATGCACCGCGGCGTGGTAGTCGATCGTCCTTGTCCACTTGTCCGGGTCCATGGACCCGAGCGGTCGGCCGTCCTCGACGAAGATCAACGCCTCGCCGGCGCGCCAGCCTGCGAGCGTGCGATCGGCCCCGGCCTCCGGGAACCTTTCTACGAGCGCCTCTACGCCTTCAGTCGGATCCCGGCGACTCTCTTCCAGCGCTTCCTCGATCGCAGCGATCGTGGCCCCGACGATCTCCGGACGAGATCCGATCAAGCCCGTGCCGGCGACCAAGCCGCTGCCGTAGATGTCGATGCCCGCCTCGTGGAAGGCCAGCGCCGTGATATCCAGGTTGCGACCCGCGGCCGCAGCACGATAGTCGGGGAGCAGATCCACGAAGTCGGCGGTGACGTCACCCTTGCCTGCGGCCAGGGCCTCCTTCACCTCGCCGTACGGAACATCAACTACCGGCGTGTTCGAGTAACCGAGCACATCGACGAGATGCAGGTACTCGCGCGTGAAGGGTGACTGCGGATCGCCTAGGAACGACGCTCCCTCGAGGTCCGAGAACCCCTCGATCGGTCCCCTCTGCAAGATGGGTCGACCGCGCGCGAACAACACCCCCATGTGCGTGTGGCGAGCGATCATGAAGACGAAGCGCGCACCGATGCCCTCGTCCTCCGACAGCGCCCGCAGGAAGTGCGCGACGCTCGTCAGACAGACGTCGTAACGTCCTTGGGCCACGGCTCTGATGTTGTCCGGTCCCGGCTCCGGATAGACGATCTCGACTTCGAGCCCGTGGCGCGTGTATGTGTTCTTGGCGGCCGCCGTGAAATACGGCAGGTGGTATCCGGGCATTCACCCGGGGCAGTACAGACCTAGCCTCACCCTTGGGGCCGGCATCACGACTTTCCTTGCGCGCTCGTACTGATCTCCTCTGGCTCTGTCACGGGCGTTCCGTACCCTTCGGGGCGGATCGCCACACGTTATCGGCCCAACCTCCTGCGGCGATCCAGTCGCAAGGCCACTAGTGCCCCGTCGCGAAAATCACCGACGCATTCGAGCGCCCCTGCATCACCGATGGCTGCGTTTCTCGTCGCTCACGTACCTCCAGGTACGCTCGACTCCTCGCGCCTTGCCCTCGGCGCGCAGGAACGCTCTCGGTGCTGGCGGTACTTACGCGACAGACCACCTAGGGCTTCCGTCGCGCGCGAACCTCGAGCCGGTTGATCTGGAGAAGGGTGGGACCGGGCGGCGCATGAGACTCCGCCTCCTCGTCCTCCTCTGCCTCGAGACGCAGGAAGCCGGGAAAGTTATCTCGAAGCGCGCGCTCGATCCCCTCTTGAAGGGTGATGGCCGAGGCGCTACAGCCTGCGCAGGCCCCGGCCATCCGCACACGGACGATGCCCGCCGAGACGTCGAGGACGTCGAGGTTGCCACCGTGAGACTCGATGTAGGGCCGTATCTCTTCCAGGGCAGACTGTGCAACCGCCCTTTGGTCGACGCCGATCCCGTAGGCATCGAGCAACCACTCCACCGTGGGATCCGCGCGCGATCTGCTCAGCAACTCTGGATCGAGTGCTTCGGCGAGCCGCGTCAAAGCCATGCGGTGGACCGTGTCGATCCCATCGAGGAGTTCGAACACCTTCGCCCGAGTCGGTTCGTCGAGCTCCTCCATGTCCGCGAGAAGTTGCTCCATGCGCGCCAGGAGGCCGGCCAGATCTTCCATTCTGACCAAGCCTATGCGCTGTGCGTTCGTGGCATCGAGGCATCGTTACACTGGGCCCGTGAAGATCTCGGTTGCCGGCAAGGGTGGGTCCGGCAAGACCACCATCTCAGGAACGATGGCACGCCTCATCGGTCGAAGTGGCCGGTCGGTACTCGCCGTGGACGGCGACAGCAATCCGAACCTGGGCCTAACCCTGGGCCTGGACAAGGGATCGCTCGACTTGATCAACCCGCTCCCCCACGGCCTCATGAAACACGTCCAGGTCAACGGCGAGACGCGCCTGTCCCTATCTCAACCCGTGGACGAGCTGACGCAGGAGTACGGCGTGGACTGTCCCGATCGAGTGCGGCTTCTGGTAGTCGGAGCTCCCTCCGGCGCCGGTACCGGCTGAATGTGCTCATCCCACGCCACGGTCCGTGGCCTCCTGCACGAGATCCCCGCAGACGACCGCGTCGTGGTCGTGGACACCGAGGCGTCTCCTGAACATCTCAGCCGTGGGACCACTGAGGCCGTGGACGTCATGCTCGTTGTGGCCGAGCCCTACTTCAAGTCGCTCGAGACCGCCCGGAGGTATTCGGGACTGGGAAAGGATCTCGGGATCAGTCGCGTAGCGGTGCTTGCCAACAAGGTCCGCAGCGCAGAGGATGAGACCGCGATAGGTGAGTTCTGTTCCTCTCACGGCATGGAGCTGCTGGGAGGGGTCCCGCACGACGACGCACTCTCGACTGCCGAGCGCGCCGGGATAGCCCCGATCGACCACGAGCCAGAAGGACGTTCGGTACAGGCGATAGGCCGGATAGTCGGCAAGATCCTCGGGGCCTGATCGTGGAGAGTCTGCACGAGCCGAAATCCGATTCCCTCAGAGCTCTGTTCTGGCGCGATGAGATCCTTCAGTTGATGTTCTGGATCAAGGGTGAAGGCTTGGGCGACTCGGTCGATGCCACGATCCTGGAGCGCTTTCTCGGAGTCGGCGAGCACGTCGGCGTGCAGTACCTCGATCGCCTGGTGGACGAGGGTTTGCTGACGCGCGACGCCACAGGCTTGTACGAACTCACTCCCGACGGCCAAGAGCTTGGAGCACGCGTGTTCTCCGAGGAGTTCTCAGAGCTCACCAAGCCCGCTCACGGCGAGTGCGGGCCGGATTGCTGGTGTCACGCCTCGCCCGAAGAGGCCGAGGCCTGCATCGAGGAGCGCCTCCGGCCGCCCCAACCACACCGGCATCGATGAGGGCGCCGCGAGGCCGCGACATCGACGATCTCGTCCCCCGGCCTGCCGAAGAACTACCTGTGGGCGTGTCAGCCAACCCGGCGGCCGACCTGCCGGAGCTGAGGCGACGGGTGGCAGTCGAGCCGATCTCTTCTGAGGACGGTCCCCCCACCCTCAGGGATGCACGATCGAGCAGGCTGCTAGCCTGAGTCGGCGGGACGATCGATCTCCTTGAGGACCCGGGAGCGCGCCTCGTCGAGCCGGACCCCGGCCTCAGTCAGGACGAGAGCCGCGAGCCCCTCGCCCTCGGCGAGAAGCCCCAGAAGGATGTGCTCGGTTCCGATGTAGTTGTGGCCCAGGGAGAGGGCTTGGCGCAGGGACAGCTCGAGGACCCTCTTGGCGCGCGGCGTTAACGGCCGATGGCCCGGCCGCCTGCCCCGACGGCATCCACTTCTCCTTCGATCGAGCGCTCCGGGCCCGAATGCCGCCTCGACCTTGCGGCGCATCTCTCCGAGGTCGATGCCGATCGTCTCGAGTGCTGCGGCGTCGGGCTCGAATGGAGCGCTGGGCCTACGGGACCGCAGCAGCGCTTCGACGGTGCCCTCGTGCTTGATGCCGAAGCCGGCGAGTACGCGGGCGGCCACTCCACGGCCCTCGGAGAGCAGGCCCAAGAGCAAGTGCTCGGTTCCGATGCGGTCGTGGTGAAGCTCGCGAGCCTCTCGCTGCGCCTCGACTACGACCTGGCGCGCTTGATGAGTGAAGCGCTCGAACATCCGCTACCTCCCCCGACGCAGGATGCGACGACTCGCGTACTTCTTGTGCACAGCCTGCTTGCTGACCCCGAGCGCGACGGCGATCTCCTGCCACGACCATCCGCGACCGCGCGCGTTGGTGACCTGAAGCTCCTCGAGGTCCTCGACCAGGAGACGAAGGGACGCCACGGCGCGTAGTCCCACCACCGGATCCGAACTGCCGGCTGCGTTGGCAAGCTTGGCTCCTTGCTTCATGGCGTCAACCTACATTGACTACCCCCCGGCCGTCAACTCAGGTTGCCGAGAAAGCGTGCCCACTTTAGGCAACAATGGTCCCATGGACACGTCATCCGCAGCTCCCACGCCCCCGAAGCTCTACAGCGATCTGGCCTCTTGGTGGCCTCTGCTCTCGGCTCCCGAGGAATACGCCGAGGAGGCCGCGGCGTATCACACCCACCTCCTCGCCGCAGCCCAGCGACCCGTGACGCACGTGCTGGAACTAGGAAGTGGCGGCGGCAACAACGCCTCGTACTTGAAGACTCACTCGACTCGCATGAGATCGATGCCGGCGGAGACCCAGCCCGCGCTGCCGAGGAGTGCAGCGGAAAGACCGACGACCACCGGCGCGGCGCCCTCCATCGCACCTAAGAGACCTATGAAGGAAAGAGCGGTGAGCGCGCACGCACCTGCGAGCGACAGACGCGCGCTGCGCGGCAAGTGTCGCAGGAGCGCCATGGCGGCCGACGAGAGACAGATGCCCAGAGCGACGAGCGCAACGGCGCCCTGGTCACCGTAACTACCGGTATTCGGATGCAACCGTGCATCTAGTACATATCCTGCCCCCGAGCCCAACCCTAGTAGCGTCGTGAAGATGCCGGCATCCCCGAGCCTCCATCGGCTGCGGGCGAGGGCGACGATCGCGGCCACGGCCACCGGTAGGCCCAACGCGACGCCGGAGACGCGAAACGCCGTTCCGACGATAGATGCAGCGATCCCCACGGCAGAGGCGATCAATAGGGCCCGGAGCCCGTGGTCCGTGATCCGGCGGCGCAGGCCGAACATCCCGATCATGAACCCGACCACGGCAAGCACGACAACTGCGGTGCCCGGCCCCGACGCGTCACTCGAATCGCCGAGCATCACGAGGGCTGCCACGGCAGCGAGCATGGGGCTCGCTATCAAGCAGGCGCCGGCAAAGAGCTGGCGCTGCGACCTTCCCGACCCGCCACTTCGCCAGCGCGTCACGAGCGAGGCCGCCGCTCCGAGGACCATGGCAGAGCAGCGCACGTCCGTGTTGGGCCGCGTCCTCGCATCGGGGACTACAGTGACACATGAGCGGGCTGCATCGTCTGCGTATCGACCGTGCCGAGATCCGCCGACATCACGAGGAATGTTGCCGGTCACCGGCAGCGGCGATCGATGTGTCCGCGGGCTGCGATATCGTAGCTGTGGTCTTCAGGCGGTCTCAGGGGGAGGAGCACCGATGACACAGGTATTCGACCGTCGAGCGTTCTTGAAGCGAGGGGCTGCGGGGGCGGGCGGTCTCGCGATCGCCTCACCACTGCAGGCGTTTGGGGCCCGGGCTGCAACCGAGGGCCGGACCGGCGCCCGAGGCTACGGCCCGCTGATCGACATGGGCGACCTGTCTTTGCCGCGCGGATTCAAGTACCGGATCGTCTCGCGCGAGGGCGAGATCATGAACGACGGGAACCCCACTCCGTCCAGCTTCGACGGCATGGGCGCGTTCAGGGGCGGGAACGGCAACACGATCCTCATTCGCAACCACGAGAACCGCCAGGCCGAGGGAGACACCGACGAGATAGACGTAGTCGTTCCGCCGGAGAAGCGCTACGACTCCGACCCCTTGTTCAACGCGGGTTGCACCAAACTCGTCGTGAACGATCGGCGGCTCGTTCAGAGCTACGCCGTGCTCGGCGGAACGACTACCAACTGCGCGGGCGGCCGCATGCCCTGGCGCAGCTGGGTCACGTGCGAGGAGAACTTCTCGGACGGCAATGAGCCCCACGGCTACATCTTCGAGGTGCCCGCCTCCGCTCACGGCGCCGTCGAACCCCGGCCCATCAAGTCCGCCGGGCGCTTCCTGCACGAGGCGGTTGCTTGGTACGGAGACATCCTCTATCTCACCGAGGACATCCGCTTCGACTCGGCTTTCTATCGATGGGTGCCCAACCGCACACCGAGCAAGGCAGGAGACCTCGCGGCGATCGACGGTGAGCTTCAGGCGCTCAAGTTCGTCGACGTCGCCAACGCCAACACCGACGGGTGGCCGATCGGGAAGCCGTTCGCCGTCGAGTGGGTGACGATCCCGGATCCAGACCCCGAGGTGAATACCGTGCGCGATCAGGCCCATGAGCTGGAAGCGGCGGCCTTCAACCGCCAGGAGGGCATCTGGGTCGGCAACCAGAGAGTCTACTTCGACTGCACAGAGGGCGGGGTGGCAGGGTTGGGTCAGGTGTGGGAGCTGGATCCTCGCACCCAGACCCTGACACTAATCTACGAGACACCAGGACCCGAGCAGCTCAAGAACCCGGACAACCTCACCGTGGCCCCGACCGATGATCTCTTCCTATGTGAGGACTCCGAGCCGCCGCAATTCATCCGGGGGCTCACTCCCGACGGGCGCATCTACGACTTCGCCAAGGCCAATACCAGACTGTCGGAGTTCGCCGGCGCATGCTTCGATCCCGACGGACGCACGATGTACGTGAATCAATTCGGCGACGTGAACCTCGAGGGTGCCGTCACCTACGCCATATGGGGGCCTTGGGGGCGCCGAGAGGGCTGAGGTCTGGTCGGGAAGAAGTCGGGCAGGGATGCGGTCGCCGGCAGCTCACCGGCGCGATCGTAAGTCGACCACGATCATGCCTTGAGGTCGACGACCACCTTCACCGCCCTCCCTTGCCGGATCGCATCGAGGGCGCTCGGCAACTCCTCCAGGGATACTCGGTGGCTGATCATCGGGCCGAGCTCGAGGAGGCCCGATGCGAGGATGCGCGCGGCCTTGGGGAACACATTGGAGCCAACGTATGCACCAAGCACAGTTAGCTCGTTCCGTGTGATGTCGTACTGGCGGACGCTTGGGCGCGCCCTCGAGTTCATGCCGAACAGCAGCACTCTTCCGCCCACCCGAACGCAAGACAGAGCAAGGGCCAACTGATCGCCGACGGCGTCGACGACGACGTCGGCTCCAGCTCCGGAGGTCGCCTCGCGCATGGGGGCCACCGGATCGCCCGACGACGGATCCAGGCACACGTCGGCGCCCATTCGCTTGGCAACGTCGCGTCGCAGCTCCGTTGGCTCCACCACGACGAGCAAGCTGGCCCCGGCGGCGCGGAATAGCGACAGGAACAGAAGGCCGACCGGCCCCGCTCCGATGATCGTCACAGCCTCGCCGGGAAGCAGGCGCGCCTGCTCGATCCCGTTGACGACACAGGAAAGAGGCTCGGTGAGGGCCGCTATCTCACGGGGGATGTCCTTGCTAACGACGTGGCAGGCGCTCGCCGGAGCCACGGCGAAGCGCGCCAGCCCGCCGTCCCGAAAGATCCCCATCGTCGTGAAGTGCTCGCAGTGGTTGGGGGTCCCTCTCTTGCAGGGCGGGCAGCTGCCGCAGCTTAGGTTCGCGGCGACCGCGACCCTCTCTTCCGAGTGGATCCCGATCGTGTGCGGGCCGGTTTCGCGCACGATCCCGACGAACTCGTGGCCCATGAT
>JBHEMX010000053.1:0-78860 GCA_046262355.1 Actinomycetota bacterium | reverse complement strand
GCATGCGTCACGAACTGTTCGATCGAGCTGACGGTGAGGAGGTGACGGAGGAAAGCCCGGAAGCCGTCACAACTGCCGCGTAAGATGCGGCATACGGAGTCCGCGTCCGTTGCCTTTTACACCACGGATGAGACGCAACCGCAACGGCGGGCAAGTCTTCCTACCCATCACCAACAAGGACGTGTACCTGGAGTTGCTGGCCCTCAAGGCCGAGGTGCAAGCGCTGAAGATTCGTGTCTACACGGTGGCCGGTGTCCTGTCTAGCGTCGGCGTCATAGCCGGAATACTGGGGGGCTTCGTCAGTGGAAAGTAGCGAGAGAAGTGAGGAGAGGGCAGAGGCCCGGGAAGTCCGAGAGGAGGCCCAGGAAGACCGGGAGGTTGACGTACACCAGCGTCAACAGTACGCCGGGTCGGAGGAGGGCAGGGCCGTAGCCCGAGAGGGCCGAGAAGTGGCCGTGGAGGCCCGGGCTGCCGCTGCGGAGGAGAGGCTTGTGTCGCAGTCCGTCGGCTACGTGTCGAGGGACGACCTACGGGAGTCGCAGAAGGCACCCAGTGGTGGACTGCGCAACGTACTCCTCGGTGGTCTTGTTGCCGCTGCAATGACCGTCGCCCTCGCCTTCGGGGCCTACGCCCTACTGCCCACCGACGACTTGAAGGCGCAGCACGACCGCAACGCACAAGTGACGGTAGCGGCTGCCTCTGGGCTGCGCTGCTACATCAACCTGAATGTGGGCCGCAAGCAAGAGACCATCAAGCCGCCCGACATCGAGAAGTGCTACGCCGAGTATGACAGGCTGATTCGCCTGTACCACTTGGAGAAGTTTGACGCCCACCCTTAGCTTGCCACTTCGTAGTCTACTGGGCTGCAACTAGCTTGAGGCCGGGGGAGTGGGCTTCAACGCCTCCTCAGGACTCTCTCGGCCTCATCACCTGTCGTTCTCATAGTGACCTCCGACGTATTTTACGGAAGTCGCTACAGAGATGTACCTTGAAGCCTCTTGCGCCGGGACGCCGGTTACCCCACTGTGTCCTACATGACTCGACAAGCAAGAGGTCAGTGGTTCAATCCCACTACGCCCCACTGAACTTGGCAGTGCGCAAACCGGAGGCGTGACGACGCGGTAGGTCGGGAGGATCTCCGACCTCGCGTTGATGCGCAGGTCCTTGATTAGCAGCCGGAGCAGGGCTTTCGCCTGCCGCGCTCCGCGCTAGCGCTGGCGGTTTCGAGGTTGTCGGCGACGGCCGCGAGCTCGGCTGCATCCGGCGCCGTCGGGGGCCTGTGGGGCGAGCTTTGGGCGAACTCGGCGTCTTGCTCGCACAGGGCGTCGAGGCGGGTCTCGAGATCAGACAGGCGCGTCTCGAATCGCGTCGCGTCGAGGTCGCCGGCGGCACCGATGGGGGTATGTCGGACACTGCTGAACGGGGAGCTGAGGAACCGGCCATGAGCTTCAACCAGGACTGGGAGCAGGAAGCCGAGAACTGGATCGCATGGGCGCGTACACCGAGCCACGATGCCTACTGGCTCTACCGGGATGCCTTCTTCGAGCTGCTGCCGCCGCCCGGGCGCGCGACGCTCGATGTTGGCTGCGGCGAGGGGCGTGTGACGCGAGACTTGTCGTCGCAGCGTCACCGAGTCGTAGGCGTAGATGCCTCGCCGACGCTTCTCCGAGCGGCGAAGGAGGCCGACCCGGAGGGCGACTACGTCCTTGCGGATGCCGCCGCGCTGCCGTTCCAGGATGCCTCGTTCGACCTGGTCGTCGCCTACAACTCGCTGATGGATGTGCAGGACATGCCGGGCGCGGTCCGAGAGGCGGCGCGCGTGCTCGAACCGGGTCACCGCTTGCGTCTGCATTACGCATCCGCTCGCGGACGCGGGCCGGTTCACTGCGCGCGAGGCCGATGCGCCGTTCGTGATCGACGGCTCTTACTTCGGTCGTCGACGCCCGTGGTACTACGGGCGGACGTTTGAGCGCGACGGGCTGCAGATGACCTTCCGGGGCTGGGCTTATCCGCTCGAGGACTACGCCGGGGCGCTCGAAGAGGCGGGACTGCTCATTGAGGCGCTACGCGAGCCCGGCGTTCCAGCCGAGGAGGTCGAGCGCGATCCCGCGGAGCGCCGTTGGAGGCGCCTGCCGAACTTCCTCATGATCCGCGCGCTGAAGCCTACGTCCGGGCATGGCGCCTGCTCAGGAGGTAACTAGAGCCGCCGCAACGGGCGTCGCGCCGCACAGAGTAGGTTTTCGCACGCACCAGGGTCGCTCAGCGAGCGTCGCTGGTCAATCCGCCATCTCGAGATGGCGCTGCAGGACTGGCTCAAGCAGACCACCGGCTACGAGCCGCCAGCGGTCGAGTAGACCCATCGAGGACGAGTCGGTGAGGATGAGGCCGACGCTCGCGCCCTCCGCGACGAATTGCCGAGGCGATTCCTACCGGGCGGTCAAGTCGAGGCTCTCGGCGCAGATCACCTGGTTTGCGCACTGACAAGTTCCGCCCACTTAAATCGGCAGAGTCGCTGCTCAGATGCCATAGACAACCTTCCACTCGCCGGCTTCGTCGGGGTTGACGCCGACCCAGGGGGCGGGCAGCATTGATGCGGTCTCGTAGCAGCCGGTGAAGGTCCATGGAGGCGACCATGAGCGAACTCGACGATTTCCTCAGCACGACGCTGCCCCGTCAGATCGACGCAGAACGAACACTTCACAACGGCAACGCGGAACCTCGCCTGGAGATGTGGTCAAGGAACGATCCGGTCACCGTGCTCGGCGCGCTCGGAGTCCAGTGGAGTGGGTGGCAGGAGGTAAGTGAGGGTTTCCGGTGGCTTGCCTCACGGTTCTCCAACTGTCAGATGTACGAGTTCGAGTTACTCGCCGCTGGCGCGAGTGGAGATTTCGCCTACATGGTCGGCTATGAACACTATGAGGCGTCCCGCGATGGTGGCCCGGTCACGCCGAACAGGATACGCGCTACGCACGTTTGTCGGCGCGAGAATGGCGAATGGAAGATTGTTCATCGCCATGGTGACGGGCTATCCAGCGACCATCGTCCTCCAGCTGTAGCGCCGACGGGGTAGGCCGTCAACGGGAGAACCACTCGCCAGCAGCATCCCTTAACACGCCCTTCTCTGCACCCGTGCCTCTGGGAACATATTTTTAGTCTCGCCCACCCAGCCCTCGTTCGTCTCATGTCGTCGCGTTCGCCTGGTGCTCGTTCGTACACCGGAAGTCGCCTATGAGAACGAAGCGCAAGCAGCAGCAACAACAACCGCCTCGGCCAGCGCGCGCCAAAGACGACCCGCTTTGGTGCGCGTGGACAAGTGCGATCCACGCGGCGTGTCACAAGTAGTGCCCTGAACGAGGACGAAGTGCGCCCCAAGGCGCAGCAATCGGACCTGAGTTGCCACGCGCGCAGACTGTTCGCCCATCTCCCCGATGATGTGATCGACGTGGTGTGCAACCCGCAGTCGCCGCCACACTATGACGAGGTTGCCGGACGCGCAGCCCTGCTCGCGACCTCGGCGTGCTACGTGCTTGCCGACGACGGCGTGCTGGCGGTACGCGGGCTCGCTGACGGCTCCGACGAGATAGTGACCACCGAGACGGCAGGCGCGTGCTGCGTACGGTCATGCCGCCGAAGTCGTGCTCGAAAGCGATCATCCCAAGCCGGACTCGCGCTAACATCTTCACGAGCGCGGATCCGTGCTGGCTTCGGTGTGATTCGCCCGAGCGCGTCTGTGAAGGCGACGCTGGCATGGAGACGAAGCATGCTGAACGAAGACGCGTCGAAGGGCCGCGCATAGTAGCGCGGCCCTTCGCATCTTACTTGGAACCCGACCCGCCGCAGTCGCCGCATGGGCATCCGCAGCAGGGGCAACCTCCATCCGTCATCACAGCACCTCCGCTAGCAACAGTCAGGCGGGCAACACTCGGGCGGGCAGTCACAGGGAACACTGCTCATCGTCACACCTCCCTCCTTCGATGAACTGGACAGCACACGGCCATGACATCGAGGCAGGCGCGTCGCAATCAGCCCGCTCGATCATCGTCAGAAGGTCGGCACGCAGTCCTTTGAGGCGGCGCATCTCCTCGTCGACCTCTTCCACGCGTGCTCGGAGGAGTTCCTGTGTGTGACCGCAGGGACACGATCCGCGATCCTGGATGTCGAGGAGTTCCTTGATCTCCTCCAGTCGCAGCCCGAAGCGCTGCGCCCCTTTGATAAATCGGAGCCGGTCGGCTAGTTCCTCGTCGTACTGGCGATAGCCGGAGGGGGTGCGCCCAGGCTTGGGCAGCAGCCCGAGCCGTTCGTAGTAGCGCACCGTGTCGGGCGTGACTCCCACTCGACCCGCGAGATCAGACACTTTCAGAGCCATGTGGCAAGCGTAGACCTTGGAGCCGACTCCAAGGTCAAGTAAGATTCCTAGGCAGCAGTCTCCAGTTCGTCCAGGAGGCCCCGCACACGGCGGGCGATTTCGTCACGGATCTCTCTCACCTCGGCTAGAGGCTTGCCGGCCGGGTCGGGCAGTTCCCAGTCGAGGTATCGCTTGCCGGGATAGACGGGGCAGGCGTCTCCACACCCCATCGTGATCACCACGTCGGCGGCCCTCACCACTTCGTCCGTCAAGGGCTTGGGGAACTCTCGCGCCAAATCGAGTCCGATCTCCGCCATCGCCTCTCGCACGTTTGCATGAATCTCGTCGGCTGGAGTCGATCCGGCGGATCGCACATGGACTCGATCCTCGGCGGCGCGATGGAGGAGGGCAGCGGCCATCTGCGAGCGCCCTGCGTTGTGGACGCAGACGAACAGAACCTCCGGGACTTCCTTCACGATCGCTCCTTCTGCCTGGGCGCAGGCCCGCAGGCGCTGGCGCGCAAACCCAAATTGGACTTCTCGGTCACGTTAACCCAGAAACTGGAAGAAAGCCCACAGTCGAAGTCTAGGCCGCCACAGGCCCACGTGCCCGGCGCCGCTCGCCCCGGGCCGAGTGCTGCGAAGTTCGACTCAGAGGCTGTCGCAGAGATAGCTCAGTGAGGACCGAGACAACGGAATGGCTGGACCACTTGATCTTCTGGAGCACGATTCACAATGAGGCCGATGGACAAAGTGGGATCGGCACAGCTGTATGCACTCGCTCGGGTGCATGATCTGCTCGAGGGGGCGGAAATCGCCTACTGGTTGTTCGGTGGCTGGGCGGTCGATTTCCACGCAGGTTCAGTCACGCGAGCGCACGACGATGTCGACATCCTAGTCTGGCTGGAGGACCTTCCAAGGATCTCTCAGCTCCTCGAGGCGGACGGCTGGCGGCATGCGTCCTCCGAAGATGATGATGGGGGCACCGGATACGAACGCGGAACCGTTCGGCTCGAACTCACCTATCTCGTTCGCGACAGCGAGGGACGCATCTTCACGCCTCTGCGCCACGGACGTGCTCCTTGGTCGGAGGAGACACTTGCGGATGATGTACTCGAACTGCTCGGAGTGCGCTCGCACGTCGTTGGCCTCGCACCGCTCACGCGCGGCAAGTCGTGGCCGCGCGATGATCCTGAGGAAACCGCAAAGGACAGCGCAGACTTCAACGTCCTTTCCCGGCTTATGGATAGGCCGGGCGACTCATCTGACTAGGCGACGGTGGAGGTCATGCGGTGCGTCGGGTCGCGCTCCGGCGGAGCCTTCGCCCGGAACGGGTCGATCGAAGCCGAGGGGGTGGCACGGATAGGGAAGCGTGACGGCGAACGTCCTCTGCTGCTACTGGACGTCGACGGTGTTCTGTGCCCGTTCGAGGGTGACATGCCGTCGACCAGGCGCGTCGGTCCTGAGGGATACGAGCTCGTGGACCTGCCAGGGGACGGCCATGAGAGATCGCTGTGGATCTCGCGCGCGAACGCCGCTCGGCTGCGCCGGCTGGGCAGGGCTTTCGAGATGGTCTGGGCGACCGGCTGGGGCGACAGCGCCAATCGGGTGATCGGTCCTCTGCACGAGCTGGACGAGCTCGCGGTGATCGAGCTCGAGTTCTCTCCCGGGCCGACCTGGAAGCTGCCGTCGATAGGCGAGTACGTGGGCGACGAGCGGCCCTGCGCTTGGATCGACGACAATCTTGGAGAGGACGCCGAACTATGGGCCAAGCGGCGAAGCGGACCTACGCTGCTCGTGCGGTCACAACCGCACCTGGGGCTGAGCGACGAGATGGTCGCGCGCTGTCTCACGTTCGCCGACGCCGTCGAGCGATAGGCTACCGGGTCAGGGCCAGCCCGAGGCGTTCGGTCAGCGCCCGCAGCGTGGACTGGGCTTCACTCACCCTGCGCCGCGCGGCGGCCTCCAAGATCAGGCTGGCGAGATCCTCGAGCGCGGTGATCGCCGAGGGTGTGTCGAGATCGTCGTCCAACGCGTCGAGGACCCGCGCTCTGTAGCCCTCTGCGTCGAGCCGTTCGGTGGCGTCATCCGAACCGCGAACGGAGATCGCTTCCTGCAGGCGACGACCGATCCGCGCCGCGACCTCGAGATCGTGCTCGTCGAAGTCCATCGGGGTGCGGTAGTGCGTCATGAGGAGATAGAGGCGCAGCGCCACAGCGCTGTAGCTACGGAGGAGATCGCGCACGAAGACGAGGTTCCCCACCGATTTCGACATCTTCTCGCCGTGGAGGCGCACCATAGCAACGTGCATCCATGACCGGGCGAACGGACGCACCCCCGTCGCCGCCTCCGACTGCGCTATCTCGCTCTCGTGGTGTGGATAGATGAGATCGTCGCCCCCGCCGTGGATGTCGACCTGTTCTCCGAGGAATCTCAGCGCCATGGTGGAGCACTCGATGTGCCAGCCGGGGCGCCCCGGCCCCCACGGGCTCGTCCAGCGAGGCTCATCCGGCGCGGCGGCTATCCATAGCGGGAAGTCGAGAGGATCCTCCTTGTCTGAAGCGCCGAAGGTGGGATCGTCCTGGTCGGCCGCAACCGCCAGCATCGAAGCACGCGGCAGTCGGCTCAGCTCGCCGTAAGAGGGGGCAGCGGCCACGCGGAAGTACACGTTGCCGTCGGCGCGGTAGGCGTAACCGCTCTCGCGCAGCTTTGCGACCATCTCGCGCATCTCCGAAACGTATTCGGTCGCGGCCGGGTAGACATCGGCGGGCAGCGCGTTGAGCGCCGCCATATCGGTCATGAAGATCTCCGTGTAGCGCTTGCCCAGTTCCTCGTACGGCTCCTTCGTTTCACGCGCTCGCTGTAGGATCGACTCGTCGATGTCGGTGATGTTCTGCACATAGCGCACGGTGATTCCCGACGCCACGAGGTGTCGGATCAGCACGTCGAACACCAGATAGGTGCGCGCGTGGCCGATATGGGTCGTGTCGTAGGGCGTCACTCCGCAGACGTAAAGGCCGATGCCACCGCCCGCCTGGAGGTTCTCCTTGCTACGTCTACGCGTGTCGAAAAGACGCATCAGGAAGTCCCGCGCCGCCGGGACCGCCGCATCGGTGGCGCATCGCGATGCATGACTGCGGCGCCCTAGCCGTGTGCCTCGAGGTATTCGATATAGAGGGGCCTGAGGCCGTCGGCGACCTCACCCTCGCCCGAGTGGACGGCGTCGCTCAGCAACGACGTGACGCTGGCGATGTCGGCATCTGCCTGGCGCACGTCGCCTTCGGCCGCATGGGCAACCGGCAGTGCTTTCAGGAGGGACCATAGGAAGCCGACATCGAGCCTGGCGCGGGCGACATCGACGGCGCGATCGTGCAGCTCGTGCGACGACATCTGCTCCAGCTCTCTCCTCTCCATGGCGCTCGACATGGTAGGGCATCGGACCAGCCCGCTGTCGCCTGGCTGAGTTCATCGAGGCCCCGGCCGGGCCCTTCGAGCGGAAAGAAATGAGAAACCGGCTTGCGTTTAGCCTTCCAGTGGTGCAGAAAGAGGTCTTGCGCAGCGATGCGCGCGCCATCTAGAGGGATCTGGGACGGAATGGAGACGAGATGCGGCGAGAACGGACCACGATGAAGGTGTGGGGTGCCGGCGCATTCGTCGGCATCATCCTCACCCTGCTCTCGCTTGGATATCCGTCCGCACCGCGTGCCGTAGTGGCGAAAGAGGCGCTCGAGCGGGCGCCGCGCGCGCGGGGGTTCCGACCCCTGCGCTTCGCCGTCGTCGGAGACGCAGGAACTGGACAGGAGCCAGAGTCGGCGGTGGCGGATCGGATGTGTGAGTGGAGGAAGAACCATCCCTACCGGCTCGTCGTGACCACGGGCGACAACGTCTACCCGGACGGCACACCTACCCGCTTCGACACTGCCTTCTACCAGCCCTATCGCTGCCTGCTGCATAAGGGGGTGAGGTTCCGAGCGTCCCTCGGCAATCACGACGTCCTGACGAGGAAGGGCCGCCCACAGATCAACGAACGCGCCTTTGGGATACGGGATCGCAACTACGTCATCCGAAAGCGCGGCGTACGCTTCGTGATCGCGAACTCCAACGCCCTGAAGTTCAAGTGGCTGAAGAGAAAGACAAGAGCCAAACCGAACGATCGCTGGACGATCGTCGTCTTCCACCATCCCGTCTACTCGAGCAGAAAGGGCGGCAACACGCCCGGATTCCGGCCACGCCTGCCGCGGCTCTTCCGTCGTCGAGGCGTCGACCTCGTGCTCAACGGACACGATCACATGTACTCGGTAAGCAAACGGCTGCACAAGATCCGCTACGTCGTGACCGGCGGAGGTGGCGCAGCGCTGCGTCTGTGCAAGCACCGCTGGTTCACGGACGTGTGCAAGAAGCGCTATCACTTCCTTTACATCGTGGCGGGCCGCCGCGGCATCCGCATCAGGGCAGTGCCCCCTACGGGGCCGCCTTTCACGCATTTCCGCACAACCGGACGGAAGTGACCGCGAGCGCGTCAGCCTCTGCTCGACGCGAGGAAGATGAGCGTCAGCGAGATCGCGTTGTTCAGGGCGTGCAAGGTTATGGCGGGGAATAGGCTCGAGGACCGTTCGGTGACTATCGCGAGGGCAACTCCGAGCACGAACAGTGGCGCCAGAAGGACGGGGATAACGTGTGCTAGGGCGAACAGCGCAGCCGAGGCGATGACTGCGATGACAACGCCCTCTCGCGCTCTCATGTATCGATAGATCATGCCCCTGAAGATCATCTCTTCGCCGATAGGGGCGACGACGGAGATGAGGAACAGCAGCCAGATGAAGTTGGAGAGGGTGAGGACCCCTCCGGGCGCCAGCGCATCCGTCTGAGGGTTCTCGACCCTTCCGGTGAGCCCGGAGGTCACCAGGATGAGGATCCCGTTGAGCACCAAGAGCCCCACCGAGAGGGGGATCATCGCAACCAGGGGCCCGAGACCCGTTCGACTGAAGCCCAGGGCGGCCAGCGTCATGCCTTTGCGCCGGACGCAGAACACCCACGTCGCAAGCGACAGCGATGCATAGGTCGTGGTCCCGAGTACCACGAACGTGGCCGTTCGGGACAGTTCCAGCTCCAGCCCGGACGCTGCAAGGACGAGGCCCAGAGCGCCGACGATGGCTCCTAGGATCCCGACGGAGAAGGACAGCAAGATGTCCTTGCCCCTCCACGGGATCGGGCCCGGCGGGCGATCAGGCGCGAGGTCGTTCGGCACCCGCGTCCATCCAACCTGGGCTAAGAGACATGAGCGGATACTAGGCCGTCGAACGAGATCATCGTCCGGCGCGCGTCCGCCAGAATGGCTACCGGATGGGTGTGCGATCGACCACAGGCGGAACAAGGGGACAAGCGAGGATGACGGCGAGGGATACCGGGGCCGAGGACATTGCCGGGCGCGGTCTCTTTCTGCGCGGCCTGCGCGTCATCTGGTCCTACGTTCTTACGCATCCCGGCCCGTTCTCGATATCGGTCGTGGGAGCGACCGTGTATGCGGCGCTCACGGTCGCGAGCGCTGTTGTGCTCGGAGGCGTCACCGACGACATCATCTATCCAGCCTTCAAGCGTTCGCTGCCGGCTTCGACGTTGTGGGCGGGTGTGGCGGCGGTTGTCGGGGCCGCACTGCTGCGCTCCGCGAGCATCATCGTCCGCCGCTACTTCGCCGGGATGACCGCCTACCGCATGCAGGCAACGCTCAAGTCGCAGGCGATCGATCGCTACAGAGAGTGCGCTTACGTGGCATCGATCCCGCCCGCCACGGAGGTTCTCAATCCCGTGCCGTTCTCCATCGCCGTGGTCTTCCTCGTGCTGTTCGCGACCGTCTCCCTAGTCACCACCGACCTCTTCCTCGCCCTCATCGGTTTGTTGCTCCTGCCCGCGCTCGCGGCGTTGAACCGGATCTATGGTCACCTCGTCGAAGGTGCGGCGACGCGCGCCCAACAGCGCATCGGCGACGTGTCGGCCGTTGCCCACGAGAGCATCGATGGGGCCCTGGTCGTCGGTCGTGCGCGCTGCGAGACTGGCGCAGGCGCATGACTTCATCATGGCGCTTCCGGATGGCTATGCCACGGTCGTGGGCGAGCGGGGGGTGACGCTGTCGGGCGGTCAGCGTCAACGGGTGGCGCTCGCGCGCGCTCTCCTGCGGCGGCCGCGGGTGCTCGTGCTCGACGATGCCACCTCGTCCGTCGATCCAACGGTCGAAGCTAGGATCCTCGAGGGGCTGCGCGCAGAGCTCGATACGACGCTGATCCTCATCGCCTACCGGGTCTCGACGATCTCGCTCGCCGATAGGGTGTTGTTCCTCGATGAGGGCCGGGTTGTGGCAGATGGGACACACGGGGAGCTTCTGTCCTACGAGCCGTATGCCGCGATGGTGCAGGCTTATCAAGGTGCAGCATGAGCGCGCTTGACAGAACCGCTCGTGTCACGGAGGCCACGGCCGCCCAGCCGGACGGCGCGCGGAACGTCCTGAGAAGGGGACTGCGTGAGTCGCCCGAGCTCCGATCGGGTGCGCTCTACACGCTCGCTCTCGCGATCTTCGAGGCTCTCGGAGCGGTGCTGCTTCCTGTCCTGATACAGCAGATCATCGACAAGGGGACGAGCACTTCCGGTGGCTTCCGGCTGGACTTCGTCTACGTCGCCTGCGGGGTCGCGGCGATCGCCAGCGGCTTCGTCTACGTGGCGGGACGAGCGTCGTTCCGACGGCTCGTGCGAGCCTCTGAGGAGGCGCTCTGCGGTCTCCGAGTGCGCGCGTTCGCACACATCCATTCATTGAGCCTCGCCGACCAGACGGCAGAGAGGCGCGGGGTCTACGTCTCTCGCGTCACGGCCGACATAGACACGCTGACCCGTTTCATGGAGTGGAGCGCGATCTCGTGGATCACGGGAACGATGCTGATCCTGGGCACGTTGACCGTGATGTTCGGCTACTCATGGCGTCTCGCGTTGATCGTGCTCTTTGTCGTCGCGCCCTTGACGGTCGTGCTGCGAGCCATACAGCGAGGATCTCCGTGAGGGTCTCTCCGACGCGCGTGCGAACGGCGTCATAGGAGTCGAGCAATCCGCGGAGCGGCACGTACGCATCGTTGTACGAGAGCTGGCTCGGCAACACGCGCGGTGGGAGCTAGGCGGGCTCCTACGGCATCTCTCCGCATCTCTGCGTAGAGCGGGCCCCTTAACTTGTCCAACGGCCAAGCCGATAGATCAGTGGGCACCAAGCCCTCGAAAAGGCAAACCCGTCGTGAGGCGGGGTCGCAAAACCAGGGGCCTCGGCATGACCGAGGCCGCCCAGTCTCCGAAGGGGTTCGACAGTGAAGTTGTGCGCGCGGATGTTCTTACGAGGTGCCAATGTGGTGCTCGCCGCCGCCATCGGCGGCGCTCTGCTCCTCCCGGTTCCGGCTGCGGCCGACGTTTCGACCGAGAGCCCGGCCGACCAGGTGCTCGTTGTAACCGCCAACCTCCAGGAGGCGTACTCGGACAAGGACGTCCGCGACGCGACGGACGTCGACGTGTTCCTGCGCCGCGCATCGTCCCTTCTTCCCTATGCTCCTGACGTTCTACTTCTGCAGGAAGTGCGCCATAGAAGCGCCGCCTACGTCGCCCGAGGCCTCACGGCTCGCACCGGATCTCACTACTCGGTGATCGTCGACCCCGGCGTCGACCCGTGGCACAAGGCGCGCAAGAAGATCGTGAAGAAGGAGACTGCCATCGTCGTCAACACCGACACGATGCAGCCACTGGGCGGCGGGTTCCTGAAGACTTCCTATCCTCGTTCGGAGAGCGTCGACGGCCGCAAGCCGGAGCTCAAGAACAACGCCTACGCGCTGGTGCAAGAGCGAGCCTCCGGGTTGCGGGTCCCACTTGTGAGCGTTCATCTCTCCCGCTGGGAGAACTTCAGGTCTAAATCGTCAAGCGATGCGAGAAGGAAGACGTGGACGACCAAGATCGCATCCTTCCTCGCATCGAAGTATCCGGTCGCATACGCGCGCACGTTCGGAGGTGACTTCAACAGTGCTCGCTGTAGCAGCACGGTGGGCGGCTGTCGTCCCACGCCGTTCTGGAACACCGCGACCAACGCAACCCTCGCATTCCGAGACGCGGTGCAAACGATCGCGCCGGACCCCGGGGTTGACTACGTGTTCACCCGTGGAGGCATCTACGACGCCGGATCGGACAGAGCGTACGACTCGAAGTCGACCGGCAACGACTCTGCCCGCTTCTATTCGGATCACAAGTTCCGCTGGAGCGTGATCGGCGCCGACATCACGGCTCCCACGAAGCCTTCCGGTCTCGACGGGAGCGAGCAAGATCCGGACGTGTCGCTGTCGTGGTCCTCATCGAGCGACAATCGCAGCGGAGTGGCGGGGTACGAGGTCTGGCGGGCGCGCCTCAACGCTGACTTCCGGCTCCAAGCGGTGACGGAAGGCACCTCATACAGGGACGACGAGACCTGGAACGGCGGGAACTTCAGGTACTACGTCGTGGCGTTGGATGCGGCCCACAACCGCAGCCCCCGTTCCACCGTCTTCGAGATAAAGACATAGGAGCGCGCGCCGGCCGCTCAGTCGCCCCCGCCGCCGAAGTCGCCTCCGCCGGCCCCGAAGTCGCCCCATCCTCCCGAGCCGCCGTCTCCGGCCCCCGAGTGAGCGCCGAAGCCGCCGCTGAGGATCGAGCCCAGCAGCATGCCTTCGAAGAGGCCGAAACCTCCGAAATAGCCGCCGGCCCAGCCACCGTAATAGGGCGGCGCATCCCAGTAGGGCCTGCGTCTGCCGGCGACCGTGATCTCGCGCGTCATGGGCTCGTCGCCCTCGTCCACGCGGCGAGCATCGGCCGCGCACGCCGGGACCGCCCGCTCGGCGCCCCCCGGCGGAGCCCATCCGACGTCACGCTCCGACGGCCCGTGTCGCGGGTCGAAGAAACACGGCGCTCGTCGCTCGGGAGGCTCTCGTCCCTCGAGCCTCGCCTTCGCCGATGCCATCGCGTAACGGCCTTCCTCGAGCGCGGTGGTGACCCCTCCAAGCTCCCCGGGACGTCGAGCGCGGTCAAGGTCTGCGCTCGCGCGCTCGTAGCTCTCGAGTGCGACCACGTAGTCCTGCTTCGCTGCGGGGTCGGCGCCGGGCATCTCGACGTCGAGGTCCAGGGCCCTGAGGTCGTCGCCTAGCGCCACGAGGTCGTCCATCGCCAGCTCGCGCACCTCCTCGAGCTGGCGCTGCTCCTCGCGCTCGCGCCTCCGACGCCGCACGAAGAGGAAGGCTCCCACGCCGCCACCGATCAAGAGCAGAGGCAGAGCGCTGAAGCCCGGGCCGGGCTCCTCGCCCCGACCCGCCGCCTCGTCGTCGAGCCGCCCGACGAAGTCGAACAGCACGGCGGCTGCGCCCTCTCCCGAACCGGCGCTTACCGCCTCGTCGGCGAGCCTCGGCACCGTTCCCGGCTCGAAAGGCGTGCCTCGCTCGGTCGCTCCCGCGACGAGCTCCTCTCCCACCACCAGCGCGTAGGTCCCCGGCCGGTCCAGCGCGGTGCCGATCATCACGAGCAGCTCCCCTGCGTCGCCGCCGGCTGCCGAGGCGGCTCCCGACGGAAGGATCGCGATGTAGATCGGCCCTGCGTCGGCGTCTGCTATCTCCTCGCGCAGTTGCTCTGCGTCGGCGTCGGAGACTCCGCTCTCGGGATGCACGAAGACGGGGTCACTCGCGAGCGCGTCCGCAGCCTGACCCACGACCGACGGAGCGACGGTTGTCTGCGCGAGCACAGCGGAGGTGGGCACCAGCAATGACGTGAGGAAAGCGAGCAGGAGTGCGTTCTGTCGAAACATACCTTCAGTCTCCCACCCTGCTGCGCTATGCGAAGACGGTCGACGCCGAGGCTGCGACCCTGCCGTATGCTCGCCGCCGGGGCCGGACACAGCGAGCGCAACAAGGAGCGGACGATGGGGTTGATGCAGCGGCTGTCCTTGATCTTCAAGTCGAAGGCCAGCAGGGCGCTGAATGCGGCCGAAGATCCGCGCGAGACGCTCGATTATTCCTACGAGCGTCAACAGGACATGCTGCAGCAGATGCGACGCGGTGTCGCAGACGTGGCGACGTCTCGCAAGCGAGTCGAGCTGCAGATCCAGCAGCTCGAGGCGAGCTCGACCAAGCTCGACGGGCAGGCTCGTCAAGCCCTGGAGCAGAACCGGGAGGATCTCGCACGCGAGGCACTCACGCGCAGGGCCGCGATAGCGAGTCAGGTAGGAGACCTGTGTGTGCAGCATGATCAGCTCCGGGGCGAGGAGACCAAGTTGGTGGAGGCGTCGCGCCGACTCGAGGCCAAGGTGCAGGCCTTCAGGACCCGGAAGGAGACGATCAAGGCGACCTACACCGCCGCCGAGGCGCAGACCAAGGTCGGGGAGGCCGTTTCGGGCATCGGCGAGGAGATGGGTGACGTCGCGCTCGCGATGCAGCGTGCCGAGGACAAGGTCGCGCAGATGCAGGCCCGCAGCGGCGCGCTCGAGGAGCTCATGAGCTCGGGCGGTCTCGACGACCTCTCCGCATCGAGCGATCCACTGCAGGCGGAGCTCGACAGAACCGCCGGCAGCTCGAGCGTCGACGCCGAGCTGGCGCAGCTCAAACGAGAGCTCGGACCCGGCCCCACGCGCGCGCTGGAGGCGCCGTCGCCCGAGGAGCACAGGTGATCCTCCGGGTCCTCGGCGACGGTCAGTACGAGGTGACCGAACAGAGCGTCGAGGAGATGAACGAACTTGACGATCGCGTCGTGGCCGCGATCGAAGCCGGGGATGGATCGGCCTTCGAGCGAGCGTTGCGGGAGCTGCTCGGGCGCGTGAGAAGCGGCGCGCGCCGGCTGCCGGACGACCATCTCGGTCCATCCGACCTCGTGCTGCCGGGACCCGACGCCACGCTAGAGGAGGTCCGCTCGATGTTGGGCGCGGAGGGCCTGATCCCGGGCTGAGTGCGCGCTTCAACCCACGTCGCCCGAAGATACGATCACGCCCACGGCGCGCCGCCCGGACTATCAGGGGATCTCGTAGCGCCTGAGACTCAGGTGACGTCGCGCCAACGAAAGAGCGCGACGGCCAGCGCGCCGATCACAAGCGCGTAGGCGAGGAGCAGCAGGCCCGCGTCGGAAGCCGTCCGATCGGTCGCGGGAAAGGCGATGTCGCGCCCCGTAATGAACAGCGCGATGTTGTCGACCAAGAGCCACTGTTGCAGACGCGGCCGCCAAGCCCCCACGAGCGGGTCGATGATCGCCGAGTAGGCGAACCCCGCGCCGAGGGCGGCCGCGGTGTTGCGAGCGACGGATGAGATCGAGAAGCCCAGGACCGCGGCGAAAGCGGCCATCGCCGAGCCCCGGGCGACGATCCCGAGCGTGCCCTGCAACCAGTGCGCGTCGGCGCCCGAGGTCGAGCCGCGCAGTAACGCTGAGGGAAGCAGAGCTGCGCCGAGGAGGACTTGGACCAGTAGGGCTCCCACGGCCGCAAGAGATGCGACCGTGACGAGCTTCGCGACGAGGACCCGGGTTCGGCGAGGCTCCCAGGTGAGAAGCGTTCCCATGGTGGCCGCGTGCCACTCTGCACCCACGAACGAACCCCCGATGAGCCACGCCAGGATGATCAGTGGGGCGGTCGTTCCGAGGGCCGCGTCCCTCAACCGGGTCAGGAAGAAGCGTGGATCGCGCTCCTCGACGTAGACACCCTGCGAGCACGCCTCCCGGGGGTCCACGTCTTCGACGTCTGCCGGGAACTCCTCGATGCAGCGCTCGGTCGCCTGCTCCCTGAGGCGCTCGAGACGAGCCGCCCCTCCCTCGGAGAGCTTGTCCGACCTGATGAAGACGACGACGCCTGCACTGATGATCGCGAGCACGATCAGCAGTGCGGTCACGCGCACGAGACGGCGCGCCAAGAGCCTTCTCCCCTCGACCGCCACGAGCGCGATCAGCGCGGCGTCCCCTCGGCCGGATCCTGGGTCAGCTCGAGGAACACCGTCTCGAGATCGGCTTCGTCGGGCCGCAGCTCCCCCACGTAGAGCCCTTTCCTCGCGAGTATCTCGGTCACCTTTGCCCCCTCTTGGGGCGGAACGGCGACCCTCAGCGCGCCGTCCCGCTCGGTCGCCTCGACGCCGGCGGCCCGCAGCACGCGCGCTCCCTCGTCGAGCCGCGCGAGCCGGACGATGAGCCCGGCGGAACTCTTGGAGGCCAGTACCTCGTGGACCGACCCCGCGGCGACGCACTGTCCCCTCGTCAAGATCGCTACTTGATCGCAGGTTTGCGCGACCTCCGAGAGGATGTGACTGGAGAGGAAGATCGTCCTGCCCTCCGCGCCCAGACGCCGGACGAGCTCCCGGACCTCCTTGATCCCGGCCGGATCGAGGCCGTTCGCCGGCTCGTCGAGGATGATCAGGTCCGGATCCTTGAGCAGCGCCGCGGCGATGCCGAGCCGCTGCCTCATGCCGAGCGAGTAGTTCTTCACGCGATCGTCGGCGCGCTCGCCGAGGCCGACACGCTCCAGCGTCTCGCGCACGCGGCCGCGCCCGATGCCGTGGAGTCGTCCCAGCAGCTCGAGGTTGCGGCGCGCCGAGAAGCGCGGGTACATGGCGGGCGTCTCAACTATCGACCCGACGCGGCGGATCACGGCGGCGAGGTCCGACTGCGTGTCGGCGCCGAGAACGCGACACGTGCCCGCGGTCGGCCTCACGAGCGCCAGGAGACAGCGGATCGTGGTCGTCTTGCCGGAGCCGTTGGGACCGAGGAAGCCGAAGACGCCACCCTCCGGCACGGAGAGGTCGAGGCCGTCGACCGCCACGGTCGTCCCTCCCCGTATCCCCCGATACTCCTTGCGCAGGCCTGCCACCTCGATGACCGCCACGGCTCACCTCCTCTTGGAGCGAGGACGCTACCCGAACGCAGGTCCTGCCGTCACCCAGCGTTTGACGGGACGGGACGCGACCTGGCAGGCTGCGCACATGGACCGCATCGCAGAAGAGTTGCAGGCGCCGGCGCGCCTCGACGACATCATCATCATGAGCTGAAGCGCGCGCCGCGGCTTCGGCCGCCTGCGTGTGCCGACCCTCCGGATCCCGGAGGGTTTCTTGTTTTCGGGGAATGGACGTGGCAATGAGCGGAGGAACGGAGGGACAGTGGAGCACGTAACCGGACTGAGATGCCGAGAGTGCAACCGCAGCTATCCGGTGGCGGCCGAACATGTTTGCGCCTGGTGTTTCGGCCCTCTGGAGGTGACCTACGACCTCGAAGCGATAGCTGCGGTCACAACGAGAGCGACGGTCTCCGGCGGCCCTCCCTCGATGTGGCGCTACGCCTCTCTGTTGCCGAGGCCGCATGGTCCCTCGGTTGATCTTGGCGCCGGTTTCACGAGGCTTCGCCCGGCCCCGCGCCTCGCAGCCGAGCTCGGACTGCGCAAGCTATGGATCAAGAACGACGGCGCGAACCCCACGCACTCCTTCAAGGATCGCGTCGTTTCGGTGGCTCTCACCGCGGCCCGCTCCCTCGGGTTCGAGGTTGCGGCGTGCGCTTCCACGGGCAATCTGGCCAACGCCGTCGCGGCGCACGCTGCGGCGGCAGGGATGCACAGCGTGGTGTTCGTCCCGCTCGGACTCGAGGCCGGCAAGCTGGCCGCCACGACGGTTTACGGAGGCGACGTGATCGCCGTCGAAGGTTCCTACGACGACGCCAACCGTCTCTGTGCCGAGCTCCTCGCAACCCGACCCTGGGCCTTCGTCAACATCAACATGCGGCCCTTCTACTCCGAGGGCTCCAAGACCGTCGCCTTCGAGATCGCCGAGCAGCTTGGATGGAGAGCTCCCGACGCGATCGTGGTTCCGGTCGCGGCCGGCTCCCTGCTGACGAAGGTGGCGAAGGGCTTCCGTGAGCTGAGCGCGATCAACCTCTTGGACGAAGAGCCGGCGGTAGCGATCTTTGGAGCGCAGGCCGCGGGATGCGCCCCCGTCGCGCGCGCGTTCGCCGGCGGAGCGACACAGGTGTTGCCGGTGAAGCCGGACACCGTCGCAAGATCTCTCGCCATCGGCGATCCCGCGGACGGTGTCTACGCCCTAGAGGAGGTTCGCAGGTCGGGAGGCGCCGTCGAAGCCGTTCCCGAGGAGGCCGTCGCGACCGGCATCCGCCTGCTGGCGCGCACCGAAGGTCTGTTCGCGGAGAGCGCCGGGGGAGTGGCGATAGCGGCCCTCGAGCAGATGGTCGCCGGGGGCGCGATCTCGCCGCAGGACGAGACGGTGGTGCTCATGACCGGCGTCGGGCTGAAGACCATCGAGGCCTTGGGACCGGCGGTCGACGTTCCGGTGGTCCGGCCGGTCGTAGGGGACGTCGACGGGCTGCTCGAGCGCGCGGAGCGCCGGAGCGGACGGGGCGCCGTCGTCGATGTGGCACAGGAACGTGCGCCGTCGCCGGCAAGAGCATGACGGCGCGGGTTAGGTTCGCCCGAGGGACGCGGCGAGGGGAAGGGGCCGTCGAGTGCTGAAGGTGAGGATCCCTACTCAGTTGCGGGCGCTCACGGGCGGCGCAACCGAGGTGGTTGCCTCGGGGAGCACCGTGCTGGAGGTCATCGACGACCTGGACCGGCGCCATCCCGGGCTCCGGGAGCGGGTGCTGGACGATTCCGCGACGGTTCGGCGCTTCCTGAACGTCTACGTGAACGAGGAAGACGTCCGCTTCCTCGACGGCTTGGACACGCCGGTGCCGGACGGCGCTCGGCTGTCGATCATCCCGGCCGTCGCCGGAGGGGCGAGGTGAGGCGGGCGCCGGCCGACGAGGACCGCTGCAGGCAGTGGCAGGACAAGGTCCGGTTGCGCGCCCGGTTGTTCGCGCGCCAGACGCACGACCCCCGCAGGGCCCTTGCGCTTGCCCTGGCCGAGTTCGGAACGCGCCGGCCCAAGGGCTGCTCCGACCCCCACTGACGCAGGGACCACGGCGAGATGGTCCTCGAGGGCTATTGAGAACGCCCCGTGGTTCAGGTAATTTCTGCCAGGCAAGGCCGCAGAGTTACGTCGAATCGGGGGGTATCTGAAGTGCTGGCATCTCTTGTGCCCGTGTTTGTCATCATGGCCGCGCCGGCGGGCGTGATCGCTCTTGTCGTCCGCCGTCTCGGCCGCTAGCGTCATGGCGGTCGTCTCGTTCTCCAACACCGAATGGGCGAGGGTCGAGGAGATCCTCGTCGACCTCAACCCGACCATCGACGAGCTCACCCACCGTTACTTCGGGAAGTTCGACAAGCGCGATTGGCTCTTCGTCCGCAGCTACATCCGGATGGAGCTGCGGGCAACGCTGCAGCTCGGAGCAATGCTCCGCGCGGTCGCGAAGGTCGCTCTCGAGCAGGGTCTGGCCAACGACGAGGCCGCCAAGTGCTTCGTCCAGGTCAACGCGCGCCGCAACTTCGGGCTGCTCGACCCGGCGGAAGTCGGCTTCGAGGTCGTGTCCGAGGTCAACGACTGCAAAGAGGAGTTGAGGCGGGCGATCCTGGCGCTCTCGGACCTGGCCAACGACCGGATGTTCGGCACCTTCGATGAGGAGTACGCCGACCTCGTGGCCAAGAGCCCCTGAGCTCTATCCCTGAGCAGCCGCGCGGGTCACCGCGTACACACTTTCTCCATCGCCGTCGCGAGGACGTCGATCACATCTGCGATACCGCTGCGGTGCTCCGTGCCTGGAGCTATGCGCAGGAACGGCTTCGCATGTGCTGTGTGCGAGGCGGTGAGGTAGACACGCGTCGTGTCGAGACCGAAGCTTGCGCCGAGCACAAGCGGGACTCTCCTGCGGCGTCCCTCGCGTAGTACGGCGTCGAGGAACGCTCGATGCGTGAACACTGCTCTCGAGGCATCGCTCGGCTGCAGGGTCAAGAAGCCGCCCGTGAACTGTCGGTGCCGCGCCCACGCATGGGACGGGTGACGGGGCAGCGCGGGATAGGCCACGGCGCCGAACGGTCCCCGGCGGCGATCGATGAGGACCTGCAGCGAGCGTGCGACCAGATGGGAATTGCGTCCGAGCCTCGTAAGTCTGCGTTCGAGCATCCGCCGGTTGGGCTCCGGTATCAGATGGGGAGATGCGTCTCCGACGTTCGTCCCCAGGTGCTCGCGGCATCCGGAGAGCTGCGCTGCGTCGGAGGGCGGAGCGACGATCATCCCGGCGGTAGCGCGATCTAGTCCGAACTGCGCGTACTTGGTGAGACTCTCGAAGACGATGACGTGCACGAGGGGGTTCCGTCCGGGAAATGCGAACGGTTGGCACGACGCCGATAATCCGGTGTTGTCGATCACGACGTAGACGTCGTCGCGTGCATCGCACTGCAACTGGGCGATCAATCGCTCGAGATCGGGAGTGCTCACGCCGCTGGAATTGCACAGGGAATCGAGAAAGACGACTCCGGGAACGGGATCCGACGTTGCCGCCAGCAGCTCCTCCGGGTCCGACTCGTCCACCTCTCGAACGCGGCGCCCGAAGGCCTTTCGCACGAGGTCCTTGCATTCGTGATACATGGCTCCGCCGGCGACGATCCCTCCGAGCGCCTTGTCCTCCAGCGCGAGCCAGCCGAGGATCGTCGTGAACGCGGCCATGCCGCAGCTCGTCATGAGGGCGCGCGCTTCACATCCCCTTGCGGTGTCTACGTACTCTCGTAGGTAAGCGGTCTCGAACGCGACGGCATCGGGGTGGCGGTCTCTCCTGTAATCGTCGAGGTGCTCGGTCACGCGACCGGTATGCCGACCGGCGTTCGGATGCACCGAGTGCCTGATGGACGGCGACTGCCAGTCGGTTGCGGTCGCGAGCCACGCGGCTCGTCCCTGCGTGGTTCTGATCAGCTCTGCGTACGTCCGTTTGTGCTGCGTGAGCCGGCGTACGTCCGAGGAGCACTCGCCCCCGTGCGCCTCGGCGCGCAGCGCTTCGAGCTCGGCTTCGCGCCGCGCGTATGCGGCCGCCAGCGAGCGGACGTCCGTGAGGACGGGGCGGGCCGAGGCGGGATGGATGTGGCGGCGAGCCGCTTCCAGGGACCTGTCGAGATCCTTCAGTCGAGCGCGCGTCGATCGAGCGATGTAGGCGAGCTCTTCGAAGTCCTCCGCGAGGTCGTGCAACGAGTGCCGCACGAGGTCGTCGTGCCGAGGACGAAACATCTGCGACCGACGGGCGATCCGGCGACTCCCGGCCGGCCCCCTTTCCCGCTGCAGCACTGCGGCTCCTTCTTTGCAGGGTTTCTTCTTGCAGGGATATGACATAGGACGACCCGCCCGGGGCGAAGGTTCGGACGGCCGCATCCGGCTGCGCTGCCGCCCCTGCTGCCCACCGCGCGGCACCGAACTTCCTGCAGTTGCGCAGGCAGGGCGTGTCCAGTTGCCAAGGAGAAGGGGACGGGGGCGCCGGTGGCCGAGCGGACCCACCGCGCGGCACCGAACTCCTTGAAGTTACGCAGGCAGGGCGTGTCCAGTTGCAAGGAGAAGAGACGGGGGCGCCCGGTGGCCGAGCGGACCCGGCGGGCGGCACCGAACTCCTTGCAGTTACGCAGGCAGGGCGTGTCCAGTTGCGAGGAGAACAGAGAGGGATGGGGTGACGGGCGGCGGGCTTGCGCTCGGCCCCGTTTCACACGCCCTCACAGGGATCTCCACGGACCCCAGATCGCGTACGTCACTCCGGGGATGCCTTGCTCGCGGTCACCTTGCTGGTTCACGAACAGCGTTCGGCCCGAGGCATCGAAGCACGCCCCGCAGAACTCGCTGTTGTCGTTGGCGCGGGCGAAATCGAAGATCTGTCCTTCAGGGGTCAGCCGGCGCATGTGGACCGCAGAGTCGTTGTCTTCGCAGATGAAGAGATCGCCGGTGCGGCCCACGACGAGGTTGTCGGGATGGTTGAGCTGCTCCGGTCCGGGTGACTCGTAGATCAAGGTGATGGTCTCGCGCGCCGGATCGAGCTCCCACACCTGGCCCAGACCCGCGCCGCCCGCGTCCGTGCAGTTGAAGTAAACCTTCCCGCCTCCTACGCACGCGCCCTCCTCGCGATTGAAGATGGCGGCGCCCAGCTCGTGCGCCTGGTGGCGGACGTCGTCGTCGTCGGGCTCGGGGTCACCGATCGTTACCCACTCGACCCCGAAGCCTTCGCCCACGGGCCACTCTTGGTTGGTGTCGGCGGTGAAGTTATCGTCACCAACGATCTTGAGGGCCTCGAGCCGCCCCGTAGCGCGCGCGAGATCGCCGGGCCGCTGCGGCATCGCGTCGAAGAGGACGCGGTAGAACGCCGCGTCCCCCTGGTCCTCCGTGGCGTAGAGCACGTCGTTGTGCCACGCAACCGCCTCGTGGACCATGCGCCCCGCCGCTCTTACCGGTGCAGGGTCGACGGGCCCGGAGGCCCTGGAGTCGATCTCGAACGCGTAGCCGTGGGCAGGGTCGCCGGCATCGAAGGTCTCCTCGCAGGTGATCCAGCTGCCCCAGGGGGTGCGACCGCCTGCGCAGTTCGTGGAGGTCCCGCCGAGCACGGCGAAGCTTTCGACGAGGCGGCGGTCCCGATCTATCACTACCTTTGTGTTGCCGCCCTTGCGCTCGGGATCCGGGTCGTAGCGGTTGTCGTCGGGAACGACCACGCCGATCTCCTCTGGGTGCCCGCGGTTCTCGTGATTGCGAACGAGGACCGTGGTGCCTCCGGGCCCCGGGAAGGCGTCCATGCCGTCGAACATGCCCGGCGTCGGATTTCCGTCGCTCATCTCGTCACCCTGGCGCGACACGATGCGGTAGCTGAACCCTGCAGGAAGCTCGAGGTCGCCCATGTCCACAGGGGCGCGCTCGCCGTGATCCCCGACTCCACCCCCGCCGTCGGTGCAAGCGGCCAGGGCGAGGAGAGATCCGGATATCGATAGCCCTCCGGTCCAGGCGGCTCCTCGTCGCAGGAACTCACGTCTGTCGATGTGGGCCATGCACCACTCTTTCCGGTCTTCCAGCTCGGTCGGGTTCGGCGCCCAAGCCTAGGCAGCTCGCGCGCGATATCGGGAGGTGCCGGGCGGCGCTGGAGCGCCGCCCAATACGCCCTCAAGGATGATGCAGCGGATAAAGTGTGGCGTCCGAAGCTCGGTTCGGTCGGGCGTCGGATCCGCAAGCACGAGGGACACTGGGAGAGCGCCATGCGCAGGATCGTGATGGGCATCGTCGTGGCCGGCCTGCTGGTGGCCGCATGCGCCGAGGAGGACGGCAGCCGGCCGGCGGCGGGTGGCTCGTCGGAGGAGCAGAAGTGCGACATATCCGATCCACCTCTCACGCAGGATGGTGTTTTGACGGTGGCGACGGACCGCCCCGCGTATCCTCCGTGGTTCGAGGGCTCTCCGAAGGACTACAGCGGTTACGAGGGAGAGGTGGCGGGTGAGGTCGCCCGGCGCATGGATCTGCCCATCAAGTGGGTGGTGGAGCCGTTCCCTAAGTCCTACGCCCCGGGGGCGAAGGACTATGACTTCGACATCAACCAGATCACGATCACCGAGGACCGCGAGAAGGCGGTCGACTTCAGCGACGGCTACTTCGACAACAACCAGGGCGTGCTGGCGCTCGAGGACAATCCGGTTGCAGACGCCGAGAGTGTGGGGGAGCTCAAGGAACATCAGCTCGGCGCCCAGGTAGGAACCACCGCCCTCAGCTTCATCAACTCGGTCGTGCAGCCGAGCGCCGAGCCCAAGGTCTTCAACGACACGAACGACGGCAGGTCGGCCCTCGAAGGGGGACAGGTCGATGCGTTCGTCACCGACGTCGTGACGACCGTCTATCTACGGGACTTCGAGATCAAGAACTCAGTGGTCGTCGGCCAGTACCCCGAACAGGAGCAGTTCGGGATGGTCTTCGAGCAGGGAAGCCCGTTGGTCGGGTGCGTCAACGAGGTGCTCGCCGAGATGAAGAGCGACGGAACCATCGACAAGCTGCAGGACAAGTGGCTCAAGCAGTACCTGAGCGTCCCGGACCTGCAGTAGCCGTTCGCCCCTTGGGGCGTCAGCCGAGGTTGCGTTCGTGAGCCGGCGGGCGGAGCCGCCGCCCGAGGGCTACGAAGTTCCGTATCCTCCCGGCCGGCCGGGGCCGCCGATCACTGCGGGACGCGGGTCGCGCATGTTGGGGCGTCGCGCCGTGCTCGTCTCCACCGGGAGCACGATCGTGTTCTTCGCCATCATCGCCGCAGCGCTCGCTCTTGCGCCGGGCAGCGGTATCGTGCGTGAGCGCTTCTTCAGCTGGTTCCATATCCGCCAGTCGTTCTTCGGGACACCCACGAGTCCTTTGGGAGTCGCCGAGGCGTTCTTGCTCAACGTCAAGATGTTCTTGATCGCCGAGGTCATCATCCTCGTGCTCGCGCTCGTCATAGCCGTTGTGCGCGGTGTGCCGGGCCCCGTCTTCTTTCCCTTGCGCGCGGTTGCGGTTGCCTACACCGACCTCTTCAGAGGCATACCGCTGATCCTCGTCCTCTACATGATCGGCTTCGGCGCGCCGGGCCTCGGGCTCAGGTTCTTCTCGAGCCAGTCCGACGTCACCTATGGAGTCGTCGCGCTCGTCCTCGTTTACTCCGCGTACGTCGCAGAGGTCTACCGAGCCGGCATCGACTCGGTTCACGAGAGCCAGACCGCCGCGGCGCGCTCGCTAGGACTATCGCGGTGGCAGTCACTGCGCTTCGTGATCCTGCCGCAAGCGATCCGCCGCGTCATTCCTCCACTGCTCAACGACTTCATCGGGTTGCAGAAGGACACGGCCCTGGTCTCCGTGCTCGGCTCCATCGAGGCCGCTCGCGCGGCGCAGATCTACGGGGCCGAGCAATTCAACTACGCGAGCTACGTGGTCGCCGCCGCACTCTTCGTGCTCGTTACGATCCCGCTGGCGCGCTTCACGGATCACCTGATCGAGCGCGACCGCCGGAGGCGTCAGGCCGGAGCGACGCTGTGAAAGACAGCGGCGAGTTCGCTGATGATGCCGCAACGAGTGCGGTTGCCGATGCACTACATGTCGAGGGTCTCTTTAAGGCCTTCGGTGATGTTCCTGTGCTCAAGGGCATCGATCTCTCGATCGCGCAACACGAGGTGGTGTGCATGATCGGCGCATCGGGGTCGGGAAAGTCGACGCTGCTCCGGTGCGTGAATCTACTCGAACCGATCGACGCAGGACGCATCTTCGTCGAGGGGGAAGAGATCACGCGGGCGGGAGTCGACGTCAACCGCATCCGTCGCCGCATCGGCATCGTGTTCCAGGCCTTCAATCTCTTCCCGCACATGAACGTGTTTCGCAACATCACCCTCGGCCCGGAGCAGGCGCTCGGGGTGGAGCGCTCTACCGCACGGCGGGAGGCTCGGGAGCTGCTCGAACGATTCGGTCTGCTCGACAAGAAGGACGAGTACCCCGATCGTCTCTCGGGCGGCCAGCAGCAGCGCGTCGCGATCGTGCGCGCTCTCGCGATGCGACCACGGCTCATGCTGCTGGACGAGGTCACGAGCGCTCTGGACCCCGAGCTGGTCGCCGAGGTGCTCGGACTCATCAAAGAGCTCGCCGGCGGCGGCATGACCATGGTGATAGCGACACACGAGATGGGCTTCGCTCGGGACATCGCCGACCGCGTCTGCTTCCTGGACTCCGGAGTGATCGCGGAAGAGGGAGCGCCGGCCCAGATCTTCAGCGCGCCCGAAAACCCGCGCACCCGCCGGTTCCTGCAGCGCATCATCGCCGCCGGTCGCCTGTGAGCTGGGGAGCCTGTGAGCGGGAGGCGTTGCCTCTTCTACAGCACCGCCTCGAGGAAGCGGCGGGTCCTCGCGTCGCGCGCGCCGCCGATGAGGTCCTTCGGCCGGCCTTCCTCGATGATCTGACCCTCGTGCATGAACACCATCCGGTTGGCGACCTCGCGCGCGAAGCCCATCTCGTGCGTGACCACCAGCATGGTCATGCCTTCCTGAGCGAGGGCTCGCATCACGTTCAGGACCTCTCCGATCAGCTCTGGATCGAGAGCAGAGGTGGGCTCGTCGAAAAGCATGATCTTTGGGTCCATCGCGAGAGCGCGTGCGATCGCAACCCTCTGCTTCTGTCCTCCCGACAGTCGTATCGGGTATTCGTCGGCCTTGTCGGCCAAGCCCACCTTGTCGAGGAGGTCACGCCCCATGTCCTCGGCCTGTCTGCGTGGGATGCCCTTTACGGTGGTCGGCGCCTCGATGACGTTGCCCAGCACAGACATGTGAGGAAAGAGGTTGAACTCTTGGAACACCATCCCGGCCTTTAGGCGGATCTGGCGGATGTGCTCCTTCCTTGCGCGCGTGAGGTTACCGGCCTCCATGCGGACCCCGTCCACCTCGATGCATCCTCCGGTGGGATCTTCGAGTAAGTTGACGCAGCGGAGCAGTGTGCTCTTGCCGGAGCCCGAGCGCCCCAAGATGACGACGACCTCCCCGGCCCGAACCTCGAGCGTCACTCCCTTCAGGACGTGCAGGGCCCCGAAGTGCTTGTGGAGATCGTCCACCCGGATGATCTCAGTGGCCATGGACCTGTTCCCTGACGTGGCCTCTGGCGACCCTGGTCTCCAATCGCTTCTGGAAGAAGGAGAAGATACTCGTGAGGCCCCAGTAGATTAAGGCCGCGACGGCGAACGTTTCGAACGGGTGTGCCTCTGCGCGGCCGACCGTAGATGCCCTGTTGAAGAGCTCGGGGGTGCCGGCGAAGCCGACCAGGGCCGAATCTTTCAGCATGGCGATGAACTCGTTGCCGGTTGGCGGGATGATCACGCGTACCGCCTGGGGCAACACGATGCGCCGCGCCGTCTGGGCGCCACTCATCCCCAGGGCATGGGCCGCCTCGATCTGCCCGTGTCCGATCGACTGGATACCCGCTCTGAAGATCTCGGTCATGTAGGCGCCGTAGTTGATGCCGAGCGCCAGTACCCCGGCTGTGATCAGGTCGTATACGAGCAGGGGCTGAAGGAAGGCAGGTGAAGAATCCTTGAAGGCGAGCTGCGGAAACGCAAAGTAGATGAAAAAGATCTGCACGATCAGTGGCGTTCCGCGTACGAACGAAACGTAGAAGTTCGCCACTCCATTGGCAACGGCGTTCTTCGACAGCCGGCCCAGAGCACCGAGCAGAGCAAGGGCAGTAGCGAGGGCGATGCCACCCAAGCAGATGCCGATCGTGAGCGGAACTCCCTTGGCAAGGAAGGGCAGCCATTCGCGCATGAATCGCGTGTCGAACTGGAAGTAAAGGAAGAGCAGGACGAGGATGACGGTGATCACGGCGTACACCGCATACAGCTTGGTCCTGAACGGCACGCGCGCCGATCGCTCTTCCCATGTGGTGCGGAAGCCCCTTGCGCCGGACCTCACAGCGCTGTTGGACATCGGCGTCCTATGCAGCAGCCCCTAGCGCACCTTTGCGTAAGTCCCGTCGCCCCAGAACGGCCCTGCATCGGCGATGGCTGCGTTGCTCGTCGCGCACGTACCCTGCGGGTACGCACGACTCCTCGCGCCTTGCCCTCACCGCGCGGTGCCGCCCTGGTTGCTGACGTTACTTCCGCGCAGGAGCACTAGCTCGTGGGCTTCGTAAGATCGGTGCCGTCGTACCACTTCTTCGAGAGCTCCGTGAGCGTCCCGTCGGAGCGCATCTCTTCGATGATGCTGGTGACCTCTTCGAAGAACGCTTGCGGGTCCTCGGGTGACTCCTTGTCCACCGCGACTCCAAGCGGCTCGTAGAAGAGAGGGTCTCCAACTATCTTGATCGGCGTGTCCTCCTCGATCGACTGTTCCAGCGTGGGTAGAGCGGACATGACCGCATCGAGCCGCACCCCGTCTCCGACCGCGAGATCCTGGATGGCAGTCGTGTCGGTGTCGTAGGTCTTGATCTGGGCGTCGTCGATGACGAACTCCGGAGCCTCGCCGATCACCGGCGACTTCCCCTGCAGATAGATGTCGTAGCTGCATGCCTGACAGACGCCGATCCGCTTCCCGTCGAGGTCGGTCTCGACGTCCTGGATATCCGTGTTGTCCTGGTGCACCGCCACAGACGCCGGAGTGTAGTAGTAGGGGGCGGTGAAGAGGAGTACCTGTTTGCGTTCTGGGGTGATCGTTATCGACCCAACACTGAGGTCCCAGCGCCCGCTCCAGCTGCCCGCGGTTATCGCATCGAACGGCGGGGTGACGAAGTCCAGCTCCACTCCCAAGCGCTCGGCGATCTCCTTCGTGACATCGATGTCGAAGCCCTCCAACTTGCCTTGGGGATTCCGGCTCGACTGCGGCGGATAGGCGGGGTCGGTCGAGGCCACGAGCGTGCCTCGGTCCTTGACGACCTGGAGGAGATCGTCGCCCTCCTTGCCGGCGGCTCCCGTAGCGGAATCCCCGTTCCCGTTCCCGCCCCCGCCGCCCGCCGTGGTCTCGCCGCCGCAGGCGGCTGCCAGCAGGATGAATGAACCGGCGAGCGCCAGGAGCCGAAGCCTCCGCATGAAGTTGTCTCCCTGAGGTCTTCGCCGGGCTCCACCGCTCCCGGCGATGCTGTCGTGTCCCTCTAGTCTAGGGGTACGGGCACGATCTTGCGCCGGTCAGGGGCGCGCCGTGGCTTGCGCGACCGAGGGATAGATGTGCAAGGCCTCGGTGAGTGCGGAGACGTCGAAGACCTTGAGCAGGTGCTCGTGCGGGCACACGACCGCCAGCTCTCCTTCGTGGGCGCTCAGCAGCTTGAGGGCTCGCACGAGGACGTCCACGCCCGCCGCATCGATGTAGGTAGTGCCCTCGAGGTTGAGGACGAGGTCTCGCACCCCCTCCGACACGAGGGTCACGAGCTTCTCTCGCAGCGCGCGCGCGGTCGAGATGTCGATGTCGCCGCGCACATTCACGACCGCCTGCGCGTCCGCCCTCAGAACGTCTAACTCCAAGCCGGGACTCACGATGAGCATTCCTTCGGGGCGGCGTTCGAGACCAGAGGATACAACGGCGCGCCCCGGCCGGGGCGCGCCGTGGCTATCCGGTCGAGCCGCTCTGATGGAGCTTACTCGGCCCGGGCCGAGGGAGCCTTCTCACGGTCGCTCACTTCCTGGACCGAGAGCACGTCTTCCGGCCGCTCGTTGTCGACCAGAGCGCTGGCGACCTGGTCCAGCCCAGGTTCGAGGGCCCGGAGCCGGTCGGCGACCACAGGTGAGGCTTCGGTGGCGATGCTCTTGCTACCGAGCGACTCGCCCGAGCGCAGCTCGGCGCGCAGGCGACTGAGGGCCTGGTCGACGGCATCAACACGCTCGTGCAGCTCTCGCTCGTGCGCCAGGAGCTGCTCGTTGCGCACCGTTGCGCCTTTGAGCATGTCGTCGCACTGGCGCTCGGTGCTCTCGTGCAGCTCGCGGGAGCGGCGCTGGGCCTCCTGCATGAGGCGCTCGGCTCGGTCGGTCGCCGCATCAAGCGTCGTTGCCGCTTCCTCGGCGGCCTGCCTGCGGATCTCCACCGCCTCATCCGAGGTGCGCTGCTTGAGGGACTGGGCCTCATCGTTGGCCTCGCGCAAGTGGCGCTCGGCCTCGTGGGTCAGACGCACGGCCTTCTCGCGCGCCTGCTCGAGTGTGCCCGCGGCCTCCTCGGACGCCTGGCGTTGGATCTCGCTTACCTCTTCGGTCGCCCTGTAACGCAGCGACTTGACCTCATCCTCGGTCTCTCGCCGCAGCCTCTCGGCCGACTCCTTGGCCGTCCTCAGGACGCTGCTGACCTCGTTGCCCAGAGACCCATAGGGATCCGCGGCCGATGCGATGGCCGCGATCGCGGCCTCGTAGTCCCCGGCTACGCGGGCGAGGAACTCATCGACGTGTTCCTTCTCGTAACCACGAAGGTTGACGGGGAATCTCTGACCCTTTATCTCCTCAGGCGTAAGCGGCATCGTTCCGTCCCCCTAAAGCGTCCACAGAGCCATCTTTGCCACAAAGCGAAATGGTAGAGGTGTAGAGCGCCAGATTCTAGAGGCAAGAGCCTGTTCTTTCCAGTTTTCTCCGTAACGATCGTACCCTTTGAGAGAAAGCTCCGGATTTCCTGCGCCAACTCCGTGCGGGCCAGAGCCGGAAACCGGGCGGCACGAAGCGCGTCATAATCGCGTGATGAAAGAGGGGCGGATGTGGGCTCCGAGGAAGAGCTTCGGGCCGGCGCGATGAGCTCCAACGGCGAGGGGGGGTCGGGGCCGGCATGGCCGAGCCACGATTCCGGCCCAACGCCCCCGCCCTCGTACAGAGGTCGCGAGCGAGACGAGGATCGCCGCACCCGTAAACCACTCGCGTTCTGGGACAGGATCAAGATCCTGCTGCTCCTGCTGGGGGCATGGGGCGTGCTGGTGTGGGGGTCGGTCGCCGGCAACCCGATTCTAACCTGGCGCGACGCACTCATCCTGAACTCACGGACCAATGGATGGTTGCTCGTTCTGGCGGCACTCGAGCTGCTTCGTCAGGTCCATTACTTCATAAGCGAGCACTGGGCTCGCTATCACCAGTTCTGGACGATCCGGGTCTTCGGGGGCCTCGAGCGAGGTAAAGCGCGGCTCAACGACTGGAATCGATTCCGCATCGGACGCGTCCTCAGATGGTCGTTCGTGCTCGTGATCCTCGACCTGTTGGTCGCGAAGCTGTTCGAACTTCCTCCTGCCCTGGCCCTCGTCCAGCTCCCGGTTATCTTCTTCCGGGCCGCGCCGTTCATCCTCCAACTCGCTTTCGGTTTGCTCTTCGGAGTCATCCAGATCTTCGGCATCTTCTATTTCCTGTCGCGGGGCGGTACCGACGTCTATTTCCCCGACGACATCAAGACGCGCTTCAGAGACGTCTGGGGGCAAGACAAGGTGCTCGAGAAGATCCAGGAGAACATGCTCTTCCTCGAGGATCCCGAGTCGATCGAGCGCCGCGGCGGCTACGTGCCGGGCGGAGTTCTGCTGTGGGGGCCACCGGGAACGGGCAAGACCCTGATGGCGGAGGCCGTCGCCGGCGAAACGGGCAAGCCTTTCGTGTTCGTCGATCCGGGCGCTTTCATCAACATGTTCATGGGGATCGGGATCCTCAAGGTCAAGGGTCTGTTCCGGAAGCTCCGCAAGCTCGCCGTGCGCTACGGAGGCGTGATCGTCTTCTTCGATGAAGCCGACTCACTCGGCAACCGTGGCCAGCTTGCACCGGGGAACTGGGGCGGGGAACCGCGCTACTCGAGCACGGAGCTGTGGTCCGCGAGGCCCTCCTGCAACGGGCTCGGGTTCGTCTCGGACAGCGCCGTCTCCATGCTCTTGCACGGCAGCTTGAAAGCGAGCAGCGAAGGCGAGCGGCGCGGACCGGCGCGCGAGCACATCCTCATGGGCGGCATGGGTGGAGGCGGGATGGGGACGCTGCAGGCCTTGCTCACGGAGCTCTCGGGACTGAAGAAGCCGCGCGGATTCTTCAACCGTGTCGTGAGACGGGCTTTGGGCATGCGACCGAAGCCGCCGCCGAGATTCCGCATCTTCGTCATGATGGCAACGAACATGCCGCAGGCTCTCGATGAGGCGCTCTTGCGTCCCGGTCGCCTCGACCGCATCTACAAGGTCGGCTATCCCTCGAAGGCCGGGCGCATCCGCACCTACGAGGGCTATCTCGACAAGGTCGAGCACGGGCTCAGTCGGGAGGAGATCGACAAGCTGGCCACGATCACGCCCTACGCCACAGGTGCGAGCATCAAAGACCTCGTCAACGAAGCGCTCATCAACGCGATCCGCGACGGGCGCGAGGTCATCACCTGGCGCGATGTCGTCAAGGCCAAACAGCTGAAGGATCTCGGGCCGCCCGAGGACGTCGAATACATCGAGCGCGAGCGACACGCGGTTGCCGTCCACGAGGCGTGCCACGCGGTTGCGGCGCATCGCATACGCCAGCACCTCACGATCGACATCGCAACGATCGAGAAGGGCGGGAACTACCTCGGCATGGTCGCATCGATCCCGCCCGAGGACCAGTTCACGAGATGGCGTACCGAGTACGAGGCCGACATCATGGTCTTCCTCGCGTCGCTTGCGGGCGAACGCATGTTCTTCGACGGGGACAACTCCTCGGGCGTCTCGGGAGACCTGGAGGGGGCGACGCAGATCGCCACGATGATGGAGGGGTACTGGGGCATGGGCTCGACCATCGCCTCGCACGGAGTGACTCACAAGGTGGGAGTGGGCGGTGGGGGGCGTCCCGGCAAGGACGACAAGGACGCCGAGCTGCTGCGCGGAGACCTCGGGGAGCGCATCGAGGAAAACCTCGAGGAGCTGCTGCAGCGGTCGCAGCACCTGCTGACGGACAACAGGCTGGAGATCCTCGCGGTAGCGCATGCCTTGGAGGCCAACAAGACCGTGACCGGAGAGGATGTGGAAGCGATCATCGAGGGGCGCCGGGGTCCGTTGATCGACGGACGCCCCTACCACACCCCCGAGTTCCGCAGCCTCGCGGAGGAGTACCATGACGAGGTCATAGCGGCCCACAAGTCGCATGCACGCGTGTCGGTCGGGCTGCCGAAGCTCGACGGCCACACCTTCGAGGCGATCGGAGCCGCGAGCGAGAAGGACGCGGCCCCGCAGGAGCACTAGCCGGGGCGGCCGACCCTTTCGGCGACTTTGTTGAACAGCCGCGGAGGCAGACATACAATCTCGCGGTGGAGCGTCCTCATGCGACGTCGTTCGACGGCGACCCGGCTTCCCCTCACCCCACGGCCTGCACGCGCGCAGGTATCGGGTCCGGGAGTCGTTGGGTCCCGTGGCCGAGGTGACTCCACATCGGGACGTCGGCTTCTAACCGGGGGGACGCATGAAGAGGTGGCTGAAGCTCACCGCCGCAACGGCCGTTGTCGCGCTCGCGGCGGCAGCCTGCGGGACGGGCTCGCAAGAGGGCTCGGGCGATGAAGGTGGGACAGGCGGGGGCGACGACGTCGTCAAGGCCGCGTGGGTCTACGTCGGGCCTCGCAACGACGGAGGTTGGACCACGGCTCACGACCAGGGACGCCTGGCGGTCGAAGAGGAGTTCGGCGACCAGGTCGAGACCGCGTTCGTGGAAAACGTTCCCGAGGAGCCGGCCGCGGCCGAGCGAGCGATCGAGAGCTTCGCCCGCAAGGACTTCGACATCATCTTCACCACCTCCTTCGGCTTCATGGATCCGACACTGACCGTAGCCGAGAAGTACCCGGACGTGAAGTTCGAGCACTGCTCGGGGTTCAAGACCGCCGAGAACATGGCGACCTACTTCGGCGCGATGGAGGAAGCGAAGTATCTCGCCGGCATGGCCGCGGCGGAGGCGTCCGAGAAGGACTACATGGGCAGCGTCCTTGCGTTTCCGATCCCTGAGGTCGTGCGCCTGACCAATGCCTTCCTTCTCGGCGCCCAGGAGATCAATCCCGATGCGCGCATGAAGGTCATCTTCACGAGCTCGTGGTTCGATCCACAGAAGGAGAAGTCCGCGGCGGAGAGCCTCATCGACGCCGGCAGCGACCTGCTCAGCCAGGACGTCGACAGCCCGGCCACCGGACAGGTTGCCGAGGCGGCCGGCGCCCGGTGGGTCGGATACAACTCCGACGCCTCCGAGTTCGCACCCCAGGCGTGGGTAACGGCGCCGGTGTGGGACTGGAGCGGGTACTACATCGACCGCGTGGGCGCCGTGCTCGACGGGACCTGGGAGTCACAAAGTTACTACGGACACATCGGCGACGGCATCGTCGGCCTCGCCCCCTACGGTCCCTCCGTGACCCAGGAGACCAAGGAGATGATCGCCGCGAGGCGAAAAGAGATGGTCGACGGCGACTTCGAGCCCTTCCAGGGTCCGATCGAGGATCAAGACGGCAACGTCGCCGTTGCCGAGGGGCAATCGCCGTCGCTCGAGGAGCTCCTGAACATGAACTGGTGGGTCGCGGGGATGGAGGGGGAGCGGCCGGCTCAGTGACGGCCCTCGTCGAGCTCCAGGGGATCGTCAAGCGATTCCCGGGGATCGTCGCCAACGACCACGCGGATCTCGTGATCGAAGCCGGGAGGGTCCACTCCCTCCTGGGCGAGAACGGGGCCGGCAAGACGACTCTCATGAGTGTCCTGGCCGGGATCTACCGGCCCGACGAGGGGCGCGTGCTCATCGACGGCCGCGCAGTCACGTTCAGGTCCCCTCGCCATGCCATCGACGCGGGCGTCGGCATGGTCCATCAGCACTTCCGCCTCGTGGCGCCGTTCACCGTCGCCGAGAACGTGCTGCTCGGCGCCGGCGGGTCCTTCCGTCTCTCGCACGGAGAGGTGGAGCGCAGGGTCGCACAGCTCGCGGCGGACTATGGGATGCAGGTCGATCCCTCGACACGGATCTGGCAGCTATCGGTCGGAGAGCAGCAGCGGGTCGAGATCCTCAAGGCCCTCTTCCGCGACGCACGTGTCCTGATCCTCGACGAGCCGACCGCGGTGCTGACGCCCCAGGAGGCGGACAGGCTCTTCGAGACGCTGCGCAGGATGGCGGCAGAGGGCCGAGCGATCGTGTTCATCAGCCACAAGCTCGACGAGGTCATGGCCGTCTCGGACGACATCTCGGTGCTGCGAGGGGGCCAACGGGTGGCGACGATCGCGCGCTCGGATGCGACGAAGCAGTCGCTCGCGAAGCTCATGGTCGGCCGCGATGTCGTCTTTCGCGTCGCGCGTGCGGACGACGACGCCCCGCTCGACCGCGCACCATGTTTGCGCGTCGCCGAGCTCGAGGCGCTGAGCGATCTGGGGCTGCCCGCGCTGCAGAGGGTGGACCTCGAGTTGAGGAGAGGAGAGATCCTCGGGATCGCAGGGGTCGCCGGCAACGGGCAGCGAGAGCTGTCGGAGGCCATCGCGGGCATCCGTCCGACCGGCGGCGGAAGCATCGAGATGGGCGGCGAGGACATCACCGGAAGCTCGATCGCGGCGCGGATCCGGGCGGGGCTCGCCTACATACCAGAGGACCGCCTCGGGACGGGGATCGTTGGGTCGATGGACTGCACGGCGAACGTGATCCTGAAGAAGGTCGCAGGTGGGGTCTTCGCCCGAGGGCCGCTGCTCAACACGAGGGCCGCCGCGAGCGTCACGCGGCGCCTGGTGGAGGACTTCGACGTGAAGACTTCAGACCTCGACGCGCCGGTCAGCCTCATGAGCGGGGGCAACATCCAGAAGCTGCTGCTGGGACGTGAGCTGTCGTCCGGGCCGCGCGTGCTGATCGCGGCCCAGCCCACCGCGGGATTGGACGTCGGAGCAACGGAGGCGATCCACAAGATCCTCCTCGAGCAACGCAGCAAGGGGGTCGGCATCTTCCTCGTGAGCGAAGACCTCGACGAGCTGCTGGCGCTGTCCGATCGCATCGCCGTGATGTACGAGGGGCGGATCATGGGGATCGTCGAGGCCCGCGCCAAGCCGAGCGACGACGCTCGGGAAAGGCTCGGTCTGATGATGGCGGGGACCTCTGTGCCCGCCGAGACGACCGCGTGAGCGAAGCTCTCACCCCGCCGTACCGGCCTCGACTCGAGAAGCGCTTGGTTCCATCCCGTACGGCGAGGGTGCTCGTGCGCATCGGGGCCGTTCTTGCGGCGTTCGCGGTTGGGGCCGTCTTCCTGACGCTCACCGGCCGCTCGGTCGCTCCCGTGTACTCCGCTATGTGGAAGGGATCCTTCGGCACCGCCTACGGGATGGCGCAGACACTGCTGGCGGCGATCCCACTTACCTTCACCGGGCTTGCGGTCGCCGTCGCATTCCGGATGAGGCTGTGGAACATCGGCGCGGAGGGGCAATTTTACCTCGGGGCCTTCGGCGCCACGGCGGTCGCATACGCGTGGCCCGACCTCCCCGCGACCGTGCTGCTTCCGCTCATGGTCCTCGGAGGCATGGCGGGAGGAGCGCTGTGGGGAGCAGGGCCCGGAGCGCTGCGGGCGTTTCTCGGCGTCAACGAGATCGTCCCCACGCTGCTCCTGAACTACGTGGCGATCCTCTGGATCGATTACATGGTCCATACCGTGTGGCGCGACCCAGCATCCCTCGGTTTTCCCTTGGGCCGTCCCTTCTCCGAGGCCGCAACCCTTCCGCTGCTCGGCGATACGGCGGTGCACGCCGGAGCGTTCATCGCCGGGCTCGCCGCGGTTGTGATCTGGCTCGTCCTCCGTGGGACGACGTGGGGCTACAAGGTGCAGGTGATGGGAGAGAACGCGCGCGCTGCCGAGTATGCAGGCTTCTCGATCCGCCGCACGATCGTGGCCGTGATGCTGCTGTCGGGGGCTCTCGCCGGCATCGGCGGGATGGTCGAGGTGAGTGGCACCGTCGGCCGCATCCAGGCCGACATCTCTCCGGGGTTCGGATACACGGGCATCATCATCGCTACCCTGGCGCGCTTCTCTCCGCTCGTCGTGGTGGTGGTCGCGCTGCTCTTCGGAGCCTTGATCGTGGGAGGGCTCGAGCTACAGACGGTGGGCCTGCCGTCGGACATTGTGCTGATGCTTCAGGGCGTCATCCTCTTCTTCGCACTAGCGGGCGAGCTCTTCGTCGCGTACCGCGTCCGGTGGCGAGGCGCGCCGCCGTCGCAAGCCACGCCGGCCGGGCATGAGCCTGCGGCCCGGGCCGAACCCTCGGCGATCGAGACAGGATGAACGCCGATCTCGTGCTCACGATCTTCGTCGCCGGGGTGGCGGCGGGAACGACCCTGCTGCTCGCGGCGGTCGGCGAGATCATCAGCGAGCGCGCCGGCGTCCTCAACCTCGGCGTCGAGGGGATGATGCTCGTGGGCGCGGTCACCGGTTTCCTCGTGAACAACCAGGTGAGCAACCCCTGGGCGGGAGCGCTCGCGGGCGTGGCCGCCGGTGCCGCGCTGGGACTTCTCCATGCCGTCATGGTCGTTACCTTCGCGAGCAACCAGGTAGTGACCGGCCTCGCGCTGGTCATCTTCGCCACGGGCCTCTCAGGGTACCTCGGAGATCCGGTCGTGGGCGTCGCTCCCGTCGAGACGTTCACGCGCGTCGCGCTCCCCGGACTGTCGTCCATACCGGTGATGGGGCCCATCCTGTTCGACCAGAACCCCCTCGTCTACGTCTCGTACGCCCTCGTCGCAGCGTCGTGGTGGTTCCTGTTCCGCACCAGGCCCGGGCTGCATCTGCGCAGCGTCGGCGAGTCACCCGAGACGGCCGACGCTGTGGGCATCTCGGTAACGTTCACGCGCTATGCGGCCGTCGTGGTCGGCGGAGGGTTCGCGGGACTGGCAGGCGCATACCTGTCGCTGGCGCAGGCGCCGAGCTGGACGCCGAGCATGACCGCGGGCCGGGGCTGGATCGCCATAGCCCTCGTGATCTTCGCCACGTGGTCGCCGGTGCGAGCCGCGCTCGGCGCATACCTCTTCGGCTGCGTCGAGGCGCTGGCGTTCCGCCTTCAGGCCGTCGGCGTCGACATCCCGAGCTTCTTCGTCAACATGATGCCCTATCTGTTCACGCTCGCGGTGTTGATCCTGATCTCGCGTGAGACGGTCCGGCGCCGCCTCGCCGCGCCGGCCGCGCTCGGCAACGCGTATGCGCGCGAGGAGCGCTGAGGCCCTCACCCACTCGAGGCCTCGCCCACCCGGAGCTTGATCTGGATGCTCTGCGCGCCCGCCTCGATCGCCGCGTCCATGACCCGGCTGAGCGCGGCCAGCACCTCGGCGCGCGGCCCGGCGAGACCGGTCCCGAAGGGACCGACCTCGAGCGCCAGGCCCGAGGCGCGCGCGGCTTCGACGCCGGCAGCCACGTGGGGCTCCATCCGCCCCTCGACGAAGGGCTGGATCGTGAACTCCGCGACGACGTCGGCCGGGGACACGGGCATCTCAGTGCTCCCGGTCCAGGTAGTTGTAGATCGTGAAGCGGGTAACTCCCAAGCGATCGGCCACGTCCTCGACCGCGCGCCGTATCAGGAAGGCACCGCGGTCGTCGAGGAAGCGCACGACCTGCTGCTTCTCGACGCGGCTCATGTCGGCGACGCGCTTTCCGAGCGCGGCTTCGGCCATGCCGATCAGCTGCCGGATCGTCGACTCGAGGTGTGGTCGCCCGGCCCCGTACATGAAGAGCCCGTACGCCACGGTCTCGCGGCCGATCGAGCATATGTGGACGATCCCGCGGGCCCCCGGGTCGCCGTGGAGCTCGAATTCGGATGCTTCTTGCTCGAGGCGGCGATGCGCTGCCTCGAGCAGGGTCTCAGGTGTGCCCGAGCCCGCGTAGAGGAGACGAGCCCCATCCTGCAGCTCCCACACGGCAGCCGACCTGCCCTCTCCGTTCATGCGCTCGAGCGCGCGAGCAAGCCCCACGAGCTCCTCCGCGAGCGTGCCGGTTCTAACCGGCGGCATCGTCGTCGATGCCGAGCGGCACGATCGCGAAGTTGTCGACGTCCACGAGTCCCAGATCCGTGATCTTGAGGCTGGGGATGACCGACAAGGCCAGGAAGCTCAAAGTCATGAGCGGCGACGAGATCTTCACTCCCAACTCGCCGAGCTTGTCGTGGATGTCGTCCATGCGTGTCACGACCGTCACGACCGGCTCGTCGGACAGAAGGCCCGCAACCGGGAGCCTCAGCTCGGAGATCACCGAGCCGCCCTCCGCGACGACGATGCCGCCGCCGATGTCTTCGAGGCGCGTGATCGCCAGCACCATGTCCTCGTCCGAGACCCCCACGACGACGATGTTGTGGGCGTCGTGGGCCACGGTCGACGCGAACGCTCCGCGCTGCAGAGAGAATCCCTTCACGAATCCCTTGCCGATGCGTCCGGTGGCGTGGTGGCGCTCCACGACGGCGATCTTGGCGAGGTCCCTGTCGGGATCGGCCACGGCCTCGCCGCCCACGACCTTCGGCTCGAGGGCGACCGACTTCGTCAACAACTGATGCGGGATCACCTCGATCACGCGCACGAGCCGGTGGGTAGCCTCGATGCGAAGATCTGCCGTGGAGACGGGCGCTATACGCACAGAGCGGCGGACCCACAGTGGGACGGCGCGCCGCTCGAAGGGCAGCACCTTGCCGTCGTCGACGACGAGCCTGCCGTCGGCGAAGACCTTCGTCGGGCTGAAGCTCTCGAGGTCCGGCATGAGGAAGAAGTCGGCGTCGTAGCCGGGCGCGATCGCGCCGAGGTTCGTGAGCCCGTGGTACCGGGCGGGATGTAGAGATGCGAGCAGGATCGCGTCCTCCGCGCTCACGCCGTGGGCCACGGCCAGACGGCACATGTGATTGATGTGTCCCTCGCGCGCGAGGAAGTCGGGCTCGCGGTCGTCGGTGCAGAACGCACAGTTCTCGGGGCCGTAGTTCTTCACGAGCGGCACGAGGTCGACGAGGTTGCGTGCGTTCGAGGCCTCGCGGATCAGTATCCACATGCCCTTGCGCCGTTTCTCGAGCGCCTCTTCGTAGGTGGTCGCCTCGTGATCGGAGCGGATGCCGGCGGCGAGGTATGCATCGAGCCGGCGGCCTCTTACCCCGGGGGCATGCCCGTCGACGTGTGTCGCGCCGCGCACCGCCAGCTTGTCGAGCTCCGAGCGGTCGCCGGCGATCACCGCGGGGAAGTTCATCATCTCTGCGACGCCGAGGGCGTGGCTGCGGCGAAGGACCGATTCCATGTCGCCGCTCGTCAAGGGCCGTCGAGGAGATTCGAACGGGCTGGCGGGGACACACGAGGAAGCCATCACGAAGACCTCCAGCGGCAGCCCTTCGCAGACGTCGAGCAGCCAGTGGATCCCGTCGGTGCCGAGAACGTTGGCTATCTCGTGGGGGTCGGTGACGACCGCGGTGGTGCCGTGAGGAAGAACCGCGCGCGCGAACTCGTCGACCATGAGCTTCGACGACTCGATGTGCACATGTGCATCGATGAATCCGGGCACGAGGTACTGACCCCGTCCATCGATCTGTTCTCCGCCGGAGAAGCTCCCGAACCCGGCGACACAACCTTCGGCCACCGCCACGTCGACGTCGAGCCACTCCTTGGTGAAAGACGCGAACACCTTCGCCCCGGCCACGACGAGATCGGGCGGTTCATCGCCGCGCGCTACTGCGATCAGCCGAGCCCGGTCGATCATGTGCCGCCCGCAGATTCACTCACCGACGCGATGCCGACGATGTCCTCCGGGCGCACGGGCACGCGCGTGAGCGCGCGTCCCGTTGCGGCCCGCAGGGCGGCAACGACGGCGGGTGTGGACGAGATCGTCGGGGGCTCCCCGACCCCCTTGACGCCGTAGGGGGAGTCGGGATCTCCGAGCTCGAGGACGCGCGCCTTCACCTTGGGCATGTCGAGCACCGTGGGTATCAGGTAGTCGGTGAACGAAGGGTTGCGGATCTTCCCGTCGATCACCTGGATCTCCTCCATCAACGCGAGTCCCAGCCCTTGCGCGATCCCACCCTCGATCTGCCCTTCGACGGCCTGGGGGTTGAGCGCCTTGCCGACGTCCTGCGCGGTCGCGATCTCGACCACCCGCACGAGGCCCAGCTCCGTGTCGACCTCCACGACGGCGCGATGAGCGGCGAACGCGAACGAGACATGAGCGTCGCCCTGGCCGGTCTCGGGATCGAGCGGGTAGGTCTTGCGATGGTGATAGTCGCGCGTCTCCTCGATGTCGTCGCCGGCCAGGACATCGGCGAGCGACGAGACCACTCCGAGCGTCTCCGACACGACCTTGCCGCCGGCCGGCGACAGGTCGCCGGGGTCGTCCCCGAGCTGTGCGACCACCCTCTCTAGGAGCCGCGCGCGCACGGCCAGGCAGGCGGCCCTGACGGCGCCTCCCGTCATCCATGTCTGGCGCGATGCGGACGACGATCCGGCGGAGCCCACAGCGGTGTCGGCGGGAAGCACGACCACGCGCTCGACGCCCAGCTCGGTGCGCGCGATCTGCATCTGTATCGTCGTCACGCCCTGGCCGACCTCGGCGGCGGCGCTATGTACCTCGGCTACCGGCTCGCCGCCCGACGCCGACAACCGGACGCGCGCCGTCGCGTAGTCGTCGAAGCCCTCCGAGTAGCAGATGTTCTTGAAGCCGAGAGCGAACCCGACGCCCCGGGTCACGCCCTCGCCGTGCGTCGTGTTGGCCACGCCGCCGGGCAGGCGTCTGATGTCGCGCACGCCTCGGTCCTCGGGCGGGAGCTCCATGTCCCGCACGGACGTCAACAGTTCGGCGACGGGGACGGGCCCCTCGACCCGCTGCCCGGTCGGCATCGTGCTGCCCTCCGCCATAGCGTTGCGCAGACGCAGTTCGATCGGATCCATGCCGAGCTTTGCGGCAAGCAGGTCCATCTGAGACTCGTACGCGAAGCAACTCTGCACTGCGCCGAAGCCGCGCATCGCTCCACAGGGTGGATTGTCGGTGTACATCGCATAGGCGTCGACCGACACCGTGGGAACGTCGTAGGGCCCACAGGCGAAGCAGGCGGCGTTCGATGCGACGGCCGTCGAGCTCGACGCGTATGCACCTCCGTCCAGAAAGATGCGAGCGCTCACGTAGACGAGCTCACCCGCTCTCGTCGCGCCGTGCTCGTAGTACATGCGCGCGGGGTGGCGGTGCACGTGGCCGAAGAACGACTCCTCGCGCGAGTACATCATCTTGACGGGCCGCCCCGTGTCGAGAGCCAGCATGCAGCAGTGGATCTGTATCGAGAGGTCCTCGCGCGCGCCGAACGCCCCACCGACGCCGGACAGGGTGAGGCGGACCTTGTCGGGGGCGAGCCCGAGGCTGGCGGCGAGCTGGTCGCGGTCGACGTGCAGCCATTGGGTGGAGATGTAGAGATCGACGCCCCCTTCGCCGTCCGGCACGGCGAGACCCGATTCGGGACCGAGGAACGCCTGGTCCTGCATGCCGACCTCGTAGCGGCCGGAGACGACAACGTCTGCATCGACCTCCGCCTCGCCGCGGCGTATGCGCACGTGGCGGATCACGTTGCCCGATGGATGCAGCCTCGGCGCGCCCTCCTCGAGCGCGCGCTCGGCATCGGTCACCGGCTCGAGCAGCTCGTAGTCGACCACTACCAGCTCCGCCGCTCGGCGCGCAGCCTCGGGATGGTCTGCGGCCACCAGCGCGACGGCCTCCCCCTGGTACCGGACGTCGTTCCAGGCGAGCACGGGCTGATCGGGCACCTCAAGTCCGAACGTCTTGCGCCCCGGAACGTCCTCGTGCGTGAGCACGGCGCGTACACCGGGGGCCTTGGACGCCCGAGTGATGTCGATGTGGCGCACGTGGGCGCGCGGATGGGGGCTCCGCACGGTGACCCCCCACAGCATGCCGTCGGCCCACAGATCAGACGAGTAGGCGAACTGACCTTTGACCTTGGCGACGCCGTCCGGCCGCAACGCGCTGACGCCGATCCCGCCGTCGACGATCGCCGGCGCGCCGGGCGTGAGCGTCCGTTCGCTCCTCATGCCGCGGTCTGCGCTTCCTCGGCGAGCCGGCGGCTGGCCGCCGCGAGATCGCGCGCGAGCGAGCGTTCGTCGGCCGAGCGCAGCTCACCGTCCTCGACGATCACGCGTCCGTCCACGAGCAGGTGCTCCACGCGGGCATGCGGGCCGAAGACGAGCGCGGCAACGGGATCTTGGATCCCGGCGCGCCCGAGCTCGTCGAGCCTCCACAGGGCGACGTCGGCCACCTTGCCGACCTCGAGCGAGCCGAGCTCGGCGGCGCGCCCGAGGCAGCGTGCGCCGCCGATGGTGGCAAGGGCCAGCGCTTGGCGCGCCTCGAGCGCCCGGGGCCCGGATCGAAGCCGCGCCATCAGCAGCGCCTCGTGCATCTCGGCCGCGAGCGCTCCCGCCTCGTTGGACGCAGCCCCGTCCACCCCGAGTCCCACCGGCGCGCCCGCGCTCACGAGTGAGGCCACGGGCGCGATCCCTGCGCCGAGCCGAGCGTTCGAGCTCGGGCAGTGGGCGACGCCCGTCCCCGTGGCGCCGAACCTGGTCGTCTCTGCGCCGTCGAGGTGGACGCAGTGTGCGAGCCACACGTCATCGCCCAGCCAGCCGAGGTCATCGAGAAACTCGACGGGACGCATGCCGAAGCGCTCGATGCAGAACTCCTCCTCCTCGACGGTCTCGGCGAGATGGGTATGCAGGCGAACGCCGCGCTCCCGAGCCAGCTCCGCCGCCGCGCGCATGAGCTCGGTCGAGACCGAGAAGGGTGAGCAGGGCGCCACCGCGATCCGGACCATGGCGCCGAAGGAGTCGTCGTGGTGCCCGTCTATCGCCGCCTCGGTGGCCGCCATGATGACATCGAGGTCCTCGGTCACCTCGTCCGGCGGAAGACCTCCGGCCGAGCGCCCGAGGTCCATCGAGCCGCGACAGGGGTGGAACCGTAACCCTATCTTTCCCACCGCCTCGATCGAGGCCCCGAGAAGGTCTCCCGCGGCGCGCGGGAAGACGTAGTGATGATCCGTGGTGGTGGTGCAGCCCGTGGTGGCGAGCGCCGCCGACCCCGCGCTCGCCGCCACCGCCTCGAGGTCTTCGTCGAGCCGGGCCCACACCGGATAGAGCGCCACGAGCCACTCGAACAGGTTGGACTGTTGCGCCAGGCCGCGGGTGAGCCACTGGTAGAGGTGATGGTGACAGTTGACGAGGCCCGGGGTAGCAAGCGTCCCGCCGCCGTCGATGCGCGCCCCGCGCTCGCCGCCGTCTCGAGCGGGGGCTCGTCCGGGCCCGACCGACGTGATGATCCCGTCCTCGAGGACGATGTGGCCGTCGGCGAGCTCGGTGCCCGCCGCATCCATCGCCGCGAGCGCGCAGCCCTCGAGGACCACGCGCTCCGGCCGGCGCTTCACGAGGCCTTCATGCGCGCGGCTGCGAGGCCGACCGCCGCGAGGATCTTCTCGTACCCGGTGCAGCGACAAAGGTTCCCCGCCAGCGCCTCGCGCACCTCGGCGTCGCTCGGTTCCGGGTTGCGCTGTAGCAGCTCGTGGGTGGCCACGACGAGGCCGGGCGTGCAGAAACCGCACTGGACCGCGCCGGCCTCGACGTAGGCCTCCTGCACGGGGTGTAGCTCCGCGGCGCGGGCCAGTCCCTCGACGGTCACGACCTCCCGGTCTTGAGCCTGGGCCGCGAGCACGAGGCAGGCGCACACGAGGACCCCATCGAGGTAGACAGAGCATGAACCGCACTCGCCCTGTTCGCACGCGTTCTTTGATCCCGGATAGCCCATGCGCTCGCGCAACACGTACAGCAAGCTCTCGCCCGGCCACAAGCCGTCCACCTCCTGGCGGTCGCCGTTGACGGTCACGCGCAGCTGCATGTCAGGCGCTCCTCGCGTGGTCGTTCCAGGCCCACATGAGCGTCCGGCGCGCCATCACCCCGAGCGCATGTCGCCTGTAGTCCGCCGTTCCGCGCACGTCGTCGATCGGGCGCGCTGCGCGCGCCACGAGTTGTCCGAATCGCTCGAGGGTCGGCGCGAGGAGGGGAGCGCGCGACTCCCACAGGCCACCCTCTTCGAGCGCCGATGTGATGAAGCTCTCGGCTTCGGCGGCGCGCAGGATCGTGGGCCCCGCCGAGCCGATGCCCGTGCGCACCGCACGAGCGGCTTCGTCGATGCACACGGCGAAGGCGGCCACCGCGATAACCATGGCGTTGCGCGTCCCGATCTTCGAGAACTGCTGCGCCCCCGTGGCCTCGGGCACGTGCACGGCGACGATGAGCTCGTCGGGTTCCGCGACGTTGCGCTTGGGACCCACCAGGAACTCATCAAGCGTCAGGCGTCGTGTTCCACGCGTCGACGCGAGCTCGACCTCCGCCCCCGCCGCCATCAGCGGCGGCAGCGCGTCCCCGGCCGGCGATGAGGTCCCGAGGTTGCCGCCTATCGTGCCGCGGTTGCGAATCTGCGGTGACCCGACGGTGCGCGACGCGAGCGCCAGTCCCGGCAGCAGCTCGCCCAGCTCGTCGATCACGCGCGTGAATGTGACGCCCGCCCCGAGCCTGACGCGGCCCTCGTCGCTCGACCATCCGTCCAGCTCCGGGACGCGGGTGAGGTCGATGATGGCGCCCGGCCGGCGCCGGTCGAAATTGAGCTCGACCATCACATCCGTGCCCCCCGCGAGGGGCACCGCGCCGGGATGCGCAGCCTTGAGCTCGAGTGCCTCGGCCAGGTCGGTGGGCTGCAAGACGTCCATGGACTAAGGCCTCACGAGGCCGCCGCCTCGATCGCGACCGCGGGAGTCACCTGGGTTCCCGCACGTCCGTCGAGGGCGGCCTCGAGCAGATCCGGGGAGGTGATGATCGCTCGCTTGCCGCCGCGCTCGATGAAGCGCACGACCGCGTCGACCTTGGGGCCCATGGATCCGGCCGGGAAGTGGCCCTCGCTCGCGAGCCGCCTCAGCGACGCCGCGTCGATCTCGTCCACCGGTTGCTCGTTGGGCGCGCCGTAGTTCAGGTAGACGCGATCGACCTCGGTCAGGACCGCGAGGAGCGAGGCGTCGACCTGCGTCGCAAGGAGCGCAGAGGCGAGGTCCTTGTCGATCACGGCGTCGGTGCCGTTCAGCGCTCCCGCCTCATTCGAGTACACGGGGATGCCGCCGCCTCCGCAGGCGATCACGATGACGCCTTCGGAGAGGAGCTCCCGGATGATGGGCTGCTCGACGATCTCGACGGGCTCGGGCGAGGGGACGACCCGGCGCCAGCCCCGGCCCTGAGGGTCCTCGCTCATGGTCCAGTCGTGACGGCGCAGCTCGTCCACCTGGTCCGCACGGTAGTAGCGACCGATCGGCTTGCTCGGGTCGTGGAACGCGGGGTGTTCCTCGTCCACGATGACCTGAGTGATGACCGTGGCGACCGGGCTGCTCAGCCCCGACTCCCAGAGCGCGTTCGAAAGGCACTGCTGGATCATGTATCCCATGCCGCCTTGTGTGTCCGCCACGGCGATGTCGACAGGTAGCCTCGGGAGCTCGCCTGCCTCCGCCGCGAGGTCCGAACGGAGCAGGATGTTGCCCACCTGCGGGCCGTTGCCGTGGGTGAACACGATCCGCCACGCGCCCGACGTGATGACCGGCATGAGCATCGCCACCGTCTCGCGCGTGCGCTCGAACTGTGCTGCGACGGAGGGTTCGTCACCCGCGCGGGTGATCGCGTTGCCGCCCAGCGCGATGACCATGACCGGCGCACCCTGCCCCGGATCACCAGCGCGGCCGGACACGTCACCCTTCACCCAGGGAATCTTATGATTCAAGCGTCGGCATTTTCAACATTTTGTAGAAGGGACGAGACAACGAGCGAGGCCGAGGTTCTCATCGCCGGCGGCGACCTCGTCTCGTCCGACGGCGTGCGGCGCGCCGACGTGCTCCTCGCGGGCGAGCGGATCTCGGCGGTCGGCGACCTACGTCCCGGCCCCGGCACCGCCGTGATCGACGCGCGCGGCAAGCTCGTGCTGCCCGGAGCGGTGGACGTACACACCCACCTCGACATGGATGTCGGCGTCACGAGGTCCTCGGACGACTTCTTCTCGGGCACACAGGCGGCCGCGTGCGGCGGAACGACGACGATAATCGACTTCGCCACGGCCTATCGCGGCGAGTCGGTCGCCCAGGGGCTCGCGGCGTGGCATGCCAAAGCCGAGGGCAAGGCCGTCGTCGACTACGCCTTCCACATGAGCCTGACGGAGCTCCCTCGTCCGGCCGACGACATCGTCGCGGAGATGGTCGAGGCGGGCGTGACGAGCTTCAAGCTCTACATGACGTATCCCGATCGACTCATGGTCTCCGACGACGTCATCTTCGAGGTCCTGGTGGCCGCGGGGAAGGCCGGCGCGCTCGTCTGCCTCCACTGTGAGGACGACGCAACGGTGGCGCGGCTTCGCTCCGAGGCCTTGAGCGCGGGTCGCGTCGCACCGAAGTGGCATGCGCGCTCGCGTCCCCCGGCCGCCGAGGCCGCTGCGGTGCGGCGCGCGGCGCGCATGGCTGCGGACGCACAGGCTCCCTGCTACGTGGTTCATCTCTCCAGCGCTCCCGCACTCGAGCAGGTGCGGCGCGCGCGCACGAGCGGGCAGCCCTTTTACGCCGAGACCTGCCCGCAGTACCTCTATCTCTCCGCCGATCGCTACGACGACGACCCAGCCTCGGCGGCGCGCTACGTCTGTGCGCCGCCGTTGAGGGATCCGTGGCACCAAGAAGAGCTCTGGGAGGGCCTCGCCCGTGGCACTCTCCAGGTGGTGTCGACCGATCACTGCCCCTTCACGAGGGCGGACAGGAGCGCCGGTCTCTCCGGTCGAGGCTGGACGAACTTCAGCGACATCCCGGGCGGCCTGCCCGGCATCGAGACGCGCCTGTCGCTCCTGTACCAGCGCGTCGTCGACGGCGACATGTCGCCCGAGCAATGGGTGGATCGCTGCTGCACGACTCCGGCGCGACTCTTCGGGCTGCATCCGGCCAAGGGTTCCATCGTCGCCGGAGCCGACGCCGACGTCGTCGTGTTCGACCCCTCCGCGCAGAAGTCCTTGCTGGCCGAGCGTCTCCACATGCGGGTCGACGACTCACCGTACGCGGACGTGACCGTGCGAGGCTGGCCGTCGCTGGTGCTGTGCCGCGGCAGGGTGGTGGCGCGCGACGGCGAGCCCGTGGGAGGCCCCGGGTGGGGACGGTTCGTGGCGCGCGGAGCGAGCGGGCAGTGACCTCGCCTGCCTGGCTGCTCAACCCCCACGCCGCGGCCGCCCTCGACACAGAGCCGACGCGTGCCCCGCTCTCGTATCACCGCAAGCTCCCCGGATACGAGCCCTCGCCGCTCCTCGACGCGCCCGCCTGCGCGGCTCGACTCGGCCTCCGCAGGGTCTGGGTCAAGGACGAGTCGCGCCGGCTCGGCCTGCCGTCGTTCAAGATCCTCGGCGCGTCGTGGGGCGTGTATCGCGCGCTGGAACAACGCTTCGGGGAGCTCGGGCCGTGGCGGACCGCCGCCGATCTCGCCGCCCGGCTCGAGGGACATCGGCCACTCGGGCTCGCCGCCGCCACCGACGGCAACCACGGGCGTGCCGTCGCGCGCATGGCCCGTCTGCTCGGCCTCGAGGCGCGCATCTTCGTGCCCGCGGGCACGGCCCGCGCCCGCATCGACGCGATTGTGGGCGAGGGCGCGCGCTGCGAGGTCGTCGACGGGACCTACGACGACGCCGTGGCCCGCTCGGCGCAGGAGGCAGGGGAGCGGTGCCTCGTCATCTCCGATACCTCGTGGCCCGGCTACGCCGACGTTCCCCGCTGGGTCATCGAGGGCTATTCCACGATATTTATCGAGATTGACGAGCAGCTCGCCCGGCGGGACGCGCCGGCTCCCGAGGTCGTCCTCATACAGGTAGGGGTCGGCGCGCTTGCGGCGGCGGCCGCACGCCATCTGCGTGGCGCAGATGCCGACGACGCGCCGTTCCTGATCGGGGTTGAACCGACCACGGCCGCCTGCGTCAAGGCGTCCATCGAGGCGGGGAAACCCGTCCAGGTGCCGGGGCCGTACGGCTCGATCATGGCCGGCCTCAACTGCGGCACGCCCTCGATCGTGGCGTGGCCTGCCGTGTCGGCCGGCTTCGATGCGTTCGTCGCGATCGATGACGGGTGGGCGCGCGCCGGGATGCGGATGCTGGCATCGGAGGGGATCGAGGCGGGTGAGACGGGTGCGGCCGGGGTCGGTGCGCTCGTGGCGCTGCTCTCCGACGGCTCCGACGCCCGGCCGGCGCTGCACCTCGACGGTTCGGCGACCGCGCTGGTCCTCTGCACCGAGGGCGCCACGGATCCGGAGGCCTACGCGCGCATCGTCTCGCCCAGACCGGTCTGAGCCATCTCTTCGAGCACATAGCGGGAGGTTGGATTAGCTGCGGCTAAAATGGCTTCTATGCCGATCGGAGCGACGCGCGCCGCCCAGGACTACCTGAAGGGCATCTGCCTCCTGGAGGACGAGGCTGAGGCCGCGGGCAGGCGCGCCACGCTGGTCTCGACCAAGGCGATCGCCGAACGCCTCGACGTGTCGGCTGCATCCGCAACGAACATGCTCAAGAAGCTCGACTCCTTGGGGCTCGTAAAGCACCTCCCTTACCGCGGGGCGGAGTTGACGAACGCGGGCCGGAAGATCGCGCTCGAGGTCATCCGCCATCACCGGCTGCTCGAGACCTACCTGGCCGAGGCGCTCGGGGTCCCGTGGGACGAGGTGCATGACGAGGCCGAGGTGCTCGAACACGTCCTTTCCGAGCGCCTGGAGGACCGCATCGCCAAGGTCCTCGGCGAGCCCACGGAGGATCCTCACGGGCATCCCATCCCGCCGCGCGACGGAGACATCGCTCGCTCGAGCGGCGTCGCCATCACCGACCTCGCCGTCGGGGCCGCGGCGACGGTGGCAGAGGTCAGCGACCGCGACCCCGAGCTGCTGCGCTACCTGGGCGACATGGGGATCTACCCGGGTGTCCGCATCCGCCTCGTCGCGGTAGGCCCCTTCGGCGGCCCCCTAACGGTCGCGGTCGCCGAAGGCGAGCGCCAGCTCGGGCGCGATGCTGCGTTCAACGTGCTCGTCGACGTCGATGTCGGCGCGCCGTCAGAGGCGTCGTGACCCGCTCGTGGCGAGCGACGCGATCGTCTCTTGACCGCGCCGGAGATCAAGTGCGGGCGTAGCCTCCCATCAGCAGGGCCAAGAGCGCCTTGCCGGTGTGCAGTCTGTTCTCGGCCTCCTGGAACACGACGGATCGAGGCCCGTCTATGACCTCGTCGGTGACCTCGTGGCCACGATCGGCCGGCAGGCAGTGCATGTAGATCGCGCGCTCGGACGCGACCGCCATACGGCGTTCATCGCAGATCCACTCACGATGGCGAGCGTTCAACGCCAACGCCTCTTGCTCGTTCCCGAAGAGGTGCTCGGCGCCCCAGGACTTCGGGTAGACGACGTCGGCACCCTCGAAGCCCACATCCATGTCGTCGACTTCGGTGATCGTGCCACCCCGATCCGCCGCGAGCTTCTGCGCGCGCTCCATCACATGCGGCATCAAACGGAACTCGGGCGGGCGCGCGATCGTCAGCTCTGCACCGAAGCGGGGAAGCAGCAGCGCGAGACCTTGTGGGACGCTCATCGGCTTGGCGTACGAAGGTGAATAGGCCCACGAGACGCACACCTTGATCCCGGTCAGGTCCCGGGTGCCGAAGACCTCTTCGATCGTCATGAGATCCGCGAGCTGCTGTGTCGGATGATCCTCGTCGCATTGCAGGTTGATGACGGGAGCGTCGGCATGCTGGGCGACGGCGCGCATGTAGGCGTTGCCCTCGCCCGGCACCTTGTCGTGCCGGATCGCGATGCCATGGCCGTATGACGACAGGATGATGCCCATGTCGCGCGGGCTCTCTCCGTGCGCTATCTGCGACGTGTTCGCGTCGATGAAGTGGGCGTGCCCGCCGAGTTGGGTCATCCCCGCCTCGAAGGCGTTGCGCGTCCGGGTCGAGAGGTCGAGAAAGATCATGAACAGGGTCTTGTCGGGCAGGAGACGGTGAGGCCGGTCGCCTCCGAAGGCGGACTTGAGCTCGCCTGCGACATCGAGAGCCGTGGACAGCTCGTCCACGGACCAGTCCGCGGTCGAGATGAAGTCGTTGCCGGCGAGCTCGCCTCTGTCCAACGGTTCCTCCTCTAGAGAGACTGCATCCTGTCCCACAGCTCCGGCGCGGCCCGGCGGCAGCGCGCGGCCAACTCCTCCTCGTCCACGAGCTGGTGGCGCCGGTCCCTCACGATCCAGCGTCCCGCGACCATCACATCGCGCACCGCCGCGGTCGTAAGCCCGAAGACGTAATGGCCCGCAAGGTTCCCGGCGTCCACGGGGGTGGGGGAGTCGTACTCGAGCACGGCGAGGTCGGCGGGCGCGCCTTCCAGCAAGCTTCCGAGCAGCGGTTCGCCGAAAAGCGCTCCCACGAAGGCCGCTCCGCCGGCCAGCCGCTCGAGCGTCGTTTGCGGCGTCGCCGACAGGTTCGCCTCACGCGCCCGGAAGTAGGACGCTCGCGCTTCGGCGAACATGTCGCCGTCGATCCCATCCGTGCCGAGCGCGACGCGCTCGAGCATCATCGCGACCGGCGCATAGCCGACCCCGTTGTTCATGTTGGAACGCGCGTTGTGTGCAAGCCACGCTCCGGAGCTCTGCAGAAGGGACACCTCCGCCGCATCGAGGCACACGCCGTGAGCAACGAGGTCCCCCCTCGCCAGCGCCCCTGCTCGCCGGAGGCGCTGAGCCGCCCGAACGCCGTGCTTGGTCACGGAGTCTCTCTCGTCGTGGTCGTCCTCGGCGAGATGGATGTGGATCGGCGCGCCGGCTGCGCGCGCCGAGTCGACGAGTGACTCCAGCGTGCGGGCGCCGAGCGTGAAGGACGCATGCGCTCCCATCATGGCGCGCACACGCTCACGGCGGTTCTCGGCCAGGAACCGAACGTTCTCCTCGATCCCCGCACGCCCCCGCTCGACCCCGTGGCGATCGCTGACCTCGTAGCACACGACGGCGCGCGCGCCGCTGCCGTCGATGCCCTCGGCCACGGCGTCGAGGGACGAATCGATCGCCTGTGGGGACGCGTGATGGTCGACGAGGGACGTCGTGCCGCAGCGGACGGCGGCCACGGCTCCCGCGAGCGCCGACAGATGCGCGCTCTCGAGGTCGAGAGCACGATCGAGCCTCCACCAGACGCGCTCGAGGATCTCGAGGAAGCTCCTCGGCGGGTCGCCCGGCGCCGGCATCCCACGCGCGAGCGTGGAGTAGAGGTGGTGGTGCGCGCACGCGTGGCCCGGGACCACCAGGCAGCCCGAGACGTCGACGGGCTCCCCCTCCGAGGCGCTGCCCCCGATGCGTCCTTCGGACACGACCAGGTCGGTCGCCTCGACGGCCCCGCCCGGCGACCGCACCACGAGTCCGCCCCGCAGTACCGCTGCCGTCAAGCGAACGTCATCCCGCGACCTCTCGACGGGCGCTCGCTCTACCGAGCTTGCCCACGGCGCGGGGGTGTGCCGCCTTTGCAGCCGCGCTGTCCTTCATCGGAAGCCGGTTCCTCCACCGGCCGTCGAAGGAATGGACCGCCGCGGCGACGGCTCCTGCGGTCGGCACGAGACCGATCTCTCCGACGCCCTTCGCGCCGTAGGGTCCCTCCGGTTGAGGTTCCTCGATGAAGATGCACTCGACCTCGGGCATCCCCTTGGCGGGGATGATGCCCTGCGACTTGAGCGTCGGCGTAACGATGCGGCCGTCCTCGACCACGAATTCCTCGGTGAGCGCGTGGCCGAGCCCCATGTGGACGGAGCCTTCGAACTGACCCTCGAGCAGGTTGCGGTTCATCACCCGGCCGACGTCGTGCGCCGCGATCACCTTGGCCACGCTGCCGTCGTCGTCGAGGATCGCGACCTGCGCACCCCATCCGAAACAGATGTGCGAGCGCTGGAGATCTGCGTCGTCCATCGGCTGAGTGAGCTTGAACTCGACCTCGCCGACGAACTCCTGGCCCGCGAGGTCCGGGAGACGGCTGCCGTTCAACTCGGCCTTGAGCTTCTCGCACGCCTTGCGCACGGCAAGTCCTCCGAGGAAGGTCCCGCGCGATGCCGTCGTCTGACCGGTCGCGAACTCCCGCTCCGTGTCTACGCGCACGCTGATGTGCTTGAGCTCGACGCCTGCGGAGTGAAGCTCCTCCATGGCCACCTGCTGAAGCACGGTATGGACCCCCTGACCCATCTCGGTCCACGAATGCCGTAGGAGGATCGAGCCATCGTCCTGGACCTCGAGCGAAGCACGCCCGTACTCGGGCAGGCCGTTGCCGACGCCGACGTTCTTGACCGCGCATGCCACCCCCGCATGGCGCGCCGACTTGTAGGCGTCCCTCACCGCGGACAGGCACTTCTTCAGACCAACGCCCTCGCCCAGGACCTGTCCCGTCCCGAACGTCGAGCCGACCTCGAGCGCGTTCAACCACCTGATGTCCCAGCCGTCGATGCCGACCTTCTCCGCAAGCCGGTCCATGCAGCCCTCCATGGCGAAGTTCACCTGGTTGGACCCGAAGCCGCGCATCGCGCCGCAGGGAGGATTGTTCGTGTAGACGGCGTGCGACTCGACGTAGACGTTGGGCACTTCATAGGCGCTGCACGAGTGACCGCATGCTCGCTGCAGCACCTTGTCGCCCACGCTGGCGTAGGCGCCGGTGTCGCCGACGATGCGCGCTTTGACTGCGGTGAGCCTGCCTTCGGCGTCGCACCCCACGGTGTACGTCATACGTAGTGGATGTCTCTTGGAATGCATGCGTATCGACTCGTCGCGCATCAGCGTCAGCTTCACGGTCTTGCCGGTCACGCGCGCCAGCAGTGCCGCATGTCCGTTGATCCCGAGGTCCTCCTTGGCTCCGAAGGCACCCCCGTTGGACACCAGCGTCACTCGCACGGTGTCTTCCGGCGCGCCGAGGATCCGAGCGATCTGCCTCCGGTCGTCCCAGATCCCTTGACCGCCGGACAGCACTCGCATCTCATCGGTCGTGTCGTAGGCGATGGAGGACTCCGGCTCGAGGAAGGCATGCTCGATGAACTGCGTTTGGAAGGTCTCGGTGACGACGTGAGCGGACGACTCGAGCGCCGCATCGGCGTCTCCTCGGTCGATCCTGTAGGTCTTCAGCAGGTTGCCCTTGCCGTGGACCTGGGGTGCACCCGGCCGTAGCGCATCCTCGGGATCCGACACGGGATCGAGGACCTCGTACTCGACCTCGATCGCGGCGGCCGCTCGGCGCGCCGCAACGCGCGTCGTCGCTGCGACCGCGGCGAGGACGTCGCCGACGCAGCGGGTGGTCTCTCCCTCGGCCACCAGGACGGGCCAGTCGTTGATTATGGCGCCGACGTCGCGCTCGCCCGGAACGTCCTTCGCCAGCACCACCGCCACGACTCCGTCCACCGCTTGGGCTTTCGAGACGTCTATGCCCTTGACCACGGCGCGCGGATGATCCGAGAAGCACAGCGCGCCGTGGACCATCCCCTCGAGCTGGATGTCGTTCATGAATGGCTTGTGGCCCAGCGAAAGCTCGAACGCTTCGTACTTCGGGGTACGCGTGCCGATGCGCCCCGACCAATCCAGGTGCGGTTGTTCGTCGCCGCTCATGATCCGTCCCGCCATCTGCACGGCGTCGATGACCTTGACGTAGCCGGTGCAGCGACAGAGGTTCCCCGCCAGCGCCTTGGCGACCTCGTCGCGCGACGGACTCGGAGACCGCTGGAGCAAGCTGCGCGCCTTCACGACGATACCCGGCGAGCAGAATCCGCACTGTGACGCGCCGGTGGCCGCGAAGGCGAGCGCGAATGCCTCACGCTCTGCATCGGGCAGTCCCTCGAGCGTCACGATGTCTTTGCCCGCGAAGCGGGATGCCGCCTGCGAGCACGACACGCGCGCCTTGCCGTCGACCAGCACGGTGCAGCACCCGCAATAGCCCTCAGGCTGGCATCCGTCCTTGGCCGCAAGGAGTCCAAGATGGTCCCTCAAGACGTCGAGCAACGTCTCCTCTTCTGCGGGTTCGACGCGTACCCGATCACCGTTCACCGTGAGCTCTACAGGCTCGATCATTCCCCCACCCCCTCTTGCACGAGCGCGGCAGGAAGCGCCGCATAGAAAGCGATCGATGCGACGAGATGGTCGATCGGGCACTGATCCCACACGGTGTGGGCCCACTTCTCCTCGCTCGGCCCGAAGCCGATCGTGGGGATGCCGAGTCGTCCCGCCGAGGAGGTGCCGTTGGTCGAGAACGTCCACTTGCCGACCGTGGGGATGCTGCCTAGGGCGGCGCGTCCCGCGGTGACGCCGGCGCGTACCAGGGGGTGCTCTTCCTCGAGCACCCAGGTGGGGTAGTACTTGTCGGTCTCCAGCGCGAGCCCGGTGTAGGAGGGCTCGGCGTAGCGGAGGATCTCGACCTCCGACCTGTCGCCCGTGGCGATCTCCCGCACCTCTGCGAGCGCGCTCTCCCGCGTCTCGCCCTCGGTCAGCCTGCGGTCCAGGTAGATCGAGCACGAGTCGGGGATCGCGTTGAGCGAGGCCGTCTCGCATTCGATCTTGCTCACGGCGATCGTGCCCTTGCCGAGAAACTCGTGATCGGCCAGGCGGGGACCCAGCTCGTCGACCCCGAGGACGATGGGCGCCATGGCCGTGACCGCGTTGTCGCCACGCTCCGGCGCGCTCGCGTGCGCGGAGAGACCCTTGGTGGTGACCTTCATCTCCATGCGCCCGCGATGCCCCCTGTAAACGCTGAGATCGGTGCACTCCCCGAGGACGACTGCAGCGATGCCTTCGAGGGTATCGCTGCAGACGTATCCGAGCGCCAGCCCGTCGCAGTCTTCCTCCATGACGGTCCCGACGACGTAGACGGTCACGTCCGCACCGTCGAGTGCGCGCTCGGCCATCACGCGGCCCCCGTAGACCTGTGCGGCTACCGCACCCTTGTTGTCGGACGCCCCGCGGCCGAAGACGACGCCGTCCGAGACCTTTCCTTCGAAGGGGTCGTGCGGCCACGCGCCCCTGTCGCCGACGCCGACCGTGTCCATGTGCGCGTCGAGCACGATCTTCGTCCTACCCTTGCCGATGCGGCCGATCGCGTTGCCCATCTCGTCGATCCACGCGTTCTCGTAGCCGAGTGCATTCATCTCCTCGACGATGCGCTTTGCGACGCGCTCTTCTCCCAATGATGGAGAGGGCATCGCGATGATCTCGCGCAGGAAGCTCGTCACCTGCTCCCGATAGCGCTCTGCCCGATCGGTGTACTCGCTCATGGGCCGCTTCCCGATCTCCGGCCGTCCCCGACCGGTGCCTTGCCCGACAACGCGAACGCGTGGATCATCTGCGGCACGTCCCGCAAGGGATAAAGGATCGGACAGGTTGCGCCGTGCTCGAGGTACTCGGCGACCTTGGTGCGGCACTCCGCCGGCGTGCCCGAGGCGCTGACGAGCTGCACGACCTCGTCCGGAACGAGCGCTGCAGCCTTCTCTATCTGTTCCTGCGTCGCCGGCCAGTCCACGAGCGCGTTGATCTCCTCGATCAGCGAGGCGTCGACGCCGGACGCCTTCATGATGTGGGGCTGCTGCCCCAGGTACTGCGTCAGAAGCAGCCGCGCCTCGTCCAGCGCCGTCGTGCGGTCTTCGTCGAGCGAGCACACGATCAGCTGTGGGCGGTCGATGTCCGAGAGCGCCCGGCCGCCGCGTTCCGCCCCCTCGGCGATCCTTGCTACCGCCTCGTCGTTGTAGCGCGGAGACACCATGTAGTTCAGCACGACTCCGTCCGCGATCTCGCCCGAGAGCTCGAGCATCTTGGGTCCGGTCGCGCCGACGTAGATCGGGATGCGGCGCGCGCGCGTCTCGCCGTGGACCACGTCGATCCGGACGCCGTCGAGGTGGACGAACTCGCCCTCATAGCTCACCTCTTCGAGGGTGAAGAGCCGGCGACACGCCTCGACCACCTCTCGCATGCACTGCAGCGGGCGCCGCCGAGCGATGCCGACTTTGCGAGCCAACGGATCCCACCACGCACCGAGTCCGAGGATCACGCGCCCCGGAGCGAGGTCGTCCAGCGTCACGAACGTGGCCGCGAGGAGACCCGGGTTGCGAGTCCAGGTGTTGACCACGCCCGAGCCGACCGTGATGTGCTCGGTGACCGCGGCGAACGCCGCCATCGGCACCGTTGCCTCCCGGACGAGGCGGGATTCCGCCTGCCACACGGCCTCGAACCCGGCGCGCTCGGCTTGCTGCGAGAAGCGCATGCCGTCCCGCAGCGGGTGCTTGTCCTGGAGGTAGAGCGCGGCCCTCTGAGGAGGTGGGGCGGTCGCTGCAGTGCTCGTGGCGAACCTCCCCGTCGGTCTCGGTGGCGTCCCGAGGATTATCCGCAGGGGGTCGCGTAGCGTCAACATTCTGTTGAAATGGGCAGTCGGCACGCCCATCCCGCTCCGCCCTCTCAGGCGTGGCGCGCACGCTCGCCCTCGACCAGCCGGCGGCGCAGGATCTTCCCAGACGGCGAGCGAGGGATGCGCTCGACCAGCTCGACCCGCCGTATCCTCTTGTGGGGTGCGACGCGCGCCGCGACGAACTCGATGACGTCTGCACGGGAGAGCGTGGACGCCGGCACGACGAACGCCTTGGGCACTTCGCCGGCCTCCACGTCGGGGCTCCCGACGACTGCGACGTCGGCGACCCCCGGATGCGTGAGCAGGACGGCTTCGAGCTCGGCGGGGGCGACCTGGAAGCCCTTGTGCTTGATGAGTTCCTTGAGCCGATCGACTATGTAGAAGTAGCCGTCGCCGTCGGCGTAGGCCACATCCCCGGTATGGGAACCAGCCGTCGCCGTCGATCGCGGCGGCGGTTGCGTCCGGCTCGTCGAGGTACCCCCTCATGACCTGGGGCCCGCGGACCCACAGCTCGCCGGGTGCCCGCGCGCGGTCGACGTGGGTGACCGGATCGACCACGCGCCACTCGGTCGAGGGCAGCGGAGGTCCGATCGACCCGGACTTGTTGGGCCCGGAGTCCGGAGTGAGATGCGTCACCGGGCTCGTCTCGGTCAGTCCGTAGCCCTGAGAGACGACGCAACCAAGCCGCTCGGCGCACTCGAGCGCCAGGGCGGCCCCGAGCGGCGCCGCTCCCGATTGGATCGTCTCGAGACGCGCGAGATCGAAGCGCGCCACGGAAGGGTCCTTGGCGAGGGCGAGGATGATGGGAGGTACGAGGTGAGCACGCGTCACCCCATGGTCCTGCAACGCCTGCAGGAAGCTCCCGAGCTCGAAGCGAGGCAGCGTCACCACCGTCGCCCCACGGTGGAGCGCGTGGCCGAGCACCATGGTCATCCCGAAGATGTGGAAGAACGGCAGGATCGCGATCACCACGTCGTGAGCCTCGAGGTGGTGAACCGCCTCGATCTGACAGATGTTCGCCACGAGGTTGCGGTGCGTGAGCATCACGCCCTTGGATCCGCCCGTGGTTCCGCTCGAGTAGGGCAGGACCGCGACAGCGTTCGGATCGACCGCCTCGTGATCGACTGCCTCTTGCGCCACGCGGGGGCGTCGGGCGCGCAGCCCGGAGAAGGCCGTCGAGGGATCGGCCGGACCGGTCACGAACACCTCCTCGACGCCCGCGCGCGTCGCCGCGGCGGAGGCCGTGGTTAGCCTCTCAGGAGTCGTCAGGAGGAAGCGGGCGCCGCAGCTCTCGAGCTGGCGCGCAAGCTCCTCGGCGGTGAGCAGCGGGTTCGCAGTCGTGACGATGCCCCCCGCAGCGGAGACGGCGAAGAAGGCGATCGCGAAGTCGGCGGAGTTCGGGCACGCAAGCGCAAAGACGTCCCCACCTCGCAGACCGCGGTCCTTCAGCGCCGCCGCGGTCCGGTCCACCTCGCCGGCGAGCGCCCGGTAGGTCAGGACTGCGCTCGTGGCTCCGTCTACGAGCGCGACCTTGTCGCCGCGCTCTGCGGCGCGTTCGAGCACGACCCGGCTCAACGTCGTGTCCGCGATGTGCACGGGCGGGGCCCGGCCGACGATCACGGGTTCGACCTCCATCCACCAATATGACCATCCGCGGGGGCCTCGGGCGAGGCGGACCTCACGCGCGTCCTATAGGTTTGGCCTCGGGAACGGAAGCTGCGTGCGGCAGGTTCGGGAAGGAGCTTCGTGATGCGTGAGCTGCAGAACTTCATCGACGGCCAGTATCAGTCGCCGGTCGACGGCAAGGCGGCGCCCCTCGTCAACCCGGCGAACGGTCGGGAGTTCGCTCGGGCCCCGGTGTCGACGCAGGCCGACATAGATGTCGCGTGCAACGCGGCTCGGCGCGCCTTCGAGTCATGGCGCGACGTCATCCCGTCGGAGCGCAGCCGAGCCCTGCTCAGGATCGCGGATGCGATCGAAGAGCGCGCCGAGGAGTTCGTGAAGCTCGAGTCCGAGAACACCGGAAAGCCAGTGGAGCTCACCATGAGTGAGGAGATCCCACCGATGGTGGATCAGATCCGGTTCTTCGCCGGAGCTGCGCGCTGCCTCGAGGGCCGCTCGGCGGGCGAGTACATGGCCGGCTTCACCTCGTTCGTTCGGCGTGAGCCGGTGGGCGTGTGCGCACAGGTGACGCCGTGGAACTACCCGATGATGATGGCCGTGTGGAAGTGGGCGCCGGCGATCGCGGCAGGAAACACCGTCGTGCTCAAGCCGTCGGACACGACTCCGGTGACCACGCTGAAGATGGCGGAGGTCATGTCTGAGTTCCTCCCCGACGGCGTCTTCAACGTCGTCTGTGGCGATCGCGAGACGGGCGCGACGCTGGTCTCGCACCCGATCCCCGAGATGGCTTCGATCACCGGGAGTGTGCGCGCCGGGATGGAGGTCGCGCGGTCGGCGGCGGCGGACCTGAAGCGCGTGCACCTAGAGCTCGGCGGCAAGGCGCCGGTGATCGTGTTCGACGACGCGGACCTCGAAGCGGCTGCGGAGGCCATAGCGGTCGCGGGTTACTTCAACGCGGGCCAGGACTGCACCGCAGCGACGCGCGTGCTGGCGGGGCCGAGGATCCACGACGACTTCGTCAACGAGCTCGCCCAGAAGGCGAAGGGCACCAAGACCGGGGACCCGAACGATCCCGACACAGACTTCGGGCCGCTCAACAACCCGACTCAGCTGGAGCGGGTCGCGGGCTTCCTCGAGCGAGCGCCGCAGCACGCGGAGGTCGTCACGGGCGGTCACAAGGCCGGCAACGGAGGCGGCTTCTTCCACGAGCCGACGGTCGTGGCGGGCCTCGAGCAGAACGACGAGATGATCCAGAACGAGATCTTCGGTCCCGTCATCACCGTGCAGCGCTTCGACGACGAGGAGAAGGCGCTCGCATGGGCGAACGGCGTCGAGTACGGGCTCGCCTCGAGCGTGTTCACCACCGACCACGGCCGCGCGATGCGCATGGCGAAGGGGCTCGACTTCGGGTGCGTGTGGATCAACACCCACATCCCGCTCGTGGCTGAGATGCCGCACGGGGGCTTCAAGCACTCCGGACACGGCAAGGACCTCTCGATGTACGGCCTCGAGGACTACACTCGGATGAAGCACGTGATGACGAACATAGAGGCGTAGGCGTAACCGGCCTCTGACCCACATCTTCTGCCGGAGGTCGTTGCATAGAGCAGCCAGGGATCGCAGGTAGATTTTGACTTGGTTCGGTAGGGACCTTGGGGCCGGGCAGCCCCTTGCCGCTTCCGATCCGGTGGGCTCGAAGAGGGGAGACAGTCATGGTCATGAGGTTTGATCCTTTCCGCGAGGTCGAAGGGCTGATGGAGGGGATGCAGGGAAGGCGCGCCCCCCGACTGTTGATGGATGCGTATCGTCGCGGCGATGAGTTCATCGTGCACTTTGACCTTCCCGGCATCGACGCAGACTCCATAGACCTCACGACGGAGGAGAATGTTCTGACCGTTTCGGCGCAGCGCACCTACGAGCCAGACGAGGAGGACGAGATCCTGGTGTCGGAGCGCCCCCAGGGAAGGTTCAGCCGTCAGCTGTTTCTTGGAGAGGGGCTCGATAGGGAAGCGATCACAGCTTCCTACGACCAAGGCGTTCTGACTGTGAAGATTCCCATGGCGGAGCGCGCGAAGCCTCGCAGGATCGAGATCGGCGGCGGCGGAAGCCCTCAGGTAATCGAAGCCGAAACCACTTGACTCGTGTCTGTAGGTGACCGACGGTCTCGGATCCGTTTTCGTCAGCGCATCACAAAGCCCCGGAGTTGCCCGGGGCTCGTGCTTATACCGGCGAATGCCGGCGCGATCGACAGCACCGTGATGAGAGACCGTCGAGCGTAACGTCGCACGATCGCCAGAGGAACGAGGACGGGAGACCCCGCTAGCGGCGCGCGAACATCGCGTCCTGGGCGTAGCCGTCGTGCAACTCACCGGTGTAGGGATCGAGCTGCTTCGACGTCGCCCAGCGGTTGAGACCCGTCCAGGTGACATTGATGCTCCCGTCCCGGCCGACCGCAAGACCCGTGTAGTCGCCATGGAACGCGTTGCAGTCCTTGCCCTCGGCGTCCTCCACGGGTGGATCGCTGTAACCCTCGGGCCCACAGATCCGTGGCCACGCCTCCTCGGGGACGTACTGACCCGTCCAGTGCGTGAGGGAGATGTCGATCTGCTCGGTCGGCGTCCGGTCCTCTGAGGTGTTCGGGCGCAGGATCTCCTTGCCCCTGCCCTGTACCCACAAGACGTGGTTGAAGGCATCGGAAAGAGGCGGCGAGACATCCTCGTCCCACGATACGACGAGTTTGCCGTTCGGCCCGTGGTCGGCCCAGGGGAACCATGAGTGGTTCCGGGTCCCGTCGATCTCGCTCCTCTCCGACCAGGTCGCGCCGCCATCGGTCGAGCGGACCGCATAGATGCTTACCTCCGCTCCCGGGCCTGCGTCGCATGGATCGTAGTCGGGCGCCTCGCCCGGGATCTCTGCAAGGCACTCTGCGGTGGCGTTCGGGTTCGGCGTGCCGCGATCGGAGAACACGATCGTCACGTCTTTCGGATCGTTCGGGTCCACGCTTATGTTTCCGGCCGAGGCCCAGCGAAGTTGGTGGCCCCAGATCGTCTGTCGGACGATCACGCTCCACGGCATATCGCTCGCCCCATCTTCTAGCTGCACCACGGGCACGGGCCGCGAGAACGTCTTGCCCCCGTCCTTCGACCGGCGCACCATGATCTGAGAGTCGAACTCGAAGGGCACTTCCCACTCGGCTTCGTTCTGCCCGTTCAAGTAGTGGACGTAGAGGGTTCCGTCGGATGCGATCTCGGGGATCGAGAACTGGTCCTCATCGCAGTCGGTGCCCGAGCCCGTCTCCTGGTAGCTGCACGTGGGATGCGAACCCGAGATCTCCTTGGGCTTGGACCATGTGCGTCCGCCGTCGTCCGAGTAAGTGAGGAAGATCGGCGATTCCTTGTAGATCGGACCACCCAGGAAACGGGTGGCGGTGACATACGCCCGCCCGTAGTGCGGCGAGCGCGGGTTGTTGTCGACGGTCAGCCATTCCTTGTCGAAGAACACCTGGCTCTCCGACGTGTCGGGGCCCGCGCCCTCCATCACGACGACGGCGGGCTTCCACTTCCGCCCTCCATCCGTCGAGCGGCTCACGGCGACGTTCCCGTCGGTGATGATCGAGCGGTCGGGCGACGACGTGAAGTCGAGACCCGCCATGAGCACTACGCCATGCTTGGCGTCGAAGGCCGGCGAGGGATCTCCTGCGTTGTTACCCTCCCCTCGCGGTACCTGTCCGTCGATCCAATGGCGTCCGCCGTCGAAAGACGTGAAGAAGCCGGTTGGGACGGTCACGAGGACCTCGCCGGTGGCATTGTCGAAGCGGTAGTAGTAGTCGTTCGAGCCCGCCACGAGATGACGAGGATCCTTCGGGTCCACCGCGACCGCGATCTCGTTGTCTGGACCGAAGTTCTGCCCCAGCGTCCGCGTGTTGCAGCTCATGTCCACGGAGGTGGCCGGTTTGCCCTTGCTACGGCAGCGGAAGTTCTGGACCCGCTGCAAGAACGCCTCGAAGTCCTCGTCGCCCTCGGACGAAGCCGGCGTCCGCGCGAGCCGGTCGGTCGCGGTCGGAACGGCGGCGACGGGAACGGTCGAAGGGCGTCCGGGGCGCACTCCTGAGGTCCTTCGCTCCGTGCTCGAGGCCCCGGATACCATCGCGATCTGGGCCATAACCAATGCCGCGACTGCACACGAAGCAAGCCTTTGCCACTTCATGATGCCCCCCGTCCCTCGAGCCTGCCGTCCCCAACGCAGGCGCCGGAGGCAGCATAGACCCCGGACGATGCGCGTGTCACCGTTCGCTTCGGGGACGGTCCTCCTGCGACGCATCTTCGGGTCGTGGATCCGTGCTGCCGTGGGGTTCGAACCACCACGGCTCCACCAGCCTGTCGTCCAGCCCCCGTCTCGGTCGCCGCGCCTCGGCGATCCACACCGCCGCCACGACGCCGATGGTTGCTGCGATGGAGGGCAGGGCATCGCCCCACTCGATCATGTCCGCCTCCCGATCACCCTCACTCAAGCTTCGGAGCGAACGCCGCGGCGCGCAAGGGGGTTGTGTCGAGGGCGGCTCGATCTCTCGGATCTAGTCGGCGTCCTTGGGCTTCGGGTGGCTTGCCCCACCTTCCTCGCCATGATCCTTGAGGGGATACTCGTCGGCCGAGCTTCCCGTCCCCGAGATGCGATGACCCGAGCCGGGCATGTCGGCCTCGCCCGACTCCTTCTCGCGCTCGGACTCCACGTGCGACTCCTTCAGGGAGCGCTCGAGCGGTTCGGACTCTTCTTCGAGCTGCTCCGAGACCCGGCTTCCGTGCTTGTCGCTTCCGCGTTCCACCTGGGGATCTCCTCTCGTCGGCTTCAGATGCCTCCGCGATCCTGCCCCCACGGGCACGTCGGAAACGAGCGCCGTCCGGCGAGGAATGGGCGACGCCTCATGGGGGAAGGAACCCTACGTCCACCCGTCCAGCAAAGGAGCAAGGATGTCCGGCGAAGACAAGGCCAGCAACAAGACGCAGGAGATCAAGGGACGCGCCAAGGAGGCCACGGGGCGCGCCACGGACGACGAGCGCTTGGAGAACGAAGGCCGCGCGGATCGAGCGAAGGGCAGCGCCAAGCAGGCCGGCGAGAAGGCGAAGGACGCGCTGAGAGGAGCCCTCGGCAAGGAGTAGGCGCCGGCCTCCACCCCGGGGCGTTGCGCGTCGCGCCGACGCCCCCGGGTGCACCGCCGAGAGGACGTGGGTGTCCAAAGATGTAGTCATCGGCGTCGACATCGGAACGACTGCAACGAAGGTCGCCGCCCTCGATGCCGCCGGTGATCAGCTTGGGGGTTGTAGGCGCGACTACCCGCTCGAGTCGTCCCTGCCGGGGCGCGCCGAGCAGGATCCCGAGCGCATACTCGACACGGTGCTCGAGTGCATCCGCGCGGTCGCGCGCGACTGCGTGACGGCCGGTGCGGCGGTGCAGGGCGTGGGGCTCAGCGCGGCCATGCACGGACTCATGGCCCTGGACGAGAAAGGGGCGCCGCTGACCCGCCTCATCACATGGGCGGACGGCCGCGCCGTCGAACAGGCGCGGCGGCTGAAGGAGCGGTCCGACGGTTCGTCTATCTACGGCCGCACCGGAACGCCGCTTCATCCGATGTCCCCGCTCGCCAAGCTGCTGTGGTTCCGAGAGTGCGACTCGACGACCTTCGAGCGCTCGGCGCATTGGATCGGGATGAAGGAGTACCTGCTCCTGCGCCTCTTCGGCGTCTTGATCGTCGACCATTCGATCGCCTCGGCAACCGGGCTCTTCGATCTACGAGAGCTCGACTGGGATGCCGACCTGCTGGAGATGGTGAACGTAGCGCGCGACGCGCTCCCGGAGCCGGTGGCGACTACGCATGCAGTGGGCGGTCTGAGCAAGGAATGGTCGGGTCGCCTCGAGCTACCCGACGGCGTCCCCTTCGTCGTGGGAGCGAGCGACGGCGTGCTTGCGAACCTCGGTGTGGGAGCGATCGACGCGGGCGTTGCGGCCTGCACGATCGGCACGAGCGGCGCCGTTCGCATGTGTGCTCCGGAACCGCGCACGGACGCCAAAGGACGCATCTTCTGCTACGCCCTGACCGATGATCTCTGGGTCCTCGGAGGACCGATCAACAACGGGGGAGTCGCTCTCTCGTGGCTGCGGGAGAACGTCTTCCTCGACGTGGCCGGGGCCGCCACGGCGTCCGGTCGCGACCCTTATGAGGATCTCGTCGGTCTCGCCTCCGAGGCCCCCGCGGGCAGCGGCGGGCTCATCTTCCTTCCCTACCTGCTGGGTGAGCGCGCCCCCCATTGGAACGCCGACGCCAGAGGTGCTCTGATCGGGCTCACGATCCGCCACGACCGCACGCACATCGTGCGGGCGGTCATGGAGGGCGTTGCGCTGCAGCTGCATTCGGTGTTGCGCGTCCTGGAGGACGTGACCGGTGAGGCCACGGAGTTCAGGGCGACGGGGGGATTCGCTCGCTCGAGCCTGTGGCGCCAGATCGCTGCCGACGTCTTTGGCAGCGATGTCCTGTTCCCCAAGAGACACGAAAGCTCGTGCTTCGGAGCCGCCGTCCTCGCGATGTTCGCGCTCGGCATGATCGACTCCCTCGGCCGCGTGAAGGACATGGTCGCGATCGAGCACCGGCACTCCCCGGACGCGGCCGCTGCCCGCGTGTACGCGCAGTTGGCCGAGGTGTTCCCAAGCCTCTACGCCGGGGTCGAGCCGCACTTCGGCCGCCTCTCGGACCTCCAGCGGCGGCTCGCATGATCGAGCTCCGCGCGGGACGGGTGCGCGCCGCGATCGCACCGGACGAGGGCGGGCGCATCACGTCACTGGTCGTAGGCGGCGTCGAACGCATCCTCGGTCCCTCTCCGGCGGCGCTCGCGTCGGAGACGACCTGGGGCTGTTTCGTGATGGCCCCGTGGGTCGGGCGCATCGAAGCCGCCGCGTTGCCGTGGGAGGGAAAGTCCTACCGGTTGGAGCCGAACCTGGCGCCGCATGCGATCCATGGGGTGGTGTTCGACGAACCGTGGAGCGTCGAGGCGGCAAGCGAGGAGCGCGTCGCTCTCGGGTGCTCGTTCTCCCCAGCGCGCTGGCCGTTCGGGGGGTGGGTGGGCCACGAGCTCACGTTGAGCCCTCATTCCCTGGATCTCGAGCTGACCGTTAGGGCAGGCGCCTCTCCGATGCCGGCGTCGGCGGGATGGCATCCGTGGTGGCGCCGGCCGGCCGAGGGAGACATGCGCGTGGGGGTCCGGGCCGACCGCGTGCTCGAGACGGCGCCCGAGCTCATCCCGACGGGCCGCACCGAGCCGGTGCGAGGGGACGTCGATCTCAGAGGGCGGCCCGCGCTGGGCCCGCGACGGCTGGATCACGTCTACCCGGACGCGCACTCGCCCGCTCACGTGGTGTGGCCGGACCTCGCCCTCGATATCGCCTTCGACCCACCGCTCCGCACGCTGGTCGTCTACACGCCTCCCGAGGGGGTCTGCGTCGAACCGCAGACCGCGTGGCCGAACGCGCCGGGATTGGCGGCGCGCGGCAGGCAGGGAACCGGTCTCCGGCGGCTCGGGCCGGGAGAGACACTGCGGGCGCACAGCCGCTGGACCTGGAGCGGCACCTCCGTTGACTCGGAGCCTCGGACCCTTTAGCCGGGGACCTGCGGCGCCCGAACCGCATCGATATCATCCGGCTCGCGGGGCGGCCCTCAACGGCGACGGGCGTTCCGGTACGCTCTCCACAGCGCCACGATCCCGAGCAGGAACGACCCGAGGCCGGCCGGCTCGCTTGTCTCGGGGTGCTCGCGCGCCCGCGCGTGCGCGTGGTCGACGTCAGGGTACGCGGTGCGGGCGGCCTCCAGTGCTTCAGCCCTCATTGCGTAGGGATGGTTGCTCTGTATCTCCAGCGAGCCGTCTCTGTAGGCCCACCTCCAGCGGCCGCCGCTCTCCTGCCACAGCTCGATCGAGCCGGGCATCGTCACGGGCGTCGACGGCGAACCGACTCCAGCGTCGCGTTGGGCCAGTGGGGCGTTGCCCATCCGGCGGGAGCAAGCCTTTCGGCGGGCGGCGCAGAACCCCGTGCTCGATCGATGATGCGCTTGGCGCTCCCGTAGCGCACCTCCTCGCGCGCGCGCAGCTCGCCGGCGAGGGCCTCAACGGCAGGCCAGAAGTCCGGCAGCTTCATGAGGTTGAGGGTTCGCAGCCGCAGCCACTCGATGTATGCGGACGCCTCGGCCTCGTCTCCGGTCATGAAACAGGCATGGTCGATCGCCCTGTCGAGATCCTCCTGAGCCGACTCGGCGTCGAAGTGGCTGGTGAACCGGGCTTCCGCCTCGGGTCCGGCAAGAGAGATCATGATCCGCTCTTCTAGCCGCCGCCGGGTGGATCCGTCCACCTTCAGGTCCGGACGGAACCACTCACCGGGAGGACGGAACGAGCAGCGACCCAGGGTGGAGTCGTCGGCTCGGATGGACACCCGCGTGAAGGCGCGTCCCAACATGTAGGCGCAGACCGCGTGACCCGCTTCGTGATAGGCGGTCGCGGCCAGAGACGCCTCTACTTCGTCCCTGTGCACGATCGTCTCCTCAACCTCTCGGACGGCGGACAAGCGTAACTTCCGGCGCGCGTCGCTGCCAGGGTCTTGCGCATTCCGGTGCGCCATCATCGCCACGGCGGGCGCCGGGGATGATCGCAAAGGGGTCCCTTTGGGACGCTGGGCAACATCCGCTACGCTGAACGTGTCCGCAGGTTGCGGCGATGCCCACCGAGAGAAGCAACGGGAGGACGGGGTGGAGCGCGAGAAGCGGGACCAGGGCGACGAAGAGCGGCCCGACGTGCAGGAACGCTCCGAGCCCGAGCAGCCGCCGGTCGACGGACCGAGCGCCGGAAGCGGCGGCGAGAACGACGACGCCGACCTCGGGGACACGAGTTACGGGGGACCCAAAGGCTCCGGCTAGGGGACGGCTCTCTGCCGCTCGAACGTCGCTTTCGGGTCGCGCGCCGACGCTTTGCCTGCGTGGAATGTCGCAAAGCGCAACGCCACGCCGCCCGCGCTTCCGAGAAGTCCCTTGGCGATCGATCTCGAGCGCGTGCGTCCTGGGAGGAGACCGAGCGCGAGCGTCGTGACGGTAGCGAGCTTGGCGGCGGTCCAGAGGGCGCCGGTGGCTCCCTGCTCGAGCGGCGCGCCGACGGACTCGAATTTCGCAACTCTCCTTTCGAGCAGCGCCGAGCTCACCAGCTCGATGACCTGCGCAACCGCGCCGAAGCGCCGGACGATCTTGTCTTCGGTCTCGTTGAGCCCGCCGAGCTCGAGCAGCGCGGCGGCGCTCGACATCGCCGACGCGCTGAACAGGAACGGCAGGTTCCGCCTCGCCTCGAGCCACAGCGGCACCGCACTGCTCGACAGCAGCACCGCCGTGTAGCCCGCCAACGGCAGGCCGAGCAAGGCGGCGGCCTTGCCTGCGGCGTTGCCGAGCCGGCCGGCCATCCCTCCGGCGTGGGGAAGCAGCGCAGACGCGGCGAAGAGCGGCGACGCGGCAGCAAGGATCCACGACCCGACGCTCATCGCCGAGGTCGGGCGGAACACGCGCAGCATGTTGAGGAAGCGCTCGGGACGGCCGAGGTCGTGGATCAGCAGCGCGGTCCCCAGCGCGCCTCCGACGGCGCCGATCCGGCGAGCGTTGCGCACCAGATCGTCGACCTCGGAGTCGGCGAGCACGTGTGAGGCCTCCCCGAGCACCACCGCGGCGCCCGCGGCGCCGCCGACGTAGAAGTAGGCGGGAACGGCCCAGATCCAGACCGGCTCCTTGACCACCGGGCGGTCGTAGTAGCCGTCTCCGCCGCGCTCGACGGGTGCTGCAGAGCGCCACACGTCGAACGGCGCGAGCGCCTTGGGATCCTGGTCCCGCACCTTCTGCTGTGCCGCCTCCCCCGAGAGCGTCCCGACCCGCGGGTCGATGTGACGCCCGTCCCCGCTCACCGCCCGGCGCCGGCGCGCGTGGACAGCACCGCAACGACGGCGGCACCCAGCATGCCGGCGGCGGCCACGGCCGCGGCTCGCCACGCTTCGGGTGACTTCTTCGCGGGCGCCACCGGATCGGGCGGGAGGTTGTAAGCCTCGGGTGAGTCCACCAGGAGGAAGAAGGCGTTGAGACCCTCCGTTCCCGGCTGTTCGCCGGCATCTGCGCCGTAGAGGTATGCCTCATCGACGCCGCGCTCATGTAGTTCCTCGACGCGCGCGCTCGCTCTCTCCTTGAGCTCTGCAAGGTCGCCGAAGATTATCGACTCGGTGGGACATGCCTTGGCGCACGCCGGGGTCTTGTCGTCCTTGAGGCGGTCGTAGCAAAGGGTGCACTTCCATGCGCGTCCATCGTCCTCGCGACGGTCTATGACGCCGAAGGGGCAAGCGACGACGCAGAAGCCGCAGCCGTTGCAGATATCGGGTTGCACGTAGACGGAGTCGAACTCGGTTCGCACGATCGCGCCCGTGGGACACGCCTCGAGGCAACCCGCCCTCTTGCAATGCTTGCAGACGTCGGACATGAGCAGCCACGAGAAGTTGCCGAGGCCCGTCGTTTGCCCCGTCAAGGGGACCGGCCGCTCAACGAAGGCGACGTGACGCCATGTCGAGGCGCCGAGGGCGACCGTGTTGTCGTAGGACATGCCGGTGAAGAAGAGACCGTCGTCGGGCAGCTGGTTCCATTGCTTGCAGGCGACCTCGCAGGCCTTGCATCCGATGCATACCGTCGTGTCCGTGAAGAAGCCCTTCGCCGCCGCCTGAACCACTATGTCTGACCCCCCTCTTGGGCCTCGGCCGCCTTGATCCCATGCCTTCCCTCCGGCATGTCGCGAGCCGCGCGGAGATCGCGCTCCGGGCCGCCTTTAGCGCCTGCCGCAACGAGTGGGCCGGTCGTCACGACGCGCCTGCCCCTGCTTCTCCGCCCGGGCCGGATGTCCCCGGAGAGAGCTTTCGACTCCTGGATCGAGACGTTGGGGTCGGCCACCATCCCGATGAGCTCGTTGGTCGCGTCTCCACGTACGAGCCCACGGCTGCCCCAGTGGTACGGAAGCCCGATCTGATGCACGAGGCGACCTCTCATGCGAAGCGGGGCAAGGCGCTGAGTGACGAGCACGCGCACCTCCATCTCGCCGCGTGCGGTGATGATCGTCGCCCATCCGCCATTCGTCAGCCCCCTGTCGCGCGCAAGCTCCGGCGACACCTCGCAGAACATCTCGGGCTGCAACTCAGATAGCCACGAGAGCCACCGCGACATCGCTCCCGCGGTGTGATGCTCGGTGAGCCGGTACGTCGTCAGGATGTACGGGAAGCGCTCGTCGGCGAACGCCTTGTGGTACGGGTTGTCCCTGCGGTCCCACTCCATGCGGGCCGGATTGCACTGTTGGGGATAGAGAAGGTTGTCGACCACCGACTCTTGCGGCTCGTAATGGGTCGGCAGCGGTCCATCGAGGAGGCCGTTCGGAGCGAAGATCCAGCCCTTGCCGTCGGCCTGCATGATGAACGGACTGTTGCCCGCTATCGTGGCTATCCCAACGGCATCCTCGTCCGGCCGGTAAGAGGGAGCTCGGTCGGCGATGAAGTCGGGCACGTCGAAGCCATCCCATCTCCCGGCCGCGGCGTCCCACCACACGTACTTCTTGCGTTCCGACCATGGCTTGCCGTCGGGATCCGCCGACGCGCGGTTGTAGAGGATGCGGCGGTTCGCAGGCCAGGCCCAACCCCACTCCGGCGCGACCCAATGCTGCTGCCCTCTCGGCTTGCGGCGCGCCGCCTGGTTGACGCCGTCCGCGTAACAGCCGCTGTAGATCCAGCAGCCACAAGCCGTCGAACCGTCGTCCTCGAGCTCCGTGTAGGCGGACAGCGGCTCGCGGTCCGCCACCGTCCACCCGTTCATCTCGGCGAGGACCGCCTCGGCATCCGGCTCCTCGTGATCGCCGCGCGTCGGGAGGTCCCATGCGAGAGCTCGCAGCGGACGATCTCTTCGTTTCCTCGAGCGCGCGTAGAGCTCCTTCAGCCTCTTGCCGAGGTGGTAGACGAAGTGCAGCTCGCTGCGGCACTCGCCCGGTGGCTCGATAGCGGCATGGTGCCATTGCAGCATGCGTTGGGTGTTCGTGAAGCTGCCGTCCTTCTCCGTATGTGCGGCACAGGGAAAGAAGAACACCTCCGTGGCGATGTCCTCGGTGCGGACCTCGCCGCGCGCGATCTCCGGCGCGTCGCGCCAGAACTCGGCGGTCTCGGTGGGTGCGAAGTCACGCACGACGAGCCAGTCGAGCTCGCGCAAGCCCTTGCGATGCAGCGCCCCGTGCATCGACCCGACCGTCGGGTTCTCTCCCATGACGAAGTAGCCTTTGACCCTGCCGTCGGCCATGTCCGCGACCGTCGTCATGTGCGAGTGATCGCCGGTCAGACGAGGCAGATAGTCGTAGCACCAGTCGTTGTCCCTCGTCGCCGCGTCGCCGAAGTACGCCTTGAGCAGCGACACGATGTACTTGGGGAACTCGCTCCACCAGCCAACCGCCGATGTGTTGAAGCCGATGTAGCGCTCGAGGTCCGTGTCGGTGCCGGCCTTCGGCATCGGAAGGTAGCCGGGCAGGAGGTTGTAAAGCGTCGGGATGTCGGTTGAGCCCTGGATGGATGCATGTCCGCGCAACGCAAGGATGCCGCCCCCCGGTCGTCCCATGTTGCCGAGCAACAACTGCACGATGGCGGCCGTCCTTATGTACTGCACCCCTACCGAATGCTGCGTCCATCCCACGGCGTAGCAAAAGGCAGAGGTCCTCTCCCGCCCCGAATTCTCGCATAGCTTCTCGGCGACGGATAGGAAGAGGTCCTTGGGCACCCCGCAGACGTCCTCGACCACCTCGGGCGTGTAACGAGAGAAGTGACGCTTGACGATCTGAAAGACGCAACGGGGATCCTGCAACGAAGAATCTGAGTCCTGAGCGTCCTGCGTCATCTGTGCGCCGCGCTCGGAGCGCGGCTCGCCGCTGAAGATCTCACGCTGTCCGGCTGCGGGAGCAACCTCGGATCCCTTGTATTGCCACGAGGCGATGTCGTACTGCCCCTTCTCGTGTTGCCATCCGCTGAAGAGGCCGTCGAGATCCTCGGTGTCCTCGAAGTCGTCGGAGATCAGCACAGGCGCATTCGTGAAGTTCGTGACGTAGTCCTTGAAGTAGCGTTCGTTCGTGATGATGTAGTTGACGAGACCGCCGAGGAACGCGATGTCGCTGCCCGCTCGGAGCGGTACGTGGATGTCCGCGACGGCGCTCGTCCTGGTGAACCGGGGGTCGACGTGGATCACCGTTGCGCCGCGCCGCTTCGCCTCCATCACCCATTGGAAACCGACCGGGTGGCACTCGGCCATGTTGGAGCCCTCGATCACGATGCAGTCGGAGTTCTGAAGGTCCTGTTGGAACGTCGTCGCACCGCCCCTGCCGAACGAGATCCCCAGACCGGGGACGGTCGAAGAGTGTCATATCCGGGCTTGGTTCTCGATCTGTATTGCGCCCAACGCGGTGAACAGCTTCTTGATGAGGTAGTTCTCCTCGTTGTCGAGGGTGGCTCCCCCCAGGTGCGCGAGGCCCAACGTGCGTCGCAGGGGACGACCCTCGCGATCCGAGTCCTGCCACGTCTCATCGCGCGTCTCCTTCACTCGCCGAGCGACCATGTCCATCGCCTCGTCCAGCGGGATCGCGTCCCACTCCGTCGAGTGCGGCCTCCGGTGCAGAACCGTGTGAACGCGATGATCGCCAGTCACAAGCTGGAACGTTGCCGCGCCTTTGGGGCAGAGGCGTCCGCGCGACACGGGAGAGTCGGAGTCCCCTTCGATGTCGATGATCCTGCCGTCGCTCACGTACACGTCCTGGCCACAGCCCACGGCGCAGTAGGGGCAGACGGATTTGACGACGGCCGCCGATCTCGTACGGGGACCAAGCTCGCCGCTACGCGCCGACCACGCGCTGGCGCCCAGGGCCGTGACGTCGCGGGCGCCCAACTGCTTGAGAAAAGGCCACCTGCGCACGGATGCGAGCGGATCGAAGAGGCCCACGGACACCCCCTTGCGGCCGGCAGAGCATGGTCCGGATCGCGCGGACACTACCGTAACGGCGCGCCGGGAACGGGGCCGCCGCCTCGCTCGAGGAGTCGCTCAGGAGACTTCTCTCTGGGCCCGGTCTAGACCCCGGGGGCAGGCGTCTCGGTGGCTTCCGGCTCCGGTGTGGGCTCGACGGTCGGCTCGGGCGTGGGCTCCACGGTCGGCTCGGGCGTGGGCTCGACGGTCGGCTCCGGTGTGGGCTCGACGGTCGGCTCCGGTGTGGGCTCGACGGTCGGCTCCGGTGTGGGCTCGACGGTCGGCTCGGGCGTGGGCTCCACGGTCGGCTCGGGCGCGGGCTCGACGGTCGGCTCCGGCGCGGGCTCGACGGTCGGCTCCGGCGCCTGGGGTGGCCCTCCGGGGATCACGACCGTCGGCTCCTGCAGCGGCCCGGCGGTCGCGGAGGCGGTCGGGATGACCGTCACCCCCACGGTCCCATGGGGCAGGGGAGACGAAGGCGCGGCGCCGGAGGGCACCGAACCGAGGGCCGCAAGGAGCCGTTGGGTCTCGCCGGGCTCCTCGTCGATCAGCAGCCCGGCAACGCGATCCACGGCGCCGGGTATGCCGCCGTGGAACAGCTCGCCCACCGCCACCGGCGCTCCAACCTGCCGGCCCGCTTCACGGACCCACGACCCGCCGCCCGCCACGGAGAACAGCGCGACGAGTACGGCCAGCGCCGCCACGGCTCCCACGATGCTCACCCACGGCGTGGACGTCTCGATCGGTGTGGCCGGCCTCGGGGTACACCAGGGGCAGCGGAAACGCGTGCCGTCATCGGTCTGGACGACCTCAGTCGCCGGACGTTGCCCGCAGTACGAACAGGTAGCCTTCATCCCACTCCTCGTCATCCATGGTCTCACCGCGCGGGCCCTGCGTCTACCAGCGCGGCTCTATCTCGTCGCTGGGGTTGGGAGGTGTCGCCGGCGCTCTGCGGCGCCGCCGGGCTGATCCGGACGCAGCCCTCACGGATACGCTTTCGCATGCTAACCGCGCGCCGCAGAGAGGGGAACGCATGAAGAGAAGGAGAAGCAGACTGGGATCGTTGCTGAAGGTAGCGAGTTGGGTGCTCACGATCGGCGCCGTCGCTCAAGAGGTCAACAAGCCGAGCGCCGAGAGGACGTGGCACGGAACCGTGGCCGGCTTCGTGCCCTACGACTTCCGCTTCCCGACGCCCGAGCGCATGAAGTCGTCCTGGTGGAACCCCGACGATGAGCGCGTCCTCACTCCACAGGTGTTCGGGGTGGGGTGGGCGGTCAACGTCGGGCGTGTTGTCCGCCTGCTGAAGGGATAGGTCGGCCTATCGGCGAGAGCGTTTCGTCACGTACTCGCCGACGATCACGTCGCCCAGTTCACTCGCGCGCGCCGTCATGACATGTCCGCCCGTGAGCTTGGCGAGTCTGCCCATGAACGCGACGAGTCCCGGTGTGCTCTCGAGCATGAAGACGTTGATCGAGATGCCCGAGCGGGCGAGGCGAGCCGCCTCGCGCAACGTCTTCTCCACGGTCTCACGAACCGGCGGCCAGCCGAAGTACGCGCGCCCATCCTCGTCCAGGTGCGCGGTCGGCTCGCCGTCGGTCACCATGATGACCTGCTTGACCGCCGCGCCGGCGTCGCCGAGAAGGCGCCGCGCCAGCAGGAAGGCATGCTGCATGTTCGTTCCATGCACGTGCTCCCAACCGACGCAGGCGAGGTCCGCGGCGCGCATCTTGCGGGCGTAGTCCGAGAAGCCGATGAGGAACAGTTCATCCTGGGGGTACTTGCCTTCGATCAGCGCGCTTAGTGCCAACGCCATCTTCTTCGCCGCCACCCAGTGGCCCCCGAGCGGCATGGAGAACGACAGGTCGAGCAGCAGCGCGGTCGCGGTCGGCGGCCGGGATTCCGTCTCGACAACCTCGAAGTCCTCGACCGTGAGCTCGACGGCGCCGCCCGGTCCCCCGCGCGCTACGGCGTTGAAGACGGTCCTCTCGACCGAGATCGGCTCTGCGTCCCCGAAGACCCACGGGCGCGTCTGGCCGGTCGGTTCCGCCTGTCCGCCGGCGGCGTGGTGGGTGGGGTCTCGACGGATGTGAGCCAGGAGCCTCGTCAGCGAACGCTCCCCGAGCAGCTTGGCCCCGCGCGCGGTGAGCTCGAGGCGCCCCCGGTCCCTCGCAAGGATCCCCGACTCCTCGAGCGCCCTCTCGATCGCCCTTAGGCGGCGCATGTCGCGCACCGCGTCTTCTCCCAGCGAGCGCCGAAGCTTGTCGTCGTCGACGTCTTCCAGGGATGCGCCGACGTAGTCGCCCGCCAGCGTCCTGTCGAGCTCGTCGAGCTCTCCCACCCGCTCCACCGCATCGATCGTTGCCGACAGCGGCATGGCATCGTCTCCGGTGCCTTCGGCGGCCTGGTCCCACGGAAGGTTGGGCATCAGCTCGCGCAGCGACTGGGCCAGCTGATCGACCTGGAAGGCCAGGTCGAGATCGTCCATCACGGTGCTCGCGAGCTCCGTCAGCTCGGCGCGCCGCTCCGGGGAGAGGCTGCTCAGCAACCGGCTCAACGCAGCCATGCGCCGCGCCAGGATCTCAAGGAGCTCGTCGAGCGATCGAGGCCTTGTCGGGAACAGATCCCCGTGGCGGGACATGAATCCCTCGAAGTCGTGCGGCTCGCCCCGTGCGCGCGCCGCCACCATCGCGTTGAGCTCCGCCAGCATGTCCTTGACGCGCGCGAGCTCCTCCGGCGTCACGTTGCCGAGCGCGCCGGCGAGGTTGCTGAAGTAGGCGTTCAGCACGTCGGCCCTGAGCTCCTCAAGCAGGGCTTGGAAGCGCGCCGCCGCCTCGGCCGAGGTGAATCGATAAGTCATCAGCTCGGCGAGCGCTCCTGCGGGGCTCTCCGGGAGGGCGTCGAGGACGGCCTCCCTGAAGCGTGCCTCCTCGTCGTCGCGCAACGACAGCTCGGCGCGCTCGAGTCCGAGGACGTCGTCGATGCGCTCCTTGACCCTCTGCAGCGGGCCCGACAGGTCGAGGTCCGCAGCGGCGCGCCGGCGCGCCGCACGCACGCGGTCCCGCAGCGAGTCGAGGCCGCGAGCGTGGCCGCTCGGGCCCCGCCGGCGAAGCCTGCGCAGGGCCTCCTCGGGCCCGAAGCCGGATAGCAACTCGTCCGAGAGCTCGTCGAGCACCTCACCGACGGCGACGTCCGGGCCGAACGGATCCTGACTCGAGTCCCAGCGCGAGTAGCGCGCCTTCACGGCGGGGCGCCAAAGGTCCACGAGCCGGAGCCCTCTCCCGCCCGTTTGTTGAGTCGTTTGGTGAGGTGCAGCCCCTCGAGGCAGAACTCGAGCGCGCCCGCCAGCGCGCCGGGGCTTTCGTCCGGGAGCTCGAGCCGGGCAACGATGCGCCCCAGGGGGAGTGTCTGCGCTCCGCCGCCGCCGACGGGGAAGGGACGCGTTCCGCCGCCGAGCTGGGCAAGCAGCGCGTGCGCGCTCATCGAGTCGGAGGTCTCGACCTCGAGGCCCTGCTCGAAGCGTGCGACGACCCCGCTGAGGTCCTCGCGCCCGAGGCGTCGCCGCCACGTGTCGAGGAGCGCGTGCTTTAGCGCTCGCTCCACCACCTCCGGCTCGCGCCCCTCGTCGAGCGCGTCGAACTCGATGCGACCGATGAGCGCCGGGAGCACCGCCCAGAGGTCGACGGTGCGCGGCACCGCCTCGTTCTCTCCGGCCAGCACGGCCCGCCGCAGCGCGCTCGCCGAGAGCATCTCGAGAGCACCGATGGAGAACCGCACGGAGACCCCGCTGCGCTGGTTGACCGACGGGCTCGTGCGAAGCTGCGCGGTCAACGATGCGATGACCTCTTTGAGGTGTCGAGGGACCCGCACGGCGATGTCGCCGTCGAGCGAGGACGCCTCCTGGTCCATGATCCGGATCTCGTCGCCGATGCGCTGCGGATAATGGGTGCGGATCTGCGTCCCGAAGCGGTCCTTGAGCGGCGAGATGATGCGACCGCGATGCGTGTAGTCCTCGGGGTTGGCGCTCGCTATCAGCACGAGGTCGAGCGGCAGACGGATCTTGTATCCGCGCACCTGCACGTCGCGCTCCTCGAGGATGTTGAGCAGCGACACCTGGATCCGTTCCGGGAGGTCGGGGAGCTCGTTGACCGCGAAGATGCCCCGGTTCGTGCGAGGGACGAGGCCATAGTGGATAGTGAGCTCGTCGCTCAGGTAACGTCCCTGTGCGACGCGGATCGGATCGACATCGCCGATGAGGTCGGCCACCGAGGTGTCGGGGGTCGCGAGCTTCTCGGAGAAGCGAGCAGAGCGCCTCATCCAGGTGATCGGCGTGGCGTCTCCCTCGGCAGCGACGAGCGTCCGGCAGCGCGCGCAGATCGGTCGGAGGGGATGGTCGTTCAGCTCGCAGCCCTCGACGGCCGGGACGCGCTCATCGAGGAGCTCGGTGAGGCGCCGGATCAGCCGGCTCTTCGCCTGGCCGCGCTCGCCGAGCATGATGACGTCGTGCCCCGCAAGGATCGCTCGCTCCAGCGTCGGGATCACCGAGTCTTCGTAGCCGACGATGTCGGGGAACAGCGCTCGGCCCGAGGCGAGGCGCGCCGTGAGGTTGGCGCGCAGCTCCTGCTTCACGGAGCGGTCTGCGTAGCCGGCCTGCCTGAGCTCGCCGAGCGTCCCAGCAAGTGCCACGCCGACAGACTAACCACGGCCGTCGCTTGTGCGGTCCGTGGCGCGTGCGGCCCGGCGGCACAGCGGAGCCCAACCCAAGGAGGACATCCCGAACCGGGTGATGAGGCGCGCCCGCTGTGGGCTTCGGAACGGAGTCGGAATGGAAGTCGGCCGCGGCGTACGAGCTTCGTCCGTTTGACGGACCCTCGGCGCGTCCGTAAGATATGTCGGTTGCTCAGGGAAAGAAGGGACCACCTCTCTATGCTCAAGAACTTCCTCGGGGTCACCGCTTAGGCGAAGACGCAAGCCTTCACCGCGAGCGACCCCGCCGGCACGGATCTCGAGCCGGCGGATTTTTTTGCCCCAAAGACGGTTCTTCGAGATGCGAGAGACCCAACTTTTCGGAACCTTGGAAACTCCATAGCGAGCGCGAGCATCTTGCCAAGCTATTAAGGGCGTACGGTGGATGCCTAGGCGCTAGGAGCCGACGAAGGACGTGGCAGGCTGCGAAAAGCCCTGGGGAGGCGTCAAGCAACCTTTGATCCAGGGATGTCCGAATGGGGAAACCCACCAGCGGTTATGCGCTGGTACCCAGGTCTGAACACATAGGACCTGTGGAGGGAACCGGGTGAACTGAAACATCTAAGTAACCCGAGGAAGAGAAAGCAAATGCGAGTCCCGGAGTAGCGGCGAGCGAAATGGGATCAGCCCAAACCTCTGTGGTGCAATAGCCTGGCGGCGTTGCCACAGGGGGGTTGTGGGACCCATCAGACCGGGCGCCAGACCGGTCGGGGAGTTAAAAAGTCGGCGGCTAACCGAATCTTTCTGGAAAGCAAGGCCAAAGAAGGTAACAGCCCTGTAGGTGAAAGCCGACCGACCTCCCGATGGTGTTCCCAAGTAGCACGGAGCCCGAGGAATTCCGTGCGAATCTGCGAGGCCCACCTCGTAAGGCTAACTACTACCTAGCGACCGATAGTGAACAAGTACCGTGAGGGAAAGGTGAAAAGTACCCCGGGAGGGGAGTGAAATAGTACCTGAAACCGTGCGCTTACAAACAGTCAGAGCGTCTGCATGACTTCGGTCATGCACGTGATGGCGTGCCTTTTGAAGAATGAGCCGGCGAGTTAGCGGTACGTGGCAAGGTTAAGGCGAGAGCCGGAGCCGAAGCGAAAGCGAGTCTGAACAGGGCGTTCAGTCGCGTGCCCTAGACCCGAAGCCGGGTGATCTATCCATGGGCAGGGTGAAGCGGAGGTAAGACTCCGTGGAGGCCCGAACCCACCAGGGTTGAAAACCTGGGGGATGACCTGTGGATAGGGGTGAAAGGCCAATCAAACCCGGTGATAGCTGGTTCTCCCCGAAATGCATTTAGGTGCAGCGTCAGG
>JBHEMX010000052.1:0-33779 GCA_046262355.1 Actinomycetota bacterium | reverse complement strand
CTCGACCAATGCCGAGAGCTCGTTGGCCGCGCTGACCTTGGCCTTCAGTTCTTCGGTCAGCCTTTCGACCTTGCTCTTACTTCGTTCACCAAACAATATTGCCTCTCCTTGAATCTCGATTGAGGCGCGCTGAATCTCAGCAGCACCTATGTGGTCGTTACGGAACCGCGCTGGATCCTGCGCCTTGCGCTTGCAGCAGTCTTTACCGGGACTTGGCGCTCTCGATCTTGCCGCCGTCGCGGACATCGATCTTCACGCCGGTTGCCGGCCTCGACCTCGCGTCCTCGGCCTTGTCACTCGGGGTTCCCTGTAGGTTCTAGTTTTGTGAAGGATCGCCGCGCCCGGTGTTAGACGGGACGATCGTGCTGGCGACTCTCTTGCCGTCGCGATAGCACGCGACTTCCTCGCCACGCTCGCTGTCGCGATAGCGCCACACGCTTTCGTCGTGTAGCAAGTAGGCCGCGTCTTGCGTCCTAACGACGAGCCTGCCGAGTAGGTCGGTTTTGAACTCGAGAGCGTCATCGTCACCGATCTCGTCGCCGGGAAGATGGCCGAAGAGCTCCGCCTGTTGACGGACGATGTCAGATGCGATATCGGTCATCGGCCTTTCCCTACCCGGCGCTTCGCACTCGCGTGCTTCGCCTTAGCCTCGGCCATCCTTCGCCGCGCGCTCGGAAGTGACGCACCGGCCTGGAGCGCGGCCCGAAAGGCGAGCGAGGCCGAATCCCAGTCATCCGCCTCGAGATGGTCGACGGTCTTCCGGAAGCCCGGGATGAGTGCCAAGAAGTACTCGGCCAGTTCGGTGAATCGCTCATCTCGCTTCCATGCGCCGAGCTGATCCTCGTAATGGGCAAGACGCGCGCGCGTACCGACGAAGTCGACCGGCTCACCGTCAAAGACGGCGGACATGGCCGCCACCACTGTTCCCATCGGAGTGTCCTCGTAGTCGTCCATCATGATAGGAGTCGCCTGGGATCGAGAGCGTCGAAATCATCGAGATCGTCGTCGAGCGTCGACGGCCTCGAGAATCGAGACAAGTCGAGCTTGCCGCGCGCGTCCGGAGTGAAGCCCAATTCCCGACACCAGTACCTCATTGAGGTTTGAGCGTCGCGCGCCACAGCGATCGCAGGATTCTTAACGCGCGCGCCCTTGTCGGCCGAGCTCCTCCCAGTCACCATCACGCCGCGCTCGGCAATGTCCTTCGAGGCTTCCTCGAAGATGGCCCAGGAACTGCAGTATCCAGTCAACGCGGCACGATCGACGGCCTGAAGCCATCCCTCGTATCTCCTGCAAAGCCCGAGTACACGTCGCCACTCTCGCTTGGCCATGCTTGGTAGCCATGTCGGCGGGTTTGGAGCGTTATTTATGTCCGGTAAGCGAGGGTTCACGCGGCCCTTCTCCGTTCCGTGAAGCACGCGGAGATGCTCCGGTTTGCGTCGTTGTGGCATACAGAATCCGAGATCCTTTCAAGAATGGTGTTCGTGGGCAGCTTCCCGCGCGCCCCCCTGAGCGCTTGAGGGACGCGGATGGGGAGCGAAGAAAGGGAAAGAGGATGGCGCTCGGACGCAGGTGCCTCGGGTCCAAGAGCGCGAAAAGGCGAGCGGTTGCCCCGCTGGCACGCCCCGACCCCTTGCCCATTTTTCGCGAAAGGACCACGATGGCAGAAGTAGCCATCCGGGACCGGATGGCATGAGCAGAGGGAGAGGGCTATGCGAAGAGCCATGGTGTTTGTCGCGGGTGTGATGGTGTTGGGCCTCGTGGGCAGTCTGACGCTGGCATCCGCAGAGCGCCGCGTGCCCAGGGTCGGGTGGGGAGCCTCATCCTCGACGAGTGACGGCAAGGTCTCGGTCGCTCGTGGGGACGGCGACGAGAAACTGGTTCTCCTCGGGCGCAACGAGGTCGAGACTCTGATCGACAATCCACCCGAAGGCGAGAGCCAAGGAGACGAGATGGCGGTTACGGGTGAGCTCTTCAAGGGTGGCAAGCGGGTAGGAAGGTTCGACGTTCACACTGTCCAGACCGAGGCCAACTTTGAGGCACGCAGAGCTGCTCTACAGGTGACCTTCACCGCGACGCTCCCCAAGGGGCAGATAACGGCAACGGGTGTGGCGGTGTTCACACCTGAGTCCCAATCAGGCTTCGAGGCCGGCATCACGGGTGGTACGGGACGCTTCGATGAAGCGGGTGGCGACGTCGAGATCATCTTCCAACAGAACGCCGTCAAGTTCGTCTACGACCTCGAAGACTTAGGCTAGAGACAGGAACCAGTGTCTGAAAAGGGGAGGGGTCGGGCCTTCGGGCCCAGCCCCTTCCATTCGTCTCTACCACGTATAACCGTTTTCAGGACGCGAACCGCCGCTCGGCGCTTCTGGCGGAAGCGATCGTCAGAAAATGAACAGGGGCCGGCGGCGCTGGCGACTCCCTTGGTGGCGGGTCGGACATGTTCGTGTTCTGGGTGCCTCGCAAGGGACGAGGCTCAGGGACGCTGAAAGGGTCTCAGATTCCCAGACAGGGATTAAGCAAGGGGGAAGGGGAAATCGCTTTCAAGTTTCGGGATTGAAGCTCGGCCACACACATGCCATGAGCCGAACGGTTCTCCCCAACTGGGACTGGCACTACCGCGACGCCCCTCTGTGTGCTACGTTCCGTGTTACGAAGTCCCGGAGAGGGGCGCGAGGCAAGGGGGGCAAATGCGCAAGATCGGTCTGCTCGCAACGCTCGCAGTTCTCTTAGGAGCCGGAGTGCTGGGTGCATCCTTGATCCCCGCCTCATCTCAAGAGGACTCGACGATAAAGGTATACGAACGTCAGGGAACTGGCCACGACAAATACATCAACACTGACGGCAAGGCAAAGCTAGGCGGGGACTACTTCGTTGGATCGCACCCGCTATACAGGACCGGGACCAAAAAGAAGGTCGGCCGTAACATCACCAATCTCACGGTAGTCCAGCCACTCGGCAAGAACAATGCGAGATTCCGGGCCGCTGCGACCTTCGTACTTGGCGCCGGCAAAATCGAGGTCGCAGGGGCAAGCTCCATCTCGCGTCTGGGAAAGGGCGCTGTGTTCACCATTACGGGAGGAACCGGAGCTTATGCTGGAGCGACCGGCACGCTCAACGTTCGGGAGGGGAAGCGGCGCACCTTCTTCACCTTCACGCTCGACTAGCCCGAACGGTCTAGCGCTCGAAGAGGGGCACCGCGATTTCGACGCCCCTGGTCGTCGTCGTCCGGGGCTAACCCTGGAAGCTAGCTTCAGGCCTCGTGGCGTACAGGAACCTTAGCCGCGGGCGTTCGACGACAGGAAAACAGGTGACGGCGAGATAACCGATGATGTGGATAAGGAGCACACCCATCTTGAGACGGTGACAGCCCGTCAGCCTGTGTCGGTTCTTCACGAGCCGGCGTAGCGTCTCTCGTGGATAGTGGAATGTCCCCTCCAGAACAGTCACACGGAAGCCAGCCTGCTCAAGCCGGTCTCGGATCAGTCGTTCTTCGCATTCAGGATGAAGCTCACTAGTGATGGCAGAGATGCTTTCAAGAGTCTTTCCTGATGCCGCCATGACAATCTCGCATTCTGCTCCCTCGACGTCTAGCTTTAGAAGGTCGATCGCTCCGTACTCCTCGATGACTTCGTCAAGACTCGTGGTTTTCACGACAGAACGAGTGGAACGCTCCTTTGGGATCAGTGAGCCGCCACCGCTGTGAGTTCCGTGGAAGAACAAGGCTTTTCCCTGATTGTTCCACAGGGCCTTTTGTACGATCTTGATATCGTGGTCGGGGTTCGCTTCGATGTTGTTACGAAGAACCCTAAAGTTTGTCGCATGGGGTTCGAATGCAACGACATGGTCGGAATTGGCCGTCAGCGAGAAGAGGCCCACATGGGCTCCCGCATCCACAACGAGGTGCCGTCTCACATCTAGGCTGATTGGCCCATTGGCGTAGACGTCGAGAAGGACGATATCCGCCACTGCGCCCCAGAAATCGTCGTCTGGCACCTGGCAGAGAATCCGCTCGTCTCGATCGACGATCTCAAGGCTCTGAACGATCCCCTTTGCACCGACCAGCCACCTCAAGACGGCACCAATCTCCACAGCGGCAGTCTAAGGGGGGATCACTCCCTGGTAACCGTGCCGCGGTCGGTAAAGAAGCGGCCTTCTCAGGATGCAATCACCCATTCCATCCGAAGGCGAGTCTTAGAAGACACAAGGCTTCGCTCGGAATCCCTCTCAACCGGCGCGCCCGATGCCCTGATGGTCACATCCGCGGCCGTCATGCTGGTGCTAGTTCCGGTATCTCCCCAACTCACAATCCTGGGTTTCGTCAATGTCGTCAGTGAAGCACGTATCTGTGCCGTCCCCAGCAAAGACATGATCCAACTCGCTGTCCTCAGCCTCTAGATCGTCGTCGCCAGCCTTCCCATAGAGCCAGTCCTCTCCAGCGTCGCCGTAGAGGATGTCGCTCCCATCCGTGCCATGAATCTCGTCGTTCCCATCGTCTCCGTAGGCGTAAGTACAACCTCCCGCAAAGATGAGGTCCGCACCCTGCGAGCCGCTGACTCCAGCGCAGCCGGCAGAGCCGGTGAGATAATCGGCGTACTTCGTCCCGCGGACAATCTCGATCTCCTCGAAGACATCGGTGCCTTGAGCGGTCGCTATCCCAAGATCCATGCGGACTTGAACTGGTTTCCCAACCTTCGAATAGAGCAAGTAGTCCTGGGTGCTTCCCCCTCCAGTGAACCAGTCATCTCCCTTGCCTGGGTAGAACTCGTCCGACTCATCTCCGCCATCCATCGAGTCGTTCCCATCCCCTCCGTAGATGGTGTCGTGGCCGGGAGTTTGGTCAGGGAGCCTGTCTCCCTGTAGATAGTCGCTGCCCTTGGCTCCGCAGATGATGTCGTTGCCGCCACCACCCCAGACCTGGTCGCGGCTTGCCCCCGCGTAGATCACATCATCTCCAGCGGTTCCCTCTATGTTGTTCTTGTTCGCGTTCCCGGTGATGGTTGCGACGTAGCCGCCGCAACGGCGTGGCGATTTGGCCGCCACCGTGGCGGGCACCGCACCACCATAAGCAAACCAACCGCAATAAGGACCGTGCTTATCCGCTTCACTTGCTCCCCCCTCTAACCATCCAACCACGTTGGATAGTAGACCTTTCGGAAGCTCGCGGCGAGAATAGTGTCGAGTGAGGCCCGATTCATCAGAGGGCCTGGACGGCGCGTTCCGTCCCGATCCGCGCTAGCTCCGACCCCACATCCACGTCGAACAGCTCAGCCTCGAGCGCGTCGATGGTGGACGCAGCGTCTTGAAGCAGCTTCGCCAGCATCGGGTCATCGGCTCGATAAGCGCCTTCGGCTCGCCAGCGGAGCACGCTCGCTAATCGATGCTCCGGACCGTCAGCCATCAGAGGATTCCTCTGTGAGTTCGTCAATGGGCACCTTAAGCAGAACGCGCGCGCCATCCAGGATCAGGAACGCGTCATCCTTGGCGACGAGGGCGGCGCGCATCGTAGCAATCGCCGTCATGAGTTCGTCAGCCTTCGTTTCGTCCATTTGATCGATGGCGCGGCCGACGTATTTGGCGAACTTCTGGGTCAAGATGCCTCGCGTTCGTATGAGCGTAGTGGTTAGCATTGTGGCCTCCTATTACTTAGTGGCACCGTGAGTCACGTTTCAGTGTCGTCGGACTCACCTGCGCGACCCGGCTGACCGTGACGCTTGCCTTTCAGATGATCGGGATACATGAGGCTCGCGTATTGCCTCTCGAAAGCCGTCTGCCGGATGTGACCGGCGTTGGTCCCGGCAGGATCGGGAGGCATGATCCGAGCTTCCCAGTCTTCGAGCGCCTCGCCTCGCCTCAGCTTGGGTTCAAGCTGGCTAAACGCCAGCGCGCTAAACATCTCGGGATGAGCGCGCGCCCAGGCAAGCAGTATCTCGTCGCGTAGCCTCGCCTTCCGTCGAGCGCGCGCCTGACGCTCACGGTCCCCTGCACGTCTTGCTTCCGGATCGGCGCGTTGACGCCGTTCCCTCTGCTGGGCCGCGTAACACACCCTGCAGACGCTCCGGCCAGCGTGGAAGGCGCTGACATGCTTCTCAAGCCCACACGGACCCGTACACATCTTTCGCGTTGGCTGCTCTCGGCGCGGCTTACGTGTTTCGTCCTTCGTTGAGTCAGACTCCCATTGCCTCGGATCGCCAAAGAAGCGATCCTTCCCATGCTTAGCCATCCACGTCACTCACACCTCGCTGGGGATTGTCCCAGCGCGACGTTCAATCACCGTCATGGCGTCGAGCATCTCCTTTCCCCACCAGCAACCACAGCGCTTGCAGACGTAGCCGATGGGAGAACCTGGGACCAGTTCCACCTCTCCCATGCAGAGGTCATCGCCGGGACGATCGAGGCACCGGACGGTGTCCGGTTCGAGATTCGGGACCTCAGGCATCCCGGACACCCTTGCCTGAAAAAGTGAGCCGGTGAGAAGGGTGGGCGGTAAGGGTGTCCGTATATATACGGACGGACACCCTTTGCCACCGCCTCGAAACCACCTTCTCCGAGGGTGTCCCGGACACCCTGCGGATACCCTCGGACACCCTTTGCATCACGAGAGTTCCTGCTGCTCTATCGACTCCACCAGCCGCCATACTTTGCACATCTGCGGGCCTCCGCCAGTATCGAATTTCTCGTTCACGGCACGAGTACGTGGAGGATCTTCGGTCTCGAGGAGACGGATGGCAGCCGTCTGCAGGTCGCGGCCACCCTGGCCCTTCATCGCCTCGCGGAGCTGCTTGGTCGTGAGTGCCCCTTGAGCTTCGATCACGCGCACCATTCCCTCGGCCATCTCGGCGATCTTGAGCGTGTCTGTTGCCCCGAGCGTTTCGATGTCGAGGCCACCATCCTCGGTATCGACAACCTGGAGTAACGTGGACGGTGGCTTGGGGTTGTTACCGGCCCTGAACTTGCCGGGGACGACCTCGAAGGTGTTCGTTCCCTGCGGAACGAACTCGAGCGTGATATCGCTCTTCTGGCCTTTCGCGGACGCTCCACGGCCCGCGTTGACGCCTTTGCGTTTCATGAAGGCCTGCGGGTGTCCGATGTGGTCTAGGACCACCACGGCGGTGCCGTTCGTCACGAGTGGGCAGAACACCTGCTGATCGAGGTCGGCGATCTCTCGGTTGTCGTTCTCGTCACCGGTCCACACGGCCGTGAGCGCGTCGAGGAACACGATGTCAGCTCCCTTGGCGTCGTAGACGAAGCGGGCCGCGTGAGATGGGTCGCAGAGATCTATGCCGGCGGCGTGGTAGAGAATCATGTTGTCCGCATCTGGACGTAGTCGATAGAAGCGGCGCTGGTCTTCGTCCTCGGGGTTCTCTTGCGAGACGAAGATGACCCTGCGACCCTGACGAGTGAGCTGAGACGCCGCCCACTGTGCCCACATTGACTTGGAGCCTTCCGCCGGTCCCCAGACGATGTGACGGCGCTTCTCGACCAGGAACGGTTCCAAGAGCGTTCTGACGGCCTCTGGTGGCTTCGTAAGCCACTCCTTGAACTGGACCGGAGCGCCGTAGGGAGCGGGCACCTTGACTCCTGTAGCGCCGTGGAACCATTCAGCCACTACCTCACTGGCATCTTTGCCGGCCGCGTGGGCGCGCGCGGCGATGTCGGCGACGTCGTTGCATCCTTCGGGATAGGGCGGCACCTGGTACAGCTCGACATGTCCAGCCAAGGCCTCGATCAGCTGCTCGTTGAACTTCTGCCCCGCAGCGTCTGGGTCACCACAAACGGTGACTACGTCTTTGCTTCGTAGGAAGTCGACGGCTTGGTCAGTGATTGCGGTTCCAAGAGTGGCGTACGAAGCGACGCCGGCCTGGAGCAGAACGAGAGCGTTGAGCTGGCCCTCTGTGACAGCGACCACGCATGCGCCGCCGGTACCTTTGGGAATGAACAGGAATGGCTTCGGTCCCTTGGCGTTCAGGTAGCGCGGTTCGCTCCCATCGAGTGCCCGACGGGCCGTGCCGAGCTTTGTCCCGTCTTCGTCTCTGTGTTCGATAAGCACGTAAGGGTGCTTCCATGCCAGGTTGTCCCGAACGATGTCTCTGTCAACGAGACCCCAGCGGCGACCAATCTCGGCAAGTGCCTCTTCAGTGTCGATCGCGAATCACCTGCTGTACTGAGCGCTTGGTGAGCATGGCTTCTAAGTCGAGAGCGTCACCATCGAGATCACAGGGAAAGCAATGCCATCGCTCCCTGCCATCTCGCGCTCGGTAGAAGCTGAGGCTTGGGTGCTCATCGGCATGGAAGGGGCAATGTGTAGTTCTGCGTTTGGTTATCTGATACCCGTGACTCCGCATCACCTCGCGCGGCGATCCGAGCTCTGTCAATGCACTTTCAACTGGAGTGGAGCCGAGGCGGGGACCGGAGGAACCTCGACGGCCCCCGCGCTGCGGCTTAGAACGCCTCGACACCCTCTTCTTCGGTCTCGGGCGTGCTCATGTCGACCTTGGCCTGTGGTTCTGCAACCGGCGCGGTAGCTGGCACCCGCTTGACGCGGAAGTTGCGGTACTCACGACCTGATTGCTTCGATTCGGTAAACCGAGATAGCGGACCCCGACATAGTCGCCGATCTCGATGCGCGTGAACTTCTTTGAGAGGATGTCACCGGTGGCGTAGACGGTAACCTCGTCTTCATCCTCGGTTTCCAGCACGACGGTTAGGTACTCGCCGAACTGTCCCTGACGTGTCTCTTTCTCGATCACGATTCCAACGACTTCGTCACCTTCTACTTCGGGTGAAAACACGCTTGTGTCTCTCTCGAGGCCTGCCTTTACTTTGGCTAGTTTGGTTCCATCCACTTTGGTTATTCTCCTTGTCCTGGCTCATGCGGGTGCTTTCACTAGTTCTTGCTCGGGAGTCACGGGCTCGATCGGTTGCGCTGGTTGCTCGAACGGATCACTCTCTGGAATCACGATGACCGTCCTCTCTGGTTCACCTGGATCCATGTTCACCTCCCTTCAACGTCGAAGGGATTGAACAGACTGACTGGTACTCGGTAGGTGATCTGAAGCGGCTCGACCAGTCGCCAAAAAATGTGCGAGACGTAAAGCCCCATCACGCGACCTTGCTGTGCTCGGTACACATGCTTGCTCACGACCACCTTGCCGCTGAGCCCGACTTGAGCGATGATCGTGGGGTCATCTCGGCTGTTGGGTTGGCCATAGGCAGCGAACTCGTCTTCGAACAGCTCCCGGGAACGAGCCGCGTAGAGCCCACAGGTGCAGTCCCACATCGGGGCGATGTGTCCGGGCTTGTCTACTCGCCAGCAACGTGCGACCGTCCAGCGGTCCGGCTGCCACACGAAGTTCCGGTTCGTGTGGCTCACCAGCTGAACGCGTCCCGCTCGACGGCGGATATCCAGTCCTCGCCACGCGACGATCTCCTCGGTACCGATCTCGTCAGGGGTGTCGCTCACGAGTGGCGTCCTGGATGGCCTGGAGGCAAGTCCCAGACCACGTAAGAGCCGCGGCCGAAGCCTTCTCGACGCTTGACTACACCAACGTCCTTAGTGGCTCGCTTGAGCGTCGCGAAGTGGATGTCCTCGTTCGCCTCGGCGTCAGCCTTGACTTCGTTAGCCGCCTTCGGCCCGGAGGAGAGATGCTTCGTTAGCCACTCGGCAGCGCGGGCAAGCTCGCTGACGTCCTCGCGGGTGAGGCCCGACGCCTCGAGCACGCGCTTGGGATCGATAGAAACGTCGTCGCGAACGATGGTTAACGTGCCAGCGGTGATCAGCTCACCGCCGTCCTCGACCCACTCCGAGTCACCGATCGTGAAGGCAAGCCCATCGGGCCACTCGCCGACGTTGAACTTAAGAGGTACCAGAACCCGCTCGCCATATTGGTGGGGATTAGGTCCGAGTAGGTGAATGACGCGAGCAACAGCCGACAAGCCACCGGAGGCTCCACCCACCGCCGCTATGGGATCGGAACTCTTGGCGATGTTCTTCACGACGTGATGGACGCCAATGATCGTGAAGTTCCTGTCATCGGCTGCCGCGGTAAGGCCCTCGAGGGCTCGACGAGCTCCTGCGGCTCCATACAGGCTCAACGTCGTATGAGCCGCTATGGGATCCACGATCAAGATCGAGGCATCTCGGCGTTCCATGTCGGCGACGACGGCGTCGGTGTCCTCCGGGAACATGGGGTTATCACCGGTGCCGTAGATGTGAACCCGTTCGAGATCAGCACCTGCGGCCATAAGCCGAGCCTTGACCGTCTTCCGATCGGAGTCCTCCGCGTCGGACAGCAGTACTGTCTCTCCGAGCTGGGATCGATCGGCACCGATGCGGGTCGTGACCAAGCTCTTGCCGTATCCGCTGCGGCCGGCGACGACGTTCAGCATGCCGACGACGAGGAGGTCGTGCCACGTCCGCTCTACCGGCTGGAGTGGGATCTTGCTGGCGCGTCGGAGGCCGGTCACGAGTTTCTTCTTTGGTCGAATAGGTCACGAACCATCTGCGCGAGGTCGTTGACGGCCCGAGCGATGTCACCGATCTCTGTCAGCACTTCTTCTTCGAGGCGCCGGCGTTGATCGTGAAGGCGGGCGCGTTCAAGCGCTCGTTGGGCCGCGTTGAGGTGCTCCACGGAGGAGGTCATCTCTTGGCCCGTGCCCGGGCACTCGCCAAACTTAAGCGCGCGAAGTAAGCGCGGCGGGCGCTCTCGGCTCGCTTCTGGCGCTCTTCGAGGGGAAGGATGCCCTGCGGGTCCACCTGTCGCTCGAAACGCGACCGAAAGGCTTCTCGAGCGGCTTCCGTGCCCGCCTTGCGATCGTGCATGCTCCAGCGGGTGTGCGCCGCCAGGCGGGCACGCAGGGTGCGTTGTGCCGCATCAAGCTCTCTACCGGAGTCCGGTGGTACCTTGCTCATGGGAGGGCTATGTCCTCCTTGCTTAGGCCCTTGGGGCCGGTCGGTGCGCTCTGCGAAAGCTTTCGACCGGCCCTAGGGCTCGCCTATTCTGCTGTTCCTTTATCGCTGTGCTCGAAAATGAGTGAACCACGCGGCCGAGTCGTCATTGTGACTTCTGACACGGGGCGGCGCAGCGAAAAGGTTCATCTACCAGGGCATTTGCGCGCGGGGCGCCTTTTCTCGTGCTACACGTCAGAGACGGTCCCCTGGTCCCAGCCGCCGGTGCGCCTCGTGCGCCCTCTCATCGGCCGCCGATGCCCCATAGCGATGGAGCATTGTGCGTGAGCGCCAGCCGACTAGTCGCATGAGCTCGTCGTCTCCGCCGCCCTCGTTGCGCCAGCGGTGGGCAAACGTATGTCGGAACACGTGCGGGTGGAGGCCTTCGATACCGACGTCATGACCGCGGTCCGCCACGATGCGGGCGATGCTGACGGGGTGCAGCGCTCCTTTGCGTCCGACCCACAACGCATCGAGCTCGGCATAGGGGTGTTTGGCGCGCGCTCTCAGATAGCGATCTAGGGCGAGGGCGCTCTTGCGACCGAAAGGGGCCGCGCGCGGACGCCGGCCCTTGCCGGTGACGAGCGCGACGCCGTCCGTGAAGTCGAGATCTCCGACCTGGAGGCCGGCGATCTCGCTCCGTCGCATGCCGGTGTCGATCAGCAGGCGGATGATGGCGAGGTCGCGTCTGTCCTCGAGGGCGCGACCTTCACAGGTCTTAAGCAAGCGGCGCAAATCGTCGTCTTTGAGCACCGGGACGGGCACCTCCGGCGTCTGCACGCGCCGCATGCGCTCCATCGGGCTGCGGTCGATCTCGCCCTCGTCTACCAGCCACCGGAAGAATCGTTGCAGCCCACGCGCCTCGGTCGCTGCGGTGTTGGCCGCGCGCGTGTCCACGAGCTTGGCGATGTAGGACTCGACGTGCTCTCGGGCGATCGCCTCGACCGTGGTCGGCATCCCGCAAGACTCGAGGAAGCGGGCAAGCCCGGTGACGGCGCGGGTGTAGAGGCGAACGGTGTTGGGCGCCCGATTCTCGGCACGCAGAGTTCGCTCGAAGCTCTCGTTCAGCACCCGGAGGTCGCTGAACGACCGCACACCCACTTCCTGCATGGGCCGAGGTTAACAAACATTCAACCGCTGTGCAACGAACCGAATGGGCAAAGGCCCAGGTCACAAGCCGGTTTGGCTCACGTTTCTATGTTCGTCAACTTGCGGTTGATGGCGTCGAGGGTGGCGCGCACGGCGGCCTCGGTGATCGGCGCTGCGCGCACGAGGGCGATCCCCAGCATGTCCCCGGCCCCGGCCTCTTGGACCAGGACGAGCACTGCCTGTCGCCCGAACACCGTGACGATCTCCGCTCCCTTGAGCGTGAAGCGGGTGCCCGGGGCGAGCCTCATCGCGGCGCCGAGCGCCGCCTCCGAGACGACCCAAAGGCCGTGCGGGGACTTCTCGCCGCTCGCGCTGCCGACGATCTCGACCTCTCCCGCGCCGAGCGTCACCTCCGCGCTGGAGCGCCGGCTCGAGGACGACAGCAGCACCCGCCGCAGCGGCACCCGGCCGCGCGTCGCGGTGGCTCCCGCCTCGTCCCCTCCCGCCAGCGAGTGCAGCGTTCCGAGTGGATGCAGCACGCCCAGGGGCCCACGGGACCGCGCCTCCTGCTCCGCCAGCTCCGCCGCTCGCTCGAGCGACTCACGATCTCCGAAATGCGACTCTGCCTCGAGCTCGAACACGAACACCTGCCCACTTCCGCTGAGACCGCCACGGCCTGCCTCGTCGAGGATCGCCTGCTCGACCGACTCTCGGTCTGCGCCCCCGCGTGTGAACGCCTGGAGCTCGGCGAGGCTGCCGTCGGGATTCGCGAGCACCACGCAGCCGAGGACGCCGTCGAGCTGCTTGATCGACGACTCCAAGCCAGAGAGGTCCGACTCCGCCATGCTGTCCTTCCATCCCCTTTCGGATGAGATGTCCGCGGAAGGATACAGAAGGTGGGTCGAGGGCCGCAGATAGAGATGCACCCGCCGAGCCTTCTTCCCGGCCGGAGCCGGTTTACAACTCAACGGGTGCAAAGAGGACATTACCGAACCCTACGTCGACGATGCAATGGGTCGCGTAAAGGTTTTTTCCCACTTTGCCGCACGATCGCGGTGCGCTGTGGGAGGATGCCGGGCGGTTGGAAACACCGCAACGATGATGGCCGCGGCCGTCGGCCTGATCGAGGAGAACGACTTGTACACCAGGAGTCGACGCGCGCCGCTTGCGGCGGCGCTGCTGCTGACCCTGCTCGTTCCCGCCGCCGTCTCGAGCGCCAATCCAAAGCACGAGCTGCACGATACGCGCCGCTCGTTGCGGACGGTACGGGATCGCCTCGATCGACACGAGAGCAAGGCGCGCTCGCTCAAGCTCAGCATCGCCGACACCAACCGAGCCATCACGACGGTGCAGATAGCCCTCAACGAGCTCGACTCCCAGATCGCGCTCGTGCGCGCGCAGGTGCATGGGGCCGAAACGCGCATCGCCGCGACCCAGACGGAGATAGACGCGCTCCACGAGATCGCCACGGCACAGGCCGTCGAGCTCTACAAGGCGGGGTCCACAGAGACCTTCGATGCGCTGCTCGACGCGGCCTCGATCTCCGAGCTGAACGACCGCATCGAGCTCCTGGGCGTGGCGGCGCAGAGCAGCACGGGAGCGCTCGTGCGCTACGGACGACTGCTCCTCCGGATCGAGGTCCAGAACCGAGAGTTGTTCGCTCGCCGCGACGAGCTGGCGCGTTCGCGCTCCGCGCACGTCGAGGTGCTCGCCGAGAGAAGCCGTCTGCGCACCGACCTCGCCGCCGACCTTGCGGCGCTCGACCGCCGGATCGGGCGCGAGAAGACGCGCGAGGGCCATCTCGAAGCCGCGGCCGGCGCACTGAGGGACAAGATCGTCGAGGCGCAGGCGCGCAGCGCTGTCGAAGCACTCGGGATGTCGTCGGAGGGCTTCATCTGGCCGCTGAACGGGCCGGTGACGTCCCCGTTCGGGCCCCGCTGGGGGTCGACGCACACGGGCATAGACATCGACGGCTACACGGGCCAGCCGGTGGTCGCGGCCAAGAGCGGCCGGGTGATCTATCTCGGGGCCGGCATGACCGGATACGGCAACACCGTCGTGCTCGACCACGGCGGCGGCCTCTCGACGCTCTACGCGCACATGTCGGGTTACGCAACCACGAACGGCGCCGGCGTCGAACAGGGCGCCATCGTCGGCTACGTGGGCTGCACGGGGAACTGCTACGGCGATCACCTGCACTTCGAGGTGCGGCGGGGCGGCGCGCCCGTGAACCCATTGGACTACCTGCCCTAACAAGGTTTGGGAAGCAGCATGGCTTCCGGGTCTGGATCACCACCGATCAGTGCTGCCCGCGCCGCGATCTCGGCGATGACCGCCTCGATCTGGCGTGCTCGAGACCGGCATGCCCAAGCCAAAGAGGTACGAACCGGCAGCGCCGTGGCTTCCGTCACACCAGGGTGGATCCGTACGCGTCCTTCGACGTTCTTCGGTGCCGCGAGCCCGGAAACAGGGCCGATGTCCCCATAGAACGAACAGGGCCCGGCCGAAGCCGGGCCCGATGTCCTTGCATCTTGAACGGTTACATCATGCCGCCCATGCCGCCCATTCCACCCATGCCGCCCATGCCGCCCATGCCTCCATGCGCATGGGCGCCGGCTGCGGCGGACTCGTCCTCCTCTTCGGGCTTGTCCACGATCGAGACCTCCGTCGTGAGCAAGAGGGCCGCGATCGAGGCCGCGTTCTCGAGTGCGGAGCGGGTCACGCGCACGGGGTCGATGATCCCCGCCGCGAACAGGTCCACATACTCGCCGGTCGCGGCGTTGAGGCCGTGACCCGGCTTCTCGTCGCGCACGCGCTCTACGACCACGCCGCCTTCGAGGCCGGCGTTGTGGGCGATCCACCACAGCGGTGCCTTGAGCGATTCGAGCACGACGCGCGCGCCGACCTGCTCGTCGCCCTCGAGCTCGAGGGCCTCGATGGCCTCGCGCGACCGCAACAGGGTGACGCCGCCTCCGGCGACGACGCCCTCCTCGACTGCCGCCCGGGTCGCGGACACGGAGTCCTCGATCCGGTGCTTGCGCTCCTTCAGCTCGACCTCGGTCGCCGCTCCGACGCGCAGAACCGCGACGCCGCCGGCTAGCTTCGCGAGGCGCTCCTGGAGCTTCTCGCGGTCCCAGTCCGAGTCCGTACGATCGATCTCGGCGCGGATCTGGTCGATCCGGCCCTTGATCTCCGAGCCGTCGCCCTGGCCCTCGACGATCGTGGTGTCGTCCTTGGTCACGACGACCTTGCGGGCGCGCCCCAGCATGTCGACGCGCGCCGACTCGAGCTTGAGCCCGATCTCCTCCGAGATCACCTGTCCGCCGGTGAGGATCGCGATGTCCTGGAGCATCGCCTTGCGGCGGTCTCCGAAGCCCGGCGCCTTGACCGCGGCCGCCTTGAAGGTCCCGCGCACCTTGTTGACCACGAGCGTGGCGAGCGCCTCCCCCTCGACATCCTCGGCGACGATCAGCAGCGGCTTGCCCGACTGCATGACCTTCTCGAGCACCGGCAGCAGGTCGCGCACAGACGAGATCTTGCTCTGCGCCAGCAGGATGTAGGGGTCCTCGAGCACCGCCTCCATGCGGTCCTGGTCGGTCACGAGGTAAGGCGAGATGTAGCCCTTGTCGAACTGCATCCCCTCGACGAGCTCGAGCTCGAGCCCGAAGGTGTTGGACTCCTCGACCGTGATGACCCCGTCCTTGCCGACCTTGTCCATCGCCTCGGCGACCATCTCGCCGATCTCGGAGTCGTTGTTCGCGGAGATCGCGGCAACGCCGGCGATGTCCTCGCGGCTCTCGACCTCACGCGCCTGGGACTTGATCGCCTCGACCGCGGCGACCACGGCCTTCTCGATGCCGCGCTTGAGCGACATCGGGTTGGCACCGGACGCAACGCGTTGCAGCCCGGCCTTGACCATCGCGTGACCGAGCACCGTGGCGGTCGTGGTGCCGTCGCCGGCGACGTCGTTGGTCTTGGACGCCACCTCTTTGACGAGCTGGGCGCCCATGTTCTCCCACGGGTCGTCGAGCTCGATCTCCTTGGCTATCGTCACTCCGTCGTTCGTGATCGTCGGCGCGCCCCACTTCTTGTCGAGCACGACGTTGCGGCCGCGCGGACCGAGCGTCACGCGCACCGCCGATGCGAGCCGATCGACGCCCGACTCCAGCCCCTTGCGGGCCTCGGCGTCGAACCTAATGAGCTTTGGCATCCATCTCTCCTATCGCTGTGCGGACGGGGCGCGCCTCACCCGGGCGCGCCCCGAAACGGATCGTTGCTGGTGGCTCTTAGCCGACTACCGCGAGCACGTCGCGCGCCGAGAGGATCAGAAGGTCCTCGGCCTCGACCTTGACCTCGGTGCCGCCGTACTTCGAGTAGATGACCCGGTCGCCCTCCTGCACGTCGACGGGGATGAGGTCGCCCGTGTCGCTGCGCTTGCCGGGGCCGACCGCCAGTACCGTGCCTTCTTGGGGCTTCTCCTTGGCGGTGTCGGGGATCACGATGCCCGAGGCGGTCATCTCCTCGCCCTCCTCGGGGCGCACGAGGATGCGGTCCTCGAGAGGCTTGATCTTGCTCAGGGTGTTGGTCTTGGTCACGGTCGCCATGCGTACCTCCTGGACGGGTGCTTAGCACTCTTACCTTGCGAGTGCCAAGACTATCACCCCGCGCCGAGTGGGTGCCACATCCCCGATGCGGCGCTCACCCACTCGGCGCAAGGGTCGGGCCGAGGACCTCACCCGCTCGTCAACGGGAGGTTCGGGTCCGGCGCAAGGTCCAGTCCCGCCGTCGCGCCCTGCTCGAGCATGGCGGCGGCGCACGCGGCGACCATGGCGGCGTTGTCCGTGCACAGCTCCAGGGGAGGGACGTGCAGGCGCACACCGCGCGCCGTGCAGGCGTCGTCGAGACCCTGCCGGAGGCCCGAGTTGGCCGCGACGCCGCCGCACAGGAAGACGCGCTCCACCCCCGCATGCTCGAGCGCGGCGATCGTCTTGGTGACCTGGACGTCGACGACCGCGGCCTGGAACGAGGCGGCCACGTTCTCCACCGAGATGTCCTCTCCCTTGGCCTCGGCCCCGCGCACGTAGTTGATGACCGCCGTCTTGAGCCCGGAATAGGAGACGTCGAAGCCCGGGCGGTCGAGCATGGCGCGCGGGAACGAGATCGCCTCCGGATCGCCGAGCAGCGAGAGCCTGTCGATCTCCGGCCCACCCGGGTAGCCCAGCCCGAGGAAGCGCGCGATCTTGTCGAACGCCTCTCCGGCCGCGTCGTCGAGCGTCCCGCCGAGGATCTCGTAGAGGCCGTGCGCGCGGGCGTGCACGAGCAGCGTGTGGCCGCCCGAGATCAGCAGCGCGACCGCCGGGAAGTCGGCCTCGGGGTCCGCGAGCAGGCTCGAGTAGAGGTGCGCCTCGAGGTGGTTGACGCCGATGAAGGGGACGTCGAGCACCGCCGCGATCGCCTTCCCCTCCGCGATCCCGATCAGCAGAGAGCCGATCAGTCCCGGGCCCCTGGTCGTGCCCACCGCGTCGATGTCCCAGAAGGTCACGTCGGCGGACACGAGCGCCTGACGGATCACCGGGGTGAGCGCCTCGACGTGCGCGCGCGACGCCACCTCGGGCACTATCCCGCCGTACTCGCGGTGGAGCTCGCTCTGAGACGCTACGACGTTGGAGAGGATCGTGGTGCGGCCTTGCACGACGGCAGCCGAGGTCTCGTCGCACGACGTCTCGATCCCGAGGACGAGAGCATCGCGATCACGCCGCTGCCGCGGCACACGTATGACCTCGGCCTCGGGCGTCGCCCAGAGGGTCTCACTCACCTCGCTGATGCTTCGCCGGCCAGGCCTCGAACTCGTCGCGGATCGCCCGCAGCCGGAGCCTGTAGTCGGTCCCGCTCGCCTCGCGTACGACCATGACGAGCGCGTCCTCGTGCGTCTCGATGTAGTACCCGCGGCGGATGCCCACCGCCGAGAAACCGAACTTCTCGTACAGCGCCTGCGCGACCTTGTTCGACACGCGCACCTCGAGAGAGACGGTTTCGGCGCCCTTGGCGATCGCCTCGGTGACGAGCGCCAGCAGCAGACGGGTCCCTATCTTGCGCCCGTGGAAGTCGGGGTCCACGGCGATGTTGGTCACGTGGGCCTCCTTGGCCATGAACATCATGCCGCAGTAACCCACGACCTCACCGTCGTGGCGCGCCACGAGATAGGTGCGCGACCCTCGCTGCGACAGCTCGGCGAGGAAGAGACTGGCGCTCCACGGCCTCGGGTAGACGCGCGACTCGATGGACAGCACCTTGCGCAGGTGCCGCCGCCTCATGCGCGTGAGGTCTATCTCGGGGATGCCCTCCTCGGGCGCTCGCGCCAGCGCGCTCAAGCCGGCCTTCGCAGCAACTGGTCCCACTGGATGCGGCGCGCCGAGTGCCTGAGGTAAAGAGGCTTGAGGTCATCGAGGCGGTCGAACTCCTCGCGGAACATGCGCGGCAGAGCGAGCTCGACGAGCGAACGGGCGTCGGGGAACGCGTGGCTCATCGTGCCGAGCTCGGCGACCGAGTCGAGATCCTCGAAGATGTCCTTGAACAGCAGCATGCCGTAGCCGACGATCAGGACCTCCTCGGGACGAGAGTCGATGCCGATGGCGAGCCGCTCGGGCCTCTCGACACGATATTCGGTCATGCGCTGGATCCCGCCCGGAGAGGACCGGTAGAACGCGTTGAAGACCTCTTTGCGGCGCGCGTCGAGCACCGCACAGATCGTCTTGGGCGAGTAGCGGACCTCGTAGGCGAGCAGGTCGAGGCTTGCCATGCCGACGATCGGAACCGAGAGCGTCTGGGCAAGCGCCTTGGCGGTTGCCACGCCGATGCGCATCCCGGTGTAGAGGCCGGGGCCGAGGCTCACCGCGACGCCGCCGAGGTTGCGGAAGCCGAGCCCCGCCTCGTCGAGGCAGAACCGGATCGCCGGCAGCAGGAACTCGTTGTAGCTCGCGCCGCGCGACACCATGGCGCTCGCTATCACTCCCTGTTCGGAGCCGATCGCGACGCTCGCCTGGGGCGTGGACGTCTCGATGCCGAGGATGAGCATCACTTCTCCTGATGTGGACCTTCGTTCCCAACCTTATGTCCGCCGAGAGTGAGCCGGGCCGCATCCACGAAGCGAGCGACGTCCATGCCGTCGGGCGCGGCAGCCGCCAGCAACGCCTCGGCCGTCGTGCGCATGCCGTCGAGCTTGCGCGTCCAGTCCACGCCGCGCGGGCGGAAGATCAGCGCCCGTTCGTCGCCCTCGAGCCTGCTGCGAAGCTCGACCTCGAGATAGCGGCGGGGCAACAGCGGCGCAACCGCCTCACCCCACTCGACGAGCATCACGGCCTCGGGATCGAGCAGTTCCTCGAAGCCGAGATCGAGGACCTCCTGGAACGAGCCGAGGCGGTAGACGTCCAGGTGCACGATCGGGTAGCGCCCGGCGTAGTTGTGCACGATCGTGAAGGTCGGGCTCGTGACGCGCGTCTCGACCCCCATCGCGCTCGCGACGCCCTGGACGAAGACGGTCTTTCCGGCTCCGAGGTCGCCGCTCAGGCTGATGACGTCGCCGGGAAGAAGCAGCGGGGCGAGCGCCGCACCCACGACGCGCGTCTCCTCCGGCGATCTCGTGACGACGCCGACGTGGTTGCGCATCTCAGGCCGGTCGGGGGCCCGGATCCGCCGCCACTGGGCTAGTGGACCTCGGGGCAGATCCCCGGCGCGCCGCCGGTCGCGCGGAAGACCACTAGTGCTCCTGCACGGAAGTAACGTCAGCAACCAGGGCGGCACGGCGCGGTGAGGGCAAGGCGCGAGGAGTCGTGCGTACCCGCAGGGTACGTGCGCGACGAGCAACGCAGCCATCGCCGATGCAGGGCCGTTCTGGGGCGACGGGACTTACGCAAAGGTGCACTAGAAGAGGCCCAGCTGAGCGGACTCCTGAGCCGACGTCGGCTCTGCCGCCGAGCGCGCCGCAGCGGCCTCAGCCGCCTCGGCGAGCGCGCCGCGCACGAGCTGGAAGTCCGCGCGGAGCGCGTCGATCGGGCTCATGCCTCCGAACCTCCCGCCCCGCAAGGCCGCGGCGGGATGGAACGTCGGGATGACGGTCGCGCCACGGCGCGCATAGCGCCGGCCGCGCGCCCTCGTTATCCCGATCGGCTGCTCGAGGATGAACCTCGTCGCGAAGTTCCCGAGCGTGACGATCACGGTGGGTCGCATGTGCGCGAGCTGCGCCTCGAGATAGGGCCGGCACGCATCGATCTCCTCGGGCTGGGGATCGCGGTTGCCGGGAGGGCGGCACTTTATGACGTTGACGATCGCGGCGCTCGAGCGGTCGAGTCCGATCTCGGCCAGGAGCCGGTCGAGCAGCTGCCCCGCGGCGCCGACGAAGGGCCGGCCCTGTTGATCCTCGTGGAACCCGGGCGCCTCACCTATGAAGAGGAGGTCCGAGTCGAGGTTGCCGTCGGCCCACACCACCTGGGTGCGGCTCGCCGACAGCGCGCAGCGCGTGCATCCGAGAGCCTGGTCGCGCACGACCTCGATCGGGAGGGACAGCGTGGAGGTCGGGCCGCGCTCAACCATGACTGGACAATACGCGGGACCGGGCGCCCGTGTGGGCATTTGTTTCGCGCTCCCGCGGGCGCGGCCTCGCGTCGCCCCCCACCTGCGGCGTGGTCGCCACCTCGACACCCCGGAGCACTCCACCTCACACCTCGGTCGCACACCTTGGCCTCACACCAGAAGGCGGCCGTCCTCCATCAGCACATCGCCGTCCACGGTGACGCGCCCGCCGCGCCGGAGATCGCAGACCATGTCCCAGTGCACGGCCGACTGGTTGAGCCCCCCGGACTCCGGGTACGAGGCGCCGACCGCGAGGTGGACGGTGCCGCCCATCTTCTCGTCGAGCAGCAGCTCGCCGGTGAACCTTGGGATGCCGTAGTTCGTGCCGATGCCGAGTTCCCCCAGAATGCGCGCCCCCGGATCGGTGTCCAGCGACTTGATCAGGTAATCCTCGTTCTTCGTGGCGCTCGCTTCGACCACCCGCCCCTGCCGGAACTCGAGGCGGATGCCCTCGACCGCGTGCCCCCCGTAGATCGCCGGATAGGAGAACGAGACGTGGCCGCGCGTCTTGTCCTCGACCGGTCCTGTGAATATCTCGCCGTCGGGGAAGTTCTCCTTGCCGTCGGCCGGCAGGATCGTCCGTCCACCGACCTCGAGAACGAGGTCGGTGCCCTGGCCCTCGATGTGGACCTCGTTGCGACCCTGCATCCACTCTATGAGGCGCCCGTGACGCTCCGCTACCTTCTTCCATTCGGCCACCGGATCGTCCGCGTCGACGAGGCATGCGCCGTAGAAGAAGTCCTCGTATTCGTCGAGACTCATCTCCGCCTCCATCGCATGGGCCTCGGTCGGGAACATCGTGAGGTTCCACCCGATCTCGCCGGCGGCGCTGCGCTCGAAGAACCGGTCGAGCAGCTCGCGGCGCGCGCGCGTGGCGATCTGCTGGCGCGTCGGGTCGATGCGCGACAGCTGGCGCGTGTTCGTCTCGGCGATGATCGAGAACGACGCATCGAGGTTCTCGGTCATCCATCTGTCGCTCTCCCAGATGAACTCGAGCTGATGGTCCTGGGCGAAGCGGTAGAAGTAGGGCTGCGCTTGAGGGATCGACGCGCGCAACAGCGGGTGCGCCCCGCGCTCGAGGCACCTCTGATAGAGCGCAAGGATCAACGGCTCCGCGACATACGGGCCCCGGATGGAAACGAGATCGCCCTGTTCGAGGGGAAGCGAGTAATCAACCAGGATGTCTGCGACTGCCTCGATCCGTGTGTCTCTCATGTCCTCATCACTCTCGCCGGCTCGTTCCGAGCGTGTCGTCGAAGAACGATCGCAGCATCGTATTCAACTCTTCGTGCCTCTCGAGCATCACGAGGTGCCCGCAGCCCTCGAGCAGCTCGAGCTCGGCCTTCGGCAGGTGGCGAGCTATGTACTCGGACGCGGATGCGACGGTGAGATGGTCACGCGTGCCTCCGATCACGAGCGCCGGCACGGTGATCTCGCCCAGCGCGTCCGTTCCGTCGAAGTGACGGTAGGCCTTGAAGAGGTCGAAGATCACGTCGGTCGGCGTCTCGGAGAGCATGTCGTACGCGAAGTCGACCTGGCGCGCCGAGGCCCCCGGGCCGAACGCCGCCAACGACAAACCCCAGAAGAGGGCATCCGACGGCCTCACCACGCGCCTCAGCATCTCTATCCGATGCGCCTGCGAGCCGAGGACGTCGACCGGGCGGCGCAGAAGCCGTTCGAGGCGCGCCGCTGCGGCTCCGCCGGCAAGCGTCTCCACCGGAGGCTTGGGGGTCGTGTTGATCAGCACGAGCCCCTTGATGACCGATCCGAGATCGGCGCGCCGAGCGCGACAGAGCTCGAGCGCGACCATTCCCCCGAGCGAATGCCCGACAACCACCATCTCCTCTAGACCTGCGGCGCGCCCGACGGCCTCGAGGTCTGTCGCCAGCGTCGTCACCGAGAGCTCGGAGTCCCCTTTGGGCTGGGACCGTCCATGACCTCGCAGGTCGTAGAAGACGAGGCGATGATCTCCTATGCCACCGAGCTGGTAGTGCCACATGTCCGATCTCATCGCGGACCCGTGAACGAAGACTGCGCCCTTGTTGCCCGCGGGACCGGCCTCTTCCATGAAGATCCGTGCGCCGTCGTCGAGCTCTATCGTGCGCGCACGCACGCCCCTGCGCTGCGCGAAGTCCTCGTGCGCCGCGGGATCGTGACGGCGCCGTCGCGCTACGAAGACATGCTCCGCAGCCGCGACCCCGAGCGTCACGCCACTCAGCTTCAAGACCTTGTGAGCGGCGCGCCCGCCGGGAAGCCTCACCCCTCGCGCTCGTCCATGTAGATGCGCGGTACACGCGACGCTATGCGCGCGGTGATCTCGTAGTTGATCGTCCCGGCGTGCGCCGCGAGCTCCTCCGCGGAGATGCGCTCATCCCTATCGCGCCCGATCAACGTCGCGGTGGCGCCGACGTCTACGGCTTCGTCGCCGACGTCGACCATGAACTGGTCCATGCATACGGTTCCCGAGACGCGGTGGCGCGCGCCGGCGATGAGGACGTCCGCGACGCCCGACAATCCTCTGTCGTAGCCGTCCGCATACCCTGCCGGAACGGTGACGACGCGCCCGCTGTTGGGCAGCTCATAGCGCAGCCCATAGGACAGCGCGTCTCCTCCTGCGACCTCTTTGACCATGTTCACGCGCGCCCTGAGCGCCATGGCCGGACGCAGGTCGGCCGCTCCCTCGAGCGCCGCTCCGGGCCACAGCCCGAAGGTCGCGACCCCACAGCGAACCATGTCCAGATGGGCCTCCGGCAGCGCAAGCGTCGCCGCCGAGTTGGCGATGTGCCTGAAGCGGAGCGCAACGCCGGCGCGCCGGATCTTGTCGGTGAGATCGGCGAAGAGGTCGAGCTGCTTGCGCGTGAAGGGATGGTCGAGGACGTCGGCCACCGCGAGATGGCTCCACGCGCCCTCGATGGCGATGCCGGGAAGGGCACCGAGCGAACGGATCATCGCTTCGACGTCGTCGGGCACGACGCCGACGCGATGCATGCCCGTGTCGAGCTTCACGTGGACGGCAACAGAGGTCTTGTTGGCGGTCGCCGCGTCGGACAGGGCGCGCGCGAACCTCTCGGTGTAGACGGTCGGGGTGAGATCGTGATCGATCATCTCCGCCACGGCCTCGGGAGGAGGTTCGGTGAAGACGTGGATCGGCGCGCCGATGCCTGCTTCTCTGAGATGCAGTGCCTCGGCGACGCGCGCAACGCCCAGGCGCGTCGCACCGGCCTGCAGGATCGCCCGGGCCGAGGCGGGATTGCCGTGCCCGTACGCGTAGCCCTTGACGACGCCCATGAGCTCCGCGCCCGGTGCGAGCGACCTCAGGGTCGCGACGTTGTGCCGCACCGCGCCGAGGTCGACCTCCGCCCACACGGGGTGGCCGCGCGCCGCCATCTCCTGCCGGGTGAAGCCGGTCATGCCCCCACGGTAGTCCCGTCGGCCTCGCAGATCGCGCTCCGCGCGCGTGGGAGTGCCTCCGCGACCTCGGACGCGAGCAGTCCGCCACCGGCGCGGGTAGCGGCGACCGAGCCCGCCATGCCGTGGACGTAGGCGCCCGCCCAGGCCGCCTCGAACGGACCCAGTCGCGCCGCGAGGAGGGCCGCGATGGCCCCGGTGAGCACGTCTCCGGTCCCCGCGGTCGCCATCTCCGCGCCCCCGGTCGGGTTGATCACCGCACCACCGTCGGGGCGCGCCACGACCGTTCGCCACCCCTTGAGCAGCACGACGCAGCCGAAGCGCGCGGCCGCCGAGCGCGCCGCCGCGATGCGGTCGCGCTGCACCTCGGCGACGTCTGAGTCGACGAGGCGTGCAAGCTCCGCCGGGTGTGGCGTGATGACGGTGGCGCCGGAGCGCCGCTCGAGCGGCTCGGTGCGGCCGGCGAGCGCGTTGAGCCCGTCCGCATCGAGCACGATCGGGAGCCAGACCTCGGCGAGGGAGAGGGTGATGAGCTCACGCTGCTCGTCCCCGCGCCCGAGACCGGGGCCGATCGCCAGCGCATCGGCTCTGCCGAGCACCGTCTCGAAGCGCCGGAGGGCGTCCGGCCCGAGCGAGTCGCCGTCGGACACGACCTCGGAGAGGACCTCGGGCAGGACCACCGACTTGGCGGCCTCGCCGGCCGCCGTCGTGCCGAGCGTCGCGTACCCCGCGCCCATGCGGACGGCGCCGCGCGCGGCCAGCAGCGCGGCGCCGGTCATCCCCGCCGAGCCGGCGATGAGGGCGATCGCGCCTCGGCTGCGCTTGTGCGAGTCGGGGAGCCCTACCGGCAGGACGCGGGCGACGTCGGAACGCTCGCTCATGAACATGGCTACGCCGGGGACCGCGATGCCGATGTCGGCTACCTCGACGCGACCGGCGAGGACCGAGCCCTGCGAGGTGGCCGTCCCGTACTTCTCGGCCGCCATGGCCACGGTGGTCGTAGCTCGCACGGCGGGGCCCTCCGCCGCTCCCGTGAGCCCGTTCACCCCGGAGGGTATGTCGGCGGCCACCGTCGGCTCGGCGGCGTCGTTGATCGCTTCGATGGCCGCGGCGGGCGCGCCCTTGGCGCGCCCCCTGAAGCCGGTTCCGAAGACCGCGTCGACCACGACGTCGGCGCGCCGCAGCCGCTCCGCGTCGAACGGCGCCACGGGCACTCGCGCGGTCCTCAGCCGATCGAGGTGATCACGCGCCGCCCCCTTTGTCTCGGCGACATCGAAGGTTGTCATGCACGTCACCGCGACCCCCTCGCGGGCAAGGCGGCGCGCCGCCGCGAAGCCGTCGCCGCCGTTGTTGCCCTTGCCGCACACGACCGCGGCGCGCCGCGCGTACCTGCCCCCGGCGACCGCGATCGCGGCGCGCGCCAGCACGTTGCCGGCGCGCCCCATCAGCACCTCGGCGGAGGTGCCCGCAGCGATCGCCGCTGCGTCGGCGCGCCCCATCTCCTCGGGCGACAGCAGCGGTCTCACCCCGGGCCCGGCCGGGGTCGGTCCGACGGTCTCAGCCGGTGGTCCCTGGGTCTCAGCCGGCGGTCCGAGGGTCTCAGCCGGCGGTCCCTGGGTCTCAGCCGGCGGTCCGAGGGTCTCAGCCGGCGGTCGGCTGGTCGGTTGACTAACCTACATAAGCGGGGGGTAAACTTAGCCTCCTCACTAGGGAGATGAAATGACGCCGAAGGGCAAAGGTAGCGCCGCCGCGGGATACCTGCGTGTATCCAAGGAACGGGACGGCATGGAAGCCCCCTCCATCTATCGACAGCAGATTCGTGACTACTGCGCCGCCTACGACTACCGGCTCACGCGCATCTTCGAGGACATCGACTTCTCCGGTCGCAAGGGCGCCAAGCCCCGGCCAGGCTTCACGGAGATGATGCAGCAGCGACAGAGCTTCGACATCATCATCGTCCCCTCGCTCTCCCGCTTCGGCCGCTCCATGAAAGACAACCTGACCGCCTACGACGAGCTGGAGAAGGATGGTGTTGCGCTCGCCTTCCTCGACCTTCGGGTGGACACGTCCACGTCCTCCGGCAAGCTCGTTCGTAACCTTATGAGCGGCTTCGCTGAGTTTGAGTCCGACCAAATCTCCGACCGATGGAAAGCCGCCTTGCGGCACGTCGCCCAGCAGGGTCGGCACAACAGCGGGTCGAACGTCCCCCTGGGGCTGCGCTACGACCGAGACCACAAGAATCTCGTCCATGACGCGGCCACGGTCGGCTTCGCGCAGGAGGTCTTCGAGCGCTACGACGCCGGTGAGAATCGCCACACCATCTTGAGGGACTTCATCCGCCGCGGGGTTCCCCGGCCCAAAGGGGGCCAGTGGTACACCTCGACGCTGACGGACATGCTGGCTCACCCCTTTTACGTCGGAGAGATTCACCATGACGGCGAAGTGTATGAAGCTGGGTGGGAGCCGGTTGTGCCGCGAGAGCTGTTCGACCGAGTGCAGCTTCGTCTGCGCGGTGAACAGGCGACCACGAAGAGGTTTTCTGGACGGAAGGGTCGGGCGAGGTACTTGCTCTCCGGTGGGTTGCTGCTGTGTGGCAAGTGCGGCGCGTCGATGGTTCACCATCCCGGCGTCGCAGAGTCAACGAGGCACCCCGCGACCTACCGTTGCCCGGCTTCAGAGTTGGGACGTTGCGACGGTGGGGGCATCGCGGCACACCGCATCGAAGCCGACGTGGTGAGCCGCTTTTTCGAGCACGTTCAAGGCCCGGTCGCCGAGGGCGCAAAGAAGATGGGGCGCTCCGCTCTGAGCCGTAGAAAGAAGGCTGGCCCCGATTACGACAAGCAGTTGGCAAAGGTGGACGCCGAGATGGACCGCCTCATCGAGATGTCGCTGACGGCTTCGGGTCCGGGCGCTCAGTCGGCCTTTGAACGGCGGATGGACAAGCTCGAACAGCAGCGCAAGGACATACAGAGCGCCCGTGCGGAGGCCGGGGCGGAAGGAGTGCGGGAACAGCGGCGCATCGAAGACCTGGAGAAGTTACGGGCGGTTGTGAGCGACATCGAGCGCCTTTGGGCGGAGGCATCACTGGAACAGCGTCAGGCCTTGCTCCGGCTCGCCATCGACAAGGTAGAAACGGTCCCGCACACACGCCCCAAGCAGCACCGCATCACGTGGGCGGAGTGGTCGGTGTGAGGACCCAAACAGAAACACGGCGGAAACAACGCTTAACGCGCAAACGGGGCGCATAATTACCCCCATGCATTCGGTCGGCGCAACGCTCGGGCTCAAGTGGAGCACGTGGCGCACGGTTTGGGAAGGTGCTCGTCGCCTCGCGAACGGCGTCGCGCGGGTCCGCCAACGCCTCCTAGAGAAGCGTCCACGCGTCGAGCCCGACATCGCACTTCGGGATGAAGTTGCTCCCGCACTTGACGGGCACTTCCTCGACGACCGCTTGGGTCGCGCACCTCCACTTGTCGCCGTTGTTCGTACCGCAGCAGACCCCTCCCCGCCCGGCGTAACCCGCTGGGCGTTTTCGCGCTCTAACTCCTAGAGCTGGCCCCGCTCGGGGCTACGCCCGGCTCCACTCCGACGTTTCCAACTACGTCTTGAGAAGGAGCCCCCCTTGAGCACCACGGCACCAACTATTGCTATTGAGTCTCGTCTGCGCGCCGAGAGGCTTCGCCGCCGTCTGCGTCTCTGCGACCTCAGCTGGCTCATCTCGGAGACAACCGGCCAAAGCGTCCACAAGTCCACGTTGTCCTTGGTGGAACGCGGTCAGAGCAGGTTGTCGCCCAAGTTGAAGGTGGCCGTCGCCCAGGCGTTGCGTGTCGACCCCGATTGGCTGTGGTCGAGCGATGACGCCGAGTGAGGCCCCGGCAGAGTTCATGGAGCTGCTGGTCCGCGTTGCGGAATCGGCGGGCTTGTTCTACGAGAGCCCCGAAACCGACGCGCTCGTGAGCAGCCTCTACTGCGAGAAGTACGGCGAAAAAGACGAAGGCCGGGCCGCCACCCCGGCCGACGCCACCACCACCGTTGACACCCCTTTCCGCCAAGAAGGAGGCGTCTGTGAAAAAGCATAACGCGGGCGAGGGTCAGGAACACGTTGAATCCGGCAACAGCATGCAGTTCAGCTTCGAAGATGCGGCCGAGGCCAAGGGCTTCACCATGGCGCACAACGTCCTTCTGAGAGACGCTGAGTTGTCCATGCAGACGCGCATGGCCTACCTCGTCCTTCGCTCCTACGCTTGGCAGGCGGGAAGCACTTTCGTCAGTCAAGAGACGGTCGCCGGTGACCTCGGGTGCTCTGTCCGCCAGCTGCAGCGCTATATCGCGGAGCTGGTCGCGTTTGGCCTGCTCAGGGTGCAGGACCGGCGCCGCGAGAACCAGACGAACGTCTACCGGTTCACCTCTCTGAGCGCCCGGTATGCGGTCACCGGTGACCGCAGGGATGGAGACCACACGTCACCGGTGTCCGGTGCCCACACGTCACCCATGGCGCATAAAGAAGACTCAGTTGATGAAGACTCAGAAAACACATCGCCTCGGACACCTGTGTCCGAGGACGATGACGTGTCTCTCGAATCCGAACCAGCGCCAAAGGGCGAAACCCCCAACAACCCTTCCTTAGTGCCAGTCGCTTCTGAAGGGGCTGTAGCGAGATGGTGCGGGCTCCGGAGTGAGCTTCTGACCACGGAGTGCGGGTGGCCGCCGAACAAGGCCGGGCCTGCGCACAAGGAACTCCTCCAGGCCCGGCGGATGATGTTCGACGACGGCCGCAGTCCCGTCGAGGCCGAAGACGTGCTCCGCTGGGCGCTGACGCATGACTTCTGGAGTGGCCGGGTCCAAGGCGTGTCGGCCTTCCGGCGCAGCTACGACACGCTCCGCCAGCAGATGCGCTCGTCGTCCACTACGGGCGGTGTCTACCGGAATCCGCCCCCGGAGGCTTACCTGGAGGGATTGGCATGACGACAGACGCCTACGTGCGGGACACGCCGCCGCACATCAAGGATGCACTCGCCCAGATACAGCGCCGCTACGCCGAGCGTGGTGGTGAGTGGGCCAAGCTCACGGAAGCAGAGCGTGACGTGAAGCGCAAGGAGTACGACGCTCAGCGCAAGGCCGAGCACCTTCTCATGCGCCGTGACGAGATAGAGAGGCGCTTGCGCATCGTTCCCGAGGATTTCAAGGGCGCCCGCATCTCCGTCAAGCCGGTACGAGACTGGACGGACGCCTTCATCGCGGACCCGTACAACGACGGGCCCTGGGGCTTGCTGCTGGTTGGGGAGACGGGCGTGGGCAAGTCTTTCAACGCGTGGGGCGCGATGAAGGCCGTCATCGAGTCCGGCTACGACCGGCGCATCGGCTACCGCAGCGCTCCGACGCTGATGATTGAGCTGCGAACGGGAGAAAGGGAAGCGGTCAGGGAAACCACCGAGCTGTTGCAGAGCTGCGGTCTGCTCTTCCTTGACGACCTCGGCGTCGATAGAGGGACTGAGTTCCTGGAGTCGGCGCTGCACAGCATCCTCGACCCCCGCTCCTCCTGTCGGCGCAAGACCATCATCGCCACGAACGTCCCGCCGTCCGGGTGGTCCAACCGGTTCGGAGACCGCATTGGGTCGCGGCTGAAGGCTTGCGTCCAGGTCGTGATGGACGGGCCAGACCAGCGGCCCGCCCAGGGCCGCGTCGTCCATGTCCAGATGGACGACAGCCAGAGGCAATCGCCACCGCCGCAGCGATGGGGCAAGGGCGTCATGCCGCCGAGTTATTACGAGAAGGGGCCGTAGGTGGATAAGAAAGTCCCCGCTCCTGTGTTCACTTACGGCACGGAAGAAGGGCAGGTCGTCAGGTCCGACGAGGTCGCGGTACTTCGTGGAGAGGACGGCGGCTACGAAGTGTGGGACCAGCAAAGGGCAACGTGGTTGAAGGCCCACTTGCTGGCGAGGGTGGCTCCGGAACGAAGAGGTGGAGCGTGACTGACGAGACGTGGGGTGGGGCCATGAAGGCCCTCGGCTTTGACGACCCGGCCACGCGGAGCTGTACCGAGAAGGCGTCCTGGCCCGGCGCGCCTTCGCTCCCTTGCAACAAGCCGTCATCGAGGCCATCACGCTCCTGTCGTCCGTGGACCGACCCCGCTGCTCAAGAAGCACGCGCCGTCTTGCTGACGGCCGCCCGCCACCTCATCGAGCTGTTGAAGCAAGTACACCCCGAGTTGGAAGACGAAGGAGCGTGATGGAAGACGTACAGGCCGCCGAGTGGCTGGGGTTGGACCGGGCCTTCCACAACAACGACTTCGCCCGGGCTTTCGCCCTCGCGGTCGCGAGTGGTGAGGACGGCGGGCCGTACGCGGCCATGTTCTTTGAGCAACAAGCGGCCCACCAGCAGGAGGTCTTGAGCGCCTTCCACGAGGCTCTGGAAGCCGACGACTACGCGGGCGCCTTCGCCATCGCCGTGACCGAAGCAACCGAGAGCGTGGCCGAAGGCGTCTTGCAACTGCTGTGGGACGACGAGTGACCGAGCGTGAGGGCGTGCGCCGCTACGCCGAGCTGGTCTGTGTGCGCTGCCGCCACGTCACCGAGGTCTACGGCTCCGGAGTGACGTTGGGCGCGTGGTGCGCGGCTTGTGGCATCCCCTTGCGAATCGCCTACGAGCGTCGCTGGAACGGCGCTCACAGTGACGTACCCGAAGACAGTGACGTACACGAAGACGTGGACATGGAGGACGCATGAGGACACACGGCACCCGTAGCAACTACGTCGTGGGCGGATGTCGGTGCGCTGCATGTACCGCCGCCCACACCGAAGCGAAGCGCGCCTACCGCGCAGACCCTGAGAGGTGGGAGCGGGAGTTGGAGTTGGCCCGAGCACGACGCCGCAAGCGAGACACGACGAAGGAGAGGACGAGATGACCTTGAACGACCCGAACCTGCAGCACATGGCCGACCAACTGGAAACGCTCCACAAGCAGCAGGCGGTCCCCCGCGACGACTCTTGGCGCCGAGAGCTGAGCGAGAGCCCGACGCGCTCCGAGCCGCGCCCCTCGCGTCCCGTGTGGAACAGCCCTCAGACGACGGCGAGCGGCATCGACGCCGCCGTGATTCGTCACCTCCCGTGGCAGGCGCAAAAGGCCGTGGCGCGCGAGCCCAACCGGGAGAAGGCCGCCGCCTTGGTCGAGCGCTTCTCCGACCCACTCGAAGCGGAGGTCGCGGCGATGCCGGGTGGAGAGCTGCACGACGACGTTACGGAGTGGGCCGCGCAGTGGGACAAGTGGGCGCGCGACACGCGCACTTCGCTGGAAGACGTCCAGCGCGCCATGGGTGGCGAAGCTGCCTTCACGGGGCCGGGTGGCCCCCGGGTGTCCGTGAGGACCGACGGGTGGGGCCATCCCGCATGACCGCCCTGGACGCGGCTTACGAGCGGTGGCTTTACGGCAGCCTGCGACGTGACGACCTTGCCCCGGAGCATGACGTCGCGGTCCCGGCCGACGTAGCTGTGATGCCGCTCGGCGTCGAGCGGTGGGTCACGACGGGGAGGGGAGTGCAGGAGGCTTCTGGCCGCCGCTGGGTCCAGGTGAAGACGACCGCGAAGTGGTTACGCCCACGCACCGAGCTCGTGGACGAAGCAACGCTTCCAGAGCTCAAGGCACTACGGGAACGACAGACGAAGGTGCCCGAAAGGGAAGGGCAGAAGTAAGTGCCGCGCGTCTGTCTGGTGTGCTCACACGACGAGCGAGAGGCAATCGACGGAGCGCTGTTCAAAGGCAGAAGCATGAGCGGGATAGCGCGGGAATGGCAACTTTCGGAAGATTCTGTGCGCCGTCACAAGCTGCGCCACCTCTTACCGCCCGTGAATCACGCCAAGGCAGCCCGTAGAGCGGTCCCCCCAGACGTGGTGAACCACGCCCTGAAAGAGGCCGAGCGCCCCTTCGACTACGTCCGCATCACCCGCTCGCTGCTGTCCCAGGCGGTGGCCGTGCTGCAGATGGCCAAGAGCAAGGAACACATCCTGGGCGCTACCAGCGCCATACGAGAGGCGACGCGCTGCGTCGAGCTGCTGGCCCGGCTGGAGGGCGAGCTACAGACGAACACGCAGGTCAACGTCCTGGTCGCACCCGAGTGGGTGTCGCTCCGCTCCGTCCTGCTCGCTGCCCTCGCGCCCTACCCCGAAGCCCGGGCAGCCGTGGGAGAGGCCCTGCGGGAGCTGAACGCGGGACCGGTGCAAGAGGCCGTGGAGGTGGACGCGTGACGCGGCGTTTCGGCGTTTCGCAGGGCCAGGCCGTTTCGGCGCTCAAAGCGAGAGAAAACACCTGGTGGATTGGGCGGGTAGAGCGTGACCGTCGCGCGTAATACGCGCCCCCCTGATTCCCCCTCGCGTAATACGCGTGGCGCCCCCATGAATGTCGTCACCATGCGCTGGGAGGCGAAGCTGTTGGAGCGGGTAGACGCTGCCGCGAAGGCCGCTGGCATGACTCGCTCGGACTGGGTGCGCTTCGCCGTCGAGACCGCTCTCCGCAACGGCAAGCCCTTACGGAAGCCGGAAGCGCCAGCAGCGGTGAAGCAGCCGAGTAGTGAGGCAACCTGCACTCACACCCGCCCGGTGGACCGCAACCGCAACCCGAACGGCACCTCCTACTGCCTCAAGTGCAAGCGCGTGGTGGGACGGTGGAAGTGAGCGCCCCACTCCGGAGCCGAGGACAGAGGGGGAAGGAGGGCATAGGTAGCCCAGCGCAGGGCTACCTATCACTCACTCCGTGTGCGTCAGACATCGGGAGTCAGAGGTTGAAGGTAGGGGCTACGGGTATTGCTCGCTTGCCCCAGGACCGGCTGCCCCTCTCGCGGGGCTCGGGTGACGCGTTGGCGGAGTCCACGTCCGGGCCTGCACTTGACCGTGGCACGTCACCCTCGGATTGGCGGCTCGTGTCGGCAGGCCCTACCCGCCGCTGTCACCGCCTCGGCGTTCGGTGTGCCTCGTCTCGTGAGGACCACGCGGGCTGGACCGGAGTCCCAGCAGCAAGTTCCCTTGCCGTGCCCGTAGGACCCGGTAAGCTGTCCTACGTTGCTTTGTCTGTCCTCAAGTATGCGTCCTTGGGGGCGAGAAGGCCCGGTTTACCCGGGCCTTTCTCATGCCTCCTGACACGCTCGGAAAAGGGGGCCGCAGGCCCCTTCCCTCACCCGGCCCTGGCTGGCTCCGCAGGACCGACAGGAGGGCCGCTGAGGTGACGTTGCTAGCTGCGCCCCTAACGCTCCATCCCCGGCTTGGCTGATGTGGCCCTGGGTGTCCTCACCGGTGAAGTCCTCACATCTTGTAACCGTGGCCCTTGACCTCGGCCCCATCGGGGAAGCGCACGTAGACCGGCTCACCCTTGTCGGTGGCGGCACGCAGCAGGTTGGCCTGGGTGTCGTCGCCGCTCTGGTCCACATACCTGACTCTGATGACGTGACCCTCGGTGTCCTCGCCGGTCTGGTCCTCGCGTCTGATGTGGCCCTCGACCTCGGTGCCGTCCTCCAAGCGAACCGTGACATCCTTGCCCTGAAAGTTCTCGTAGCTAGGTGGTTGGTGTTTTTCTCGCCTTCAGTGCTCGCGATCTGAACCGGGACTTGAGAGAATTACACGACGATAATTCTTCTCTCTCGGAGGACTTCGTGACACTTGGCCTGGCAGAGCGGCAGACTGATCTCTTGGACGACGCCAAGCGCTTCTGCGATGAGGTG